>JAFACG010000054.1 GCA_023425645.1 Pseudomonadota bacterium
GTTCGCCGTCCTCATCGCGCGAGGAGTAATTGGACAGGATGTCGCCCTGGAGGCTGGCGCCCTGCAGGATGTTGATGTTCCGCACCCAGGCGTTGTCAGCAATCTGGATGGCCGCCTTGCGGCCCGAAAGCGGGCCCGAAAGGTCATAGCTGCTGATCAGCGCGCCTTGCAGAATCTCGGGGGGCACATAGTCCTTGCCGTCGACTTTCCACAGCCAGGAGCCGCGGTAGGCGACTGAGTTGCCTTTGGCATTGTTGCCGAAGTCGAACAGTGCGCCCACGCCGTCCTGGCCATCGGCGCGCACCTCGCCCTGCTGCACGATAGTGTGACGGCGGCCATAGCTGAATTGCAGGCCGCGGCCGTACCAGCCCTGAGCGTGGATGCGGGTGGCCCGGGGGATGATCAATGTGTTCTCGCTGCCGTCCACGCGCACGCCCACCCCGCCGGGGCCGGTGCTGAGCAGATCGGCGGTTTGGGTGATGGTGTTGCGCTCGCCGTAGATGTGCAGTCCCAGGCCCTGGGTGGCCTGGTTGTATTGGCCGGGCAGGTATAGGCCGTGCCCTCGGCATTGCGGGCGAAAAACCCCTTATTGTTGGTCAGCGTGGCGTCGTTGCCATAGACCGAATAACCGAAGAAATTGCGCCGGTCGATCTCCAGGCCCAGGTCCTGCAGGGCGGCGAGCTCCGCTTCCATGAAGCCCGTGTAGTTGCGATAGGGCTGGTGGCTCATCAGGCTGTTGCGCAGTTCGATGTGGCTCATATAGTCCGGGTCTACGCTGGCTTGCGGATCGTTTTGGTCGTAAAGAATGCTGACGGGGATGCCGGGCATGGCGCCATCGAGCACTTCTTGCACATGTTGGCCAGTAAAGTAGCCTTGATTTTTGCGCAGATCGAAGGCATCGGGGTCATAGGGATTATTGCAGGGGACGCAGAGCACGGCTTGATAGGGCTTGGCGGGCTTGCCATTGTCGTCGCGCAAGCCCGTCGCCCAACGGTTCAGGTAGGAGTAGAAGTAAGGCGTGGCAGTGCCCGAACCGTACCAGTCCCCGATAGTGTTTGTGATCCCTAATGTATGGCCTAGTTCGTGGAACATGACGGCGTTGTAGTCGACTTGGTCCGTCAGGGGGAGTAGGCTGGGCGTGACTGGAAGGGTATCAAGGGGCTGCGAGCCTATAAGGATCACGGCGTGCGCCTGCTTGAAATCGTTTTCCTTCAACTTGTTCAATAAGGCTGCTTGTAGAGCAGTGATCTTTATACCGCTTGGATCGTCTTCATCGTTGATGTTGTTGCTGTAGGCGCTGGCAATGTAGTCGTCGTATGTGCCCAGATTGATGATGCCTGGCCGGTAGCCGGGCTTCAAGGTCAAGACTTCAGCCCAGCGTTCGAGCCCCGCACGTATTCTTCGGTGGGCGTTCTCATCCAGAGAAAATGTGGATTCACGGCCGGCAGGATTGTTGAGGTCGTAGATGCCGTCGCCTGGGTTGTAGATGCGAAGTTCGAAGGCTGCTTCGCCCTTCTTGTTGTAGATGATTTCGCTTTGATAGGCCTGCGCATTGGCTGAGGCCAAGGCAAACAAGGTCACGCTGAGCAGGGCGTTGATCTTGAAATCCATAGTGACGAGCTCCCTGTTACAACATCCAGTAAGATGGCGGTAGGTCAAGCGTTGGTAACAGCAGCTCGTAATAACTTGCAAATAAACGAAAATAAAAAGTATCTTTTGATGCAAGCGACTACGACTTTCATCATGAGGGCTGGGGACGGCGCAGTTTATTCTGTGCGCAGTCAGGCATGACTAGGCTTAAATGCATAAGCAGGAGCAGATATTGCGGCCGAAGCCAACGAGGACGCTGATAGTTCTGAATGGAGTTTTGAACCGCGGCTTGCCGGCGCTGGCTGGAACACGCGGGCGGCTTGAGAGACCTGCGTCTTGCGCGCAGGCAGCCTGCCGCCTTGGCGGCGAAATAGGTGAACCGACGGTTCGTGCTGTCTAGCGCAGCGCCGTCATCGTCAGGGCCTGGGCGATCTTGTCGCTGAGTTGCCGGGGCACGGCCAGAATGGCCGAATTGGCGCTTCGGGCCTGGATGATGTAGGCCGTGGCCTGATCCAGCCCTATGCAGTAGACCACCAGAGAACCGCCGCCGATGGGCGCCCCGCCGATGTAGATGCCCAGTTGATCAGGCTCGTTCAACTCCGTGTGCTGCAGGTAGCCTTCGTCGGCGGCCGTGCGGCGTACCGCGTCCAGGCATTGCGCCACTGACAGGGACGAAATCGAGCGCCGTTCCGCCTGCAGGCCGGCGGGCTCCGCCTCCTGGGCCAAGGACGACGCCATGGCGCCCGACAAGGCCGCCAGCATGAGCCATTCGCGCAGTTTCAGCATGACGTCCTCCCGCGGGAGTGATGGAGCCCTCAGCATAGCGCCGGCCGGGCGGGCTGTTCGACTATGCTGAACAATCCATGATTATTTTGCGGGTTAATACGGAGGCGGCCGCCTTCCGGGCGCAGTCGTTCACTGACTGGCGGGCAGCGACCGGCCAGCCTGGCGCAGGGGTCACTTCCCGATGCAGAAACTCGAGAAGATCTCCCCCAGCAGATCGTCGCTGCTGAATTCGCCGGTAATGGAGCACAGGTCCAGGTGGGCCAGGCGCAGTTCTTCGGCGAACAGGTCCAGGACCTGGTCGCTGTGGGCGGCGTGTCCGGCGGCCAGGCCCAGGTGGTGGTCGGCGCGTTCCACGGCGCGCAGGTGGCGCTCGCGGGCCAGCCAGGGGGATTCGCTGCCGGGGTTCCAGCCCGCGATGTCCAACAGGGTGCGGCGCAGCTCGTCCAGGCCCTGTTTGCGGCGGGCGGAGATGGGCAGCACGGTGGCGCCGTTTTCCTGGGCGGGCAAGGCGGCCTGTTGTTCGGGTGTGAGCAGGTCGATCTTGTTGTAGACGCGCAGCACGGGCACGTGCGCGGGCAGGCGTTCGGTGATGGCGCCGTCCAGGCTGTCCTGGGGCTGGCGAGCGTCCAGCAGGTGCACGATGACGTTGGCCTTGGCGATCTCGTCCCAGGTGCGGGCGATGCCGATGCGCTCGACCGTATCGTCTGTTTCACGCAGGCCGGCCGTGTCCACGATGTGCAGCGGGATGCCTTCGATGTGGATCAGCTGCATGACGCGGTCGCGCGTGGTGCCGGCGATGTCGGTGACGATGGCCACCTCTTCGCCGGCCAGGGCGTTGAGCAGGCTGGACTTGCCCACATTGGGCTGGCCGGCCAGCACCACGTGCAGGCCTTCACGCAGGATCGCGCCCTGGCGCGACTGCTGCAGGATGCGGTCCAGTTCGTCCTGTATGCCTTGCAGCGTCTGCGCGGCCTGGTATTTCTCCAGGAAGTCGATTTCTTCCTCTGGAAAGTCCAGGGTGGCTTCCACCAGCATGCGCAGGTGGATGATGCGATCGGCCAAGGCATTGATGTTGTCGGAGAACACGCCCGACAGCGAGGCCACGGCGCTGCGCGCGGCAGCCTCCGAGGAGGCGTCGATCAGGTCGGCCACCGCCTCGGCCTGGGCCAGGTCCATGCGATCGTTCAGGAAGGCGCGCTGGGTGAATTCGCCCGGTTCGGCCAGGCGCAGGCCCAGTTCCCTGCCGGCCTGCAGGCAGCGGTCCAGCACGCGGCGCAGCACCGCCGGTCCGCCGTGGCCCTGCAGTTCCAGCACGTCTTCGCCCGTGTAGGAATGCGGGCCCTTGAAGAACAATGCGATGCCCTCGTCGATGGTCTGGCCCTGGGCGTCCCTGAAGGGCAGGAAATGCGCGTGGCGCGGCTGCAGTTCGCGGCCGAACAGGGTCTGCACCAGGGGAGCGAGCTCTTTGCCGGAGACGCGCACGACGCCGATGCCGCCCCGGCCGGGGGCGGTGGCAATGGCCACGATGGGAGAGGAACTGGACATGTCGGAAAAACGGAAATGGCGGGATGGGGCTATTGTAATGGAGGCGCACAGGCGCATCCCTGACTGTGCGGCTGCCGCGTCGCAATGTATTGCCTTGGCGCAATCCCGACTGCAGCGCAGGTCGGCGTAGAGGTGCAACCGCCTTGAACCACTCCAGACCGGCAAACCTGTGCGTGGCCCATCTGGCCGTGATGGCGCTGTCCTGGTCACCGCTGCGTGGAACCGGAAGTCAGCCTGGCAGCAGGTCAGCTCAGTTGTCGTTGACGCAGACCACCAAGATTTCCACGCTCTCGCCGTGCTCGCACAGGTAGATGTGGCCCAGGTTGCTGTCGAAGTAGATGCTGTCGCGCGCCTGCAGCACGTGGCGCCGTCCGTCCTGGAACTGCATGGTCAGTTGGCCGTCGATCACGAAGATGAATTCCTCGCCCTGGTGCTGGCTGAAGTCGCTGGCGTCGCGCGGCTGGCCGGCCAGCACGCGGCCGTGCATGGGGATCATCTTCTTGTTGATCCATTCGGACGCCAGCATGCCATACTCATAGCGATGGGCGTGATAGGTGACGGTGCGCGAGGCGCGTCCCACCAGGATGTCCAGGCCGGATTCCTTCTGGTCGCGCGGCGTCTTGAACAGATCGGACAGATCCATCTTCAGGGCGCGGCTGACGGCCAGGAATTTTTCGTAGCTCAAGCCGATCAGGCCGCGTTCGGCCTTGGACAGCGTGGACAGGGAGACATTGGACAGGCGAGCCAGCATCAACAGGGTCAAGCCCTGTCGCTTGCGTTCATCGCGGATGCGCGCCCCCATCGCCGTTTTGCTCAACAGGTTGGGCGCGGTGCTTGCCGAATCTTTTGTCATAACCTATTAGAATAAAGGAAACTGGTTTTATAGATATTATTAATTTTCTTATACGAAAACTCTGTCCTATCGTATGTAAGATATAAGGTTTACGTCAGGAGAAAAAAGGCATGACTGCGTTGTTTGATCCTACTGTTTATCCCTCCAGCTCGGTCGATTGGATCAAAAAGCTGATTGCTTATGATACGACAAGCCGTGAATCTAATCTTGGCCTGATCCATGATGTGCAAACCTATTTGCACCTGCAGGGCCTGGAGACGGTGCTGACGCACGACCCGAGCGGACGCAAGGCCAATCTGTTCGCCACCATTCCCGCGGCCGACGGCCGCCGCACGGGCGGCATCGTGCTCTCCGGTCACACCGACGTGGTACCCGTGGACGGCCAGAACTGGACCAGCGATCCCTTCAAGCCCGAAGTGCGGGACGGCCGCCTGTACGGCCGCGGCGCCTGCGACATGAAAGGGTTTGTGGGAGTGACCCTGCAACTGGTTCACGAAATGCTGTCCACCCCCTTGGCGCACCCCATTCATCTGGCCTATTCCTACGACGAGGAAGTGGGCTGCGTGGGCGCCCCGGTCATGATCGACGATCTGGTGCGCCGCGGCGTGAACCCCGATGGCTGCGTGGTGGGCGAGCCCACCAGCATGCGCACCATCGTGGCGCACAAGGGCATCAATGCCTACCGTTGCCGGGTGCATGGCCATGCGGCGCACTCCTCGCTGACGCCCAAGGGCCTGAACGCCATCGAATACGCGGCGCGCATCATCACGGCCATTCGCGAGCTGGCCGACGACTACAAGAGCCTGGGCCCTTACGACCACGATTTCGACGTGCCCTTCACCACCTTGCAGACCAGCATGATCCGCGGCGGCATCGCTCTGAATACCGTGCCGGACCTGTGCGAGTTCGAATTCGAGTACCGCAACCTGCCCGGCGTCGATCCCGAGCCCATTCTGCAGGAGATCCGCGAATTCATCGAAGGCCAGGTGCTGCCCGCCATGCGTCGCGAGCATCCCAACGCCGCCGTGGAGCTGGAGAAGCTGGCCAGCGCTCCCGGCCTGAACCCCGAGGAGCAGGCGGCCATCACCAAGCTGGTGCGCGAGCTGACGCGCGACGACACCGTGCGCAAGGTGGCCTACGGCACCGAGGCGGGCCTGTTTCAGCGCGCCGGCGTGCCGTCCATCATCTGCGGTCCAGGCAATATCGAACAGGCGCATCGTCCGGACGAGTACGTGGAACTGGCCCAGATCGAGCAGTGCGAGCAGTTTCTGCGGGCCTTGATCCGCACCCAGGCCGTCCGGCCCTGACAGCCCGCAGAGGCTGGTTTCAGAGACACAACCATGACACAAGAAAAAGTTACCCAGGAAAATGTGGCGCGGGCGCATGAGCGCCTGCGCTCCTACGTGCGCCAGACGCCGGTGTTCGACTACGACAGCCGGCGCCTGGACAGTTCGGTCAATTTCAAGTTCGAACACCTGCAGCGTTCGGGCACCTTCAAGGTGCGCGGCGCCTTCAACAATCTGCTCAGCCTGTCCGAGGAGCAGCGCCGCCGGGGCGTGACCTGCGTGTCCGCGGGCAACCATGCCGTGGCCGTGGCCTACGCCGCCCATGAAATGGGCGTCAGGGCCAAGACCGTCATGATCAGCACGGCCAGCCCGGCCCGTGTGGCCCTGTGCCGCCAGTTCGGCGCGGATATCGTGTTCGCCGACAACGGCGAGCAGGCCTTCGAGCTGGTGCGCCAGATCGAACGCGACGAACAGATGAGCTTCATCCACCCTTTCAGTTCCTACCCCACCGTCATGGGCACGGCCACGCTGGGCCATGAATGGCTGCAACAGGCCGGCAAGCTGGACGCGGTGCTGGTGCCCATAGGCGGCGGCGGCCTGGCGGCCGGCGTGTCGGCCGCGGTGAAGCTGTGGCAGCCCGACTGCGTGGTCTACGGCATCGAGCCCGCGGGCGCCAACGTCATGGCGCTCAGCCGTGCGGCGGGGCAGCCGCAGAAGATCGGCGCCATGCAGTCCATCGCCGACAGCCTGATGGCTCCGCACACCGACGAATTCAGCTTCCGCATCTGCCAGGACAATATCGATGCCCTGGAGACGGTGACCGAGGACCAGATCCGTTCGGCCATGCATTTTCTGTTCGAGGAGTTCAAGATGGCCACCGAGCCGGCCTGCGCCGTGGCCACCGCCGCCTTGATGCATCCCTTGCGCGACCGTCTGGCGGGCCAGCGCGTGGGCGTGCTGTTCTGTGGTTCCAACACGGATACGGATACCTATGTGCGCCACATCACCACGCCGCTGGCGCGGGGGTGATCCATGGACCATTCCGTGTATGTGGCCAACGCCGACGAGGTGTTTGGCGGCCTGGAGCTGGGCGCGGCCATTGAATTGATGCGCCAGGGTTTTGCCGCCATGCAGCAGGGGCGGATCGACCAGCCGCTGCGCACCATCGTGCGCAGTCCGCTGGCGGCCGGCTTTCTGGGCATGATGCCGGCCTGCGTCGACCTGCCCGAGATCTACCCCGAGCCCCTGTACGGCGCCAAGATGGGCACGCTGTTCCCGGACAATGTGCGTCTGGGCAAGGACCCGCACCAGGGCTGCGTGCTGCTCATGAGCGCCCGCACGGGCGAGACGCGCGCCATCCTGGACGCCAGCAGCGTCACCGCCCTGCGCACGGCGGCGGTGACCGGCCTGGCCACGGACCTGCTGGCCAGGCCCGATGCGAGCGTGCTGACGCTGTTCGGCGGCGGCCACCAGGCCTTGTGGCAGCTGCGCGCCGTCGCCCAGGTGCGCGCCTTGAGCAAGGTGTTCGTGGTGACGCGATCGCCGGCGTCGGCTCGTCATTTTATGCAAGAGGCCCAGCCTTATATTGCTTGCCCCCTGTTTGCGGATGTGGCGCCCGAGCAGGCCGTGGCACAATCCGATCTGGTCTTGACCGCCACCAGTTCGGCCACGCCCGTGCTGCAGCGCGACTGGCTGCGGCCGGGAACGCATGTGACGGCCATGGGATCGAGCACGCCGGCCAGCCGCGAGCTGGACGGCCCCACCATGGCGGCGGGCCGCCTGTTCGTGGACCGGGCCCAGTCCACCCGCACCGAGTCCGGAGAGTTCCTGGACGCCTGCCGGGAAGGCTGGCTGAGCGCCGATACGCCGCTGACCGAGCTGGGCGCCATCCTGGAGGGACAGGTGCCGGGCCGTCTGGACCGCGAGGAGATCACGATATTCAAGTCATTGGGGCTGGCTTTCGAGGATGTGCTGACGGCCGCCGCACTGTTGAGTCGCCATGTCCGGGAAGGGCATGGACGTTTGGTTGAACTTTAAAAGCGTCATGAAGACGCCGGGGAGCTGAGCGATGAAGATGAAATGGGTGCAGGTTCTGGCGGGGGCCTCTCTGGCCCTGGCGACGGGCATGGCCATGGCGGCCAAGCTGCCGGACACGGTCCGGCTGGTGGTGGGCTACCCGGCGGGCGGCACGGCCGACGCCGTGGCGCGGGTCTATGCCGAACAACTGCGCGAGAAGCTGGGCGTGAACGTGGTGGTGGACAACCGCGCCGGCGCAGGCGGCCAGGTGGCGGCCCAGGGCTTTCTGCGCTCGCCCGTGGACGGCTCCGTTCTGCTGGTGGCCAACAATCACATGATGACCACCCTGCCCCTGACGGTGAAGACCGTCACCTATGATCCGGTCAAGGACTTTCTGCCCGTGGCCGTCATCGCCAAGTTCGAGCACATCTTCGTGGTGGGCAAGACCACGCCGGCCAATACCCTGGCCGAATATGTGGAGCTGGTGCGCAAGGAGCCCGAGAAGTACGGCCACTACGGCATTCCCGCGCCGGGCAGCGCGCCCCAGTTCTTGGGCTACAGCATCGCCAAGAAGAACGGCATCCAGATGACGCCGGTGCCTTACAAGGGGGGCGCGCCGCTGATCAATGACCTGCTGGGCGACCACATCCCCGCGGGCATCGACGCGGTGGGCATGATCACCGAGCACGTGGCGGCCGGTTCGGTGCGCGTGCTGGGCATCACCGGCCCCAAGCGCCTGGACATCCTGAAGGATGTGCCGACCTTCGTGGAAATGGGCTACGGCAACCTGGAGGCTTCGGGCTGGATGGGCATCTTCGCTCCCGTGGGCATGGAGCCCGAGCTGGTCAAGCAGTTCCAGGAAGCGTTCAACGAGGTCGCCAAGAATCCCAAGATCGAAAAGGCCATCGTGCCCATCGGCTTCCGTCCTTCTTCGGGAGACGGCCAGGAGCTGGCGCGCACCGTGCAGGAAGATCTGGACACCTGGGGCCCCATCATCAAGGAATCGGGCTACCTGCAGCAGTGATGCGCAGCGTCTGAGCGCGAAAAACCCGGCCTTGGCCGGGTTTTTTCATGCTGGCGCCAGCTTGCCGCCGGGGCCCGGAAAAGAGAAACCCCCCAACCTTGCGGTTGGGGGGTTAATGCTCCCTAAGGAGCCAGTTCGCTAAAACTGTACTTAAAATGTACCACGCTTTTTCAGCTCTGCATAGACCCCCTCGCCGTAGGCCGGATCCGCCTTGCGGAAGTGGCCCAGCTGGCGCTCGATGATCTCCTTGGGCACGCCGGCCATGGCGTCCGCGATGTTGCTGAAGAGGCGTTGTTTTTCCTCATCATTGAACAGGCGGAACAGATTGCCCGGCTGCGTGTAGTAATCGTCGTCCACGCGGTGATCCCAGTGGTCGGCGGCCTGGCCGTCCAGCGCCAGAGGCGGTTCCGTGCGCGGGGCCTGCTGCCATTGGCCCTGGCTGTTGGGTTCGTAGTTGATGGCGCCGCCCTGGTTGTCGCCCACGCGCATCGCGCCGTCGCGATGGTAGCTGTGATGGAAGGGACAGCGCGGCGCATTGACCGGCAGCAGGCCGTGGTTCACGCCCAGGCGGTAGCGCTGGGTGTCGCCGTAGGAGAAGATGCGGCCTTGCAGCATGCGGTCGGGCGAATGGCCTATGCCGGGCACGAGGTTGGCCGGCGTGAAGGCGGCCTGCTCCACCTGCGCGAAATAGTTGCTGGGGTTCTCGTTCAGTTCCAGCACGCCCACGTCGATCAGCGGGAAGTCGCCGTGCGGCCATACCTTGGTCACGTCGAAGGGATTGATGTGGTAGTTGCGCGCCTGCTCTTCGGTCATCACCTGGATGCGCAGCGACCAGCGCGGGAAATTGCCTTTCTCGATGTTCTCGTACAGGTCGCGCTGCGAACTTTCCCTGTCCTGCCCCACCACGGCGGCGGCTTCGGCATTGGTGTAGTTGGCGATGCCCTGCTGCGACTTGAAGTGGAACTTCACCCAGTGGCGCTGGCCCTGGTCGTTGATCAGGCTGTAGGTGTGCGAGCCGAAGCCGTGCATCTGGCGCAGGTTGCGCGGCAGGCCGCGATCGCTCATCAGGATTGTGATCTGGTGCAGGGACTCGGGCGAGAGCGACCAGAAGTCCCAGGCCGCCGCCATGTTGCGCATATGGGTGCGCGGGTCGCGTTTCTGGGTGTGGATGAAGTCGGGGAACTTCAGTGGATCCCGTATAAAGAAGACAGGAGTGTTATTGCCCACCAGGTCCCAGTTTCCTTCTTCGGTATAGAACTTGATGGCGAATCCTCGTACGTCGCGTTCTGCATCTGCGGCTCCTGCTTCACCGGCTACGGTGGAAAAACGTAAGAAAACGGGGGTGCTGCTGCCTGGCTTGAAGACCTTGGCCATGCTGTAGCGGCTGATGTCGTGGGTGACCGTGAAGGTGCCGAAGGCGCCCGAGCCCTTGGCGTGCACGACGCGCTCGGGGATGCGTTCGCGATCGAAGTGGGCCAGTTTTTCCAGCAGCCAGAAATCCTGCATCAGGACCGGTCCGCGCGGACCGGCCGTCATGGAGTTCTGGTTCTCCTCGACCGGGCGGCCGGCAGCGGTCGTCAGGGTTTTGTTGCTCATGGCGATTCTCCGTGGAAGCTGACCCGGAGTATGGGTCGTGTTAAGAAGTTGGAACCAGTCTACCTGCCCTGCCGAAATTAGTTAAATTGAATGAACTAAGCGAAAAAATAGGTTTTAGCTATCACAAGCTCTACCTCTTGCTGATCATAGCCCGGAGATATCCACACGGGACAAAAATGCCCTCGCGCTGCGCTTCGGCCTGCGCCCTTCCAGGGGGCGCTTTCCGCCTGGGGCTGCTCGGCGTTCAGGCGCCCGGCGAAAAAAAACCCCGCCGGTTCGGCGGGGTTCCAGGCTGGCGCGGGCTGGATCAGCTGTGGGCAGCCTTGGCGCTCTTTTTCTCGATCTGGACGGTGATGTAGCGCTGCTGGGCGATGGACAGGATGTTGTTCACGCACCAGTACAGCACCAGGCCGGCCGGGAAGAAGAACATCATGCCGCCGAACACCAGGGGCATCAGCATCATGACCTTGGCCTGCATAGGATCAGGCGGGGTGGGATTGAGCTTGATCTGCAGGAACATGGTGCCCATCATGATGGCGGGCAGGATCATCCAGGGATCGCGCGCGGCCAGGTCGTGGATCCAGAGGATCCAGGGGGCGCCGCGCATCTCCACGCTGCCCAGCAGCACCCAGTACAGGGCGATGAACACGGGGATCTGCACCAGCATGGGCAGGCAGCCGCCCAGGGGATTGATCTTCTCCGTGCGGTACATTTCCATCATGGCGGCGTTCAGCTTGGCCTTGTCGTCGCCGAATTTCTCGCGCAGGGCCTGCATGCGCGGCGCGAACTGCTTCATCTTGGCCATGGAGCGGTAGCTGGCGGCCGACAGCGGGAAGAACACCAGCTTGATCAGCACGGTCAGGGCGACGATGGCCCAGCCCCAGTTGCCCAGCAGGGCGTGCAGCCAGGTCAGCAGCTTGAACAGCGGCTTGGCGATGATGGTCAGCCAGCCGTAGTCCACCACCAGGTCCAGGCCGGTAGCCAGTTGCGACATGGCCTTCTGGTCCTGGGGGCCGACCCACAGGGCGGCGTCCACGGCCTTGCTCTGGCCGGCCTCGATGGCGCCCACGGGTTCGAGCGTGCGCACGGCGTACAGGTTGTTGCCCAGCTTCAGGACTTCGTTGGTGCGCTTGACGTCCTGGGCGGGCACCCAGGCGGTGGCGAAGTAGTGCTGCACCATGCCGATCCAGCCGTTGTCCACGTCGCGGGCGTAGCTGGCCTTGTTCTTGTCGATGTCCGAGAAGGTGACCTTCTGGAACTTGTCGTTGCTGGAATACACGACGGGACCGGTGAAGGTGCTGTACAGGCGCGAGGAATCGGGCGGATTGTTGCCGTCGCGGGTCAGCTGCAGGTAGAGCGTGGGCGAGATCGCGGCGCCGCTCTGGTTCTGGATGTCGTGGCGCACCTGGATGTCGTAGCGGCCCTTGTGCAGGGTGTAGGTCTTGGTGACCTTGACGTCGCCGGAGGTGGCTTCGAAGACCACGTCCAGGGAGTCGCCGGTCAGGGCGCGCCCGGTGGACACCAGGGTGAAGGGCGTCAGGTGGTTGGGCAGGTTCTGGCCGGCGGCGCCGACCACGCCGGACTGGGCCAGGTAGGTGGAGCCGGCGGAGTTGTCCAGCAGCACCATGGGCTGCTCAGGCGCTTCGGGCGAGCCGTACTTGAGCAGTTCGGCCTTGATCAGCTGGCCGCCTTCGGTGCTGAAGCTGAGCTTGTAGACGTCCGTGGTGATATCCACGGTCTGGGCCGAAGCGGACACGACGCTGTTGGTCGCGGGCAGCGCGGCGGGGGCGGTCGGCTGGTGGCCGGCGGGCACGCTGCCGTCGGCGGCGGGCTCGGGAGCTGCCTGCGTCTGCGTGGTGGCTGGACTGGAAGCGAACAGCGAAGGCTTGCCGTTGTATTCCTGCCAGTTGTTCCACAGCAGCAGCAGTGAAAACGAGAAGATCATCCAAAGGATGGTGCGTCGGATATCCATAGCGCCTGTATCACATTTATAAAGCTGAGCAAAAGCTTAGCAGTTTAACGTAGCTGGCCGGCAAACAGGGGATTTGTCCGTAAAAACAAGGCGTCGGCCAGGACGGGTCAGGGTGTGTTGCGGTTGTCCGGGTGAGGCGGCGGCACGGGGTCGTGGCCGCCCTGGCACCAGGGGTTGCAGCGGCAGATGCGGCGAGCGCCCAGCCACAGCCCTTTCAGGGGGCCGTGAATGTCGATGGCCTGCAAGGCATAGTTGGAACAGCTGGGGGTGAAGCGGCAGTTCCTTCCGATCCAGGGGCTCAGGAAGAACTGGTAGAAGCGGATCGGCGCCGAGGCCAGCCTGCGCATCATGACCGGGCCCGGGACAGCAGCGTGTCGGCTTCGTCGCGCACCAGCTGCTTGAGGGCGGTCAGCGAGACCAGCGGCACCTTGCCGTGCAGCCGGAAGACGTAGTCGGCATCGGGCAGATGCGCGCGCTTGTGGCGGAAGGTCTCGCGGATGATGCGCTTGATCGTGTTGCGGGTGACGGCGCGGGCGGCGAAGCGCTTGGGAATGATGAGCCCCAGGCGCGCCCCGTCGTCGGGACGTTCGCCGGCCCCGGCGCGAGAGCGGGTGACCACGAACAAAGCCCCGCGACCTACGCGCTGCCCCTTGAGGGACTGGGCGTATTCGGTGGGGCTATGCAAGCGAGCCGTGGCTGGAAAGGAGGCACGCATGATGCGCAAGGCAGTTTGGGACGCGGGGAGCCTCTGAGCAAGTCGAGCGGTAAGCGGTCGTTGCGGGTCGGGATGGGATGCTAGGCGTGAACCGCAGCGATAGCTTGGCTATCGCGAGGATTTGCAACGCGGCAGACCGCCCGAATCCGCAAAGGCACGCGGCGCGGGGACTTGTTCAGAGGCTCCCTAACCATGCATCCCGTCATGGCTTATACAGCCAGGCGCTTGCGACCCTTGGCGCGACGTGCGTTCAGAACAGCGCGGCCGCCGCGGGTCTTCATGCGAACGCGGAAACCGTGGGTACGCTTGCGACGGGTAACAGAGGGTTGGTAAGTGCGTTTCATGGTGTGTCCAAAGAAAAAGAGCCGCCAGAAATCGCAGAAATCTTTCCACCCCCAAGGCGATGTCCCGGGGATCTGGCAACAGAAATTCGTGTTAAGCCCACCATTTCAGCAAATTTTTTGTGTCGTGTCAATCGTTTAGCGGCGCGGCTTCAAACATATTTGTACGGCCTGTGGATAACTTGGGGCAGGACAGGGTAGAATTGAGGTTTACTGAAGTGAAGACCGATGAATGAATTCTGGCAGTCCTGCGTCCAGAAACTGGAACAGGAGCTTCCCCCCCAACAGATAAGCGCGTGGATACGTCCACTGGTCCCGCTCGACTTCGACGACGAAGCCGGGGTGCTGCGTGTTTCTGCTCCCAACCGTTTCAAGCTGGACTGGGTCCGCAAGAATTTCGCCACCCGCATCGAAGAGCTGGCCTCGGACTTCTACGAACGTCCCGTCACGGTGCAGTTCGAGCTGCCTTCGGCCAGCGCGGCGCCTCGTCGCGCCCTGGCCG
>JAFACG010000044.1 GCA_023425645.1 Pseudomonadota bacterium
ACGCAGCTTCACGCAGCAGGCCGCCGTCTCCCGCCAGCACGACTGGCACTTCCAATGGCCGGCGCTCCTGGAGGCCGCCCCCACCCGACACGACAACCCTTCTTTCAGCAAGGAAACATCATGAGCACTCGTCTTTCCCTGGCCGGTCTGGGTCTGGCCCTGGCTGTGCTGGCCGCTCCTTCGGCCCATGCGCAAGAGCTTCCCCCCAGCCAGCACTACGGCTCCACGGAATACATCAGCGGCGGCATAGGCAGCGACGAGGCCGAACTGTTCCGCCTGGCTCGCAAGACTTTCCCGCTGTCGGTGAATTTTTCCGCCAACCTGGGCGAGCGCGCCGGCTATGTGTCCGACGTGCAGCTCGTCATTCGCAACAGCAATGATCAGACTGTATTGAACAGCCTGATCGACGGCCCCTATTGCCTGATCCGCCTGGCTCCCGGCGCCTACAAGGTATTCGCCACCTACCAGGGCGTGACCCAGGAACGCAGCGCCGAGATCGTGGACGGTCAGCCGCGCGAGATCAACTTCATATGGAAGTAGGATAGTTGCGCCGGTACGTATCCGGGCCCATGGCCTGGATCTGCTCGGCGATCAATTGCTCGAAGGGCCGCAGCAAAGGCGTGAAGTCCCGCTGCGGCTCCAGTATCTGCAGGACCCGGACGATGGCTTCCAGCGTGGACACGGCCTGCGGATCCGGCGCCTTGCGCAGGCGATAACGCGACGGCGCTCCGGCCGGCAAGACCCAGCGCGGCAGCTCCAGCAGGAGCGGGTTGGCCGTCAGGATGCGACGCGCCTTGCGCCAAGTGCCGTCCGGCACCACGATAAGGTCGGGCGGCCCGCGATCGGGCAGCCCGCGGTCGGGATGCGCGCCGACAGGCTGGCCTGCCGGCACGGCCCCCTCGCCTGGAAACAGCAGCACGGCCTGGCGAGTCTGCGCCAGACGCGCGGGCAGCGCATCGAAACATTCCCCCACCCACAATTCCGTATCCTGCAGGCCCAGATGGGCCAGGCGGGCCGTATTCAAGGCATGGCGCGCCTCGGACGCATGTTGCAGGATCAATATGGGGCACGCCTGCTCCAGCGATGGAATCAGGGGACACAGGCAGCGGGGCTGAGGCCGCTGGCAACGAGAGCAGCGACGGGAAGGGACGGGGCTCATGCCGGAACGCGAAAACAGGAAGGCCCCATTATAAAAGCCTCCCCTTCGAGCCGGGTATCGGCATGAGGAGCGCTCGCCGCCACGCGCCTGTCCATTTCGCGGCCGGCTCCGGGCAAGCGGCATTTTCTTGAAGAAGTTTCTGCAGACAGGACGTTTCGCTCAAGCTGAACTTGGGCAATTCCTATAAATACTGTATATTTATCCAGCAAAAAAAGGAAAACAACCATGACTGCCGCCTTGCGCCCTCTTCTCGATCTGCACCCGTCCCTGTGGACCGGCCAGCACTGGTCCCGTCCCGCTGACGCCTGTCTGCCCAGCGGCTTTGCCGAACTGGACGCGGAACTGCCGGGCGGCGGATGGCCGCGGGGCAGCCTGGTGGAATTGCTGGCCCCCCGGGACAGCAGCGCCTTGTCCCTGCTCCTGCCCGTTCTGAACGCGCTGGAAACCGACCGGCTGCGCGTGCTGGTTGCCCCGCCCTACCAGCCCGTGCACCAGGCCTGGCGCTCCCCGCCTCCCGCATCGGATCCCGACCCGGCCCAGGCGCCCGGCAAAGCCGCGCACAGCGATTCCAGCCCTTGCCCGCCGCGTCTGCTCTGGATACGCAGCCGCCAGGTCTCCGACACGCTGTGGGCCAGCGCCCAGGCGCTGCGTCATGGTTATTGCGGCGCCGTCCTCGCCTGGCTGCCCGCCCAAGTGCCGCTGGCCGCCCTGCGCCAGCTGCAATTGCTGGCCAGCCAGGGCGACAGCCTGTTCTTTTGCCTGCGCCCAGCCGGCGCCCTGCTGCCCGCCAGCCCGGCCCTGCTGCGCCTGCAGCTGGAAACCCGCCAGGATGCGCAAGGCCGCGCCTGGCTGGACGTGCATATCCGCAAGCGCCGCGGCCCGCCCTGCCCCCGCCCCATCTGCCTGCGACCTCAGGATATCGCTGCGGGTTCCATTTCCACGCCTGCCACGCCTCGCCATGTCCCCCTGGTTATGCCTGCCCCTGTCCGGCAACAGCACCTCGCCTGATGCCTGCCGCGAACAGGTCCAGGCCGTGCTGCCCCTGCTGCTGCGCTACAGCCCGCAGCTGGCGCAGCCGCAACCCGGCGTTCTCCTGCTGAACCTGGGCGCCAGCCTGATGCTGTTCGGCGGATTGCGCACGCTGTACGCCCGCATACGGCAGGACCTGCAGCCCCTGCTGCCCGGTCTGCGCCCGGCGCTGGCCTCCACCGCCCGGGGCGCCTGGATGCTGGCGCTCGCGCCAGGGCGGCAGCGCCGGTGCCTGCGCCGTCTGCAGCCACGCCTGGACGCCTTGCCGGTGGATCTGCTGGACCCCTCGCCGGACGAACTGCGCTGGCTGCACAGTTTGGGCTGCCGGCGCCTGGGCCAGTTGCGCCAATTGCCGCGCGATGGCCTGGCGCAACGCGGTCTGCGCGATCTGCTGCTGCGCCTGGACCAGGCCTACGGCGAACGGGAACTAGTCCTGGACTGGCTGCAGGCGCCTCCCGCTTTCCAGCTGGCCCTGGATCTGGATTATTCCTCCCGCGCCAGCGGCCCCCTGCTGCACGGTTTGCAGCGCCTGTTGCACACTCTGGAACAGTGGCTGGAGCAGCGCCAGCTGGCCAGCGGCCAGCTGCTGGTCCTGCTGCAGGCCGGACGCCGCCGCGACCACCTGCATGAAGCCAGCCTGAACATCCAGATGGCGCGTTCCTGCTGGCGCAGCCAGGACTTTCTGCCCTTGCTGCAGGAGCGCCTGCTGCAGATCCGCCTGGACGCGCCCATCCAGCGCCTGGAGCTGCAAGCCCTGCAACTGCATCCCCGAAAGGCGCAGCCCAGCAGCCTGTTTCCCGACGCCCGGCATTGGCAGGAACAGGACCAGCGCCTGCTGGAACGCCTGCAGGCCCGGCTGGGCGCCGAACAGGTGCTGGTACCGGCGCCGCAGGCCAGCCATTTGCCCGAACAGGCCAATCAATGGCGGCCGGCCCTGGCCGGCACTCATTCCGCCTGTCCGGTTTCCCCTGCCTTGAGCCGGCCTGTCTGGATGCTGGAATCCGCGCAGCCCTTGACCCATGACCAGAATGCCGTCTGGCTGGAGGGCCGGCGCCTGCGCCTTGTGCAAGGCCCCGAACGCCTGCAGACGGGCTGGTGGACCCCCGAAGGCCACCAACAGCGCGACTACTTCGTGGCGCAGGACGACCAAGGACGGCGCTACTGGGTCTACCGCGACCTGGGCCAGGAACAGGCCTGGTATCTGCATGGGGTGTTCGGATGAATGCCGCCCCCGAGACCGGCCTGCTGTATTCGGAACTGGACTGCATCTCCAACTACAGCTTCCTGACCGGCGCCTCGCATCCCGAAGAACTCGTCACCCGGGCGGCCGAGCTGGGCTACCAGGCCCTGGCCCTGTGCGACTACGCCTCCATGGCCGGGGCCGTGCGCGCCTACGCGCAAGCCAGGCTGCACAAGAACATCCGCCTGCTGGTGGGCAGCCGCTTCCGCTTTATCGACGACAGGGACCTGGCCGGTCCAGAGCCCGGCCCCGCCGCAAGCACGCCGCACGAACTTCTGATCCTGCCGCGCAACAAGCAGGGCTACGGCAATCTGTGCCAGTTCATCTCCTTGCTGCGCCAATCCCTGGACCTGAAGAGCCAGCCCGACATCCCCTGGACCTGGCTGCAGCGGGCGCGTTTCGGCCAGGACAGCGAGCCTCTCCAGGACTGCCTGCTCATCTACAAGCCGGCCTACGGCCTGCCCGCCCGGGACATCGTGACCCAGGTACGCCGCCTGCAGACGCTGTTTCCCGCCCGCCTGTTCCTGGGCGTCAGCCTGCACCGCCGCGACCAGGATGCTCGGCACCTGCAGCAGCTGCGCCTGGCTTCCCGGCACGCGGGATTGCGTTGCGCCGCGCTGGGCGGCGTGCAGATGCACGTGCGCTCGCGTCAGCCCCTGCACGACACCCTGGCCGCCATACGGCTCAAGACTCCGGTCCATGAATGCGGCTGGGCGCTGGCGGGCAACGCCGAACAGCACCTGCGCACCCGCCTGCAACTGGCCAATATCTATCCTCCCGACATGCGCGAAACCACGGACCAGATCCAGCAGCTGTGCCAGTTCTCCCTGGACGAGATCCGCTACGAATACCCCGTGGAAATCGTCCCGCCCGGCATGAACGGCATGCAGTACCTGCGCCAGGAAACCGAACGCGGCATAAGGCGGCGCTATGCCCAGGGCATCAGTGCCGAATTGCGCACCCGCCTGGAGGAAGAACTGGCCCTGATCCAGGACCTGAAATATGAATCCTATTTCCTGACCATCTACGACATCGTGACCTATGCTCGCAGCCAGGGCATTCTGTGCCAGGGACGGGGCTCGGCGGCCAATTCGGCGGTCTGCTATTGCCTGGGCATCACCGAAGTGGACCCGGCCAGCAGCCACACCCTGTTCGCCCGCTTCATCAGCCGCGAACGGGCCGAACCGCCCGATATCGACGTGGACTTCGAACACCAGCGGCGCGAAGAAGTCATCCAGTACATCTACGGCAAATACGGCCGCGAGCGCGCCGCCCTGACCGCCGTGGTCATCACCTATCGGCGCCGCAGCGCGCTGCGCGACACGGGCAAGGCCCTGGGCATCCCTCAGGCCCTGGTCGAAGCCCTGGTCCAGTGCGACCGGGCCTGGCTGAAGGACACCCGCGTGCAGGAAGAAGTCCTGGCGCGCTTTCCGGAATGCCCGTCCGAACTAGCGCATCTGTGGCTGTCGCTGACCCGCCAGCTGATGGGCTTTCCCCGCCACCTGTCCCAGCATCCGGGCGGCTTCGTGATTTCCCAGTCTCCCCTGCACCGGCTGGTCCCCATCGAGAACGCCACCATGGCGGGACGCAGCGTCGTGCAATGGGACAAGGACGACCTGGACATCCTGGGCCTGCTGAAAGTGGACATCCTGGCGCTGGGCATGCTCAGCGCGCTGCGCCGCTGCCTGGACAGCATCAGCCGGGAGCTCGGCCGGCCGTACCCCCTGCAGGATATCCCTCGGCATTGCAACAAAACCTTCGCCATGATCCAGCGCGCCGATACGGTGGGCGTGTTCCAGATCGAGTCGCGCGCCCAGATGAGCATGCTGCCGCGCCTGAAGCCCGCCTGCTTCTACGACCTGGTGGTGCAGGTGGCCATCGTGCGCCCCGGCCCCATCCAGGGCGGCATGGTGCACCCCTACCTGGAGCGGCGCCGCGATCCCAGCAAGGTGGACTACCCCGCGCCCGAGATCCAGCACGTGCTGGAGCGCACGCTGGGCGTGCCCATCTTCCAGGAACAGGCCATGGAACTGGCCATGGAAGCCGCGGGATTCTCCGCCGACGAAGCCGACCAGCTGCGGCGCGCCATGGCGGCCTGGCGCCGGCGCGGCGGATTGGGCCCGTTCGAGGAAAAACTGAAGGAAGGCATGAAGAAAAAGGGCTACGACGACGACTTCGCCCAGCGCCTTTTCGACCAGATCAGCGGCTTCGGCGAATACGGCTTTCCGGAAAGCCACTCGGCCAGCTTTGCCAAGCTGGCCTGGATCAGCTCCTACCTGAAGTGCCATCGTCCGGACCATTTCCTGGCCGCCATGCTCAATTCCCAGCCCATGGGATTCTATGGCCCCAGCCAATTGGTGCAGGACGCACGCCGTCACGGCGTGCAGGTCCTGCCGGTGGACGTGCAGCACAGCGACGTGGAAAGCGCGGTCTGCCCCGCCGCCCAAGGCGGGCGCGCCGTGCGCCTGGGCCTGCACATGGTGAAAGGCCTGAGCCAGGACAGCGCCCGGGCCATCGTGGCCTACCGGCAGGCGCATCCCGGGCGCATCATGGACCTGGCCTGCCTGCGCCAGGAACTGGGCCTGTCGCCCCACGACCAGCAGGCCCTGGCCCAGGCGCATGCACTGCGCAGCGCCTATGACCAGCGCCGCAGAGGCCTGTGGGAGGCTCGCCGCCACAGCCAGCCCGGCCTGCTCAGCCATGCGGAGACCCCCAACACCACGCCCGTCCTGCAAGCCGCCACGGCCGGCCAGGAAGTCCTGAACGATTACCACTCCCTGGGTCTGACGCTGGACCGCCATCCCGTGGCGCTGCTGCGCGCCCGGCTGGAGCGGCTGCATTTCGTGCCGGCGCAACAGTTGCATGCCGATTACCCGGACCGGCGTCTGGCGCGCGCCTGCGGGCTGGTGACCACGCGCCAGCGGCCCGGCACCGCCAAAGGCACGATTTTCGTCACCCTGGAAGACGAGACCGGCAGCGTCAACGTGATCGTGCGCGACGAACTGGCCCAGCGGCAGTCCGACGCCCTGTTGCAATCGCGCCTGCTGGGCGTCTATGGCGTCTGGCAGCGCGAAGGCAGCGTCTGCCACCTGATCGCCCGCCGGCTGGTCAAGCTGAACCACCTGGTGGGCGAACTGGCGGCGCGCAGCCGGGACTTCCAGTAAGCGGCTCGCCCGCCGGCCGCCTGCGGTAAAATAAATGCTTTGCCCGTTCAACCAGGAACCACCATGAGTCAGACACTCAAAGCCCGCTTAGCCGACGACATCAAGACCGCCATGCGCGCTCGCGATAGCGAACGCCTGGGCACGCTGCGTTTTCTGCAGGCCGCCGTGAAACAGCGCGAAGTCGATGAACGCATCGAACTGGGCGACGCCGAGATCACCAGCATCATCGAAAAACAGGTCAAGCAGCGCCGCGAATCCATCCAGGCCTTCGAACAGGCCGGCCGCACGGAAAGCGCCGACAAGGAAAAAGCCGAACTGGCCGTGTTGCAGGAATACCTGCCCAAGCAGGCCGACGAGGCCGAAATCAACGATGTCATCGCACAGGCCATCGCCCAGGCCCAATCCGAAGGCGCCCAGGGCCCGGCCCTGATGGGCAAGGTCATGGGCCTGGTCAAGGCCAAGCTGGCCGGTCGCGCCGACATGTCCGCCGTCTCGGGCCTGGTCAAGCAAAAACTGAACTCGTGATGCAGTCCTTGCAGGCCGAAGCCCTGTCGGACAAGCAGGACTTCTTCGGCGCCCACATCCCCCTGATGCAGCACCTGGGCCTGCAAACCGTCTCCAGCACGCCGCAAGGCGTGGAGACATTTCTGCCCTGGCAGGCCTGCAACGCCAATGCGCGCGCCGACGTGCACGGCGGCACCCTGATGGCGGTGCTGGATTTCACGCTCAGCGCCGCCGCGCGGGCCTGCAGGCCGGGCTCGGGCATGGCGACCATAGACATGAACACCCAGTTCCTGCTGCCGGCGCGCGGCGATGTCTGGTTCCGCGCCCGCTGCCTGTTCCTGGAAGGCGACACCGCTTACTGTGAAGGCGGCGGCTATGACGACAAGGACCGTCTGCTGGTCAAGGCGGCGGCCACCTTCCGCGTCGTGCGCGGCAGCTGAACCCGGCATCCGGAACGAGCCGGCCTTCGAGCTCCGGCTAGCTCCGCCCCCCCTCGGACGAACTCTCCCAAGCGTTGCGCCCGAACAGCCCCGCCATCTCGGCGGCCGCTTCGCGCATGGGCCCGGCAAACTGCAGCAGCTCCGCCATGGAACGCTGGGCCGTGGCGGCATGGCAGGCCAGCGCCGCCACCACGCGCCCCTGCTCATCCTGCACCGGTACGGCGATGGCCACCATGCCGCGCACGAACTCCTCGTTGTCGATGCCGATGCGCTGGCTGCGTATCCCCTGCAGCTCTGACTCCAGGCGGGCCCGATCGGCGATGGTGCGCGGCGTCAGCGCCTCCAGCGTGATCCGGTCCAGCATCTGGCGGCGCTGCACGTCCGGCGCCAAGGCCAGGAACAGCTTGCCGCTGGCCGTGCAATGCAAAGGCACGCGCGCGCCGATTTCCATGCGCAGCTGCAGCCGCATGGGCTCGGGACTTTCCACCCTGGACAGATATTGCACGGTGTCGCCGGCCAGCGCCGTCAGGTTGCAGGATTCGCCGATGATGCCCACCAGCCGCCCCAGTATGTGCCGGCTGGCCCGCAGAAAATGCGGCGAGCCCAGCAGGCCCGCCGCCAGGTGATGGGCGCGCGGACCGGGCATGTAGCCGCCTTCGCCCGGCACGCGCATGACGTAGGCCGCCTGCTCCAGCGACTGCAGGATGCGCAGCAGGCTGGTCTTGGGCAGCCCCGTGCGTTGCGCCAGCTGGGCCAGGGTCTGGGCGTACTGCGTATGCGCCAATTGTTCCAGCACGGTCAGAACCCTCAAGGGACGGCAATCCTCTGCCTGCATCACGGCCTCGCTACCTGAAAAATGAAACGGAAATGATACTTAGCGTTCCAGGTGCGGAACTTTCCGTGTTTACCCTATAAATGTTTCAAGCCTGAATCTTCAGACTGGCGGCACGAACAGAACTGGAGTGAGGCAATGGACACCACTGAAAGCGTTGACTATGTCATCGTGGGAGCGGGATCGGCCGGCTGCGTGCTGGCCAACCGGCTCAGTGAAAACGGCAAGTACACGGTCTGCCTGCTGGAGGCCGGGCCGCCGGACAGCAATCCCTGGATACACATTCCCATCGGCTACGGCAAGACCATGTTCAACCCCCGGCTGAACTGGGGCTTCCACACCCAGCCCGACCCCAACATGCTGAACCGGGAGATCTATTGGCCACGCGGCAAGACCCTGGGCGGCTGCAGCTCCATCAACGGCCTGATCTACGTGCGCGGCCAGAAGCAGGACTACGACCACTGGGCCGCGCTGGGCAATGAAGGCTGGTCCTGGGACGAGTGCCTGCCGTATTTTCGCCGCATCGAGAACAACGACCTGGGCCCCGGCCCCACACGCGGCACCCAGGGGCCGCTGCACGCCACCAGCATACGCACCCGCAACGAACTGGTGGACGCCTTCATCGCTTCGGCCGAAAACAACGGCATCGCCCGCGTGCAGGACTTCAACACCGGCGACCAGGAAGGCGCAGGCTACTACCAGTTGACCACGCACCGCGGCCGGCGCTGCTCGACCGCCGTGGCCTTCCTGAACCCGGCGCGGGAGCGGCCCAATCTGCGCATCAAGACCCTGGCCCAGGCCAGCGCCATACTCACCGAGCAGGGCCGCACCGTGGGCGTGCGCTACCGCCAGGACGGAGTGATGAAGACCTTGCGGGCGCGACGCGAGGTAATCCTGTCGGCCGGCGCCCTGCAGTCGCCCCAGCTCATGCAGCTCTCGGGCATAGGCCCGGCCGCCATGCTGCAGAAATTCGGCATTCCTGTGGTGCGCGACATGGCCGGGGTGGGCCGGAACCTGCAGGACCACCTGCAATTTCGCCTGATCTACGAGGTGAACAAACCCATCAGCGACAACGACAGGCTGCGCTCGCTCTGGGGCAAGGCCAGCATGGGGCTGCAATGGCTGCTGTTTCGCGGCGGGCCGCTGTCCATCGGCATCAATCAGGGCGCCATCTTCTGCAAGGCCTTGCCCGAGGCCGCCACGCCCGACATCCAGTTCCATTTCGGGACCCTGTCGGCAGACATGGCCGGCGGCAAGGTGCACGATTTCTCCGGCTGCACCTTTTCGGTCTGCCAGCTGCGTCCCGAATCGCGCGGCCACCTGGAGCTGCGCTCGGCCGATCCGTTCGACGCACCCGCCATCCACCCTAACTACCTGTCCACGGACCTGGACCGCCGCACCGCCATCGCCTCGATCAAGATGGCGCGCCGCATCGCCGCCACCGAACCCATGGCCGGCCTGATGGCGCGCGAGTTCCGCCCCGGCCACGAGGTCCGCAGCGACGAGGAAATCCTGCATTTCTGCCGCGAATACGGCGCCACCATCTTCCACCCCACGGGCACGGCCCGCATGGGCCGGGCCGACGACCCGCTGGCCGTGGTCGACGCACGGCTGCGCGTGCACGGCGTGCCGGGCCTGCGCGTGGTCGACGCCTCCATCATGCCCACCCTGGTATCGGGCAATACCAACGTGCCCATCGTGATGGTGGCCGAGCGCGCCAGCGAGTTCATCCTGGCCGACGCCCGCCGCCAGGACAGCGGCGCGCACGCGCCCGACGCACGGCTGGCCGCCTGAAGGAGCCCGCACCGCGCAAAGGCAGACCCCAGCAGTTTCGATCGCCACACAGCACGAACCGGGGCGCAGACCCCGGCCCATCACAGGAGACAATGCATGTCAGCAGATCAGAAAACCGTCAAGCGCGTGGTGACGGCCTCCGTCATCGGCGCCACCATCGAATGGTATGACTTCTTCCTTTACGGCGTGGTCGCCGGACTGGTGTTCAACAAGCTGTACTTTCCCAGCGACGACCCCTATGTGGGCACGCTGATGGCCTACGCCACCTTCGCCGTGGGCTTCATCGCCCGTCCGCTGGGCGGCGTGGTGTTCGGCCATTTCGGCGACAAGATAGGCCGCAAGAGCATGCTGGTGCTGACCCTGACCATCATGGGCGTGTCCACCATGGCCATAGGCCTGATTCCCTCGTACGACAGCATCGGCATCTGGGCCCCCGTCCTGCTGCTGATCTGCCGCGTCTTCCAGGGCATAGGCCTGGGCGGCGAATGGGGCGGCGCAGTGCTGATGGCCTATGAATACGCGCCGGCCGACAAGCGCGGCCTGTACGCCTCCTGGCCGCAGGTGGGCCTGGCCACCGGCCTGTGCCTGGCCTCGGGCGTGGTCGCCCTGCTCTCCAGCCTGCTGTCGGACGCGCAGTTCCTGGCCTGGGGATGGCGCATCGGCTTTCTGGGCTCCGTGCTGCTGGTGCTGGTGGGCATGTACATCCGCCTGTCGGTCAAGGAAAGCCCGGAATTCGAGCAGGTCAAGCAGGCCAATGCGGAAAGCCGGATTCCCTTCTTGGACATGATCAAGCGCTACCCCGGCAATATCCTTAAGGGCATGGGCGCGCGCTTCATCGACGGCGTGTTCTTCAATATCTTCGGCGTGTTCATGATCAGCTACCTGGCCGATCACCTGAACCTGACCCGCACCCAGGCGCTGACCGGCGTCATGGCCTCGGCGGTGGTGATGTGCTTCACCATCCCCCTCTTCGGCGCCTTGTCGGATCGCCTGGGCCGCACCCGCGTCTACTTCTGGGGCGCGCTGCTGACTGGCCTTTCCTCGCTGCCCGCCTTCTGGCTGATCAACACCCACAGCGACAATCTGATGGTGGTCTGGCTGGCCATCGTCATCCCCTTCGGCATTCTGTACGCTTCGGTCTACGGGCCGGAGGCCGCCCTGTTCTGCGAGCTGTTCGACGCCAAGGTGCGCTACACCGGCATTTCCTTCGTGTACCAGATGTCGGGCATCTTCGCGGCCGGCATCACCCCCATCATCTCCACGGCCCTGCTGCAGGCCAACGGCGGACGCCCCTGGCTCATCGTGGCCTACACCATCGTGGTGGGCCTGATCTCCGCGATCAGCGTGGCGACCATCGCCGCCCCGCCGCCGGAGCGCCAGGCCGGGACCAAAGGCTCCCAGGCCATCCGCAAGGCGCGCGCCTGAACATTGCGCCCGCCTGCGCGCAGACGGCAAAAGGCCCGCCTGGAGCGGGCCTTTTCGCAAATGGACGATGCGGGCTCAGTGCGCCTGCAGGTCCGCCCCTAGCTGGTACTCGCACTCGGGCTCGGTGTCCAGAAAGGGATAGTCGGTGTAGCCTTTGGGGCCCTGGGTATAGAAGGTGGCGCTATCCCAGGCGTTGAGCGGCGCACGCATCTGCAGGCGCAGGGGCAGGTCGGGATTGGACAGAAATGCCTTACCGAACGACACGGCGTCGGCCATGCCCTTGGATAAAGTCGTCTGCGCGGTGGGCAGGTCGAAGTGCTCGTTGGCGATGAGCGCGCCGCCGAACTGGCACTTGATCATGGGCAGCAGGCTGTCCGAGGCGGGGCTTTCGCGCAGGAAGATGAAGGCGATGTCGCGCCGGTCCAGTTCGCGCGCCACATAGGAGAACAGGCGCTGCGGGTCGGAATCCTTCATGCTGTGCAGATCGCCGCGCGGCGACAGATGCACGCCCACCCGGCCCGCGCCCCAGATCGCCACACAGGCGTCCACCACCTCCAGCAGGAAGCGCGAACGATTCTCGATGGACCCGCCGTAGGCGTCGCTGCGGGTATTGGAGCCATCGTGCAGGAACTGGTCGATCAGGTAGCCATTGCCCGCATGGACCTCCACGCCGTCAAAGCCGGCGCTGAGCGCATTCTGGGCGGCGACGGCGAAATCGTCGACCACATCGGCGATTTCCTCCGTATGCAGGGCGCGCGGCACCACGAAGGGGCGCTCGGGCCGCAGCAGACTGACCGTGCCTTCACAGGCGATGGCGCTGGGCGCGACCGGGATCTGGCCGTTCAGGAACTCGGGGTCGGAGACGCGGCCCACATGCCAGAGCTGCAGCACGATGCGCCCGCCCTTGGCGTGCACCGCCTCGGTGATGTGGCGCCAGGCTTCCACCTGGGCGCTGCTCCAGATGCCCGGCGTATGCGCATAACCGACGCCTTGGGGCGATACGGACGTGGCTTCGGCTACAATCAGCCCCGCGCTGGCGCGCTGGCAATAGTAGATCCGCATCAGATCGTTGGGCATGCGGCCCTCGGAGGCGCGCGAACGTGTCAAGGGCGCCATGACGATGCGGTTCCTGAGTTCAATATCACCCAGCTTGATGGGGTCAAACAAACTAACCATTGTTTTACACTGTCCACTAGTGATGTCTCCCCAGGATCAATGCGACACGCGCCCAAGGGAATACCCGATAAGGGTTTTTACCAGATTTTCCTTTATAACATCAACGCTTAATTTGACTGGCACGTCTTTCAAGCCTCAATCGGATCAATGACCTATGGCACAGTTTGCAGTAATCGGGCTTGGCCGCTTCGGCTCGGCCGCCGCCCTGGAGTTGATGAAGATGGGTCATTCGGTGCTGGGCGTGGACGCCAATCCCAAGCTGGTGGACAAGTACGCCGATCAGCTCAGCCGCGCCGTGATCGCGGACGTGACCGATCGGCAGGCCCTGGAAGAGCTGGGCCTGGACAACTATGACGTGGTCCTGGTGGCCATCGGCGCCGATATCGAGGCCTGCCTGGTCTGCGTGGTGCACCTCAAGAGCCTGGGAGCGCCCACCATCTGGGCCAAGGCCATTTCGCACGCCCAGCACCTGATCCTGGCCAAGATAGGCGTGAACCGCATCGTCCACCCCGAAGAAGAGATGGGCATGCGGGTGGCGCAGATGCTCAGCTACCCCATGGTGAACGACTACATCACCCTGGGCAACGGCGACTACCTGGTGGAGGTCACCGCCAGCGACAGCCTGAACGGCCAGACCATACGCGAGGTGCTGCGCGAGCAGCTGGACGACGTGCAGGTGCTGCTGGTCAAGCGCCGCGGCGAAACCATCATCCAGCCCGAGCCCGACTACGCCCTGCATGCCAAGGATCTGCTGATCCTGTTCGGCCAGCTGCAGGCCCTGCGCACGGCGGCTCCCAAGCTGGTCTGACCATGCGCGACTGGCTGCCCACCCTGATCCCCCGGCGCCCGGGGGCCCATCACCGCAATCGCACGCTCGGCGCCAGCCCGCCGCAGGTGCTGGCGCTCGGCTTCCTGGGGCTGATCGTCGTGGGAGCCGTGCTGCTGAGCCTGCCCCAGGCCGCCGTGCAGCGCCTGAGCTTTTTCGAGGCCCTGTTCATGGCGACCTCGGCGGTCACCGTCTCTGGCCTGGCCGTGGTCGACCCGGCGTCCGAACTGACCCATTTCGGTCAGATCACCCTGGCGCTGCTGGTGCAGATCGGCGGCATGGGCTTTGTCACCTTCGCCGTGATCGCCGCCATCACCATGCGCAAGCGCATCAGCGTGAACCAGCAGGCGCTGGCCCTGGAGGCCTTCAACCAGACCAGCGTCTCGCGCATCCGCGACACGGCGCTGCAGGTCTTCAAGATTGCCGCCCTGATCGAGCTGAGCGCGGCCCTGATCCTGTTCCTGCGCTGGCTGATCGACATGCCCTGGACGACCGCCCTGTACCGCGCCCTGTTCCATTCGGTCACGGCCTTCAACAACGCCGGCTTCTCGCTGTTCCACGATTCCCTGGTGCCGGTCTCGGGCGACCTGATCGTGGTCATGACGCTCTCGGGCCTGATCATCCTGGGCGGCATCGGCTTTACCGTGCTGGCCGATGTGGGCCAGAAATGGCGGTGGCGCAATCTGCAGGCCTACACCAAGCTGATCCTGATCGGCACCCTGGTGCTGAACCTGATCGGCTTTGCCGCCCTGTGGCTGCTGGAGATGAACAACCCCAACACCCTGGGCATGCTGGGCCCCACCGACCAGGCCCTGGCGGCCTGGATGCAGAGCGCCGCCACCCGCACCGCCGGCTTCACCACCATGGACCTTCATTATCTGCGCGACAGCACCCAATTGGTGCTGATCCTGCTGATGCTGATCGGCGGCGGTTCGCTCAGCACCGCCAGCGGCATCAAGATCGGCACCCTGATCGTGCTGCTGGCCGCCGTGCGCTCCTATGTGCGGCAGCGCCAGGAAGTCGTGCTGATGGATCGCACCGTCGCCCCCGAAACCGTCCAGAAGGCGCTGGCCCTGTTCCTCATCACCGGAGCGCTGTATTTCGCCTCCGTGCTGCTGATGACCCTGTTCGAGGACCTGCCGCTGATCAGCATCCTCTTCGAGGCGGCCTCGGCGCTGAGCACCACGGGCATGAGCCATGGCATCACCGACAAGCTGTCCACGCCCAGCCAGCTCCTGCTCATGATTCTGATGTTCACCGGCCGACTGGGCCCGCTGACCCTGGTCTATACGCTGGCCACCCGCAAGCGCAGCCGGATCCGCTACCCCGAAGGCAACTTCCAGGTGGGCTAGGCGCGCCCGGTTTGCGCCATGTTCAAGAAAAGTAAATAAAAAATACAGCTGTCATAGAATTTTGGTATGGTTTAAGGATGTAGTCCACAACCAACCACAAATCAGGACGCAGGCTTATGGATCATAGGAAGATGGCTACCTTGACCAAGCGCGCCAGTACGGGACTGAGCGCACTTTGCCGGGAACTTACCAGCCGGGGCATGAGCTACCACCCGCTGGTCGAGATGTATCAAAGCCAGATGAGCATCATCGGTCAACTCAACGACGAAGTCCTCGCCTTGCGCAAGGAAATCGACGACCTGAAGAAAGCAGCAAAAAAGTAGGACGGCCCACGGGCCGTTTTTTCATGCCCGACCGCCTTTCTGCTAGGATCGGAATTTCCCTCAATCACCTTGTGAAGCCATGTCCGCCGCTTTGCCGTCTTTATTGCTTGGCGCCGTCCTGACGATCGTGCTCGCTTGCGCCCAGGCCCAGGAAGACCAGGTGCTTTCCACCCGGTCCCTGCCTCACCCGCCCATCGGAACCCCACCGCCCGCCCTGCCGCCGGCCTTGCTGGCACCCGTGGCGCCGCCACAGTTTCGCACCGCGCGCCTGGCCATCTCCATAGACTCCGCCCGCCTCCAGCAGGGGCTGAACGACAAGGAGCTCCCCGCCCCGGCCCGAGGCGACGCCATCTTGCTGATCGTGCGCTACCACTACGCCAACCTGACCGAGCGCCCCATCGACATGCGGGTCCATCGTCCCCGCCTGTACCTGATGGACGGCCTGGGCCGCCGCCTGGAGCCCAACCGGCGCGCCACGCGCGACTACCTGTATCAACAGGACCTGGACACGCCGGGGCTGGACAAGCTCAACCCCTTGGTCAGCGTATCCGAGGCTGCCGTCTTCGAAATCAGTCCCGCCCTGTTCGATCCGGCGAGCTGGAGCCTGCTCGTGAAAGCCGGACAGGACGTGCGCGTGCCACTGGATGAGCTCATCGGCCGACGCTGACGCGTTCAGGAAAAGGCCGAGGGCGCCTCGTCCGCCTGCCCCGCGCCCTGAAAACGCACTGCCAGAAATTCGATCAAGGCACGTACGGCGGGCAGCACGCCGCGTCGGGAAGGCAGAATGGCATGGATCACCTCGCGCCGCGGCGTCCATGCCGGCAATACATCCTGCAGCAAGCCCTGCTGCAGATACTCCCGGGTCAGCATCTCGGGCAGTTGCACCACGCCCATGCCGGACAGCGCCGCCTTGCACAAAGTCAGCATGTCGCTGGTCACCAGGCGCGGTTCGAACGGCTGCACGCGCTGCTCGCCATCCGCACGTTGCAAAACCCATGCATGGCCGTCCATGGAGGGGCCGTAGCCCAGGCCGGGCCAAGCAGCCAGATCGCCTGGTTCATCCGGGCGGCCCCGCGCCTGCAACAGCTCCGGACTGGCCACCAGGCGCTGGGGCGCATAGCCCAGCACGCGGACCGGCAGGTCGCTGTCATCCAGCGGCAGAGGCCGCGCGCGCAAGGCCAGGTCCAGATGATCCTCCACCACATTCAAGGCCCGGTTCATGGCCAGCAACTGAATGCGCACGCCCGGATGCTGCCGCCCGAACTCCGTCAGCATGTCGGCGACCCTGGCATGAAGCAGGCCGATCGGGCAGGACAGACGGATCAGCCCGCAGAGCTCTTCGCGGCTGGCCTGCACCAGCGCCTGGGCGGCGTCGGCCTCGACCAGCATGGCGCAGCAGCGCTCGTAATAGCTCTGTCCTAACTGCGTTACCGCAAAACTGCGCGACGAACGCTGGATAAGCCGCACGCCCAACTCGCCTTCCAGCCGGGCGATACGCCGGCTCAGTCGCGATTTGGGCACGCCCAGCACGCGACCGGCCGGCGCAAAACCGCCATGCCTGACTACCTGGACAAAAAAATACAAGTCGTTGAGGTCTTGACGCATCATCACTCCATCGTTCCAGAAACAGAACGCTGCAGATCGAAAAAACCGTCTATCTGGAGCCGCTCCAGCTGCTCATAATCAAACCATGCCTGATCCGTTGCACGCCCACCCGCATGGCACGGACACCAGGGCAGACCCTGGTTTTTTACCATGAACCAGCCGGTGCGCAGAGGCCTCACCCACGACGCCTCCGGCGCAACGGCATCCACGACACAGCTCTTCAGGAGAAATCTCATGAGCATCCCTGCGAATTTCAACAATCAGCGTCCCGTCATCGACCCCGATCAGGTCGCCATGTTGCTGATCGACCACCAGAGCGGCCTGTTCCAGACGGTGCACGACATGCCCTTCACCACGCTGCGCCGCCTGGCCGCCACCCTGGCCCGCATCGCCACCCTGGCCAAGATCCCCGTCATCACGACGGCATCGGTCCCGCAAGGCCCCAACGGCCCGCTGATCCCCGAAATCCACGCCAACGCGCCTCATGCCATCTACGTGGCCCGCAAGGGGGAAATCAACGCCTGGGACAACCCCGACTTCGTGGCCGCGGTCAAGGCGACCGGCAAGAAACAGTTGATCATCGCCGGCACCATCACCAGCGTATGCATGGCATTTCCAGCCATTTCCGCCGTGGCGGATGGTTATCAGGTATTTGCCGTGATCGACGCTTCCGGCACTTACTCCAAGATGGCCGAAGAGATAACCCTGGCCCGCGTCATGCAGGCCGGCGTGGTACCCATAGACGTGGCCGCCGTGGCCTCCGAGCTGCAGAAGACCTGGAACCGCGACGATGCGGCCGACTGGGCCCAGGCCTACACCGGCATCTTCCCCAACTATCAATTGCTGATCGAAAGCTACTCTAAGGCTCAGGAGGTAGCGAAAAACAATGAGCAGCTGGACTCCCAGCGGACTTGATGCGCGCAGCCGGCCCTTCTCTGCGGCCGGGTCGAGCTACAGGTTAACGCTAGTAGCAATAGCCTTTTCCTTGTCCATACAATACCAGCGTCAGTAACGGTTCAGGTGAGAGTCTTCATTCTTGTGAAGCGCCGACGGAGCAACGACCCCGGAATCTCTCAGGCAAAAGAATCCTGTACCCGCGACAATCTGGAGAGAGGCATGTCAATGCCCACCGAAGGGGACCATCTTAAAACCATGGATAAGCTCTCAGGTAAAAGGACAGAGGGGGTACGGAGGCCATATGGCCTCCGTTCACCTTCTCGTCCGGAGCATTTCTATGGCTACACGGCCAAGCGCCTATAAACGGCGGCTTGGCCCGATACTTCACATAAATTCCTGTTCGCGCACCCGCCTGTTTTGAGGTCACGCCGTCAAGACAAGACGGCTCGCTGTGCGCTCGTCAACCTGCCCCTATCGGCATCAGGAAAACCGTCCAGCAGGACGGTAGGTACCCCCTTTTTCTCGCAGCACAGTCATACTTAAGCATTTGAATGAAAAAAATCAAGGAGAACAGTGTGTCTCAGCAACACTCATCTGGACTGCAACGCTCGTTGAAAAACCGGCACCTGCAGCTAATAGCGATTGGAGGAGCTATTGGCACAGGGCTATTCATGGGGTCGGGCCGCACCATCAGCCTGGCCGGGCCCTCGGTCTTGTTCACCTACATGATCATCGGGTTCTTTCTGTTTTTCGTCATGCGGGCAATGGGCGAATTGCTCTTGCATAATCTGGAATACAAGTCGTTCGTGGACTTCTCGGCCGATATACTGGGCCCCACCATGGGTTATTTCCTGGGCTGGAGCTACTGGTTTTGCTGGGTGGTCATAGGCATTGCGGACATTGTCGCCATCACCGGCTACACCCAGTTCTGGTGGCCCGATGTACCTTTGTGGCTGCCGGGACTGGCCTGCATCGTTTTCCTGCTGGTCTTCAACCTGCTGTCGGCAAAACTGTTCGGTGAACTGGAGTTCTGGTTCGCCCTGGTGAAGATCGTCGCCATTGTCGCGCTGATCCTTGTCGGGGCCTACCTGTTGATCACCCGCTTTGTCGGCCCTACGGGTGATACGGCCAGCCTGAGCCATTTGTGGGACCGCGGCGGCATGTTTCCAAATGGCGTCAGCGGGTTTTTCGCCGCATTCCAGATCGCCATCTTCGCCTTCGTGGGAATAGAACTGGTCGGCACGGCCTCGGCCGAAACCGCGGACCCCGCCAAGAACCTGCCCAAGGCGATCAACAAGATTCCAGTACGGGTGATCGTGTTCTACGTGCTGGCGCTGACCGCCATCATGACGGTGACGCCTTGGGATGTCGTCTCCCCGAACAAGAGCCCCTTCGTGAACATGTTCCTGCTTATCGGGATAGGTGCCGCGGCGGCCATCATCAACTTCGTGGTGCTGACCTCCGCCTTGTCGTCGGCCAACAGCGGCATGTTCTCGACGGGCAGAATGCTCTACGGCCTGTCCAAGAACAAGCTGGCGCCGGAGTCATTCGGCAAGCTCTCGCGCAATGGCACCCCGCGCAACGGGCTGATCTATTCCTGCGCCCTGCTGCTTTGCGGAATCTTCCTGCTCTATGCAGAGGGCGACGTCATGCGGGCCTTCACGATCGTGACGACGGTAGCCAGCATCTGCTTCATCTTTGTCTGGGCCGTCATCCTGATCTCCTATCTGAAGTACCGCCGGATTCGTCCGCATGCGCATGCGGCGTCAAGCTACAAGATGCCCTTCGCCATTCCCATGTGCTATGCGACATTGGCATTTTTTGCGTTTGCCCTGTACCTGTTCAGCCAGGAAGAAGAAACCTTGATCGGCCTGATCGCCACGCCCTTCTGGTTCCTGGCCTTGTTCCTGTTCCTGCCTTTCTATAAGAAGCGGCTCAAGCAAGCCTCGACGCTAAATATGGCTGCGCAGACCGCGTCATAAGCATGCGGGCACTGTCTCGCAAGAGGCAGTGCCGCTGGGCTGAAGCAGCCAAAGCAACCGAAGGCGCGCCAGTCGTACGCTCCCAAGGAAAAGCCGGCCGCACGGCCTGAGCTGGCGCCAAGTCCCGATCAGCTTCACAGAAGCGGCAAGGCGAAGCAAAAGGGCCTGCAATAAACCATTGCAGGCCCTTATTTTATTTGTTCGGAACCGAAGGGTTTGCACCTCCGTCCCCTCGCACTCCACGCTTGGGCCTGAGCAATCCGACCATGCCCATCCCCAAAAACCAGGAGCAATATCCTGCTTCCGGGTATGAATAGAGATTCTGTCAGGGAACGCGAATCCATGGAAGGCCATTCACCACATCGTGACACGGCACGGGCCGAACGGGAGATCGAACACAGCCCCCGACCCTGACTACGGCGGCCTCAAGGAGAATCGCTGATCAGCAAACACGCAGCTCAGGCTCCAGCTCCAACCCAAAGGCGCACAAGACCACGGCAGCGGCGCTGAGATTCGCGCGCATGCGGCCATCCAGCTGGCGCAGAGAATGCAAATTGAGCGGTCCAACCGGATTATTCTGCTGATCACGGAGTACGTCCATGGCTAGCGTGGTAAATCGTTCCACAATCACAGATGCGTAGTTAGGCAGCCTCTCGAAGATCGCTAAAGCCGTGCTCACCCTGACGCTCAACTGGAGCAAGAGTGCGCACACATCGGACAGACGTCCATTACCCACAGCATCATTCATATCCCCCAGCATGTCCCTCCCTATGATCTCGATAGCCCGTTCAGCACACGCAAATTCAAAAGCAAGCTCGGCCTGCCTTAACACAGCGAGGGCGTCTTCGATGATAAGGAACTCATTCTGTGACAGCGTGGTTATCCGGGACATGGCCTGTAGAACGCGGCTCGAATGGTCGGCTAGCACTACGGACCGCAGGCTCTTTAACTCGTCCAGCGACAGGCTGTCGAAATATTGCATCAGCGTGTCATGATGGTTGGAAACCTTTACCAATTGCCCAAACAGCTTGTGCGCATCAACTGGATGGGCATCCAACAGATTGGCAACTTTCGACAATGGCTCATGCACGGTACGACGGAGCACCCACCGATCCACGGCTTCTGCAATTTCCCCCAGCACCCGGGACGCCTGTATACGCGCCGCGTCATCGTCACGAGGCGAAATCATGTCCAGAACGGCTTCGCAGGACGACTCGTTGCTCAGCGCCCCATAGCGCAAAGCAACGACATCGAGTTCTTTCAACTCATCCATATAAGTGTCCAGGCAGTACTTCGCTCCCTTTAGCGAGTACAACCCCACCTCCGATGGCGGCACGTTCAGCTCGTTCAGCGCCTGGGCAATTGCGGAGCAATCATCGGGGTTGATGAAATGACCTACCCCATCCACCTTGGCCGTCAGGCTGCCCAGCACATTGCCGATGAGGCGGCTGTTGGCGCGGACCTCCGCACGGGCCTGGACCAATGTCTCGCGCTGCGCCCGCGGTTCCGTGCCCTCGCCGATGACGCAAGCTTCCAAATCCGCCCGACGCTCGGCAAATGAGGGGGACGTTTCGGGCGATGGCACACCGGCACGGGGGGCAGGAGCCGTGCCGCCCTCCTGTTCGGTGAATTGCAGGTTGCCCTTGGTCCCCAAGGCGCCGGGCTCCAGGTCTGTCCGCTTCAGCGGCGGAACCTGCGGGCCATCTATCGGGGCACTGGACCGGGAACAGAGGAGGGAACTAGGAATGTTCTGGAACGTTATCAGCATGATTAACTATTTCGAAGCAATTAAGCCCTGACCCCAAGACCAGGATCAGGAGCGCTGGCGGACCTCGATACACATCAAAGTACATAGTTGCCCCAACGCGATCGCCGCCAACTCAAGGCTTGGTAACCGATGAGTGCCTGGCGTTCCTTCACCGGCGCATCGAGCGTGTTGCCGGCTCGACCCTACCCCCTTCGCACAGAAACAGACCAGCCTGCAGCGCGCCGTCCAAGTCTACGGCACACGCGCATTCATCACGGTGGGGTCGAACACCGCCCCCAAACCCTGACTACGACAGCCTCAAGGAGAATCACCGATGAGCGGCACCAGCATGCGCCTGAGGCTCCAGCTCCAACCCGAAGTCGTGCAAAACCACGGCGGCGAAGTCGAGATTCGCGCGCTTGCCCTCGTCCAGCTTGCCCAGGGAATGCCTATTGAGCGGACCAACTGGATTATTCTGACGATCACGGAGCAGGCCCATGCTTGCCCCCATCAGTACGTGCATCCGCCTAACCGAACGTTCGGGCAGCGCTTTCCAGATCTGATAGGTGTCCTCCACCGCGAGACTCAAACGGTGCAGAGCATCAGGCACGGCAGACTCATTACCCTGCAGCACAGCCATGGTCAGATTTCGTGATTCGACCGACAGGCTATGCGGAGCCCGTCTGGAAGAAAACTCGTCATCTATTCCCTCTATCAGAAAGTCGAGACGATCCGCTGCCGAATACAAACCCTTATGCTGCAGGATCTCTTGGATGGCATACAATTTTTGAAGACTCAATGCGCCCAGCAGCGTACTGAACTCGTCCGTGGACAAGCCGCTCAAATAGCGGCCAATCGTTCTATGATCGTCGGCAAGCACCCGCAATTGCGCACACAAGCCTTGCTCATCCACTGGGCCAGCAGCCAGCAGATCAACAATCTTCGACAAAGGCTCATGCACGCTTTGTCGGAGCACTTGCTGATTGAAGGCTTCTGCAATATCGGTCAGCAAGCGGAGCGCCTGACTGCGCGCCGCATCGTCAGGACAAGCCGAAATCTCGGCCAGAATATCGTTGACAGCCCGCCCATTGCCCAGTCCCCCTTGGCTCAGAGCAACAAAATCGAATTCTGCCAGCTCTTCCAGATAAGTGTGCAGGCTGTACTTCGCTCCCTTTAACGAGTACAAACCGCCCTCCCCGCCGGACCTATTCAGCTCCATCAATGCTCGGGCGATTCTGGAGCGGTCACTGGCATCGACGAACCGTCCTTCCTCATCCACCTTGGCCGTCAGGCTGCCCAGCACATTGCCGATGAGCAGGCTGTTGGCGCGGACCTCAGCTCGAGCCTGGACCAATGCCTCGCGCTGCGCCCGCGCTTGCGAGGATTCGCCGGTGACATCAACGGTCAAATCAGCACGTCTGTCGGCCAGCGGCTGGTTCATCGCCGACAATGGCGCCCCAAGCCTAGGGGCAGGCGCTGGCCGGCCCTGCTCTGCATTGAACTGCAGGTTGCCGACGGCCCCCAGAGGACAAGATTCCAGGTCTTCCCGCTGTAGCTGCAGCACCAGCTCCTGCTGGCCGTCTACCGGGATGGCAATGTTAGAGGTTTGAGTAATCATGACTATCTTTCTCAGGAGAAGCAGACCCCGGCACTCAAGCTAGGATCAGGAACACGAACGGTCTTCGCCGCGGATCAAAGCACATAGCCGCCACAGCGCAGTTGCCGTCAACTCAAGGTTAGGTAACCGATGAGTCATTCGACGTTCCCTTACCCGGATGTCGAGCGCCTTGCCGGCCCGGCCGCGCGTCCTCCCCCGCCGAACCGCTGGTCAGTCGCCGATGCAACTCTTTCTCAATCCGACCCAGCACCTGAGACGCCAGCTGACGTGATGGGTCATCTTTATTATGCGAGATCCGATTCAGCACCGCCTGTCTGGCGCTCTGATTGCCCAGGACTCCACTGCGCAGGGCCTTGATGTCCGGATCTTTCAGCTCGCCTATATAGGTGGATAGAGTGTGGCGCCACCCCACCAGTTTGGGCAGGTCGTTGTTCGACCTCGAGCTTAACTTCGTCAGCGCATCGACAATCATGGAGTGGCCCTTGGAGTCGTCCGGCCGAGCGGTCAGGCTGCCCAACAGATCGCCAAGGCAGCGGCTATTGACATAAGCCCGAACGACGCTCATGTGCTGCACCCACGCTTGATCGGGCGGGCAGGTGAGAGCCAATGCCAAGGTGCCGGCCGCGTGAGCTGCGGTCGTCCAGACCCTGCCGCACCAGGAGGCATGCGGCGTCCCTCCCTGCTCCGCTGAGTACCGCAGGTTACCGACCGCCCCCAGAGGACTGGGGCCCATCTTATTGCGTTCCAGCACCTCCAGCCCCTGCCGGTCGCTCGCTTCCATGATGGAAAGAAGGGATTGCATAGCCATGATCAGTTTCCTTAAAAAAAACAGCCCCCTATGAAGGGCGGCGGCTGATTCGCTATTTATCGCAAGTTGCCGACCCGAAACGTGAGTAGCCATTGGATGCCACGCGTTCCTTTACAGCCATTGAACCTATAGAAGCTGAATCAGACGAAGCTGACCGATAAACCCGGCGTACGCAGAAAGAGAGAGGAAGAGCCAATGAAGCCAGAGGTGTGCAAGCGGCGATGGAGCTGGAAGATTCCCGCCCCGGAGTTTGGCGTCAGCGTATCTCTCACGCTGTCCGATTCTGGCGGGCGAAGCGAATCCCCCGGCATGAAGAAAGGCGAAGACCGGCTTGCCCTGCCGAACGGCCACGCCCAAACCGTGAATGCGCGCCGAAAAAATGGCAATTGAAACTGAAAACACACCAGTCGTGACGCTTGTGAGGAGAAGATAGCCAGATGGCCTAGCCCGCCAGGCGCTCTCACAAAATCCACGACAAAGCAAAAGGGCCTGCAATGAAATCATTGCAGGCCCTTGTCTTATTTGGTCGGAACGGAAGGATTTGAACCTTCGACCCCTTGCACCCCATGCAAGTGCGCTACCAGACTGCGCTACGCCCCGAAAGAATTAAACTATAACCCCGTTTTTTCTGTTGCGCAAGCTTTTTTTAAAAAACTTTTTGCTTAGGCCATGTGGCTTACTGCAGAAAACCCGGCGGCTTACGTCGAAAGGCCAATTACTGCCGGGCATGCACACTTCTAGCATACCCCTCAAGACCCTTCTCACTGCTCAGCCGTCGAACAGTGGACAGGAGTATATACAAAGAACAAGGGGAAGAGAAGTGCCCAGGCGATCAATAAGAAGGCGTGTCACACCAAGCGCCAGCCTAATTCCAGCCAGAACCCCGCCTGCGCGCCGGTTCTGGCTGGATTCCTTCACCGTGCTGGTGCTGGCTGCAAGCAGCATCGGCGTGCAGGCCTCCGCCTACGAGGACTGGATACGCCAGGCCCGGCAAGGCCAGTACCAGCCTGCCATCGAAGGACTGCGGCAGTATCAGCGGCAAAACCCGGCAGATCTGCGCGCGCAATACGACTTGATGCGCATCCATGCCTGGGCCGGCCAGGCCGAGGAGGTGCTGCGGATCTACCAGGCGCTGCCTGCCGGACGGACGCTGCCGGCCGACGTGCTCCAGGCGGTTGCGCGCGCCTACAAGGACACCCGCCAATGGGAGCCTGCCCTGCGGCTGTACCGCGAAGGCGAACGACGCTTTCCCGGCCAGGCCGCCTTCACCATGGGCCTGTGCATGACGCTGGCCGACGCGGGCCAGCCTTCCAGGGCCTTGGACTGCACCCAGGCGCTGCAGCCGGCCACCCGCCGCAACCCTGACTACCTGCTGGCGCGCAGCTACATCTATCGCGCCTCGGGGCAGAACTACGAGGCCCTGCGAGCCAGTCAGGACGCGCTGGCTCTCCAGCCCGGCAAGCCCGACGTCATCCGCGATTATGACCTGTCCCTGCACGCCGCTGGGCTGGATCGCCAGGCCATGGAGTGGCAGTCCCGCCATCCCGCCATCTTCTCCGCGACCGAACGGGCGGACCGGCAGGCCGACTACGCCGCCGAACTCACGCGTCTTGCCCCGCAGCCCGCCCGCACCCTGCCCGAACGCTTTCTGGTGGCCGATCGCGCCGTACGCCTGCAGGACGAGCTGGCCGACAGCGCGAGTTTCCAGGGCCGTCCCGCCTTCCAGCGGCGCATACGGGGCGATCGCCTGATTGCCGTGGACGCGCGCGAAGACGCGCCCGGCAGCGTGGATATCGCGCCCGAACGCGCCGCCCAGTACCCGGACTACGCCTACGCCTCGCTGGGCGCTCTGCAACTGCGCGCCCGCCGGCCCGAACAGGCCATCTCCAGCTATGAGCGGGCGCTGGCGGATCCCTCGCTCGACGCCAAGACGCGGCTGCGCTACCAGACCGGCCTGGCTTTTTCCCTGCTGGAATCGGGCCATGAAGACCAGGCGCTGGCGCTGGCCCAGGGCATGGAACAGAACGCCCCGTCCACCCGCTACCTGCCCGGGAACCCCGAAGCCCTGCCCAATCCCGGCTATACCGACGCCCTGATCCTGAAAAACTCCCTGTACATGTACACGGGCTTGCTCAAACCCGCCCGGGAAAACCTGGCGCAGGCCAGCGCCCAGGCTCCCGGAAACATCAACTTGCGCGTGCCGCTGGCCGACGCCCAGCGCATGTCCGGCATGCCGCGCCAGGCCGAACGCAACCTGAAGATCGCCGAAACCTACGCGCCGCGCCAGGAAGACGTGATCATCAGCCAGGCCCAGACCGCCCTGGAGCTGCGTGAATACCGCCAGGCCGAAGAACTGCTGGCCTACGCCAAGGCCCGCTACCCCAGCAATATCCGGGTCGCGGAGCCGGAAAAGGACTGGCAGTCCTACCGCAGGAACGAACTGATCGTGAGCGGCGGCTTCGAAAGAGGCAAGGGCGCCGACGTGTCCGGCCAGGACGGCCTGCGCGTCCAGGCGCAGTGGTACAGCGCCCCGCTGGCCTACAACTGGCGCGCCACCGTGCTCGCCGGCCACCTGGATACCAGCGACGAGCTGGGCCGCAACGTCAGCTGGCAGGGAGCGGGCCTGGAGTGGCGCGGACGCGACTGGCAGTCCCAGCTGCTGGTCAACCGCCAGGACTGGGGCCAGGGCGGCAAGGTGGGGGCCGGCCTGCAGCTCGACCACGAGATGAATGACCACTGGCGCATGGGCGCCACGCTGGAATACCGCACGCTGGACATTCCCAATCGCGCCCTGGCCCAGGGCATCACCGCCAACCAGGGCCAGTTGCGCCTGCGCTGGCAGAACGGCCCCGAACAATGGGTGCAGGCCGCCTACACCGCCACGCGCTTCACGGATGACAACCGGCGCCACAGCCTGCAGATCACCGGCAGCCAGCGCCTGTACGCCAGCCCGCGCGTGAAAGCCGACGCGCAGCTGGAACTGTGGGCCTCGGGCAACCGGGACGAAGACAGGCCCTACTTCAGTCCGCGCCGGGAATACATGGCCGTGCCGGCCCTGCGCCTGGAGCACCTGATCTACCAGCGCTACGAGCAGCGGCTGACCCAGGCCCTGACCCTGGGCGCCGGCGTGCTCCACCAGAGCGGCTACGGCAGCGGCGCAGTGGGCTCGGCCGCCTACGAGCTGAACTACCAGCACGACCGCAACCTGGCAGTCGGCCTGCGCCTGCAGGCCCTGACGCGACCCTACGACGGCCAGCGCGAGCAGCAGTACAGCGGCGTGGTCGAACTCAAGATCAAATTCTAGGCGGCCATGATGATGAGCGCACGACTCCTTCCTCTTTTGCTGCTGGCATTCGGCGCCCTGCTGTCGGCCTGCGGCACCGGCACGCCGGCTCCCTACACGCCGCCCGAACAGCGCCGGATCGAGCCCCAGGAACAGCCCTGGCGCGACGGCGAGCTGATCGTCATCGCCTACCACGACGTGGAAGACCACGACCCCAGCCAGGCCTACCTGAGCGTCAGCACGGAACACCTGCGCCAGCAGTTCTCCTGGCTGCAGGAGAACAACTACGTACCGGTCAGCGTGGACCGGATCCTGCAAGCCCGGAGCGGCAAGGCCCCCTTGCCCGACAAGGCCGTGCTGCTGTCGTTCGACGACGGCTACCGCAGTTTCTACACCCGCGTCTTCCCGCTGCTCAAGGCCTACGGATGGCCGGCGGTGCTGGCTCCGGTGGGCCAGTGGCTGGACACGCCCGCGGACCGGAAGGTGGACTTCGGCGGCCTGCCCACCGAGCGCAGCCGTTTCCTGCAATGGGACCAGGTGCAGGAGATGGCGCGCTCCGGCCTGGTGGAGATCGGCGCCCACACCCAGAACATGCACTACGGCGCTATCGCCAACCCGCAAGGCAATACGCAGCCCGTGGCCGCCGCCCATCGCTACCTGCCGCAGCTCAAGCGCTATGAGACCGATGCGGAATTCTCCGCGCGCTTCCGGGCCGACGTGCGCGCCATCTCGGCCAATGTGCGCAAGCACGCCGGCAAGCCGCCGCGTGTCTGGGTCTGGCCCTATGGCCGGGTCAGCGGCCTGGGCCTGAGCATTCTGGAAGAAGAAGGCTATGAGCTGGCCCTGACCCTGACCGATGGCGTGGCCAGCGTGCATGAGCTGATGAACATGCCGCGCTACCTGGTGGACAACGACCCGGACATCGGAACCTTCGCCGGCTTCATCACCGCGCGCGAGGACCGCGAGCCCGAGCGCGTGATGCACGTGGACCTGGACTACGTCTACGACGCGGATCCCGCGCAGATGGAGCGCAACCTGGGCGCGCTGGTCCAGAGGGTGGCCGACCTGAAGCCGCGCAGCGTCTACCTGCAGGCCTTCGCGGATCCGAGCGGCGACGGGCTGGTGCGCTCGGTCTACTTCCCCAACCGGCATCTGCCCATGCGCGCCGATCTGTTCAATCGCGCCGCCTGGCAGATCAGCTCGCGGGCCCATGCCGACGTCTATGCCTGGATGCCCGTGCTGGCCATCGAGACGCCCGAGCCGGTGGACCGGGTCCTGCAATGGCGGGCCGGCGGCATCCCCACCGTGTCCGCCGAAGGCTACCGGCGCCTGTCGCCCTTCGATCCCCGCGCGCGGCTGATCCTGGGCGAGCTGTACGAGGACCTGGGCCGAAGCAGCATTTTCCACGGCTTGGTATTCCATGACGACGCCACGCTGACGGACTTCGAGGACGCATCGCCTTCAGCCTTGAAGGCCTACGAGCAGGCCGGATTCGGACGCGACCTGGCGGCCATACGCGCCGATCCGGAACGCATGCGGCGCTGGACGCGCTTCAAGTCGCAGGCCTTGATCGAGCTGACGCGCGAGCTGGCCGCCCGGGTCAAGACCCAGCGCGGACCGCAGATCATCACGGTGCGCAACATGTACGCCCTGCCGGTGCTGCAGCCTGAAAGCGAACAGTGGTTCGCCCAGAACCTGGACGACTTCCTGCAAGCCTACGACTGGACCGCCGTCATGGCCATGCCCCGCATGGAAGGCATCGCCGATCGCAAGGCGGTGGCCTGGCTGAACCAGCTGGTCGACGCCGTGGCCCGCCACCCCCAGGGCCTGAGCCGCACGGTATTCGAGGTGCAGGCCGTGGACTGGCGGAGCAAGGGAGGGCCGCCGCGCCCCCTGGATTCGCGCCAGGTGGCCGGCTGGCTCAACGCGCTGACGGCACGGGGCGCGCGCCACGTGGGCTACTACCCCGACGATTTCGTGCGCGATCAGCCCGAGATGAACGTGATTCGTCCGGAAATCACGATTGACTGGTATCCGACAAGAAAATGATAGAACGACTCATCGCCCTGCTGGCCCTGTGCCTGATCGTCGGGATTCCCCTGGGGATCACCGTCGCCCTGACCAGCCACCTGCTGCTGTATTTCATCTTCATGTATCCGCTGTTCATGTCGGGACTGTGGATAGGCGGAGGGCTGATCTTCTGGTTCCAGCGCGAGCGCCGCTGGACCTACAAGCCCGCGCCCCCGCCCGAGCTGGACGGCATGCCGCTGGTCAGCATCCTGATCCCATGCTTCAACGAACAGGCCAATGCGCGCCACACCATCCTGTCCGCCCTGAACCAGGCCTACCCCAACATCGAAGTCATCGCGATCAACGACGGCTCCAGCGATCGCACCGCCGAGGTGCTCAACGCACTGAGCCAAGAGCACGAGAAGCTGCGCGTGATCCACCTGGCGCAGAACCAGGGCAAGGCGCTGGCATTGCGCATGGGAGCCATGAGCGCCAGCGGCGACTACTTCGTATGCATAGACGGCGACGCCTACCTGGACCCCGAGGGCGTCAACTACCTGGTCGCCCCCATGCTGCGCAACCCCGAAGTGGGCGCCATCACCGGCAATCCCCGCATCCGCACGCGCTCCACGCTGATCGGCCGCATCCAGGTCGGCGAGTTCTCCTCCATCATCGGCCTGATCAAGCGCACCCAGCGGGTCTACGGGAAGATCTTCACGATTTCAGGGGTGATCGCCGGCTTTCGCCGCCGGGCGCTGGAAGAGGTGGACTACTGGAGCCTGGACATGATCACCGAGGACATCGACGTGACCTGGAAGCTCCAGCTGGCCGGCTGGCAGGTGTTCTACGAGCCGCGGGCCCTGTGCTGGGTGCTGATGCCCGAAACCCTCAAGGGGCTGTTCAAGCAGCGCCTGCGCTGGGCGCAGGGCGGGGCCGAGACCTTCCTGAAATATTCCCCGCGGGTACTGCGCTGGGAGAGTCGCGGCATGTGGCCGCTGACGCTGGAGTACCTGTGCTCGACCCTGTGGAGCTTCGCGCTGGGCGTGGCGGTCCTGGTCTGGCTGGTCGGACAGGTCTTTCACCTGCCCGCCGCCACCCATATCGACGGATTGTTTCCGCCTTCCTTCACCGGCATGGTGCTGGCCGCCATGTGCCTGCTGCAGTTTGCCGTCAGCGCCTGGATAGACCGCCGCTACGAGCCCGACCTGCACCAATCGATGTTCTGGATCATCTGGTATCCGTTCGCGTACTGGCTGATCAATTTCTTAACCACGCTGTGGAGCTTTCCCATGGTCATGCTGCGCCTGCGCCGCCAACGCGCCCGCTGGAGCAGTCCGGACCGGGGCATCAAGGAGCTGTCATGATCATCACCACCCAACGCCATCCCGTCAACCGCTGGATAGACCGCCTGCTGACCCTTGCCGGCTGGCTGGCCTTCAGCTATCTGGTCGCCCAAGGCCTGCTGCTGTTGATCGATCACTCGATGAACAAGGCCGGATTCGAACAGATGGATCCGATCTTCCCCACCCTGGCCACCTTCCTGTTCTATGGCGCCGTGCTGTTGGCCAACGGCCTGCTGCTGCTCGCCTGGTCCCGCTGGCGCCGCCGGCAGCGTCAGGAACGCCATCTGCGCCAGGCCCTGTATCGCCAGCGCAGCCGCGCAGCGCACATCGGGCAGGTCCCGCTCACGTGCTTTGACCACAAGCACATCGACGCCGTGCGCCAAAGTCGCGTCGTCGTGCTCTACCACTCCCAGGACGGCGCGGTGCAGCACGTGGTGCCGGCCGGCCCGGCTCCCGCGCTCCAGGCCACCGGCACGGACGACGCCCAGGCGCTCGCCCCGCTGATCTTCCACCCTCGCGCCTACTCCGAACGGCCTACGCCGACCCAGCGCAACTGGGGCTGATACGCACCCTCGCAAGCGGCGAACAGCCTAGGAAATGCGGCTCATGTAATCGTGGACGGCCCTCTCTACCATAGTCGGTAACGCCAATGTATCAAGCCGTAAGGCTGGGGAACGAAAGGTGCAGCGATGACAAGAACGTACCAACGAAGGAGAGCCATGCTGCTGGCGCTGCTGCTGTCCGCGCTGGGCAGCGCAGCCGCCCAGCCGGGCCGGGACCCCGGCAAGACGCGACCGGCCAACTTCATGGACGCCATCCGGCAGGCCGAAGTCATACGCAAGAGCCTGTTCGACGATCCGCTCTCGGGCATTGTCGTCAACCGGACCGTGACCGTGCAGGGACAGGAATTCTACCGCTACTTCACCAATCGCTGGCGCGAACTGAGCGCAGCGAGCCCCTTCACCCTGACGGTGTTTGAGCGCCCCTCGGCCCGCTGGGGCAGCGAAATCTGGGTGGAATACCGCCGCCAGCGCATGTATCACGCTTTCCTGGCTCCTGCGCGCTCGGGCACGAAGAAAGCCAGCGAGCGCGCCGTGGACCTGGTTCTGGAGAACGTCAATAAAAGCGAAATCGAACGCGCACTCATCCACAACCCGGATCTGGCTCCGGACGAACTTTAACAAGAGAGACATACCGTGAAGACCTTACTGCCCCTTGCACCCGCCCTGCTGGCCTGCGCCCTGCTCGCGCCCGCCCAGGCGACCGAACTGGTTTACACACCCGTCAATCCGAGCTTTGGCGGCAGCCCGCTCAACGGGCAATGGCTGCTGAATTCCGCCCAGATCACCAACAAGCATACCGACCCGGACGCCCAGGACCTGGGCTCGGCCTTCGAGCAGCGCACCCCTTTCCAGGACTTCAACGACCAGCTGGAGCGCTCGGTGCTCAGCCGCCTGGCCTCGGCCGCCTCCTCGCAATTCGTGGACAGCAACGGCAAGTTCGTGCCCGGCACCTTCGAGACCGGCAGCTTCACCGTCAGCGTCGTGGACATGGGCGGCGGCGCCTTGACCATCACCACCACGGACCGGATCACCGGCGCTTCCACGACTTTCAGGGTGATGCAGCCATGAAGCCCCCATGCACTGCCTTGAACGCGCGTCCCGCCCGCCTTCTGGCCATGTTGGCGCTGAGCTCGGTCCTGGGCGCCTGCGCCCTGCCCTCCACGCCCGCGGACGCGAACAGCTCCGCCCACCTGACGCCGGCCTCGCCCGCCACCCATGACTTGCTGGAGCTGCCCGCCCCCTCCCAGCGCCTGACCGTGGCCGTCTACGGTTTCCGCGACCAGACCGGTCAATACAAACCCAATCCGGACAGCTCCTTCTCCACTTCGGTGACGCAAGGCGCGGCCGCGCTGCTGGTCAAGGCCTTGCGCGACTCGCGCTGGTTCACGCCGGTCGAACGCGAAAGCCTGCAGGAGCTGCTGACCGAGCGGCGCATCGTGCGCGCGCTGGACGGCTCGCAGGAAAACGGCAGCCGGCCGACGATCCACATTCCGCCCCTGGCGCCGGCTGAAATCATGATGGATGGCGGCATCATCTCCTACGAAAGCAATGTGCGCACCGGCGGAGCGGGCGCGCGCTTTCTGGGCGTGGGCCTGTCCACCCAGTACCGCGTGGACCAGGTCACCGTGAACCTGCGGGCCATCGATGTGCGCACCGGCAACATCCTGCAAAGCGTATCCACCACCAAGACCATTTTTTCCTATGAAGTGCGGCCGAGCGTCTACAAGTTCGTGAACTTCAAGGATCTGCTGGAGATCGAGGCCGGCGTCACCAACAACGAGCCCGCCCAGCTCTCGGTCAAGGAAGCCATCGAGTCGGCCGTGGTGCACCTGATCGTGCAGGGCTTGAAGGAAGGCCAATGGCGCCTGCAGAACGAAGCCGACTGGAACAACGGCATCGTGCAGAACTACCTGAAGCAGAACGAGGTCTACCGCAGCCTGCGCCGGCAGGCCGGCCCGGTCGAGGACATGCCGGTCCAGACGCCGGCGAACAGCGCCCAGGCCGTCCCGGTCGAGGGCGCCTGACCAAGAGCAGACAGCGCGGCGGCTATGCGAAGACCGGCCGCCGCTCTCTTCCCCCCGAAGGTCTTCGACGTGTAACGAGGAGAAGTACATGAACAGCAAACTGTCCACATTGGCGATCGCTCTGGGCGCAGCCCTGGCCTTGCCCGTCGTGGCCCTGGCCGACAACGCCACGGTGACCCAGACCGGCAGCCACAACAAGGGCGTGGTCCTGCAAGACGGCAACACCAGCGCCAGCGCCACCATAGACGTGAAAGGAGACCGCAACGACGACTACATCGACCAGCAGGACAACGGTTCGGTCCGCGCCACGGTGAAGGTCATCAATGGCAATGACAACAAGGCGGTGGTGGAACAAAGCCGCAGCAGCGGCAACTCCACGGTGAACATCACCCAGTCGCGCAACCGCAACGACGCCTTTGCCAGCCAGGTGCGCGCCACCGGTTCACAGGTGAACATCACGCAGTCGCGCTCCGACAATGACGCGGTGGTCGAGCAGGAACGCAGCAAGTCCGACCAGGCCACCGTCAACCAGAGCGGGACCAGCGGCGATGCCTTCATCCGCCAGTACGACACCCAGAACGCCCTGGCCGTCATCAATGACAGCGGCAGCCGCAACGACTCCGTGATCCGCCAGCTCTCCAGCAGCAATGTCAACGCCTACATCACTCAATCCGGCTACAAGGGCGACGCCTACATCAAGCAATACGAGAGCACCGGCTCGACGGCCCGCGTCACCGACAGCGGCAAGTACGACAAAGGCGTGATCGACCAGTGGAACGTCAGCAATTCGAACGCCGCCATCATCCAGGGCGGCGGCCACAAGAATGACGCCACCATCAGCCAGACAGGCGGCTGGCATGCCAGCTCCGATCTTCTGACCGCCAGCATCACCCAGAACGGATCGCACAACAAGGCCGTGGCCGAGCAGACGGGCCGCAGCAATGACAGCAGCATCATCCAGAGCGGTCTGGGCAACGATGCTTACAACTCGCAATCGGGTGCGGGCAACGATTCCTACATCAGCCAGGGCGGCGCCTACAACAAGGCGGTCGTGACGCAGGCCGGCTACAATCTGGATTCCGCCGTGACGCAGAATGGCTGGGGCAATCGCGCCCAGGTGATCCAGACCGGCTGGAACCACAACAGCACCGTGACGCAGACGGGCAACTACAACAACGCCTACGTCCGCCAGAACTGAAGGCAGGCAATGTAGTTACCTACATTTCGGCACCTCGAAGGGAAATGAGGTGCCGATCTTTCTGCTCATAAATGACGAAACATATTCCAATCGATCACAGACGTAACCATTTGATTGATTGGCACTTAATAAAACACCGGCTTTGTTTCAACAGGCCAATTTATAACAATTGCAAAGTTCTGTTTAACAAAAATATATAATTCGTCAGCCCTGAAATTCAGGGTCCGCCGGATAATTGCTACCAACGACTGTTTGCAAAAATGAAAAGCATGACAACAAGAAACGCTGCCTGGGAAAAAAATTTCATGAATTAATGCGACCAAGCGCTGCAGCGTCAAACCCGCAGTCGCCATCTGTATGCAGCAAGGGAGAGAATAATGACTACGATCATCGTCGTGGAGCCCCATACCCTGTTCAGACTGGGCATAGTCCGCCTGCTGGCCGACACCTTGCCCGGCGCCGAATTGCTGGGCATGGACTACACATTTCTGGATACGCCGGCTTTGGAGCGGCCTTGCGAACTGCTGCTGCTGTCCATACCGTCCGCCGATGCCTGCCGAACACTGCTGGATCACGCGCACCGCAACCTGCAGCCCAATGCCGTACTCCTGATGGCGGAATCCCACTGCGCCCTGCCCGCCGTCCACGACACATCCGCGGGCGTCGCGGGCCATCTGCTCAAGAACGCCACTCCTGAACTGATGATGGCGTCGGTCAATCTGGTGCTGGCCGGCGGAACCTGCTTTCCCTCGCCCAGCACGGCGGCGCACACCCTCGACGCAGGCCCCCGCGACACGCTCGCGCCCGTCAATCATCATGCCGCGCCGCTGGTCAAGCCGTACGAACCCATACGCTGGCCGCCCGAGGAAAAAGACCAGGGCCGGCTGCACGCGGAGGAAGCCAGGCTGCTGGGGCTGACGCCGCGTCAATATGAAGTGCTGGTGCTGCTGGCCCGCGGCATGACCATCAAGGGCGTGGCCCGCCAGTTGAACATTTCCTCGGCCACGGCCAAGGCGCACGCCGAAACCCTGTACATGCGCATGAACGTGCACAACCGCAACGAAGCGGTCTATCGCGCGGTCTCCATGGGCGCTCGTCTGGGAATGCCCTCCGCATGAACGCCATATGGCCGCCGACAGGGAATCTGCCAGGGCTCGCGCTCTGCAACAGACGCGCACCCGGTCCTTACGTGATCAAAAAAAGGCCTGCTGAACAGCAGGCCTTTGTTTTTACAGCATGCCCAGTTGCAGGCGCGCCGATTCGCTCATGCGCTCCCGGCTCCATGGCGGATCCCAGACCAGGTCCACGACGGCTTCTTCCACGCCCTGGATGGTCTGCAGCTTGTAGCGGGCCTCGTCGGCGATCATGGTGCCCATGCCGCAGCCCGGCGCCGTCAGCGTCATCTGCATGGTGATGGAGAAAGCGTCCGGCCCGGTCTGAGTGACCTTGCAGTCGTACACCAGCCCCAGGTTGACGATGTCCACGGGAATCTCCGGGTCGTAGACGCTGGAGAGCACGATCCAGGCCGCGTCCTCCACGGTTTTTTCGGTCAGCGGCAGTTCCGGGACGAAGACCTCCGGCTTGTCCTGGGCGTCATAGCCCAGGGCGTCGGCATCCACGCCCTCGATGCGGTACAGATTGCCCTCCACCATGACGGTGTAACTGCCGCCCAGCTTCTGGGTGATGGTGGCCGTGCAGCCCTTTTCGATGGTGACCGGGGCGCCATAGGGGATGCTGACCGCCGGGCAATCCCGGCTGACCAGCACGTCGTGTCGTTCAAAATAGCTCATGCCTTGCGCCTTTATTCGGTTTGCGCGGTTTCCTTGGCCTGATGGATGGCGTTGTGCAGGGTATGCCAGGCCAGGGTGGCACATTTGACGCGCGCCGGAAACTCGCGCACTCCCGACAACACTTCGAGTTTGCCCAGATCTCGGTCGGGATGAGCCTCGGTCAGCATGGCGTGCATGTCCTGGAACAGAGACTCGAATTCGGCCAGGGTCAGGCCCTTGACGGCTTCGGTCATCAGCGAGGCCGACGCCTTGGAGATCGCGCAGCCGTGGCCGATGAAGCTGACCCGCTGCACGATGCCGTCCTCCACCACCGCGTACACGGCCAACTGGTCCCCGCACAGCGGATTGTGCCCATTGGCGCGATGGGTGGCGTTATCGATCACTTCAAAATTGCGGGGGCTGCGATTGTGATCAAAGATGACCTCCTGGTAGAGGTCGCGCAGCCCGTTGAAATCCTGGCTCATCAGCCAACTCCAAATAATTTTTGCGCCTTGCGCAGGCTGCCCGCCAATGCGTCGATGTCGGCATAGTCGTTGTACAGGGCAAACGACGCCCGAGCGGTGCCCGGAATGCCGAAACGCGTCATCAGGGGCATGGCGCAATGGTGGCCGGCGCGGATCGCCACGCCGTCCATGTCCAGAATGGTGCCCAGGTCGTGCGGGTGTATGCCCTCGACCAGGAAGGAGACAATGCCCGCCTTGTGCTCGGCCGTGCCCACGATGCGCACGCCGGGCAGGGACTGGAGGGCGTCGGTCGCATAGTCCAGCAGCAGGGCCTCGTGTTCGGCGATGCGCTCCATGCCGATGGCCGTCAGGTAATCGATGGCCGCCGCCATCGCGACGGCGCCGGCGATGTTGGGCGTGCCGGCCTCGAAACGCTGCGGCACCGGAGCGTACTGGCTGCCCTCGAAGCTGACGGTCATGATCATGTCCCCGCCGCCCATCCACGGCGACATGCCTTCGAGGATGGCGTGGCGCACGTACAGCGCGCCCATGCCGGTGGGACCGTACAGCTTGTGGGCGGAGAAGGCGTAGAAATCGCAGTCGATCGCCTGCACGTCCACCACGCCGTGGGGCACGGACTGGGCGCCGTCCACCAGCACCTTGGCGCCGAACTGGTGCGCCAGGCGCGTCATTTCGGCAACCGGGTTGATGGTGCCCAGCGCATTGGACACATGGCCCACGCCGACCAGACGAGTCTTCTCGTTGAGCAGCCGGCGATAGGCGTCCTGGTCCAGTTCGCCATTGTCCATCACCGGCACCACGCGGATCACCGCGCCGGTGCGCTGGGCGACCAGCTGCCAGGGCACGATGTTGGAGTGGTGCTCCAGCCCGGTCAGCAGGATCTCGTCGCCGGCCTTCAGGTTGTCCATGCCCCAGCTATGGGCCACCAGGTTGATGGACTCCGTGGTGCCGCGCGTGAAGACGATCTCTTCGTCGCGCGCGGCGTTCAGGAATGCCCGCACCGTGCTTCTGGCCTGGTCGTACAGGTCCGTGGCGTGCTGGGACAGCCAGTGCACGCCGCGATGGATGTTCGCATTGGACTGTTCGTAGAATCGCGCTTCGGCTTCGATCACGGCGCGCGGCTTTTGCGTGGTGGCGCCGTTGTCCAGGTAGGACAGGCGCTGGCCGCGCACGGGCCGGGCCAGGATGGGAAAGTCGTCGCGATGATTCAACAGGACAGGTTCGGTCACGGGCAATGGGGCATTCATGCAAGCTCTCCAAGGGCAAGTCCGCCGGGCAGCAAGGCGCTGATGCCCGCCGTGGCGCGGCGGCGCAGGCCGTCCGAGGCGATGCGGTCCAGCGACTGGGCGGCAAAAGCGTAAATCAGCATGTTGCGGGCGTCTTCCTGAGTCATGCCGCGCGAGCGCAGGTAGAACAGGCTGTCCGCATCGAGCTGGCCGACGGTCGCGCCGTGCGCGCACTTGACGTCATCGGCGTAGATCTCGAGTTCAGGGCGGGAATCGGCGCGCGCCAGCTTGGACAGCAGCAGGCTGTCCGAACGCTGCACGGCGTCCGTGCCGTCCGCGCCCTTGCCCACCAGCACCCGGCCGCAGAACACGCCGCGGGCGGTGTCGGCCAGGATGCCGCGGTAGTACTCGCGGCTCTGGCAGTTGGGCTGCGCGTGGTTGATCACGGTGTTGTGATCCACATGGCGACGCCCATCCACGAAATAAAGGCCATTGAACAAGGTTTCGCAGCGCTCGCCGTTGAACACCGTGGAGATGTCGTTGCGGGCCAGGCGGGCGCCGAAGGACAGCGAATGCGAATTGAACACCGAGCCCTGAGCCTGCTGCACGTCGATGTTGGCCAGGTGGAAGTCCTGAGGGGCTTCCTGCTGCAGCTTCAAGTGCGTCAGGTTGGCGTCGCGGGCGACGTTCAGGCGGGTGACGGCGCTGCTGAACGAGGCTTCGTCGGCCTGCCGGCCCACATAGTGCTCCACCACCGTGGCGCTGGCGCCCGATTCGAGGGCCACCAGGTTGCGCGTGAAACTGGCGCTGCCGCCCTGAGTGCTGACGAACACCAGATGCACGGGCTGCTCCAGCTGCGTGCCGGCGGCCAGGCTGAGCACCGCCCCGTCATGGGCCAGCGCCAGGTTCAGCGCGGCCGTGGACTCGCCCAGGGACTCATCGCCGTACAGGCTCTGGACCCAGTCGCCGTCCTGCTCGATGCATTGGGCAAGCGAGCCCAGGCGCGCGCCGGCGGGCAGCACGCCTATGCTCGACAGGGAGGCGTCGTAGCGGCCGTCGACGAACACCAGGAAATAACCGTCTTCCTGCTGACGCACCGCCTTGACCAGTTCGGCCGCAAGGCCTTGCGTACGCGGCGCAAAGCGCTGCTGCTCCAGCAAGGCCAGCGAGGTGTGGTGCCAGGCCTCGATGCGCGTGGTCGGCCAGCCTTCCTGCGCGAAACGGTCCAGGGCCCGCTGGCGCAAGGCGCTCAGCCAGGGCAGCGCGGCGCCGGGCCGCTGGGCGGCCTGGGCAGCGAAATCATTCACCCAATCCGGCAGGCTCATACAGCAGCTCCTTTGGCGGCCTCGTCGGCCGCGGCCTGTTCCAGCACCCAGCCGTAGCCGCGCTCTTCCAGCTCCAGGGCCAGCTCGCGGCCGCCCGAGCGGATGATGCGCCCGCCCGCCAGCACGTGCACGAAATCAGGCACGATATAGTCCAGCAGGCGCTGGTAGTGAGTAATGACCAGCAGCGAGCGCTCGGGCGAGCGCAGGCGGTTCACGCCGTCGGCCACCACGCGCAGCGCGTCGATGTCCAGGCCCGAATCGGTCTCGTCCAGAATGGCCAGCTTGGGTTCCAGCAGGCTCATCTGCAGCACTTCGTTGCGTTTTTTCTCGCCGCCCGAAAAACCTTCGTTCACGGAGCGGTAGAGGAATTCCTCGCGCATGCCCACGACCTTCATTTCCTCCTTGACGCGCTTGAGGAAATCCATGGCGTCCAGTTCGGGCAGGCCCTGGTGGCGGCGCACGGCGTTGACCGAGGAGCGCAGGAAGTAGGCGTTGGACACGCCGGGGATCTCGATGGGGTACTGGAAGGCCAGGAACAGGCCCGAACGGGCGCGTTCCTCGATCTTCATCTCCAGCAGGTCCTGGCCCAGCCACTGGACCGAGCCGCCCTCGATGGTGTAGTCCTCGCGGCCGGCCAGCACCTGCGACAGCGTGCTCTTGCCCGAGCCGTTCGGGCCCATGACGGCGTGGACTTCGCCGGGGTTGATCTGCAGGTTCAGGCCCTTCAGGATGGGCTTGTCTTCAACCGAGGCGCGCAAATCTTTAATCGTCAGCATTTCATTGTTCTCCTTAACCTACACTGCCTTCCAAGCTGACGCCGAGCAGATTCTGTGCTTCGACTGCAAACTCCATGGGCAATTCTTTGATCACTTCTTTACAAAAACCGTTCACGATCATGGACACGGCGTCTTCGGCGCTCAGGCCGCGCTGCATGGCGTAGAACAGCTGGTCCTCGCCGATGCGCGAGGCCGTGGCCTCGTGCTCCACGCTGGCCGTGGGATTCTGCACCTCCACCGTGGGAAAGGTGTGGGCCGCGCACTTCTTGCCGATCAGCAGCGAGTCGCACTGGGTGTAGTTGCGGGCGTTCTCCGCCTTGGGCGTGATGCGCACCAGGCCGCGGTAGGAATTGATGCCGTGGCCGGCCGAGATGCCCTTGGAAATGATGGTGCTGCTGGTGTTGCGGCCCATGTGGATCATCTTGGTGCCGGTGTCGGCCTGCTGGCGATGGTTGCTCAGGGCGACCGAGTAGAACTCGCCCTGGGAATCGTCGCCGCGCAGCACCACGCTGGGGTACTTCCAGGTGATGGCCGAGCCGGTCTCCACCTGGGTCCAGGAAATGTGCGAGCGGGCGCCGCGGCATTCGCCGCGCTTGGTCACGAAGTTGTAGATGCCGCCCTTGCCGTCCTTGTCGCCGGGGTACCAGTTCTGCACGGTCGAGTACTTGATCTTGGCGTCATCCAATGCGACCAGCTCCACGACCGCTGCATGCAGCTGGTTCTCATCTCGCATTGGCGCCGTACAGCCTTCCAGATAGCTGACCGAGGCGCCTTCCTCGGCGATGATCAGGGTGCGCTCGAACTGGCCGGTGTCGCGGGCGTTGATGCGGAAATAGGTGGACAGCTCCATGGGGCAGCGCACGCCCTTGGGGATGAACACGAAGGAGCCGTCGGAGAAGACGGCCGAATTCAGCGCGGCATAGAAGTTGTCGCTGGGCGGCACCACCGTGCCCAGGTACTTCTGGACCAGCTCGGGATGCTCGCGCACGGCCTCCGAGAAGGAACAGAAGATGACGCCCACTTCTTCCAGCTGCTTGCGGAACGTGGTGGCCACCGAGACGGAGTCGAACACCGCGTCCACCGCCACGCCGGCCAGGCGGGCGCGCTCGTGCAGCGGCACGCCCAGCTTTTCGTAGGTGCGCAGCAGTTCGGGGTCGACCTCGTCCAGGCTCTTGGGGCCGTCGGCCTTGCTCTTGGGCGCGGAGTAGTAGCTGATGTCCTGGAAGTCGATGGGCGGATACTCCACGATGGACCAGGTCGGCTCCTTCATGGTCAGCCACTGCCGATAGGCGGCCAGGCGCCATTCGAGCATGAATTCCGGTTCGCGCTTTTTGGCGGACAGGAAGCGGATGACGTCTTCGCTCAGGCCTTTCGGGATGGTTTCGGACTCGATCTCTGTGACGAAGCCCGCCTCGTACTCGCGGTCGAGGAAGGTGTCCAGGTGTTCGTTGACGGTACTCATTCGGTTAACTCCACGTTGGAGGTGCTCGCCTTGTTTCTGGTTTTCAATTCGGGGCCCGGCTTGTGCGTGAGGGGAAATTCATTGGCCGGCGGCCGTATCATGTCCGCAACACTGACATCTTCCAGCGTGCGCCGGACAATATCGTTGATCCGCTGCCAATTGCTGCGGATATGGCAGTCGGATTCCACTGAGCAGGCGCCGGGGCTGGCCACGCATTCGGTCAGGCCGAAAGGCTGTTCTTCCAGTGCATCGATGATCTGCGCTACACTTATCTGTTTGGCGGGGCGGCCCAGCACATACCCCCCGCGCGCGCCTCGGCTGCTGATGACCAGCTCGTGCTGGCCCAGCAGTTTCAACACCTTGCTGACGGTAGGCTGGCCCAGGCCCAGGATGGCGGCCAAATCAGATGCGCTGAACACACGGTCCGGTTCCCCGGCCATGTGCGTCAGCACCAAAGTGCCGTAATCGATGATCTTGCTGATTCGCAGCATTCGTTCTCTCTGAACTGGTCATGTAGGCATATAGTACCGCTTTGGTACTATATGGTCAAATTATCCCCTAGAGACTTTGCTGGATATGCCACATGCGCGCATAGGCGCCCTGGCGCTCCAGCAGTTCGGCGTGCGTGCCCTGCTCCACGATCCTGCCGCGCTCCAGCACCAGGATCCGGTCCGCGTCCGTGATGGTCGAGAGCCGGTGCGCGATGATCAGCGTGGTGCGCTCGCGCGCGATCTCGCTCAGCTGCGACTGGATGGCGCGCTCGGTGCGGGTGTCCAGAGCGCTGGTGGCCTCGTCGAAGATCAGGATGGGCGGATTCTTGAGCAGCGTGCGGGCGATGGCCACGCGCTGCTTCTCGCCGCCCGACAGCTTCAGCCCGCGCTCGCCCACCACGGTGTCGTAGCCGTCCGGCAAGCCCTGGATGAAGTCATGGATGCTGGCGGCGCGCGCGGCCGCCACGATGTCGTCGCGGCTGGCCTGCGGACGGCCGTAGGCGATATTGTGCAAAATGGTGTCGTTGAACAGCACGGTGTCCTGCGGCACGATGCCGATGTGGCGGCGCAGGCTCTCCTGGCTCCACTGGCGTATGTCCACGTCGTTGACCAGGATGCGTCCGCCCGTGACGTCATAGAACCGGAACAGCAGCCGCGACAGGGTGGACTTGCCCGCGCCCGAGGAGCCCACCACCGCCACGGTTTTGCCCGCGGGGATCTCGAAGCTCAGATGCTCGATCACGGCGCGCCGCGCGTCATAGGCAAAGCTCACGTCCTCGAAGCGCACGCTGGCCTGTGCGCAATCCAGTTCGCGGGCCTGGGGCGCGTCGCGCACTTCCTGCTCGCGGCGCAGCAAGGCAAACATGCGCTCCATGTCGGCCAGCGAATTCTTGATCTCCCGGTACACGAAGCCCAGGAAATTCAAGGGCGCGTACAACTGCGTCAGAAAGGCGGACACCAGCACCACATCGCCCACCGTCATGCGTCCGGCCAGCACGCCCTGCGCGGACATGAACAGCAAGGCGGTCACGCCCGCGCTGATGATGGCTGCCTGGCCCATGTTGAGCATGTTCAGCGACACCTGGTTGCGCACGGCGGCGTCCACCCACTGCCCCATGTTCTGGTCGTAGCGGGCCATCTCGTACTGCTCGTTGCCGAAATACTTGACGGTTTCATAGTTCAGCAAGGCGTCGATGGCGCGCGAATTGGCCCGGCTGTCCAGCTCGTTCATGGCGCGCCGGTAGCGCATGCGCCACTCGGTCACCAGCAGCGTGAACACGATGTAGCAGGCGATCGTGCCCAATGTCACCAGCGCGAAGCGCCACTCATAGCGCCACAGCAGGATGCCGCAGACCAGCGCGATCTCCAGCAGCGTGGGCAGGATATTGAAGACCAGAAAATTAAGCAGAAAGCTGATGCCCTTGGTGCCGCGCTCGATGTCGCGGGACAGGCCGCCGGTCTGGCGTTCCGTATGAAAGCGCAGCGACAGGCCCAGCAGATGCCGGAACACATGATTGGCGATCAGGCGCACCGAACCTTGCGTGACGCGGGCGAACAGGGCGTCGCGCACCTCCCCCAGGGCGCTGGAGGCCAGGCGCACCGCGCCATAGCCCAGCAGCGCCGCCACCGGCAGCACCAGAACCGTGGCCGGCAGGCTCAGCACGTCGATCACCTGCTTCAGGTAGATGGGCATCAGGACGGTGGCCACCTTGGCCAGCACCAGGCAGGCCAGCGCCAGCAGGACGCGCTTCTTGAAGCGCCACACATAAGGAAAGAGGGATTTCAGGGTGCCGAAGTTACCGGAGGCACCATCGAGGGAAGGAGGACGAGGAGGCACAAGCAGAGGGCCGGCGCCGGGCGGAACGGGCCCGCCGGCGGCCGGACTGGTCAGAATCAGGTTACAGCGGCTCGCTGGGGATCGAGGTCGAAATCGCGCTGGGTCAGCAGTTCGCGCAAAATGCGCACCGCCAGCCAGACATCCTCGAAACGGGTATACAAGGGCGTGAAGCCGAAGCGAAGTATATCCGGTTCCCGGTAATCGCCGATGACGCCGCGCTGAATCAGGGCCTGCATCAGCCCATAACCGTGCGGATGCGCATAGCAGACCTGGCTGCCGCGCAAGGCATGCTCGCGCGGGCTGACCAGGGCCAGTTCCACGCCGCATTCCTGCTCCACCAGCGCCATGAACAGGTCCGTCAGGGCCAGGGACTTGCGCCGCACCGCGGCCATGCCGGCCCGCTCGAACATGTCCACGCCGATCTCCACCAAGGCCAGCGAAACCATGGGCTGCGTGCCGCACAAAGCCGCGCGTATGCCCTCATGCGCCTCGAAGCCCGGCTCCATCGCAAAGGGGCGCGCATGCGCCCACCAGCCGCTCAGCGGGCTGCGGAAGGCGTCCTGGTGCCGCTTGGGCACCCACAGGAAGGCCGGCGCGCCCGGACCGGCATTGAAATACTTGTAGGTGCAGCCGACGGCGAAGTCGGCCCGGCAGCCGTTCAAGTCCACCTCCAGGGCGCCGGCCGAATGCGCCAGGTCCCAGATGGCCAGCGCGCCGGCCTCGTGGGCGCGGCGGGTCAGGCCCTGCATGTCCAGCAGGCGGCCCGTGCGATAGTTCACGTGCGTGAGCATCATGACGGCCACCTCGGGCGTCAGCGCGCCGGCGATCTGGTCCGGGTCGTCGATCAGACGCACTTCATAACCCTGGTCCAGCCAGCGGGCCAGCCCCTGGGCGATGTAGATGTCCGTGGGGAAGTTGCTGCGCTCGGTCAGGATGACGCGGCGCTCGGGATGGGCGGCCTGCATGTGCAGCGCCGCGGCCAGCACCTTGAACAGGTTGACGGAGGTGGAATCCGTGACCGCCACTTCGCCGGGGGCCGCGCCCACCAGCGGCGCGATCCGGTCGCCCAGCCTCAGCGGCATGTCGAACCAGCCGGCCGTGTTCCAGCTGCGCACCTGGCCTTGTCCCCACTCCTGCCCCACCACCTGGGCGGCGCGCTGCGCCGCCGCCCGGGGCTGGGCGCCCAGTGAATTGCCGACCAGATAGATCTGGCCCTCGTTCAACTGGAACTCGTCCCGGAAGGCTGCCAGTTCGTCCTGGCGGTCCAGCTCCCGGCAATACTCTAGATCGATCACGCTCATTCTCCTGGATGGATATCCTGCCCGCCCTGTTTCTGCACTTTGTTACCCTCGGGCTTCAAGCGAAAAGCATACAATACGATCTTGTCCGAAAGGAGGCTTTTCCCCCTCCCTGAGAACTTGAATGCGCCAGGCCGCGCCTGCCGCCATGGCGGGCGTCCGGCCCATGGCCACCCTTACAGTGCAGAATCCATCCATGCCGTCTTCCACGTTTTCCTATTCTTCTTCACTGGCCCAGCTTGCCGCGCAGGACGCCCTGGCGCTGGACCTGCTCTACGACCAGGAGGCCCCGCCCATGCTGGCCCTGGGGCAGACTGTGCTGGGCCGGCGCATCGACGCCGAAGAAGTCCTGCGCGACACCTTCGTGCTGCTCTGGAAGAATGCCGCCGGCTACGACCCCGACCTGGGCGAAGCCCGGGCCTGGATCTACAGCATCCTGCGCTTTCGCCTGATCGCCCGCCTGCGCCAGCGCAGCAGCCAGCAGGACGCCGCCACCGCCCTGCCGGCCATCCAGCCGCGCGCCGGGCAGGTCTTCATTCCCGCCCTGGGGGGGCTGGACGGCACCACCCAGCGCGCCATGATCTCGGCCTACCTGCACGGCAGCAGCTACGAACAGCTGGGGCCGCGTCTGAACCGCTCGCCGGCGCAATTGCGCGCCTTGGTGCAGCAGGGCCTGCAACAGCTCAGCCCGCTGCTGGGCACGGAGCGCGGCGTCGATCCGCGCCATGCCCTGCTGATCGGCGAATACACGCTGGGCCTGCTCAGCCAGCATGAACTGGCCCAGGCGCACGCCCTGATGCAGCAGAACGACGATGCCGCCCGCCTTGCCCTGGCCTGGGAGAAAGCCTGGCTAGAGCTGGTCGACTGCCTGACGCCGGTCCTGCCCGCGCCCACCAGCCTGGCGCATGTGCACCAGACCCTGGGCCTGCCTCCGCCCGCCGCTCGCCGCCAGGCCGGCGCGGCGCCCGCGCCGGCTGCCGCCCAGCCGGCCAAGACAAGCGCCATCCCCGCAGCGCGCCGCCAGGAACCGGCTCTCAAGAGCGAACCGTCCGCGAAAGACGCCTCTGAAGGCGCCGCCGCGCCGGCCGCCAAGGAACGGGCCGAGCCGCGCTGGAGCGCCACGCCGGCGCCGCGCCCCGAAGACCTGGACGCCCATGCGCCGCCTTTTCCGACCTTGCTGCGGGCCGACCCCGAGCCCGGCGCCAGCTCTGCGCTGCCCTTGCGGCAGGCACAGGATACGTCCGTGGCCGACAAAAAAGACAAGCCCAAAAAGGATAAGGCGGCCAAGGAAGCCGCTCCCCCGCCCTCTTACGCCGAACCCACGGCCCAGCCCCCCGTGCGCGAGGAAGCTCGCAAGCGCCCAGGCATTTCCCGTGGCATGGTCGTGACGGCGGCGGCGGTGCTGGCGGCGATCGGCCTGGGCCTGACCCTGCTGCTCACCCGCAATACCGAGCCCCCCGTCACCATGATAGAAATGAAGCCGCGCCAGGCCGCCATTCTGCAGGCGCCGGGCCAATCCTCCACGCCGGCCTGGATCGTCACGGTCGATCCCCAGGGCAACGTCCTGCTGGTGCCCAAGGTCAGGACCGAGGTCAAGGCGGGCCAGGCCGTGCAGTTATGGACCCACTCGCCGCGCGCCGCCCAGATCCGCTCCCTGGGCCTGATCGATCCCAACCGGCCCATCACCGTGCCGGCCAACCTGATCGGCACGCTGGAAGACGACCAGATCCTGGAAATGACGCTGGAGGCCGATGGCGGTTCGGACAGCGGCAGCCCCGAAGGCCCTGTGCTGTACATCGGGAGCATCGTCAGTTTTGGACAGCTCGACTCCCTGCCCGCCCAGAACGACGCTACGCAGGCCGCCCGCTCCTGATCTCTTCATCCAGGCGTTCCAGCTCGTCGATTTCCGCTTCGGTAAAGCCCGCCTCCAGCCTGGCGGGCCGATTGAAGGGACCGCGCAGGCGCGGCGCCCGATAGCGCCCCGCCAGGCTGGCATAGGTCTCGAAATCCGACAGCCCCTGCTCCTGGCAGACCCGCCTGTACCAGTAATTGCCCAGGGCGACGTGGCCGACCTCGTCGCGCAGGATGACGTCGATGATGGCGGCAGCCTCGTCGTCGCCCGCCTCGGCCAGTTTCCTGCGCACGATGGGACAGGCGTCCAGCCCGCGCGCCTCCAGGGTCCGGGGCACCAGCGCCAGGCGCGCCAGCAGGTCCGAACGCGTACGCTCGGCCATTTCCCACAGGCCGTCATGAACCGGAAGATCGCCATAGCTCACGCCCAGCGCAGCCAGGCGGGCGCTGAGCAGCTCGAAGTGCAGCGCCTCCTCCACCGCCACCTGCAGCCAGCCGGCGTAGAAGGCCTCCGGCAGGCCGGGGTAGCGCCAGAGCACGTCCAGCGCCAGGTTGATGGCATTGAATTCGATATGCGCCAGCGAATGCAGCAAGGCCGCGCGGCCCTCGCGCGACTTCACGGAACGCTTGGGCACCTGCTGCGGCGGCACGAATCGCAAGCCCGAGGGCCGGCCGGGGATTCCCGGCGGCTCGACCAGGTCCAGATCGGCTCCTACCGGCAAGCCGTGGGCAATGGCGCGCACGGCCGCCACCTTGGCGGCGGGGTCCTCGATCAACAGCGCCCGCAGCGCCTGACTACGCAAGTTCATGACGGTCTTCCTGGCATGAAAAAGGCCGGCTCAGCGGCCGGCCTGTCTCCACCCGCCCTGGCGGGAGGTCTTACTGAGCGGCGCTCGGCGCGGTCATTTCCAGCGCCTTGTCCAGCATGGACTGGATCTGGCCCAGGTCCGCGCGCAGCGCCTGCATTTCCTGTCCCGTCAGGCGCACGGCGGCCTCCTGGTCGAACGGGACGTCCGGGCCGTCGCCCAGGCGGTTGCGCGCCCCGCTGATGGTAAAGCCTTCGTCATACAGCAGGCCGCGGATCCGGCGGATCAGCAGCACTTCGTGATGCTGATAGTAACGCCGGTTGCCGCGGCGCTTGACCGGCTTGAGCTGGGTGAATTCCTGCTCCCAGTAACGCAGGACGTGCGGTTTGACCAGGCAAAGCTCGCTGACTTCGCCAATGGTGAAGTAGCGCTTGGCGGGAATCGGAGGTAGGGCTGCCGTCTTTTCGTTCGTGCTCATGGCCACTGATGCTCATCAACAATAGGAGTGATTTTACACGTTTGGTCAGGCAAAACTGTACGCAAACGTACCAGGGCTCAGTCCTGCTCGTCCTCGGGGGACACCGGGGCGCCCTCCACCACGCTCTTGAGCTTCTGGCTGGCATGGAAAGTAACCACCCGGCGCGCCGAGATGGGGATGACCTCGCCCGTCTTGGGGTTGCGCCCGGGACGCGGCGGCTTGTCCCGCACCTGGAAATTGCCGAAGCCCGACAGCTTGACTTCCACGCCGTCGGCCAGGGAATCCCGGATCTCGGCAAAGAAAGTATCCACAATATCCTTGGCTTCGCGTTTGTTCAAGCCGACGCGCTCGAACAGCAGCTCGGCCAGATCCGCCTTGGTCAGGGTGCGATCTACGTTCATCGTGTCTCCTTATGCTCGCGCCCGCGCACCATGCGCGGACACCAGTGCCTCCAGCAGCGCCTGCATGCACTGCTCTACCCGTGCGTCGTCCAGCGTGGCGGCGCTGTCCTGCAGCCAGAAGCGGATGGCCAGACTCTTCTCGGCCGAATCGCTCTTGTCGCGCCAGACGTCGAACAACTGGATGTCCTTGACGATGGCCGCCTGCGGCGCGGTCTGGCGCACGGCGTTCAAGGTATCGAGCACGGCCTGATAGGCCACCTCGTTGCTCACCCAGACGGCCAGGTCGCGCTGCACCACGGGCTGCCTGGAGACTTCCGATGCCTGCACGACAGCGTCGCGGGAAATGGCGTCCACGTCCACCTCGAACACCACCGGGGCCTTGCTCAGGCCGAATACGCTCAGCCATTGGGGATGCACCTCGCCGATCCAGCCTATGGGCCGGCCTTCCAGCAGGATGCGGGCGCTGCGGCCGGGGTGCAGCGCCGGATGGGCCTGCGCCTCGAAACGGGCGTCGGCGGCGCGACGGCCCAGCAGCGTCTCCAGATCGCGCTTGACATCGAAAAAGTCCACGTCGCGATCGGCCTGGCCCCATTGCTCGGCCAGGGCCGGCCCCCAGGCCGCCGCGGCGATGCGATTGGGCTGATGGATGCCGGCCACGGCCAGAGGACCGTTTTCCTGGGCCGGGTCGCGCATGAACACGCGGCCCAGCTCGAAGACGCGCACGCGCGGCTGGCGGCGGTTGGCGTTGTGTTCGATATTGGCCAGCAGGCCGGGAATCAGGCTGGAGCGCATGACCGCCAGTTGGCTGGCGATGGGGTTGAGCAGGCGGATGGGATCGGCCTGGCCGTTGATGTCTTTTTCCCAGGATTCCTCCACGAAGGAGAAATTGATGACTTCCTGGTAGTCCTGCGCCGCCAGCACGGCGCGCAAGGCGTGCGGGCCGCGCAGCGATTCAGGCTGCACGCGCATCTGCGCCGCCGCCACGGGCGGCAGGTCCAGGATGTTCTCGAAGCCGTAGATGCGCGCCACTTCCTCGATCAGGTCTTCTTCGATGTTCAGGTCGAAGCGAAAGCTCGGCGGCGTCACGGTAAACACGCCGTCGGACACGGTGAACTCCAGACCCAGGCGATTGAAGATGCTTTCCACCTGAGCCTGCTCCAGGGCGATGCCCAGCACGCGGCGGCAGCGCTCCAGGCGCAGGGCGACGGGTTCGCGCTTGGGCAAGGCGATGATCTGATCGTCCAGCGGGCCGGCCTGGCCGCCGCAGATTTCCAGGATCAGCGCGGTAGTGCGTTCCAGATGCTGTGGAATGGTGTCGAAGTCCACGCCGCGCTCGAAGCGATGGCTGGCGTCCGACGAGAACTTGTAGCGGCGGGCGCGGCCCATGATGGCCTCGGGCCACCAGAAGGCGGCTTCCAGGTAGACGTCCGTGGTATCCAGGGTGACCGAGCTTCGCTCCCCGCCCATGATGCCGGCCATGCTCTGGGGCACGTCGTTCACGGCGATCACGCCCACGTCCGTGTCCAGTTCCACGTTCAGGCCGCTGAGCAGCTCCAGCTGCTCGCCCTTGCGGGCCCAGCGCACGTCCATCCCGGACTGCACGTGCTGCAGGTCGAACACGTGCGTGGGACGGCCCAGCTCCAGCATGACGTAGTTGGAGATATCCACCAGCGCGGAGATCGACCGCTGGCCGCTGCGCTCCAGCCGGGTCTTCATCCAGTCCGGCGTCTTGGCGCGGGCGTTCACGCCGCGGATGACCCGGCCGCCGAAGCGACCACACAGGTCGGCATCGTGCACGGTGACGCGCACGCGATCCTGGATGGTGACGGGTGCGGCGGCGAATTCAGGCAGGGTCAGCGCCTCGCCGGTCAGGGCGGACACTTCGCGCGCCACGCCCAGCACGGACAGGCAGTCCGCGCGATTGGGCGTGAGCTTCAGTTCGATGATTTGATCGTCCAGGTCCAGCAACTCGCGCAGGGACTGCCCCACGGGCGCATCGGGATCCAGCACCAGCAGGCCGTCGTGGTCCTGGGACAGGCCCAGTTCGCGCGCCGAGCAAAGCATGCCGCTGGACTGCACGCCGCGCATCTTCACCGGGCCGATCTTCATGCCGCCCGGCAATTGCGCGCCGATGCGGGCGACCGGCACCTTGATGCCCTGCGCCGCATTGGGAGCGCCGCACACGATCTGCAGCAGCTGGCCCGAGCCGTCGTCAACCTGGCACACGCGCAGGCGATCGGCGTCCGGATGCTTTTCAATGGCGGTGATCAGCCCGACGACCACCTGGTCGAATGCGGGCGCGGCCGCCTGGATATCTTCGACTTCCAGGCCGGCCATGGTGAGTTGGTGGCCCAGTTCTTCGGTGCCCAGCTTGGGATTCACAAAGCGGCGCAACCACGATTCGGAAAATAACATGATGCTGAAGATGGAAACGTAAAACGGCGAGTACCGGAACCGCCCGGACGCAATGAGCCGAGCGGTGCGAAGGAAGAATCAGCGATTGAACTGCTTCAGAAAGCGCAGGTCGCCCTCAAAGAACTGGCGCAGATCATTGACACCATAGCGCAACATGGTCAGGCGCTCCAGCCCCGAGCCGAAGGCGAAGCCGATGTAGCGTTCGGGATCAAGGCCGAAGTTGCGCACGACCTGGGGATGCACCTGCCCGGAGCCGGAGATCTCCAGCCAGCGGCCCTTGTTGGGGCCGGAGGTGAACATCATGTCGATCTCGGCCGAAGGCTCGGTGAAGGGGAAGAAGGAGGGACGGAAGCGCACGACCAGGTCGTCACTTTCGAAGAAGGCGCGCAGGAAGTTCGTGTAGACGCCTTTCAGATCGGCAAAGGAGATGTCTTCGGCGATCCACAGGCCTTCGACCTGGTGGAACATGGGCGAGTGCGTGGCATCGCTGTCCACGCGATAGGTGCGGCCCGGCGCAATGACCTTGATGGGCGCCTGGTTCATGCGGGCGTAACGCACCTGCATGGGGCTGGTATGAGTGCGCAGCAGGTAAGGCAGGCCCTGGTCGTCCTGCATGTCGACATAGAACGTATCCTGCATGGACCGGGCCGGATGATTCTCCGGGTTGTTCAGGGCCGTGAAGTTGGTCCAGTCGTCCTCGATCTCGGGGCCGTCGGCCACGTCGAAACCGATGGAACGGAAAATGGCTTCCACACGCTGCCAGGTCTGGATGACGGGGTGAATGCCGCCGGTGCCGCGGCCGCGGCCGGGCAGCGTCACGTCGATCTTCTCCTGGGCCAGGCGCTGGTTCAGTTCCGCGGCGGCCAGCGCGGCGCGACGATCATTGAGCAGGGTTTCGATTTCGCGCTTGAGCACGTTGATGCCGGCGCCGGCGGCTTTCTTCTGCTCCGGGTCCATCTGCGCCAGGCCCTTCATCAGCGTGGTGATGGCGCCCTGCTTGCCCAGGAATCGGGCTTTGGCATTTTCCAACGAAGCGGCGTCCTGGGCCTGCTCGAACAAAGCCCGTGCCTGGGCGATCAGATCATCGTGGGGGGAAGTCATGGCGTGTTACTTTCCAAAAACAAACGGAGCCCCAAGGCCCCGTTTGCGAACTATACAGTCGGATACCGCTTAAGCAGCCAGAGCGTTCTTAGCCTGTGCAACAACGGCGGCAAAGCCGGCCTTGTCGTTAACCGCCAGGTCGGCCAGAACCTTGCGGTCCAGGGCGATGGAAGCCTTGTTCAGGCCAGCGATGAACTGGCTGTAGCTGATGCCCAGTTCACGGCAAGCAGCGTTGATACGGGTGATCCACAGCGAGCGGAACACGCGTTTCTTGTTGCGGCGGTCACGGTAGGCGTACTGGCCTGCCTTCATGACTGCCTGCTTGGCTACCCGGAACACGTTGCCGCGGCGACCGCGGAAACCTTTGGCTTGGGCAATGACTTTTTTGTGGCGGGCGCGAGCGTTTACACCGCGTTTTACTCGAGACATGTTGAGTTCTCCCTAATCAAGCGAAAGGCATCATGGCCTTGACGGAAGCGACGTCGGATTTGTGAACCTCGACGGCGCCGCGCAGTTGGCGTTTGTTCTTGGTCGTCTTCTTGGTCAGAATGTGACGCTTGAACGCTTGGCCCCGCTTGATGGAACCGCTACCACGAACCACAAAGCGCTTGGAGGCGCTTTTCTTGGTTTTCATTTTAGGCATGAAATTACTCGATTAATTTATGTCTGTGGGTGGCCGCCCAACAACCAGGCTGCACTTGTAAGACCCAAAAACAGGCACTTGTTTTTTTCTTCCCCTGATTCCGTCAATGCCCGCAAAAAAGCGGCCAGGCAAAGCCAAAACGTGGAAAAGCCATTGATTATAGAGTGATTCCCGAAAAATTGTCCAGCCATCCGATGCGTTTTCACCAACGCAGGAAGAACAGCAGCCAGGCATCCAGAAACGGCAGCAGGCCCAGGACCAGACAGGCCATGGCGGCCCACCGCCGTCCCGCCAACGGCGTGCGCCGCGCGGCCAGGCGCCAGCACAGGCGCAGGCTCCAGGCCAGCGCCAGGGCCAGCATCGCCAGCCGGACCGCGGTCGCCCAGGCCGTGTCCACGCCTTCGTGCTGCAACAGCGTCAGGGTAGTGGCCGTCAATCCGAGGAAGACGCCGGCGCCGGCCAGGGGGATCAGCCCCAGCGCCAGCTTGTTGACGCCTTCCCAGGCGCGCCCCGCCCCCGATACGCGCGGCAGGACGCGGTCGGCCGCCGCCAGGCCCGCCAGGACTGCTCCGCCGCACACCACGCAGGCCCCCGCGATGAATGCCAGGATGACGGCGCCGTCCAGCCAGCTGAAGCTGTCGTTCACCTCGGGATAGTGCGTCAGAAGAAACCAGGGCGCGGTGTCCAGCAAGGGCCAGATGATGTCGCGCTCCACCAGCCAGGTGGCCGCCGTCTGCTTCAAGGCGACGAACCAGGGGCTGGCGCTCCACAGGAAGGCGCCCACCGCCAGGCCCATCAAGCCCAGCGTGATCAGCAGGGTCTGCCAGCCGCCGCCGGCGCAGTCCTGCAGGATGTCGCGCTCGGGCGAGCGCAAGCGCAGGCTGATCGCGCCGCGATAGTCGCTGCATCGCCCGCACATATGGCAGTCCCCCGCCCCTTGCATGGTGCGCAGCGGCAGCAGCGGCGCGCAATTGATGCTCTGCGTGCGACGCTCCGCCTGACGCCAGGCCTGCCCATCCACCTGGAACTGCCAGGGTGAGAGTTTGGCCAGCAGATTGAACACGCCGTTGACCGGGCACAGGTAGCGGCACCATACCCGCTTCTCCCGTCCATACAGCCAGCCCACCGCCATGGCGCCCAGGGTGGAGCCGCCCAGGATCAAGGCCACGGCCAGCGGATACTGATAGACGCTGATCAACTGCCCATAGATCGTGGTCAAGGCGAAAGCGACGAAAGGCCAGCCGCCCCAGCGCATCCAGCGCGGGATGGCCCCGCCCCGCCCATGCCGGCTGGCCCATTCCGTCAACGCCCCCTCCGGGCAGAACACGCCGCACCAGGTCCGCCCCATCAGCGGCATGGACAGCAGCACGAACGGCCACCAGACGCCCCAGAAGGCGAACTGCGCCAGCACGGTGAGGTTGTTGAACATCGAAGCGCTGCGGTCCGGCAAAGGCAGGAACACCGGCGCCAGCAGCAGGACGGCGTAGACGGCCACCACCAGCCACTGCATGCGGCGAATGGCTCGCTGATGATCGCGCAGGAAGTCGCCCAGGCGAGCCGGCCAGGGGCGGCGGGCGGACAGCGCAGCACTCATCGTGTCGCTCCCCTCGTCGATGCGGCTTGCGGGCTGCGCGCGCGCAGCAGCCAGCAGACCGCAAGAATGTACAGAACATAGATCAGCACCTGGCTGAGCGCGGGATAGTCCCGATAACCTGCGAAATCGGCCAGCAGCTTGCCCAGCCCGGAGTCGGTGCCCAGCAGCCAGGACGAGTCCCAGACCGGGTCCACCAGGGCCGGCAGCGCATCCAGAGAGATCAGCCTGTCGGTCGCCGACACCAGCAGGGCCGCGCCCAGCAGAAGCAGCAGGACCTCGGTCAGCGCGAAAAAGCGCCGCCAGGTGATGATGCGCCCGCCCCATTGCAAGACCGCGAATGTCAGGATGGCGGCCAGCAGCCCGCCCGCGCCGGCCAGGACCAGGGACAAAAGACTCTGGTCCTGGGGAGCCGCGGACAGCACGCCGTACAGGAACACCACGGTCTCGCTGCCTTCGCGCGCCACCGCGATCATGACCAGCGCCAGCACGCCCCATTGGCGCCCCTGGCCGAGCTCGTCGGACAGTCCCTGCTGCAGATCATGGCGCAAGGTGCGTCCATGGCGCCGCATCCAGACCACCATCTGCACCACCAAAGCGCTGGCCGCCAGGCTCATGCCGGCCTGGAACCACTCTTGCCCGGTATCGTCCAGCCAGCTCGACAGGCCCAGCAGAAGCAAGGCCAGCAGGACAGCCAGGGCCAGCCCGGCGGCCACCCCGCCCCATAGCCACGGCAGGCCCTTGCGGCCCTGGGGCGTGCGGCACAGCCAGGCATACAGAATGCCGATGACCAGCAAGGCTTCCACGCTTTCACGCCAGACGATGAATGACACTTGTTCCATAGCAGTTGCTCAAGGAGCGGGACGAACTCGCAACGTGCCTTTCACGGCGGGATGGAAGTCGTCGAAAAATGGATAATCGCCGGGGCGCGACACGGTCAGCACCACAAAGGACGTGACGCCGGGTCCCAGCACTTTTTCTTTGCGCAGAGGCAGGCTCTCGAACTCGACCGCCTCCTGGCTTTCATTGACCAGCACGATCTTGAAACGCCCGGCCTGCACCTCCAGAACGGCCGGCTCGAACGTGCCGTCCGGCTTGAAGGCGAGCGTATGCACGGGCATGTCCGCCCAGGCGGCCGACGCGCCGCCCGCCGCCAGCATGAGCGCGGCGGCCAGTCTGGCTAGCCGGCGCATGATCAGTACCCGCCTTTCTTGCCCGTTCCGGCGAAGACGAATTCATACTGCTGCTCGAAAGTCTGGAACCAGGGCGCCACGCCGGTCTCCTTGTCCACATGGCGGCCGAAATGGTTCATCTTGCCGCTTTCAGGCGAACCGATGGTCAGCACCAGCGTGTACTTGCCCGGGCCGTCCAGCTTGACGTTGTCGCCGTAGTGGGGACCGTCATTGGCCACCATGGGCATCATCTCGCCGGCAATCACCGTGTCGCTCCCCTGCTTCTGCAGCTTGTACTGGATGTTCAAGTACGGCGCCCAGGCGCCTTCGGGCAGGCCGTTGCGATTGTCGGCGGTGGCGTGGATGTCCGCCTCCAGGTGGATGTCGGATTCGGCGGCGGCGCGCATCATGCCGGGCGGATCCATCTCCACCGGCTGCAGGTAGACGGCCGCCACCTCCAGGCCGTTCTTCTCGACCGGCTTGCCGATGGGATACTCAGCGGCGAGCGCTGAACCGGCCAGGCTCAGGGCCAGCATGGAAAAAAGAATAGGTTTGCGCATCATGGTCTTTGAAGTGAGAGCTGAAAACATATAAAGACTGATTCTTATTCAGACTTGTTTTCAAGCATACAAAAAAAGACCTGAAAAAACGCTTAAATACGGCTCAGCGCCATGCCTTGCATGGCGGGAGCCGGCGCCGCGCCGGTACGGGCAGAACGCGCGAACCGGCTCGCCGGACCCGCTCCGGCGCGACATGTCATGCCGCGGAAAACACGCTGGAGAAAGTCGGCAAGCCGCGTAGCGAAATGATGCTTCAGGGCAGCGCCGCGAACGCCTGCTCCCGAGTGTCGCAAACTTTGAGAACCGCCAGGAAACCGCTGATTTCAAAGATTTCCTTGACGTTGGGCTGAGCGCCGAACAACACCAGGGCGCCGCCGGACTGCTTCATCTTTTTGGCCAGCAGCAGCAGGACCCGCAGGCCGGCGCTGGAAATGTAATTGAGCCGTGACAGATCCAGCACGATTTTCTGTTCACCCTTGTCGAGCTGCGTCATGAGATCCGCTTCGAAGGAAGCGGCGTTGGCACTGTTGATCTGACCCTCGGGCTGAAAAACCGGGACGGGCCCGGACTTATCGATAGCAATAGACATGTCGGTTCTACGGGCTGGTGGAACACCCGGTGAATCATACGCGAAACGGCGGCTCCATGACACAGACGCGTCGCTGTTCGCCGATGCGGACCAGGCGGTCGGCCCGCCCCGCATGGGCATGCCACAGCTCCAGCAACCTGTCGGCGCCGGTGCGCCCAGTCTGTACGGCCTGCTCGGCATAACCCAGCCAATCCCGCTCGCCCTCCGGCAGGCCTGCCCGGGCAACCGCCAGAACGTCCTGCGCCAGCGCCCGCACCCTGTCGTCGGCCAGGGCGTCCCGGATGGCTGCCGAGCGCAGCTCCCGCAAGGTCCCCCAGCCCCATTGACGCCATAGCTGCTCGGCCTCGTCCAGATTGCTCAGCAAGCCCAGTTGCACGGCCGATGGAGCAATCGGCGCCGTCGCGGCGATATCCGGCCCCAGTTCGTCTATCAGCTGGGCATCGGCAAAGACCGCGCCGGGGGCGCGTCCCTCGATATAGCCGTCGACGCCGCAGGCCTGCAAGAGGGCCTCTATCCCTCCAGGTTGATCCCAGGCCGTCAGCAAGGCGTCCAGAGCAGGCTCCTGATCCACCTTGTATCGCCAGCGGGCATCCAGAAAGTGCGCGTACTGCGCATAGACGAAATGGCCGCCCCTGGGGCGTGTCGTCAACGGCGCCGCCGTCGGGCCGCTGCGGCCCCTCCACGAGTCCGAACGCAGGAATTCGGCCAGCGGCGGATCCCCCTCCAGGAATACGGACGTCGCTGACTTGTAGCCCTGCCCCAATTCCAGCGGCAAGGCCCGGGTTGCCGTCTGCGCGCCGAACATCCAGCGGTAGTGATCCCCCAGATCCTCGAAGGGCCTGGGCGGCATGCGCTGCAGGAAATGATCACCCGGGAACCGGGCGGCCGCGAACATGCGATCCCAGATGGTCAGCCGATTTTCCTTGAGCCCCGTTTCACGGCCCGCTTCCAGAGGACTGTTGGCAAAGATCGCGATCAGGGCAGGCGCCAGCGCCAGCATGGCGTTCAGCGCACGAGCGGCCTGGTCCACCTTTACGGACGTGCACGGGCCATTCTGAGCCTTCGCATCGATGCCCACCCGGTGCATCCAGCCCCGATACCCCACGAGCTCCTGATAGATCGGCCGGTCTACGCGCACGGCGGCATACCAGGCCTCGTCCATTGCGCAATCCGGGTGCTCGGACGCATTCAGCAAGGCAGCGCCCTCGGCATCCAGGGCCTGAATGACATCCTTCAGTTCCTGGTGGACCAGGGCGGCCAGTCGGTCCAGGCATCCCGCGCCGCCGGGAATGGGCGCAAACGCCGTTTCCAGCAGGTTGTAGCCATTGTCCAGACCGCTGCATCCGGCCACGGTATCCAGGCTGGTCGTGCGCCCGCACAGGTCGGAGCAGACCACCTGCAGGCCTCGCTGACGCTTCACGTTCGCCAGCGCCTCGAAATAATGGGTGACGGCATGACTGCGCCCGTCCCGCTGGCCGATGACGCCCATCTCCAGCTCTAGTCCGATCCGCTCGATCATAGGGGATGGCTCTCCTGTTATATTGAAGAAGAATAGCACCGACCCCATTTACCGGATCGATTGGAACCTTTTCCAGACCTGCATTCACTAAGAAGCAAAAGCCGATTTTTGGCCTCACGGATCCGCAGCATTCATGACAGCCTGGCCCGACTCACTTATGACCATCAATTCTTCCGCCCCCACAGCACCCCGACAACTCCCAAGCCTGGACGACTTCGCCTCGGCCGCCACACGTGGTGAAGCAGTCTATGCCTCGTCAACGGGGCGATCTCTTCAGACGCTGGGCACAGGCGCGACGCCCAGCGGACGTACTGTAGCCTGGGTCGAACCCGACGTGGACACCACCCGGCTCTTTACCGAGGCCCTGGCGCAAAGCCACGGTATCGGCATCTCCCAGGCCGTGGCCCTGGAGCTCGGACTGGTTTCCAATCCCGGCAAGCCGCTGGCCTCGCGCACCATCACCCAGGCCTTGGACATGGCGCAGACGCTGGCCCAGGTCTTTTCCGGCGTGGACTACGTCACCCAGCTGAACCACTCGGCTGTCGCCCGCGGGACCGGGTTCACGGCCCTGTGCCAGGACATGGGAATCAGCGCTGCCGACTTCACGCCGGACCAGCAAAAACGCATTGACCAGGCCATGCGCGAGAAATTCGAGCAAGCTGCCGCGCAAGGAAATAGTCCTGTTTCCAGCAATATCGCCCGTGAATGGCTGCGCGCGCTCATCGAACTGCGCTGAACGCGTGAAACGCGCTGGCGCTGCGCATTCGGCAGCGGCTCCCGCCTGATCTCCCAACGTCTTTCTTCTGCTGCCAACCGCATGCATCGTACAAACCCTTAACATTAAGCAATTTCTTGAAATAAGCAATTTCGTGATGTAATGTTCCGGCACAGCGACCTCACTTTTTGAAGCACGCTGATGATCAGCAACAGTACTCTTCGGCGCCCTCATGACAATACTTCCTGATCCAGACTGCGAAGTACCCGGCCCCATGAATCAGCCAGTGCCAGCCAACTCCCCCGCCATGGCTGACGACCAGTTGTTTCGTGAATTAGTGCAGCAACACAGCGACCGGCTGCAACGCTTCATCATCATGCATATCGGCAATACCAGCGACGCCGAAGATCTTGCCCAACAAGCCTTCGTGGAAGCTGCGCGCTCGTATCAGTCCTTTCGCGGCGAATCGCAACTGTCCACCTGGCTGTATGGCATCGCCCTCAATCTGATCCGCAATCACCTCTCGCGCGCGCCGGAGCGGCGATATCATTTCGTCGATGAAAGCGGCCTCTATGACCTGCCCACCGATGGCGCTTCTCCCGAAGAGGCGGCTGCCCAGACCCAGACGCTGCGCCTGCTGCAGGAATCTCTGGATGAACTTCCGGAAAGCATGCGCACCATACTGCTGCTGGTGGGTCTGGATGACCTCTCCTACGAAGAGGCCGCCGCCCTGCTCACGGTGCCCATAGGCACGGTGCGCAGCCGTCTGTCCAGGGCGCGCGCCGCCCTGCGCGCGCGGCTGCAGGAAAAAGGCCTGAAACTCAATTTCTGACCACGCGCCTTTACGCCATCGCCGCTCACGGCGAAACCAAACAAGGCCGGGTCGATGCGGCGCGCAAGGCGCTCCTGCATCGTGGCGAGGAAGCGCCGGCAACAAGGCCGGAGCTCTTCACTTTTTTTTATCCCGGCGCCTGGCTTGTGCCGGGCTTCCAGTTCCGGATACGGTGAAATCATCACTTCTCATAACGGTTGACAAGCTGCGCAGTCCATGGGCTCTCGTCTGCCTCTTTCATCCATCACCACACATCTTGAAGTTGCCATCTTGTGAACCAATACGTTGCAGACAAAATCATCGAACCCTGCGTACAACATTCTGTAGAGTGATCGATTCATCCCGTCCCCCAAGGAGCCTGTTGGAAGACCGTGAAGCGCCTTGGAAAACGCTTTCTGGAGCATGACTATGTACGACCGTATTTTGGTACCGCTCGATGGCTCGCATTTTTCCGAAGAAATCATTCCCTACGCAGCTGGCCTGGCGGCTGTTCACGGCACCGAACTCACACTGCTGCGCGTGGTTGACAAGGAGACCGGACAGGACCAGGCCGCGGATTACGTCGAACGGCTGGCGGCAAGCCATAAGGCACGAGGACTGTGCCTGTTGGACCCAGGCGACGTGGCTCAGGCGATACTCAAGGAGGCCGGCTGCGAGCCTGCAACCCTGCTGGCGATGACCTCTCATGGACACTCCGGCCTGATGGAAATCATGCTCGGCAGCGTGGCGCAACGCGTTGTGCGCGATGCCGATGGACCAGTGCTCGTGTACCACCCGACTGGGGCGAAAATGTCGGACCCTGCGCCGATAAGACTGCGCAGTGTGGTGTTGCCAATCAAAGGGCATTCACTGCACGAAGCGATGGCCAGCCACGCCGCCCAGTTTGCCCGTTGGATCGATGCGGAGCTGGAAGTCGTGAACGCAGTCCAGGCCACCGGCGCGGCGGGCGTCGGCGGGAAATTTGGAAACGGAATATCCATGCAGGAATCCAGCTATGTTCGTTCCAAGGCAGCTGAATTCGCCCAGCATCACGGCGTGCGCATCAACTGGGAAGTGCTGCACGGCGAACCGGCGAGGGCGATCATCGACCACGTCGTCAATCGCCGCGACACCATCCTGGCGATGGTCACGCGTTGCAGGGGCGCGCTCGAAGCGGCCTTCCTGGGCAGCGTGACCCTGAATTGCCTGCGCAAGGCCGGCGTGCCGATACTGATGCGTCTGCCTTGAAGCGGCAACAAGGCGCGCGGAGCTGATACTCCCTCAGATCGATTCTGGACATCCGAAGACGCCCTCAGAGTGCACTGAAGCTCAGCCCACGCCCGTTACCCGAAAGAACGCATTCGATGCCCTTCCCATTATCTCACGATGCTCCCCGCACGGCGCTTCTCGATCAGGCCACGTAAGCCGTCATATATGGCCGTTCACTGCGGCCAACCGGCATTATCTCGTCCAGGTCCCTCAACACCTGATCCTGCACGGCAGCCGCGTAGCCGCGGCACTCAGCCGAAATTTCCTCCAGCACGCTAGCGCGAGCCGACTCATCGGTTAACGCTCCCTCGCTCAGAGCCTGGATATCGCGCCCATTCAATTCATACAAGTAGGCGGACAGGGATTCACGCCCCCCAATAGATCGGCCAGATCGCCCTGCGGCCGCTCGCTTAAGTGCGCCGGCTTTCGAGCGATCCTGTACAGGCTGTATTCATTCCCCACAGGAACCGTCAAGCTGCTCCGCAAATCCCCAATACGGCGGCTGTTCTCGCGGGTCTGACGCAAAGACAGCCACTGCGCTCGTGCCGGAGCGGTTGGCATGTGGCGTGCCGCCCTGCTCGGGTGTGTACCGCAGGTTACCCATGGTGTCGCGAGGGCCCGATGCCAGATCCCGCCGCTGTAGACCCTGGGCTTGCACTTGGCGAGGGATTTCAATCTTCATGATCATCTACCTCGAAAAAATCCGGCCCGCAGGCCAAAACCTGGCTGACTGAGCGGAAAAACCGACTTGCTGGCGTTCATAAATCCTACTCCTGGTCAAAATGGCGCAATCGGCGCCATGGCAAGGCTTGAGTAATCAACGAACACGCGGCGTTCCTGTATCCGCGAATTCAGCGCGCCGCCGGCTGGATATCGACGTGCACGACCGGCCCCTCGGGCGACACTCGGGATGACGAATCACTGGGCACGTCTGCCTTGCCCAAGGCGACGGACTGTATATAAGTCGGCCCGACGCGGACCGGACCGGATACCTTTGCCTCGGCAATGGCGTCGAAGCGCACGCGTGTCTGCTGCCCCTGAATAAGGTCCAGGTACTGGCCCGCGGACATGGGCTTCCCGTCGACGGGCCAAGTGGCGCTGATGGCGGGCCCGGTATCAGCGGACTGACGCCGCGGCAAAGTGACCGGATCACCCTGGATCGAGACGACTCGCGGACGCAGAAGGAACAGGCGCTCCCGGCGCTGAACGGTCTTGTTCTTGTTCGAGAACAGTGCGCCCAGAATCGGGATGTCTCCCAGCACGGGGACCTTGTCCACCTGCTGGCTATCCTGGCTGCTGTTGTAGCCGCCGACCAGCAGCGTCTGGCCATCGCCCACAATGGCCAGCGTGCTGATGCTGCTCTTGCGCACGGTCGGCAGCGAACCGATGCGCCGCTCATCCTGGATGCGCCCGTCCTCGATGTCCACGGTCAGTTCGACCTGGCGCTGCTCGCCGTTACCCTCGATGAAACGAGGCGTCACCCGCAGCGACGTTCCTACGGTGATGGGTGTCACAGTAGCGACACGCTCACCCGTGGACTGGATATAGAACGTATCCGACAGATCGATCAGCGCCCCCATATTGTCCGCCGTCAGGATCGAAGGCTGCGACAGGATATTGGCCGCGCCCTTGGTCTCCAGCGCGTGCAGGCGCGCCGCAAGAACATTGCTGACGGAAAGCCCGATCGTACCCGGAGACAGCGGCGCCCCATTGTCCAGCGGCAAACCGCCGCTGGGGTTCAGCGAAAAATCGCTGTAGCCAAAGGTCGAACTGCCGGCCCTTGCCCCCCAGGTGACGCCCAATTCGCTGACATTGTCGGAGTTCACGTCGACGATCATAGCCTCGATCTCGATCAGCGTGCTGGGCACATCGAGTTGTTCTATCAATTCTTTATAGATGGGGATCCGATCCGGAATATCCTGCACGATGATCGCATTGAGGCGAGGATCCGCCTGCACGGTCGGTTCTCGAAACCGCAGGCCGGAGCTGGCCCCGCGCTGAGGAGCTGGCCCGCCGGCATCCGAGGATGACCCGGAGGCCTGGACGAGGCCCGCACCATCCGACACGGCGGTGAACGCCGGCGGGCTCTGGCGCAGCGGCGCGGCCACCGCCGACAGGCTCTCATTGTTCGCCCCCGAACCCAGGATCAGGTTGCGCAGCACGGTCGCCAGGCCCGGCGTGACGACGCTCTGGGACCGGTAGATGACCTCCCGGTCGTTGACGGACGCATGCTTGAGACGAAACACGGCCACCTGCTGATTACCGGTTCCCAAGGGCAAGGCCTCGATCATTTTCTGGACCAGAGAGACATAGGCCGGCGGCCCGGAGACCAGCGCGAACCCCTGGTCGGACAGCTCGCCCCAGCCGAAACGGGGATCCAATACCCCCAGTTGCATCAGGGCCTCGCGAAGGGCGCTGATGGAACTGCCCAATGCGCTGACCGATTTCGTCACCATGGCGCTGGCCGGGCTGACGAACAGAGTACCGGCATGGACGAACCAGTTGAATCCGTACACCCCGCCCAGACGGTCCATGAACTCGGAGGGCGTGGCCGTATTGAATTTGCCGTTCACCGTACCCGACACGCCCGGCGCCAGCTGCAGCGCCAGGCTGAAGCCCCCGGCGAACTGCCGCAGCACGTCCTGCAGGCTTTCTTCCTGGGCATAATAGCTGTAGGGAGCAGCCGGCCAATTGGGTGCCGCCTGTGCCGTACCCGCCAGGCACAGGGCCAGGGCGCAAGCCGGAATCAAATGTTTCAAACCCCCCCTCCTGCACGGACCACGCCGTGCTTTGTCATTGTTAACATCCCCTTTAGGCACGCCGCTCAACAAGCGCAATGCGGCAGCCATGGGCTCACTCCGGCAGGTCGCCAGCCAGCTTGCGCACCAGCCGCAAGACTTCGGCGACAGGTTCGACAAGTTCGCTCGGGATGAACTGATCGGGCTCGCCATGGGCCATCAGGGCCCGGGCCAGCGGAATATTCTGCATGATGGGGACGCCCGCCTCGCGGGCGGCCCGCACCATTTCGGCGGCCAGGGCGCCTTCACCCTTGGCCAGCACCACCGGCAGCGGGGTTTCGTCCTGGTCGTAATACAGCGCAATGGCCAGGTGCGTGGGGTTGGTCACCAGCACGGTGGCTTTACGGGCGCTTTGCATCGCCCCCTGCATGGCCATTTCCTGATGCAGATGCTTACGCTTGCCCTTGATGTGAGGGTCGCCCTCCATTTCCCTGTACTCCTGCTTGACTTCCTGTTTGCTCATCATGAGCTGCTTGCGATGCTGCAGGCGCTGCCAGACGAAATCGGCGAGGGAAATGATGGTGTAGGCGACCGCCACATTCACGATCAAGATGTACACCATGCCCCCGACCCCTATCTGCAGCCCAGGCAGTCCGCTGTACGGTACCGACATCAGTTGCGGCAAGGCGTCGCGCACCACCAGGGTCACCAGAACGGACAAAAACACAATTTTGATCATGGACTTCAGAAACTCGACCAGATTGCGCTTGGAAAAGATGTTTTTCAGGTTGCTGAGTGGATTCAGCTTCTTTCCGGACGGCACCAGCTTCTTGAAAGCCAGTACGATGCCGACCTGAAGGAATTCACCGAACATGCCTACCCCCAGCACGATCAGGACGATGGGCAGCAACAGGTACAAGGCCTCGCGCAGTGTGGCCTCCAGAGCCGTCTTGAGCGCGAGCTCGAACGGCATGCCGGCCAGCCCGGCCGGCACAAGCAAGATCCGCCCCAACGCCTCGAGGATGTTGGACGCGTTGCCCAGCAAGTAGCCGAACAGGGCCAGGATCAACAGCGTCTGGGTGAAATCCTTGCTGTGGGCGACCTCCCCCTTTTCCCGGGCCTCACGCAATTTCTTCAAAGTCGGCTGTTCGCTCTTTTCACCACTCATGGCCGCCTCCATTGATCATTCAGAAAAGGCAAAATACCGGGGATGCCGCGCACCGTATCGCCGGCATACTCGAACAGGGTGCTCATGTACAGCACCAGCACCAGCAGGGCCAGGGCGCTCTTGATCGGCATGGCCAGGAAGAACACCTGCAATTGCGGCGCGAAACGGCTGATCAGCGCCAGCCCCAATTCCGCAAGAAACATGGCGGCGATGGCCGGGGAAGCGAAGAGCAGCACCAGGCGCATGAAGCGGCTGAGCTGATCCAGCATGAGCGGCACGCTGTCCATGCGCAGCGCCGGCGACCAGGACCACAGATCCCATAGCCGGAAGCTGTCATACAACATGGTCAGCATCAGCGTGAAGCCGCCTCCGACCAGGAAGAACACCAAAAAGGCCTGATTGAATAGGATGCCTAATGGCGAGGAGTCGTTGCCCGTCGCCGGGTTGATCACCGCCCCCAGGCTCGCGCCGCGCTGGTTGTCCACCACGAAGCCGACCGCCTCGAAAATCCAGAACGGAATCGCCACCAGAAAGCCCAGCACCAGGCCCACGAAGACTTCCTTGACCATCAGCAACAGCAGAGCTATCGTTCCCAGGTCCAGTGCGGCATAGCTCGGCGCCAGCATGGGGACCAGCACCAGGCCTAGGGCCGCGCACACGCTATAGCGCACGAGCCCCGGTAGCAGTTGCCTGTTGAAGAGCGGCAACATGCCGCACATCGCCAGGATGCGCGGCTGCGACAGGGCCAGGGAACCCAGGAACATCTGCACTTCCGCGTACGTCGTTCCGTCGAGCATGGTGGCTTTCCGTCCTTATCGTATCTTGTAGAACAGATCGAAGACCGCAATGGCGTAGTTATAGAGTTCGCCGCTGAGCCAACGGGCCGTCATCAGCAAGGTAATGAACACCGCAATCAATTTGACAGTGAACGACAAAGTCTGCTCCTGGATCTGCGTCAAGGCCTGGAACAGGGAAAACAGGGTCCCGACAATGGCGGCCACGGCGATCGGAGGCAGGGAAAGCCACAGCGTCAGATAGAGGGCCTGAGTCATGTAAGAAACGATATCGACGGTTCCCATAGGCGCCCCGCATCAGGAATAAGACAAGACCAGACCCTGAATCAAGCGGGTCCAACCATCGATCATGACGAACAGGAAAAGCTTCAGCGGCATCGAAATCGTGATCGGCGAGACCATCATCATACCCATGGCCAGCAGGATGTTCGACACGATCAGATCGATGATGACGAAGGGTAGATACAACAAGAAGCCGATCTGAAAGGCGGCGGTCAGTTCCGATACGAGAAAGGCAGGGATCAGGACGATCAGATTGTCCTGCTGAAGATCGCGGGCCTGGGCCTCACCCCATAGCTGGCGAGCGGTGCGGACGAAAAAATCTCTTTGCTCCGGCCGGCTGTTCTTGAGCATGAAAGCCCGCAACGGTTCAGCCCCCCGCGCCACCGCATCCAGGACGGCGCCGACCTGGTCTCCCGTGGCCGTCGACCCCGGCTGCGCGGCAGGAACTTGAACGTTACGCAACTCATGCCCCACCTGCATCACGACCGGCCCCATGACATAGACCGACAGAATCACGGCCAGTCCGTAGAGCGCCATATTGGGCGGCACCTGTTGCACCCCCAGCGCATTGCGCACCAGGGAGAACACGACGGCCAGCTTCAAGAACGAGGTCGTCATGACCGCCATCAAAGGCAATAGCGCCAGCAAAGCCAATATGACGGCCAGGCTGATGGGGTCGAAATTGCCGCTCATGTCTCGACCTTGCCCAGGGTGGCGACGCACACGCCGATACGCCCGTCGATATCGACCAGGGTCCCGGTTCCCAACAAGGCGCCATTGGCCCTGATCATGACCGGGCCATCGGTCAGGGGCCGCTGCAGGTCGAAGACGGCCCCCGGCTGCAATTGCCGCAATTCGGCCAGCGGCAGGGTGCGATCTCCCAGATCGAAGGTGAGCCTCACCGGCATGGCCTCGATCGCCAGCGGTTCGGGCAACGGCACGTCCGGTCCCTCGGGCGGCGGATCATGCGGGGCGGAGGAGGTCTGAGTCATGAGCGTAGTCCATCCTTGGGTCACAAGATAAGAAGAATATTCGGCCCGCACACGCACCCCCTGCCCCTGGGGAATGCACAGCCAGAGTTCGCCCCGCGAGTCCACCCAGTATTCATCCAGCAGGATCACGTCTCCGCCGGCCAGCGACCGCAGTTCGGACAGAGGCAGGACGGCACAGCCCAACTGCGCGCGCAAGGTCATCGGCAGGCCGCTTGCGTCCAGCGCGCCGGATCCGTCGGGGTTTGCCTGTTTCAGCAGGCGCGCCAACAGCATCAGTCCCAGGTCGTCAGCCTCGAGCACCATCAAGGCCAACTCGCCGCCAGGCAATGACCGGGCGCTGAAGGTCCAGACATGCGCCAAGGAAATATCCGCCGCATCCGCGGCCACGCGCAGCGGACCGGCGGCCGCCAGCGGCGCCAGCGCGGTCAGGGCTTCGGCGAGCGCCGCCTCCAGGGCGGCCTCTTGCAAGGCCACGGGCAATGCATCCAGATTCAGGCCGGGCAGCCTTGCATTCACCCAGGCCAGCAAGGCCCCCGGCGTCGCGCGCACCCTCAAGGAGGCGCCCGCCCAGTTCAGGTCGACGCTATGGCCGGCCGCCTGCCGCAAGGCATCCGGCACTCCGGGAGTCAAGCCCAGCAGCCAGTCTCCGGGCGCCGATTCGGCGCCTTGCGCCGCCGGCAACGAGACGCGCATACTCGCGCCATGCACCGCGACCAGCGTCAAGGCCTCGGCCTTGCCGGCGCTCAGGCGCGGCAAGGCAAGGGGCTGAGCATAGGAAGAATTCATCGCATCCATGAAACCGTCTTCATCCCGCGACGCCAGCCGCTTCGAACGGACGCGGATCGTCCGGGTCATTCGTATGCACCCGCAACACCGTCGACCGGCGCAGCGAAGCGACAAGTTCGTCAGCCAACTGCTGGGCGCAACGGCAAAGCGTATCGCGCGAGGACTCCTGCGCGCAGGAAAATTCGACCACCAACCAAGCGCCCTCTTCGTAAACGGACATCGTCACCCCCGGCAGGACTTCCGCCTTCAAATCAATGCGGACTTCTCGCCGACCGCTGCTGCCATCTCCCACCAACAGACGATCCGCGACACTTGCCAAGTGTCTGACCAGAATTTGCTGGGCGTCGGTGCTAGATTCTGCAGAACGGACCGAATCCGAAAAGAATGCAAATGGCGTGGGCGGGTCCGACGGGGCAGCGGTCACGACCACAGGCCCAGCCGGCGCCTGTTCTAGCTCATCGGCTTCTTCGTTGACGGGCATGCTCACTCCCTGCAGGATTTCCCCCTTCAAGTCAGTGCGGACTTCCCGTCGGTCGCTTTTGTCGTCTCCCGCCAACAGGCGATCCGCGACATCCGACAGTTGCCTGGCCAGGTCTTGAGAGCCCGCGGTGCGGGCAAGGCCGGCACGGGCGGTATCTGAAAACAACGCGAATGGATTGGGCAAGTCCGGCTGGGTCTCGGCCTCAGCGGCAGGCGCCGCCCGCGCCCGCTCGAACGCCTGCCGATCCGCATCAGAGGCTTCCCGCCGAGCCTGTGGACTCTTCTTCTCCGACAAATCGCCTGTTTCGGCGCTAAGGCCGAAGTTCAGATCCGTACGAGTACGAGATTCAGTCATGGTCACGAGGGTTCATAGTCGTCATGCCGCTGCCAATCATTATGGTCTCTGATCACCGCGGCGGCCTCTTCCATTTCCAGGTCGTCCTTGCGTTCCAATTCACGTGAATATTCGGCCGCATGCAGGCTGATCAGTTCGACAAATTTCTGAACCACGCGCGAGGCCTCGCTGTGGGCATTGCGACACTGGTCCAGGGCAGCGGATTCCTGGCGCTCCCGTTCAGTGGCCTGCTGAACGTCGGCTTCCCGGTCGCGTTCACCCTGGCGTAGCTCGGCCACGTCGTCCATGACATCCTCGATCTCGCCGGCGCGGACCAGGCGGCTGCACAAGTCCTGGTACATGTCGCGCTCCCGTTGCAGGGACAGCTCGCGGAACTGAGCCAGTTGCTCCCGCGCCTGGGCGCAACGCTGTTGCGTCTGAAACAACAACTGACGCTGGCGCGCGACCGCCAGCGCAGCCTGATCCTGCCTGAAGCGCTTGATCGCCAGCAGATCTTGAAAGATGCTCATGCATTACCCCCCGCACCGACGATGACGGCCATGCGCTCCAGCGCCTGGGCCAGGGTAGAACATTCGTCCGTTCCTTGTTTCAGAAACCGGTTGATGGCGTCGATCTTCTCAATAGCTTCATCCGTGACGGCATCCCCTCCTTGCCTGTATTCGCCGATCTTGACCAGCAGTTCGACTTCTTGATACTTGGCCAACAGTTCCCGGATGCGCCCGGCCAAACGCCGGTGCTCCGGCGTCACGACCGCATTCATGACGCGGCTGGCCGAAGCCAGAACGTCGATCGCAGGATAATGATTGGCGGCGCCCAACTTGCGCGACAGCACGATGTGGCCGTCCAGGATCGAGCGCGTCTCGTCCGCGATCGGTTCAGTCATATCGTCGCCTTCCACCAACACGGTATAGAGCGCGGTGATGGACCCGTGCTGGTTCATGCCCACGCGTTCCATCAACTTGGGCAAAGTGGCGAAAACTGATGGCGGAAACCCGCGCCGAGTGGGGGGCTCGCCGGCGGCCAGGCCGATCTCGCGCTGCGCCCGGGCAAAGCGGGTCACCGAGTCCATCAGGAACAGGACTCGCTTGCCCTGGTCGCGGAAGTATTCCGCGATGGCCGTAGCCACATACGAGGCCTTGGCGCGTTCCATGGACGACTTATCGCTCGTCGCACAGACGATGACGCTTTTGCGCCGTCCCTCGGGCCCCAAGTCATGTTCCAGGAATTCACGAACCTCTCGCCCGCGCTCGCCAATCAGGGCGACGACCGTGACATCCACGTCGGCTCCTTTGACCAGCATGCCCAGCAGGGTGGACTTTCCGCCGCCCGCCGCCGCGAAGATCCCCATGCGCTGCCCCTCGCCACAGGTCAGCATTCCATCCAACGCTCTCACTCCCAGCTCCAAGGGCCGGTCGATGATGCGACGCGTCAAGGGATCCGGCGCTTCGGCGAAGACGGGATAAAATTTGCTGGCTTCCAAAGGCCCCCGTTCGTCCTCGTCGAGCGGACGGCCCAGACCGTCGAGCACCCGGCCCAGCAGGCCCTCGCCTACCGGCACCAATTGGGCTCGCCCGGTCGGAATGACCTCGGTCGCGGAAGAAATGCCTTGCATGCCCCCCAGGGGGGTCAGCAAGGCCGCATCGCGAACGAATCCAACGACTTCCCCCTTCATTTCGAAGTCTTCCCCAGGATTGCGCAGAATGCAGACTTCACCGACCTTGACGGTCGGCACGACCGCCTTGATGATGGTCCCGATAACCTGCGTTACCCGCCCCTTGATGCGCAAGGTCGAGGTATCGTGCAGGGCCATTTCCATCATTTCGGTAATGTAGTCGAATTGGCGCCCCATTCCCGCCTCCTTGAATCGTGCCTACAGATTCTAGACCCGGCTGCCCAGGGTTCGCTCGAACGCGGCCCGCAACGCGGCGATCTGTCCTTCCAGACTGGCCTCGACCATGCCGATCTCGCTTTCCAGGATGCAGGCCCCCGGCGCTAGGCGGGCGTCGGCCACCAAATCCAGATAGCCCACTCCCGGGTAAACAGCCAGGATATCGTTGATCCGTTCCCGGACAATCTCGAGATCCCCCGGGTACAGGCGCAAGGTTATCTGTTTCTGATTGCGCACGACCGCCAGGGCATTGCGCACGACGATCATGACTTTTTCCTGGTCGTCGAAACCATCCACGACCTTGCGAACGGACGCCATGACCAGATCCACCATCCGATTCTCCACGCTGGCAAAATAATCCACCGTCCGCCCCACAGTCTCGATCATTTTCTCGGCCTGATCCAACAACGCCTCCTGTCTGCCATTCTCGTAACCCCGCTGGCACTCGGCTTCGAAAGCGGTCTGCGCCCCGGCAAGAATCTGATCGGCCTGCGTCCGGGCGTGGTCGGTCAGGGCCTGCGCCTTGACCCACAAGGCGTACTCCTGAGCCCGCAATACGCGGGCGGACGGATCCAGAGCGGCCGCCAATACCCGGGGCGTCACCGCAGAGCGGGAAATGAGGAATGCCATAAAGGTTCGATATGCTTGAGGATGTCGAGCGCTCTGTCCAGCAGGGCCTGCGGACTGACCGCCAGCCCCTGGGAAGGCTCATCGACTATTTTGAGTTCGGCGCGCAGGCTGAGCTCCGGACCCGCGTCCCGCAGAGCCGTCAACAAAGCCGCCCGGCCGAGCGAGTCCACCCTGTCCGCGCAGAGCCGTCGCTCTTCGTTAGCGGCCTGGTCCAGGACCTCGTCGGTCGCTCCCGCACCCTGCCGGCGGGCAAACTCCAGGACGTCCGCGCCTAAGAAAGCGATCAACTGCCGGACCTCGTCCCCGTCGATCACGTGAAGCAGACGCCGTCCGCACAAAACTGCTCCCAGATAACGTCCCAAGCGGGCCAGCCTGTCGGGCGGCAACAACGCCAGGGCCAGCTCGGGCCGCCGGGCATCCAGAACCGGCCGTTCAAAAAGATCCAGCCGGCGCAGAATCAGCCGGGACCAGTGCCGATGCCACGCCGCCGCCGGATAGCCCGCCGGCATGGCGGGCGCGGGCGCGTCAAAGGCGCCGTGCCGGCTAGGGTGCAAGGTAACGCTGGGTAGGAAGTTGAACTCAATCATACGCGTCGTGAATAGGTCCAGCGCCATCATTCAATCCTCCGTGGAGCGGGCTGACCCATGCTCGGCTCCCGACGCGCCCGGGCGATGATCCGCCCGGGCAGCCAGCCTGCGCGCCATGACAGATACACCAGAGCCGCCGCCATGGCCAGAATCAACAGAACGAGAATTCCCAGTAGCACCGTCAAGCCGCCGGCCGAGTCTTGCGCCACCTGCAAGCCGAGCACGGGGATCAGCGTCGGTACGGCATGCGCGCCATCGGACCGGGGCTGAGCCGCCACCAGAACGATGGACACCCGGTCCTCGGTCAGGCCCGGGATGGAATGCGTTACCAACTGCCGGACCTGAGGCTTGAGCGCATCGAATGAAACGCCGACCTGGTGCTTGATGAAAACCGCCGCCGTCGATGGGGAGGCCGCCTCACCGACCTCGCCGCGTTCGGGCAGCACGACATGCACCCGCGCCGCCAGCACGCCATCCATCTGAGACAAAGTGCTGGTCAATTCCTGCGACAAGGCATAGACGTAGCGTGCGCGCTCTTCCACGGGCGAAGAAACCAGGCCTTCTTTTCGGAAAACCTGGCCCATACCGGCAAACTGTTCCCTGGGCAGGCCGCGCGAGCGCAAGCTGTCCAGTGCGCGCGCCACCTGGGCGCCGTCGACCGAGACCGACGCCCCGTTCTTGCCGGAGGTCTTTTCTGCCTTGATGCCGGAATCCAGCAAGACGGACAACAGTTCGTTAGCCTCGCCTTCGCTGATGGTCGAATACAGCGTGACATTGGACCCGCAGGCCGCCAACACCGACAGGATCATGGCCGTCAAGGCCCGGCGCAAGAGCAGAAAACAGCAAGGCCCGGAAAACAAGAGGCGCATCAAGACATCCTGACCAAAGTATCGATATTCTGCGTGGACCGCGCCACGGCCTTGCCGATCAGTTCGTACTGCACCGAAACCTGCAACAATTCAGTCTGTAGGCGCAACATATCGCTGATGGCGGGTTTCGTGGCCAGGCCTTCCAGGCTGTGGGAGATATTCTTCCATTTGTCGGAAAAATCGCCGGCCGCCCCGCGCAGCCCCGAAAGAATCTGGCTCCCCAGCGTCGGCGTCGCCTCGGCGGGAGTTGCTGCCAAGGTAGACTGCAAGGAGGCGTTCACGCCACTGAGCCCGGGTTCCTGAACTCCGTTCATGATGGCATTGAAGCGTTCGGCCGCCAGACTGGACGGCTCTGCCCTGATGTTCCCACCGGCATTGTTGAACGCATGCGCCGCAAGCGCAGTCGATAAAGCGGCAATTTCCATGAATGATCAGTCTCCTTGGAGAAGAACTCCCGCCTCGGGGCCAAAGCTTCGGCCGGCTCGGCGCTTGCATGCGCTTCAAATTGGTCAGACGCAGGACAGCCAATGATGGTTGTTCCACGCCCAGACTCATCTGCTACGATACAGAAACGCTTGAGGCAACGCATCGGTATAAGCCCGCGTAGCCTGGCCGCCAACAGCGAGGCTTGCGTAAAGGCGAGTAGTCAAGCATCTTCAGATCCATCGGCCGCCAGCCCCAGCATTTGCCGGGCCAGCACGGCGCCCTCGCCAGAGCCCTGCGCCGCCTCGAGCAACACGTGCCGGCTTTGCGCGAAATTTCCCGCCAACTGCAAGGCCAGGCCACACCAGGATTGAACGACAGCCTGCTCGTCCGGGTCGGGTAGATGGACTTCCCGCAGCAGCCCGACGGCCTCGGACGCCCGGCCGGCGTTCAGGCGCGCCACCGCCAGCCCAAGCAGAGGAAAAGCCCGGTCGGGCCGCAGGCGGCGCAGGACCGTAAAAATTCTATCGGCCCGCGCCATATCTCCGCGGCCGGCAGCCAGCATGCCGACCTCGGTCAGGAAGCGGGCGTCAGGGGCGTCAAGCACAAAAGCCGGCTCGGCCGAGGCGGCTTCAGACCCCTGGAATGCAGTCCGGGGCGACGAATAGTTGAGTTCCCTCATAAAGCGGCCTGCTTCTCCGCCAGATCTCTGAGCACTTGGGCGCGTGGCCGAAACGCGTCGAAACGCCCCTGAGACTCGGCAATGCAGGCCAGCACCCGATCCAATTCCTGGGCGGCATCCGCGAACTGGCCCAGCCTCAGCAGGCATTCCGCCACCTGCAGCGCGGGCTCCAGGCTGCCGGGAAACAAGGTTATCAGCAAGGAATACATGTGGATGGCTTCCTCGTAGCGGCCGCATTTTTCCAGGCAGACCGCCAGCCCCGCCAGGTAATGTCGACGGGTTGGACCATAGATAGCCAGAATGGAAAAGATCGGCAGCGCCTGGGCATATTGACCTTGCGTCACATGGGCATAGGCCAGGGCGTAGATGACCTCAAGCTGTTCGTCTGTCAGGCGGGAGCTTGAAGGCAAGGCCTGCAAATCATCGAACAATTCCTGTGCGACTTGACTGCGAGGAACTTCAGCTGAGAAGATGCTGGACATTAAATTCTCCTTATCATGGGGCTCAAACCGTCGCTCTGCCGCCCAAGTTCTTTGCGATCTGAGCATTGCTGTCCGTCATTACGGCCAGCATCTTAGTGAACACCCGCATACTTTCCTCGAGATTCTCGACGATTTTTTTCATGTCCTCCATACCCTCCTCCATCAGCCTTTGCCATTTGATCCGCAGGGCCTCCAGTTCCTTTTTCTCCGAGATGGCATGCTGGGCCTCTGCCTCACGCTGGGCCTTGGCAATATTCATGTAGCCCTCCGCCGCACGGAAGCCCCCCGACGCAAACTGCACCGAGTTTTGGAGGACCTCACTGACATGATTGAATTTAGCTATCGTCCGGCTAGTGCGCTCCGAATTGGCGGCGGCAGCCATAGAGGTGCCAGCAGAGAACCTGATCATAACGGCCATCATGCAGAGCGCCGATGCTACGGTAACGCACAAGCCGATGATGCTGGCCACGCTTTCGTTCGCCCCGAGCCCCACCGCGACTTCGCCGACCACACCACCCAGCAGCGAAGGGTCAACGACCAGCAAGATGGGTAATATCGGCGCTCCAGCGATCAGCTTGAGGTAGTTACCCACTGAGGAACCATCCTTGATCACGTCGATTAACAATCCCGCCACGACGCTTTGGATCGTTTTAGCAATATTGAATTCAGGCCCACCCGTTGCCACAGATATGTCATTGGCTAAGGACATAATCGTGCTGATGAGCCCAACCACAGCCATAACCAGTAAAGGCGTCGACGCTCCGCCCGTCGCCGCGCTCGCCGCCCAAGCGGAGAGCACAGCTGCAAAGGTCGCAACAAGGGCAAGGGCTTTCGCGCCCCAATTGAAAACCTTGGCCAGCAAGCCCTTCGAGGCGGCCTCCATGCTTTTTTTAATCCATTCCTGGATTTTATCCTGCTGTTTTTTTAAAGCATTTTGGGTTTTGTTACTGGCCGAATCTACGCCTTCATTGGCGGTTTTGAGTAATTCATTCATCGACACGCTTTGCAGGATCTGCAGCAGGTCGATCATATCGCTCGCATTGAAAGACTGGGTGGGAGCCTCGAGCATAGGCGGCGAAAATAAATTTACCGGGGAGAACTCCCTTCCAAGCTGCCCAAGCGCGCCAGTCAGCATGACCTGCCTGTCAGCTTGCACAGAAAGCTTCCCGGAGTCTATGTTCCCGAGAGCATGCTCGCCAGAGATAGTACCAGCATACATAATTTCGGCTAGCTCTGTCAGCCACGGCATCACCTTCTCGCCTAGGCAATTCCTGTTCCGAATGCCGTCATCTACATCTTCGAGAGAGCGCTTCTTGTTGCGAATGGTTTCAGCATGCTGATACTCGGCCGGTTCTGTCAGCCCCGGATTGTATCCAGAATCAAGTGGGTAAACTGCAGACATAAAAACGCTCCCCGTGTGTGTCAGTCAAATATTACGCGCAATGCTACGGTTCGTTTCAGCGCGCGCCTGGTCGACGGTGGTCAGCTTCTCACGCACATCCCGAATCACGTCCATCATATGCTGTAGCCATTCGTTCGCTTGCTGCACGCTCTGGTCGTGCACACGGGATTGCGCATTTAGTTCAGCACTCCTCGCATCGTTACCCACGGCTGAGTTCTCGTGGTCACCCGAAGAAAATTTCGTCAAACCCGTGGCGAAGCTGTTAAACGCCTCACCACGAGCTTTCCATATGCTGGACATATTAGTATACTTTTCACGTAGAGCTTGACTCTGCACTAAGTTAGCAGGGTCAAAGCTATTATACGCTTCGTTGCAATTCCAGAGACTGGCACTGGCCGCTCCCGCCGTTGCGACGCCGCCCAAGATCTGACCGAAGCCCTGCCACTGGGAAGAGCGGAGCCGCTCCTTGCCGGCAGCGGCGATTTCTTTGGCTGCAGCCATTGAGCAAGACACCTGATTTTGAAGTTCAGAATTACGAACCTCACGGGATTGATTGCGAGTCTGCTGTGCCCATTGCTGAAACACAGCCAATACGGAATAGATGTCGATTGCAACGATTTCCGGGGTCAGCTTTCCCAGAAGATCGCCCACGAACTGGCCATTTCCCGATTTGGGCAGCAGCGGATTCTGGAGTACTTTGTCGTACCCCACGTCGCTGTCATTGATGCCTTCCGCCACAAGCATGGAAGCTGATTTCAGCGTGACCCCTGCCGGGTTCACCATTTTGCTCGACGTAAGATCCGACGACTTCGGATCCGTCCCTGTAGAAGGGTTACGGGGCAAAGAATTGGTTTGCAACGAAATATTCATTATGAGCTCCAGTATTTTTGTCTCGATCTGCCCGCGCGCCATATCAGGACCGGGTCACTCCATTAGTGACAGACCGCGGCTGGACTGTTCCAGGCCAAGGCGACTTATTTCGTCTTGACTTCGATGGCTTTAAACAGTGCTTCGGCGCGAGCCTTGATGAAATCGTGCTCACCCGGCTTGCATAAAGCGCTTACCACCAACTCCAGCGAATCACGGGCCTCTTCCGGCCGCCCCAGGGCCAACAGGCATTCCGCGCAGTGAAAAACGGGCGCAGGATCATCCAGACGCATGACGGTGACCACGACGTATTGCTGTAGAGCTTCCTCATAGCGTCCGGTCATCTGCATGGCCGAGGCCAGCGCCATTTGATAGCGCGAGTCCATATGGTCGTATGTCACCAACTGTGCAAAGACCTTGAAGGCGTCATCGTACTTTCCCAAGGCATACAAGGAATGTCCGTAGGCATACATGACTTCACATTGCTCATCGGTGACCCCCATGACCTGAGCCATCGTGCCGCCTGACTTCCAGAGGCCCGTGATCATGGCGGCCATCGCATCCGCATTCTGCTGGGTAAATTTGGTATTGGTTTGTCCACTCATGGCGATTCCTGTGCGAAGACGTTCAAACCATATTGCGCAGTTTGGGCGGAACACCAGCTTGAGGCGCCGCATTGGCGAAACTGAGCCGCACGGCTTCTTGCTCGACATCGCGCTCTACATCCTCCAGGTCTCTGCGGAATAGGGCTTGGGCTTCGGCCCGCTGCTGCTCGCTAATGTCGGCGGCGAGCTTATCTTGATTCAAGCCATGTGCCTGATAAATCTCAGCCGTCGCGGCCAGGCTGCGCTGCGCCTGCTCGATCAGGATTTCGGCTTCGCGCATGATTTCTTCGGAAGTATTATTCATAATTTCGTATCCTGGCTTAGATGTATTGGGTAATGCCCATAATCGAATCCGTATCCTTCTTCTGCCCCTTGGTGAGCATTTCGACCGATTCATTTTTCTTATTGTTCAGCCTTTGCAGACGGAACATATCCTTCTGCTGGTTGTTACTTTCGGTATCGATCAAGCCTTTAACCTTGGTAACGGCCTTAACTAATTCACCCCTAGTGGTATTACAGCTGCATAAATTCGCGTCTCCGTGCACGAAATAGCCGTATTCACCTTTCTTCACTACTTCGCCAGGGTTCGTCGGCGTCACGCGCCCCCCTTTAGGCCTGAAGCCGAGACTCCTGAGGCCCGCCGCCCGGATCGCGTCATTCAAAGGTATTTCGTACCGTCGAACGCCCTCCCACACCCATCCTCCGTGCCGGTCGACTTTGCTGCCCGCACCCTTTCCCTTGATATGCCCAAGAAAACCATTCATCTTGGCCAATACATCGTTCAGTTTGGCCATCTGGTCGTTGCGAGCTTTCACAGCGGAGATCTGCTCGATCAGCTGCGCGTCCAGCAAGCGGACCCGCTCGCAATTAACCATAAGGAAAAGGGTGTGGAAATCGCCGTTGTCAGCAGCGGTGAGAGCAGCCGCAAGGGTGCTGCTATCGGCGCAATGGGTTGTCGTAATCATGATAGATCGCCTATGTCTGTATTGAGTCTGGGCACCAAGGGTGTGCAACATTACCGCGCACTTGCTGAGTAGGTGACAAAAAATCCGTATCGGTTCCATCTCCCGCTTGTCGACCAGGACAAACCTCAGATTCAATGTGAAAATTTGGCCCTCGCACCGAGAAAGGGAAGTATGCTTCCTCAGAATCCAGGCGAAGCCCTTTTTACACCTGACTTAAATGTTTCGGGTGATGCTCATGACCGAGTCCGAATACCTTTTCTGCCCATTGGTCAGCAGGTCAACAGACTCGTTTTTCTTATTGTTCAGACTTTGCATGCGGAACATGTCCATCTGCTGGTTGTTGCTTTCGGCATCGACCAAACCTTTAACCCTGGCAAGGGCTGCATCTATCTGACCTCTGGTGGTACTTTTATTGCTCAGTCCTTCCTTTTCTTTATTATTTCCATCCTTTCCCGTCTCCGATATACGGCCTTTCCCATTGAAGCCGATGTCCGTGATCCCCGCCGCCACGATCGCGTCATTCAAGGCGATTTCTAATTTATCATGAACTTTGCTCCAATCTTTAATCGTGCTACCCGCATCTGTGCCTGGGATTGCCGCCTGAAAAGCATTCAGCTTGGCCAATACATCGTTCAGTTTGGCCATCTGGTCGTTGCGGGATTTCACGGCGGAGACTTGCTCAATCAGCTGCGCGTCCAGCAAGCGGACCCGCTCGCTGTTTACCAGCAGGAAAAGGGTGTGGAAATCGCCGCTGCTGGCAGCGGCGAGAGCGGCTTCCGAGAGGACGTTGCCGGCGGGGTTACTGACTGTCGAGTTCATAGTAGGTCATCCTGTGTCTGAGTTTGGGTACTATGCGCGGACAAGAGTCACCGCGCACTTGCCGAGTAAGTGGCAAAAAATCTGTATCAGTTCCATCTCCCGCTTGTCGACCAGGGCAAAATTCGGATTCAACGTAAATATTTGGCCGCCGCACCGACAAAGGGAACTATTCCTCTTCAAAAGTTACTACTGCCAGACAGCGTCCAGAACGGAGTCTTCTGATGCCCAACCTGAACATCAACCGGTTCATGAGCTTCGATCGCGGGATCGACAATGTCGTGCATCGTCGAAGCGAAACCGAAACGCAGGGCCTGCCCGAGCGACGCAACTTGACGCCATCCGGCGATCCCGTTCGCACACAGCTCACACAACTGCTGGAACAGCCCAATATCGGCCACATTCTGGAAGAAGCCTTGCGCCCCGAGGTCGACAACCGAGACCTGCTGCTGCCGTCTGCGTTCCGCACCGCCCTGCAGCAAGTCCAGAAAGACCTGACGGCGCTGGCACACCAGGGTAAGGGAGACGGCCGCATCCTGGACCAGGCGATCCGGGTGCTGAACGACGAAACCCGTTTACGAGACCTGGTGGCCATGAACCGCAGTCTCCTGTACCAGGGGTGAACGCTCTCTCATGACCCCTTTGCATCCCGATGCGCACCCCATGCCCCCCGAGAGGCTACTGGGAAAAAACGGCGGCACGCTGCTGGATCTGCTCGCGTACGCGTACCTGGAAAACGATCGCCCGGAAAAAGCAGCGGTCCTGTTGGCGGCCCTGGAAACGCTGGGCCTGGCCGACGCGCGCCAGCGCACCGCACTGGCCTGGGCGCAACTGCGCTCAGGCGAACCCGCATCCGCGCTGGACACCCTGGACCAGGTCGCCTTGCAGGCCGAGCCCGGCATGGCCTTTCACCTCGTGCGCGCCCAGACTCTGGTCGCCCTGGGCCGCAACGCCGAAGCCCAAGCCGCCATGCAGGTCTACATCAAGCTGCGCGCCGATGGCCGCAACGCTCCCGGTTCCCGCTCGCTCTAGGTCCTATCATGCAACATGCTCTCAATCGCGTCGTCAGCCTGCTCACCAGCCGCAATGACGTCGTTCTGGCCATACTGATCGTCTCGATCATCTTCATGATGATCCTGCCGCTGCCCACGTCGCTGGTCGACGTGCTGATCGGCACCAATATGACGCTGTCGGCCATCTTGCTCATGGTCGCCATGTACCTTCCGTCGCCATTGGCCTTTTCATCCTTTCCATCGGTGTTGCTTGTCACCACGCTGTTTCGCCTGGGAATATCAATCGCCACGACGCGGCTCATCCTACTGCAGGGCGACGCCGGCCACATCATCGAAACGTTCGGCAACTTCGTGGTGGGCGGCAACCTGATCGTCGGGCTGGTCGTCTTCCTGATCCTGACCATTGTGCAATTCGTGGTTATCACCAAAGGCGCCGAACGGGTTGCCGAAGTCGCCGCCCGTTTTTCGCTGGATGCCATGCCAGGCAAGCAGATGTCCATCGATGCCGACCTGCGGGCCGGCACCATCGACATGGACGAAGCCCGCAAACGCCGCACCTTGGTCGAAAAGGAAAGCCAACTCTATGGCGCCATGGACGGCGCCATGAAATTCGTCAAAGGCGACGCCATCGCCGGTCTGATCATCGTGGCGGTGAATCTGCTGGGCGGCATTCTGATCGGCACGCTGCAGCGTGGACTGACCGCGAGCGAAGCCGTCCAGGTCTATTCCATCCTGACGATCGGCGACGGCCTGATCGCCCAGATCCCGGCCTTGTTCATCGCCATCTGCGCCGGGATCATCGTGACCCGGGTGCAGACGGGCGAAGGCGGCCCTTCCAACGTCGGTAAAGACATTGGCGCGCAGGTGCTGGCGCAACCGCGCGCGCTCTTGATCGCCGCCGCTGTGGCGCTGGGCATGGGTCTGATCCCCGGCATGCCCACATTGACCTTCCTATCTCTTGCCACCGTCGTGGGGACCATCGGCCTTGTCCTGCTGCGCGGCACGCGCAAGGTTATCGATGAAAAGACAGGTCAGGTCACCGAAATCTCCGCCTTGGGGGCCGATGGCCAGCCCGCCCCCAGGTCGGGCTCCGAAGGCGGCGCGGAATTCGCGCCGACACTGCCGCTGATGATCGATGTAGCCGCCGTGCTGCAGCAGCATTTCAAGGCCGAGGACCTGAATGAAGAACTCATCAAGATCCGCCGAGCCTTGTACTTTGACCTGGGTGTGCCCTTCCCCGGCATCCAGCTGCGCTTTAACCAAGCCCTTCCTCAAAATACCTATCTCATCCTGCTGGCCGAGGTTCCGGTGTCTCAGGGGCAATTGCTGCCTGGGCACGTCCTGGTCCGAGATTCGGAACATAATCTGCAGGCGCTGCAAATCCCTTACACCACCGACAAGCCATTCCTGCCGGGCATCCCGACCCTCTGGGTCGACGCCAAGCAGACGGCCATGCTGACGGCCGCCGGCGTCCCCTGCCTGGATGCGCATCAGATCCTCGCCCGGCATCTGGCCTTCGTTCTGAGAAAATACTCATCGGACTTTATCGGAATCCAGGAAACCCGCTTCCTGCTGAGCGCCATGGAAGAACACTTCCCGGATCTGGTCAAGGAAATCCTGCGCGCCATGCCGGTGCAGAAGATCGCCGAGATCCTGCAACGGCTAGTCTCGGAAGACATCTCGATACGCAACCTGCGTGCCGTTCTCGAGGCTTTGGTCGAATGGGCTCAAAAAGAAAAGGATTCGGTTCTGCTGACCGAATACGTGCGCATATTCCTGAAGCGGCACATCAGCTACAAATACTCCAGCGGACAGAATATCCTGCCCGCCTACTTGCTGGCCCCCAATGTCGAAGAAACCATCCGGGAGGCCATCCGGCAAACGTCGGCCGGCAGCTATCTGGCACTAGACCCGAACACCACCAAGAAGCTTGTGGAAAACATCAAGGCCAGCGTCGGCGACATTTCCAGCAACGTCCGCAAGCCGGTCCTGCTGACATCCATGGACATACGCCGCTACCTGCGCAAAATGATTGAACAGGACCTCTATGAACTGCCCGTCCTGTCCTACCAGGAGCTCACCCCCGAAATCAATGTGCAGCCGCTGGCCCGAGTAGAACTATGACCTCCGAAGCCAGTCCTCCAGCCACTGCCAGCCCCCTCGCTGTGGGGCCCGCGATCGACGGGCCCCTGGAACTTCGCATTCTCTCGGGGATACACCAGGGCGCCCGCTGCCCAGCCCGGCACGGTGCGCTCATCGGCGCCCACCCTGACCACGACATCGTCCTGGCCGACGCCGGCCTTCCCGCACAGGCAGCCAAGCTGAAACTTGGACCTGCCGCCTGGGACGCGAGCCCGGATCCGCAGGACCTGGCGCTGGCCAGCGATCCGACGATTCCCTACAACGAGCCGCTTTCTTTGGGGTCAATCTGGATCACAGTCGCGCATCCGTCCGATCCCTGGCCTGCACTATCGATTCCGCTCATGGCCGAACCCGGCGCTCCGGAGCCCGAACATGCCGATGCTCCGCGCGACTCAACCGACACGCCCCCCCACACGGGCCCCGATGGTCCGGTGACGACGGCGCAAGCCCTATCTTTCCCTGCCGCAACAACCACCGGCCGCCTGCGCCGATCCTGGGCCGTCCGGGCCAGCCTGGTCGTCCTGCTCCTGGCCATCGCCGTTGCGGGCTTGATCGCCGGATTGCTGCCGCGCACCGCGTCCGCCCCGCCTCCCGCGTTCAACCCGCGCCTTGCGATCGAGCAATCCATCGGCAAGATCACGGCCGTTATCGAACAGCTAGGCCTGGCCTCTCGTCTACATGTATCGATCACGCCCGACGATGTGGCGCAGGTTAGCGGCTGGGTACGCAATGAAGAGGAACGCAACCATCTGGCGGCCGCCCTGGTTCAGATCTGGCCCATGCCGGCCATGCAGGTCAGCAACGAAGCCGAGGCGCTGAGCACGGCCGACCAGACGCTGAAAGGGTTCGGGGTGATATATGAACCGCGCTATGAGGGCGACGGCCGTCTGAGCGTGGCAGGCGTTGCCAGTGATCCCGACACTCGCTCCATGGCCATGGAGGCCGTCCGGGCGCAGCTGCCCGGCATGACCATCATGGGCAACGGGATCCTGCTGGCACCGGACGTCGCGAACGAACTCGGTCGCGACCTGGCCGCAGCGGGGCTGGGCTCCGTGGCGCTGATCTGGCACCGACATCAGCTGCAAGTCAATGCCGACGCGCTGGATGCCGGACAAATGATCACGGTACGGACTATCCTGGAGCGCTTCAATCAGACACATTTCAGCGTCGCCGCGCTGGCGCAGTCCGACGAACCGTATGCGGACGCGGTACCTTTCAAGATCCGCAGCATCGTAAGCGGCGAAACTCCATTCCTTGTGCTGGACAATGGAACTAAACTGCTAGTGGGTGGTACTCATCAACACTACCGCTTGTCAAAAATCGAGGATCACCAGCTGATCTTCGATGGCCCGCGCCCCGCCATCGTGCTCCGCTGAATGGACGAGAACCATGACGACAAACGTCACTGAATTGGAAACCCGGCTGGCTGGCCCAGGCGGTGCAGACCTGAAAGACACCTTGCTCGAACACGCCGGGCGCCTGGAACGGTCCTGGCGCGCGCGCATGGCAGCCGGACTGCCCCGGGAGGCATTCGCCCAATGGCAGGCGGCGGCCGACGCCGCCGCCGCTGCCTGCGAAATCCTGCAAGACTGGCCCGCCAACCCAGCGCCCGCGCAGGCCCCTCAGACGCGCGCGTCCTCCCCGTTTCGCCCACCCAGGAGTCCATTATGATCAGCAGCCTTGCCGGCTCGGCCGGAATGAATTTCAACACTATCAACGATACGATCTACAAGAGCATCCGTACTCAGGAGAACAGACTGCGCAACACGGTTACCGGCATCGGCGCCGACGCGGACGGCAATGTCTCGCAAACCGATCTGCTCAAACTGCAGCAAGAAATTCAGCAATGGACGATCATGATCGATCTACAAAGCACGATCACCAAGCACATTTCCGATTCTTTGAAAGGCGTCATCCAAAAATCGTCCTGATGCGCACCGGCTGTCGTAACGACAGCCGGATCTGAATCAAACGGACTGTACAAGCAGGGCGGGATCCGAATCGCCGGGGTTCTGCTTGGACGAGACATCCTTTGCCTCGCCCCCCTGAGCCCAGCTTTCCGCCTGCTCCAGCAAAACCTCCAGCGCTTCGGTCAGAGTTCCGGCCTGACACTCCTCGAGTTCCAGCGCAAGCTGCATGTATGGCCGTCCATCGGGGGCCACGCACAGGACCACCCCGCGCCCGGCCTGCAAGAAGTTGGCCCGTGCCATGCGGGCGGCCTGAGCATCATCGGCTTCATGGTCGGCGAGACGGCACGACAGAAAAACCAAGCCGCGATCGCTCGCATCCACGACATTGACCAAGTGCCGGCCATCAACCATGAGCTGGCAAACTCCTTCAGCAGAAGGAGTCAGGTCGGCAATGCCCAGAGCAGAACCGAAATCAGCCATCAGCATGGCGAACGAAGAGGCATCAGACATGGCAATATCAAGAAAATCAGAACATTCACGCTAGCGTACCGTCAGGCGGCAAGCCGTTCAAGCCCTCGAGCAGCGCCGTTTCGACCGAGGCGTCGGGATTGCTCAATGGACCGCCGTCATTGGCCGCCTCGATCCGGCTTCGCCAATAGGCCGCAACATCGGCAAACCCCTCTATCCACTCGGATACCGTGTCAAGTCCCAGATTGCTCAAGGCGCGCCGTCCCGCCAGGAAAATCCGCCCGGTGTGGAAATCAATACTGAATGTCGCCCCGCGGGTCCCCTGCCAAAACATATTGGCGGCCAACAACAGCGCATAGATGGCGTCCCGACGGTCAGGATCGGCTTCCTGCAAACGAGTGAACAATATGACGGCATCCTCATCCGCCTCATACTGGATGTGGATTTCGTGGCCGTCGACCACCAGTCCGACATAACCGTCTTCATCGGCTGCCATGTCGGCCATGTTCAGCGATTGGCCCAGGTCGGCGATCAAGCCCTGAAAAGAAGAAATCGACATGCTGTAATCCTCGTGGTTCTTGGTGCGCCCCGACGTCAGGCCTTGGCGAATTTACCCAACCCGCACAAGAACTGGCGGACTTCGGGGTCCAGCAGACGAGCCTTCAGATGGCGGGCTTCCTTGCTGCCAGCAAGGCCGGTATCCCAGCGCTGATTTTCCAGCAGCCCTGAGCCTGAACTGACCGTGTAGTAGACGCCTTGATCATCGCCTTCGAGCCGCTCATCCGGATCCAGATCCCCGCCCATGTCTCGCTAGATCAGCTTGGACTTCAGCTCGACGTCCATCACGCCGCCGCGATCCTTGTCGCTCTTGCATCCTTTGGAAATGGTGCCTGCCAGATCCCTGGCTCCGAGCAGCTCCAGGCCCTGCTCGGCCAAGCCTTGGAGCACCAGAATCTCACGCCCCATCTTGGCCGTATCCCCCTTACCTGTGCGAAAGGCGTCCTGGGTGAACATGGACCGTACCAGGTCGGTTTGCCCTCTCAATTGCGCCATCAGAGTCGTCGCCTTTTGTCGGGTTACTGCAGGGGCTTGCTGGACATTTTGCAGGTTCTGCAGCCGATCGTGGACTTCGCCGATGAACCCGCCTGGCAGCGCTCCCACGGCTCCGAAAGAGCCTTTGCCCAGGTCGCCGATCAATTTGATCATATTGCGCATATTGTGCTCGTGCACATTGGACCAGGCGCCGAACAGGAAATGCTGCGCGGTTCCCGTCGCAATGGCGTTGATGCCGAAGGAAAAAGTGATGGCATCCACGTCCACCTGGGCGGTGCCTGGGCCATTCTGACGATTCTCGCCCAACAGACGCAGCGTCCGGCTCGGACCGGAGTTGTCCTCAAAGGCCTGGAACTGATTGAAAGTATAGGTTTTTTCCTTATAGCCGACAGGCCCGGCAGCTTTTCCCGCACGCTGTCGGGCGAAATCAGGTTCACGCTGACATGCACCAGGCGCGGAGGCTGCCTGTCTTGCGCGTGATTAGACTCGGCCAGCCTGCCCATCAGACGGCTGTTGCTGGACAAGGCCAGCTCCAGAACTTCCATGGCGCCGCGCCGGTTGGCCTGCCGGCGCAGGATCTCGTCCTGGATGCCCCGCATATCGAGCACACCGTGGCCGACCACGGTCGTCATAACCCGGCCGGACTGATCCAGCAGCCGGCTGACTTTCAGATTGCGCGCATGGTACTCAATGTCCTTGAACCCCGGCGACACTCCGCCGCTGCGAGCGCCTGCCATCTCGAGTCCCAAGCGCTGGTCAAACAGGTGGGCCGGCATGACCTCGCTCCGATAAATACGCAGCGCCCCGTCGCGCATCACGGGCATGTCGCGCTTCAAGGGCTGCCAGGTATGGATGCCAGACAGGGCGGTTCGTTCAGCCCGCGCCAGGGATCCCTTGGAAAACAGCGTGTCCAGCGCGCTCTTGGGAATATTCGCACGCTCCAGCAGGTTCTTCAGCTCCTGCAGGGTGTCACGCTTTCCCTGAACGATGGGATGCGCATCCCTATTGTCTTTCCGAGGGGCCGGGATGGTTTGCAAGGCATCGAGGTTCTTGCTGCTATCGTGATAGTGCTGGATATATAAGCTGCAGACATCCGCCCACTCATGCCGGACTTTAGCCAAGCCGGCACGCTGCTGATCATCCAGGCGAACATGGCCCTGGCCGACCATTTCACCCAGTTGCCCCAGCAGGGATTGGCCCGCATGCGCCCAGACCATATTGCTGTGCTTGACCGAGCGGTCCGTCAACGGATCGATGAGGCGCATTTCATCCACATAGATGATCTTGGCCTTCAGCAGTTCGATCTGACGACCGGTATCAGTACGCAAGGCATCATGAAGCTGCTTGCGGGATCTGGACGATTGATCGGAAGTTTGCAGCGCAATGCCCGCAGCTTCCAGGTCCCGCAATTGTTGCTCGAGTTTCGCGGACAGCGCCTTCAGCGCATCTATGTTCCAGGCCTGGAGGCCCAGCAACGAACCAGCCTGCTCCATATGCGAAAAGGCACGCGACGATTCCGGCGACAGAACACCCATACCCTGACTGGCATTGAGCATATCGTTGATCAGGGTGGCCGGATCCAGGGCAACCTGGCGCAAAGGACTGTCGTCAGGCGCGTCCAGCACGATCCGACTGAGCTTCGGGAAGCGTTCCTGGCACTGCTGCTGACGCAGGACGAGCAGGTCCGCCTCTGCCTGCTTGCACAAGGTCCGCAAATCGTCCTCTTCCAGTTTCTGATTGCCGTAGCGGGGATCCGTCTTCACGGCTCGACTGATTGCCGCCCGCAAATCCCGGTTCTCGGTGCCAGGCAACTGCGTCAGGACAGCGGACAGCATGCGATCATTGTCACGCACCTTGACCTGGCGAAACTCCTGCGCTTTATTGAGAGTCCTGCTGACCTGGCGATTGGTCAAGGGACAGCCGCTCCGTTCCCACTCCTTGTCAAAGCCGCACACTCTCAGGGCGCGCTCCGCGCCAGCGTCCCCTTCAGTGCGGCGCAGTAGCCGCAGGAATTCTTGTTTGACCTGAATACGGTCCAGAGCGCGCTGCTGGGCCGGTAACTTCTGACCCCACAGGGTTGTGCTGACCCTGTCGATCAGGCGCGAGGCAAAGAGGGGCGTGTTGTCTTGGCAGACAGCGCCATTGTCCTGGTCCAGCTTCAGTTTACGCTGCAGGAAGCCGCCGCTGGCCTGCCTGAAGTTGTTGAGCCCAATGTCCATATCCGTCCCCATCCATATATACCCTATTGGTCCTCCTCAGTAACATCGATGTGGCCATAGTTCACTGCTTGTCCGCTTTTTTGCCACAATCTCCCATCAATGACGGCCCTGGCTTACAGCAGGCCTTTTTACCACTACAATTCCTTGACTTCGTGCAGGTGTTCATCACGCGCCTGACCCTGGAATTCACGCAGACTTTCATCATGCCACTGACTACCCGCGCTTTACTCCCCGTTCTTTTGGCTGCCGCGCTGGCCTTGACGGGATGCCAGAATCTGCCTTCAGCATCACGACAGGTCTCCGCGGACCCCGAAGGCGTCTTGGCGGCCGACGCCCATACCGTGCAGCCGGTGGCCATTTACCTGGCCCAAACACAGCCTGATCCCGATCTGGCCCCCGTCCAGGTGCCGGAAGGCATGATCTATCTGCAACCGCGACCGATTCTGACCCGCAAAGACCTGACGGATGCCGCCGCCCTGGCGGATCGGCAGGGACGAAATTTCGTCGGCCTGCGCTTCACCTCCCAAGGGGCCCAACGGCTGCGCAGCGCCGGTCAGGAGAATGTCGGCGCCATGCTGGCCCTGGTCATTGGCCGCGAACTGGTGGCGGCGCCGCGCATAGTCGCGCCGCTGGATGAGGGCATTCTGGCCTTCGAAGTCCCGTCCGCCCAAGCGGCCGCCGGCCTGGCCACCCGCATCCGGGGGGACACAGCCCGGTGAGGGGCGCCAGCCCAGGAGCTGCCATGCCAGACCATAACGACACCCTCGAGTTGTCTGTTCATTCCCAGGCGGTAACCCAGGCCCTAGAATGGCTGGAACGCATTGCCGAACGACAGGATTGGGCTCCCCGCGCGGCCTTCGGCCTAACTCTGTGCCTGGATGAGGCTCTGACCAATGTCATGTCGTACGCGTTCCAGCCCCCCCCCACCGCCGTTCAGCCAGCCATCGCATTGGCATGCCGCACAAGCGAAGGGCGCGTCGTACTGGAATTGCGCGACAACGGCCATCCCTACAACCCTAGCGCCGAAGTCTCCCCCCCGCTGGCGAACTGTCTGGATGATGCCGCCCCTGGAGGACACGGCTTGCGCCTGATGCGCCATTATCTGGAAGACCTCCGGTATCAGCGTCAAGGAGGCTGGAACTGCCTGACCATGGTCATGTCCCTGCTCTGATGGAACCTCTCGGACTGTTCGGGTACAGAATCCCTGAATCCCACCCTCATTGCCTGATCGCATGCCATCACATTGCCTGCTCCAGGATTTCGACCGCATTCGCGCCTATGTCGATCCTACCGCCATTGCACATAATCTGGCGCAGATGCGGGACCGGCTGGGTCCCAGCCCCGCCCGCATCTGGGCCACCGCAAAGGCTGACGCGTATGGCCACGGGCTGGCGCATGTTATGGCCGGCCTGCGCCAGGCGGACGGCATCAGCGTGGAGACGCTGGCCGAGGCCCGCCAGGTCCGGTGTATCGGCTGGGAAGGTCCCATCCTGGTTCACGCCGGCCTGCTGAGCCGGCCGGAAGCCGAGGCGCTCGATCTGCCGCGTCTGCACCTGATCATCAGCCAAGCCGATCAACTGGACTGGCTGTCGCAAGTCCGTCCCTCCGAACCTCCTGCCGTCTGGTTGCGCTACGCGGGCGATACGCGCATGGGCGGATTCGACGACGCTCAGTACCGCCAGGCCTATGCACGCACCCTGACCTTGCGGATCCGCAAGCATATTCTAGGCGTCGGGCATCTGAACCACTATGCAGGAGCCGAAAATACGGACGGCACGCAAGAGGCCGACATGCGCTTTCGCCATGCCATCGCCGGCCTGGAAGGACCGGTCTCCTGCGCCAACTCGGCCGCGATGCTGCGCCACCCCGTGCAGGCTGCCAGGACGAACTGGGTACGGCCTGGCATTACCTTGTACGGGGTCAGCCCGCTGCACGGCCTGACCGGTCTCGACCTGGGCCTGCGACCGGCCATGACCGTACAGGCCCGGCTGGCCGACGTCCAGCCGCTGAAGGCCGGAGCCAGCCTGGGCTATTGCGGCGCCTTCGTCGCACCGCATTCCATGGTGGTCGGCCTGGTGACCTGCGGCTATGCGGACGGATATCCCCGACATGCCCAAACCGGCACGCCTGTCGCCGTAGCCGGGCGGATTACGTGCCTGCTGGGCCGCCCCAGCATGAACATGCTGGCCATCGACCTGAGCGACATGAAGGACACGCCGCCCGGATCGCCGGTCACGCTCTGGGGAAACGGCCTGCCAGTCGAGACCGTCGCCCGTCACGCCTCGACCATTGCAGCGGAACTACTGACCGCCCTGACCGCCCGAGTGCCGTTCACGGCTTCGGCGTGCGTGATGCAAACACCATGAACAGCAGGGTCGCCACCAGATAAATCGCTCCCGTCAGAGCCACGCCGGCGCCCAAGCCCACCGCTCCATACAGGCTCGCCATGACCAAAGGTCCGGCCATCTGTCCCAGCTTGTCAGCGGCCTTCACGATGCCGGCGGCTCCTGTCGCTCCGTAGCGCTGGACGTCCGGCAAAGCCAGCATGTATGGGGATTGCGACGCGCCGTTCAGGCAGCTGGCAACGGCCAGCGAAAACACCGCCAGAACGGCCATCGTCAGACCGCTCCCTTCATACAGGCCCAATAAGCCGATGCTGCCGACCAAGCCGCCTGACACGATCCAGCGTTTCTTCATGGACGTACGATCGGCCAGCCCCCCCATCAACGGGCCCAGGTAGATCACGCACAAGCCATAAACCATCAGAATGCGACCTACGCTTGAGACCGCCGCTCCCTGGGCGTCCAGATAGATGGGCAAGGCATAAGAAAGCAACCCGACTTGCGCAATGGAAAAAGGCACGACGCTGCCCAACAGCAGCAAACCGAAATCAGGAGTGCATATCAGGCGTATGGTCTGCCGCAGCCTGAGCCGCAGCCGCCCCGTATCAGTCGTCACCGCCATGGGGGCAGCGGGATCCGACGCGGTCTGGCGTCCAGGATTCACGCTGTACGATCGCATGAGTGCCAACACGCCCAGCAGCGGCGCCAACAGGAACGCCACGCCGATCAGAAACACGGCCCGCCCTCCCAATTGCTCCATCAACATGGCCCCCACGGCGGCGCCGGCCAGATGCCCTGCGAACAACCCGGCCACAGCATTGCTCATGTTGCGCCCCCGGTAATACGCGGGGCTACCCATGATGATGAAACCCTGAATCCCCATCCAGGTCAGGCCGTATCCCAAACCCACCAGGCCGCGCGCGGCCGCGAACCACAGCAGGTCCGGAGCCATTGCACTGGCCAGAAAGCCCAGGCCGCAAACGCCCAGCCCTCCCAGGACGGGAAAAGTCCAGCCTTTACGGTCGATCAGGCCGCCCGCCAGCAAGGCCGTCAGCACGCCGCCGCACATTTCCACAGATATGGGCAATGCCATCAGCAGATTGGTCGGCAAAGGCAAGCCGTCCGCCGGCAGGCTGCGCGCATACATGGGCAGGAAGCCCAAAGGCAGAGCCCAGGAAAACAGGAAACCAAACATGACCGGACGCCCGATCTGTCCAATTTCTCTTCCGTCGCCTCCTCGCCCGTGCGGGCGCTGCAACAAAAGGGACAAGAGCAGCAGCATTTCAATTGCCGCTACCAGGGCCACCACCACGACAGTGGCTGCATCGAGCGTGCGCGCCCGAACGCCGGCCGCAACCAGAGCATTATCCAGCTCCAGCCGCAGGCTGCCTGCCTGGCGCTGCCCGGCGTCAGCCATGAGCGGCAGGGACAGCGACGCCTCTGCCGTTCCGGCGTCGACCGACAAGGTCGGCAGGATGCCCTGTGCATTTACCCGCTCCAGGACGCGTCCCGAAGCGTCCAGCAATTCAATGGCTTGGATGACTGGAAACGTAGCCGCCAGCCGGACGAGCGGGACATCCACTCCTCGCAGATGATCGATCGCGATCCCATATGCCAGCACGCGTTCCAGATCCTGTTGCAAACCCTGAGCCACGATGGCGGCATTATCGCGCGTCACCTGCAGGGATACGGATCGAAACGTGGAGATCGTATCTGCGGCGTAGATTCCCTGAGCCAGCATCAGGGCCCCTAATGGTAGGAAAAAACGCGAGCCGCCTGCGGCTAGCAGCCGTTCTGCCGGCACTAGGTACTTGTACGCGAACGCCAGGCCCAAGCCGGCCAGCAAGGTTACCCCGCACAACATGCCCAGATTGCGCAGCACGAGCCGCTGGCTGCCGGCCGTATCCGGCGCCCCGGACAACAAGGCCACCCCCTGAATCGACGAAGCCGCGTTCCGCAGCGGTACGGCCACCGTGACGCTATGCCTGGCCATGAACGCGACGGCCTGATGCGGACGACGGACGACGCCTTTGGCCAGAGGAGCCTGCGGGTCGACGATTGCACGCAGCAGCGCCAGCGATTCCGGCATCTCCTCACCCTGGGCCGCGACTGGCTGGCCTTCAACCAGCCGCACTGCCGCGCCCCGGGCATCTTGTACTCCCCTGAGACGTTCGTCCAACAGCCGCCCCAACCCAAAGAATTGCGCGAGCGGCTTGCCCAAGCGCAAGCCGCCTTCGATATCAGCCGCCATGCGCCAAGCCTCGACCTCGACCCGGTCGGCCACCATATCGCGGTTCAAACGATCGAGCGCCGCCATACTGAGCGCCCCGATGAGCATCTGCGCCAACACCAATACTGCCAGGCACGCCAAAGTGACCTCGAGCGCCGGACGACGCCGTAAACCATCCTGAATCCGTCGGAAAAACGCTGTACGCATAAATACCAACCCAGGCAGTAAATAGGTAGACGAGATTTTACAATTGAAGTAATTTGTATTGCCCATCTTTCTTCCTCGGCCCTTATGTTCCTGCACTCTCTTCGCAGCAAGATCTTCCTCGCCGTGCTGGGCCTCTTGCTCGTGATAGCCGGTGCGGTCATGCCGGTGACCCAACGGGACGTCACGCGAACGGTCGAAGCCGGCGAGCGCCATGCGGTTCAGAACGTCCTGCAGCTGGTACTTCGCCACACCGAGGTTCGCTGGGAAAATCTGCTGGATGACAAGATCTACAGTGTGCGGACCGGCCGGGCGCAACTGATGGAGCTAGGAGCCACCATCCAGTCCGTGCTGTCGAGCTACGAGTCCAGGGCGCAACGCGGCGCGCTCTCCAACGAAGACGCCAAGCAACTTGCCTTGGACTGGTTGAATCGCCTGCCGCTGGGCGAAAGGCGCTACGCCTTTCTCTACGACGCTCATCGTCAGGTCCTGGCCAGCAGCTCCCCCACCATGATCGATCAAGACTTATCCTCCTTGCTGGACATCAAAGGCCGCCCCCTGGCGCAAGCCCTGTACGAGGAAAGCCGGTACTCAGGGTACGGCTTTGCTCTGTACCGCTGGCCGGAGAGTTCCGCGGCTGCGCCCATGGAAACCCGTTACGCGTATTTCAGCTACTTCCAGCCTTGGAAATGGATGCTGGCGGTTTCCGCTAATGCACAAGCCATCACCAGCCAGGTTCAGGCCCAGCAGGACCGGATGGAATCCGCCCTGCGAAACGCCCTGTCCAGCCTGACGCTGGCGCAATCGGGATTCCTGTTCATCATGACCGACAGCGGCCGCTTCGTCGTGCCCCCGCCACCAGAGTATGCTGAGCTGCTGCAAGCGCCCGAAAAGGCCTCCGGACGCTCCCTGCAAGACATTCTGCTCACCCATGCAGTCCAACAGCAGGCCACCGTACAGCCCAAGGGCCAGCAGCCCTGGAGCATCCACACCCTCTATTACAAGCCGCTCAAATGGACGCTGGGCGCCGCGGTTCCGCAAAGCGACCTGACAGCGCCTGCGCGCCGGCTTACCCAACGCCAAGCCCTGATTTTCGCGGGCGCGCTGCTGCTGGCCCTGGTATTGGCCTGGCTCATGGCTAGCCGCATCGCCAAACCCCTGGATACACTGACCCGCTATGCACTCAGCCTGCCCACTCAGGACCTGAGGGGCAATGTCCAGCCTCCTGAACACATCACTCGTCTGCCGACGCGCTATCGGGACGAGGTCGGCCGCTTGGCGGCGTCGTTTTTATACATGCGGGACAAGCTCAGCGACAACATCATGCGGCTGGTGCAGGAAACATCCGCCCGCGAACGCTTTGAGAGCGAGCTGAACATCGCCCGCGAGATCCAGATGGGCCTGCTGCCCAAGCCGCTGCCGGAGCAGACCCGTGAATACATCGATCTCCATGCCGCAATCCAGCCCGCCAAGGAAGTCGGAGGCGACTTATACGATTACTTCCTCCTGCCGGACGGCCGCCTGTGCTTCGCCATTGGCGATGTGTCCGACAAAGGCGTCCCCGCCGCCCTGTTCATGGCGGTCACCCATACCCTGATCCGGGCGACTGTCGAAGACGAAACCGATCCCGCCCTGATCCTGCAGCGCATCAACAACCGCCTGGCCGAGAACAATCCGAACATGATGTTCGTCACCCTGTTGCTCGGCGTCGTCGATCTGTCTACGGGCTCTCTGGCCTGGGCGAATGCGGGGCATCCTCCCCCTGTCCTCATCGGCGTCGATGGAACCGTGCGTCTGCTGACGGATCGCAGCGGCCCCGCCTGCGGCGTCCAGGAGGACCTGCACTACCAATGCTTCACCGATCAATTAGAGCGAGGCGAAACCCTGTTGGGCTATACCGACGGCATCACTGACGCCACGGATCGTCAGGATGCCCAATATGGCGAACCCCGCATGATTGCACGCCTGTCGGTTTCCGTGACCAGCGCCGCCACCCTGACCCAGGGTCTGCTGGACGACGTCCGTCAGTTCACCGATGGCGCCAACCCCTTCGATGACATCACCCTCATTGCAATACGTCGCCCCTATGCTTAGAGCCTGCTCGATCCTGACGCTCCTCATTCTGGCGCTGCCCGCCGCAGCCCTGGCGCAGGCCGCCGGCCCCACGCAGCCTGCGCGCCCCGCCTGGACGATACAAGCCGGCCCCGCGGAACAGACGGTTTTCCTCACCGCGCCGCGCCTCAAACCTGACGGCGGAAAATGGCGGCTCGGGTATCTCGAGAGCGGCGATTATGCTGAGTATCCCGACACGCTGCGGGCCATCATCCTGGGGCTGCAAAAACTGGGCTGGCTGAACACTCCAGACATACCCGAACGGCTCAATGGCCGTCAGATATGGGACTTTCTGGTCCAGCATGTCCAAAGCGACACGCTTGAGTTTGTCGCCGATGCCTGGTGGCAGCCCGGGAATTTCGACCCCGCACAACGTCCTGTCGTCCGCGAAGCGATCCGCCAACGCTTGGTGGAACGCCACGACATCGATCTGATCCTGGCCATGGGCACTTGGGCGGGACAGGACATGGTGGCGCTGGGCGCTCCCATCCCCACGGTAGTGGCCTCGGCCAGCGACGCCGTGGGCTCCCGCATCGTCGCCAGCGCAAGCGACAGCGGCTTGGACAATTTGCACGCCCGCGTACAGCCGGAACGCTACCAGCATCAGGTCCAGCTTTTCTTCGACATCGTGAAATTCAAGACCCTGGGGATGGTTTACGAAGACAGCCTCGAAGGACGCAGTTATGCAGCGGTGCCCGCTGTCGAGCAAGCGGCCGCAAAAGACGGCTTTCAGATGGTATCCTGCACTACCGGCGCCAACGAACTGACCACGGCTCAGGCCACCCGCAACGTCATCGAGTGCTACCGCAAACTTAGCAATGAAGTCGATGCCATGTACGTCACCACGCACAGAGGCATCACGACCGAGAACATCGGCGAGATCGCCGGCATCCTGCGCAAGGCCAAGGTTCCCAGTTTTGCCATGCTCGATCCCGCGCAGGTGCGCGCCGGCCTGCTCATGAGCCTGGCGCAGCCGGACTACTCGTACGTCGGCCTCTTTCACGCCGAAGTCATTGCACGCATACTCAACGGCGCCAAGCCCCGCCAACTGAGTCAGATCTGGGTGGATCCCGCCAAGATCGCCCTTAACCTGGATACCGCCCGGATCATTGGCTTCGATCCTCCAGTGGACATCCTGCTGGCCGCGGACGAGGTCTACAGCGAGCAGGATGCGCTGGAGCCCTAGCTGCTGCCGCCCCGCCCGCAGTACCCTCACGTCCCTCACAGTCCTCTCTCCGGCACAGCCCCTTGCCTCACGCACGCCATTTATTTGTTTCAGGGAAAGCCGGGTCGGAACTGCAAGGCCTCGGCCACATGCGCGCGCTGCACATCGGTCTCGTCCGCCAGATCGGCCACGCTGCGCGCCACGCGCGCGAGCCGCCCATGGGTGCGTTCGGACCAATGCCAGCGGCGCCGCGCATCGAGCAGCAGCTGGCGTGCATCGCCAGCCAGGCGCGCATGCTCGGCCAGCGCCGCCGCGGACAGCCGCGCATTGCAGCATCCTTGGCGCGCCAGTTGCCGCTCCCGCGCCCTGGCGACGCGCTCGCGCACGCGGCTGGAAGGCTCCGCAGCCAGTTCCGGATCCTGAGACGGTTCGGTCATGGTCACGCACAGATCGATGCGGTCCAGCATGGGACCGGAAAGGCGCTGCCGATAGAGCTCCCGGCGCAGGGGCGAACAACGGCAGGCCTGGTGTCGGTGCCCCGCCCAGCCGCAGGGACAGGGATTCATGGCGGCCACGAACTGGAAGCGGGCCGGATACGTGGCCCGCTTCTGGGCGCGGGAAATGCGCACGCAGCCTTCTTCCAGCGGCTCGCGCAAGGCTTCCAGCACGCGCCGGTCGAACTCCGGCAACTCGTCCAGAAACAGCACGCCGTGATGCGCCAGGGATACTTCTCCCGGCCGGGGCTGCGCCCCGCCTCCGATCAGCGCGGCCGCCGACACGCTGTGGTGCGGCGCCCGGAACGGCGGGCGGGCGCTGAAGCGCGGCGACGCATGCGCCAGGGCATGCAGCGCGGCCAGCTCAAGCTGCGCCTGCTTGTCCAGCACAGGCAACAATCCCGGCAGGCGCTGCGCCAGCATGGTCTTGCCCACGCCCGGCGAGCCGCTGAGCAGCAGGCTGTGACCACCGGCCGCCGCCACTTCCAGGGCCCGGCATGCCAGGGGCTGGCCGAGCACATCGGACAGGCAGGGTTCGGGGCCGTGTTCCTGCTCCGGCCAGGGCAAGGCCGGCATGAGCCCCAGGTCCAGCTCGCCGCGCAGATAGGCGGCGGCCTCGGCCAGGCTGGCCACGCCGCGCACTGGCAGATCGGGCACGTGGGCCGCCAGAGCCGCGCTATCCGTGGGCAGTATCAGACACAGCCCCGCATGGCGACGGGCCATGCCCAGGGCAATGGTCAAGGCGTTCTGCACCGGCACCACCGCGCCGGTCAGGGACAGCTCGCCGGCCATGACGTAGCGCTCCAGATCCGGGACGGCGCGTTCCCGCCCCTGCCCGTCGGGACGGCTGAGCTGGCCGCTGGCCAGCAGAATGGCCAGCGCCACCGGCAGGTCGAAACGGCCCGAATCCTTGGGTAGGTCGGCGGGCGCCAGATTGATGGTCAGGCGCGCCGCGGGGAAATCGAAGCCGCTGGCCTGCAAGGCGGAGCGCACCCGTTCGCGGCTTTCGCGTATGCCGGCGTCGGGCAGCCCGACAATGTGGAAAGCCGGCAGGCCCGGCGCCACATGGGCCTCCACCCGCACATCGATGAAATCCAGGCCCGACAGGGCGCAACTGTTCAGCACGGCCAGGGACATGAGCCCTACCCCCTTATGCGCAAATCCCCAGTCTGCCTGTCGCCGCCGGCGGATTCCATACGACGGGCGCTGCAAGACGATGCGGACTTGTACCTACGCGCCGTGTTTCCTGCACCAATACGCTACAAGAACGCCCAGCCCGCCAGGGCGCTGCACAGCACCACCAGCCATGGCGGCAGCCGCCATTGCGTCAGGACGAGGAAGGCGATCAGGGCGAGGGAAAAATCAGGCGCGCCGCGGATGGCGCTGGTCCAGACCGGATCGTAGAAAGCCGCCAGCAACAAGCCGACCACGGCGGCATTGACGCCTTTGAGGGCTGTCTGCGTCCTTCGCATCCGGCTCAGTCTGTCCCAGTGGGGCAAGGCCGCGACCACCAGCAGCATGCCCGGCAGGAAGATCGCCAACAGGCACAGCACGCCGCCCGCCGCGCCGCCCGGCCCCACAGATGCCGCCGCGCCCAGAAAACCCGCTAGGGAGAACAAGGGCCCCGGCACGGCCTGGGCCGCTCCGTAACCTGCCAGGAATGTCGGCGCATCCACCCAGCCGGACGCGACGACTTCGCTTTGCAGCAAAGGCAGCGCCACGTGTCCCCCGCCAAAGACCAGTGAACCCGTGCGATAGAAAGCGTCGAACAAAGGCCAGACCTGCCCGCCCTGCCCTGTCAACCCCGGCGCAAGCAGCAAGGCCAGGAACAGCACGCCGGCGACAAGGCTGGCTCGCCAGCCCTGGCTCAGACTTGCAGGCTGGGCCACGGAGGCTGGCTCAGCCGGAAAAGACAGCAAGCCCGCCAGCGCCCCCAGCACTATGCCCCCCAGCTGCCCCCAGGCAGATGGCACGGCCAAAGCCAGAACCGCCGTCAAGCCGGCCAGCGTGAGACGGCCGAGGTCGGGGCACAGACTGCGGCCCATGCCCCACACAGCCTGCGCCACGACCGCTACGGCGGCGATCTTCAACCCTTGCAAAAACCCATCGGGCGTTTCTCCCGCCCAGGGCTCCAGCCCCCAGGCCAAGGCAATCATGATCGCGGCGGATGGCAAGGTAAAGCCCAGCCAGGCGGCAATCGCCCCGCCCAGCCCCGCCCGCCGCAAACCCAGGCCCATGCCGACCTGGCTGCTCGTGGGACCCGGCAAGAACTGGCACAGAGCGACCAGGTCCGTATAGCGCCCGTCATCCAGCCATCGGCGCCTGTCCACGAATTCCTGACGAAAAAAGGCAAGATGAGCAATGGGCCCGCCAAACGACGTGCAACCCAGCCGCAGGAATATCCAGAAGATTTCCGCCGCAAGCCGCCAGGGCGGCCAGGCGGAATGTGTCGATGATGCCATCCCTTCCCCCGATTCAGTCATGGCGCAGTATACGGTCGCTTGATGACGACCGGCGCATGCGGCAAGACCATATGCTTATTCAGAAAGCATGAATCCGGAGCAGGAACGCACCGCGCGCGGCGGAGCTGGGCAAACGCGGGCGCGAAACGATTCAGACGCTTTTGGCCGGGCGCAGACGGGCCAGCCGCAGCGACATCGACAAACCGACAATGGCAAAGCCGGCCGTGGCGACCCAGGCCCATTGCCAGCCGCCCAGCATCTTGACCGTCCAGGCCACCACGGGCGGACCCACGAACTGCCCCAAAGACGAACACTGCTGGACCCAGCCCACCGAGGAGGACGTGGTCTGCGGCGACGGCGCGACCGTGACCGCCAGGAAGAAAAGAGTGGCCGGTATCAAGCCGCCCGTGATGGAGAACAGCAGGACGGCGACGAACTGGACCGTAATGTCCTGCGTCAGGCCGAACGCCGCCACCGCCGCGCCCATCATGCTCAGGAAGCCGATCTGCAGCAGCCGGTAGGCCGCCATCCCGGCATGAAGCAGGCGCCCGGCGCCCAGGTTGCCGATCACATTGCCGCCGGCGATGACGGCCGTGAGCAGACCCGCGACGGCCACCGAGATATCCGCCTGGTTGTAGATGGTCGGCATGAAGCCCACCACGGCCGCCCACTGCGCGGCGTATACCCCGAAGCTCAGGGCCACGAGCCAGACGCGACCCGAGCCCAGCGTCTCGCGCAGCAGCAAGGCCAGCACAGGCCTTGCGTCCGATGCCGCAACGACACGGGCGGGATCGCGCGGGACCAGCCAGAACGTCAGCAACAACACGGTAAAGGTCAGCGCGGCCAGCGCCAGCCACAGGACGCGCCAGGAACCTGCGCTCAGCCAGGCGGCGCCCGCCCACAGCATCAGGACCGCGCCGGCCGGCATGTAGCAGCCCCACAGGCCCATGATGCGGCTGAGCATGGCCGCATCGGTCGTGCTCTTGATGAGCGCCGGCACGGGCAGCACGACCATCAGAAAGCCGCAGCCTTCGACGGCGCGGCTGAGCAGGATGAGACTGCCGTGATCGAAAACAGGAGCGGCCAGGGACGTCAGGCTCAGGATGCCCAGGCCGATCAGGATGCAGCGGCGCAGGCCCACTCTTTCGGACAGCAGCCCGATCAGCAGGCCCAGCAGCATGCCCGCCATCTGAACGCTGGAGAGCAGAAACCCCGACTGGACCAGATCCAGCCCCAGTTCGCGCTGCATGGCGGGCAAGGCCGGCGGCACTTTCCAGATATGCAGCGCCGCGCACACGCCCGTCAGCACCAGGAACAAGGAACTGAAGAACCCAGGGGTCGCCGTGCCGCGGGCCGGCATCACGATGGCCAAGTCGCCGGCCGGATCAGTCTTGGCCCGGCTCCTTGTCCATCAAGGGCGCATCAGGCTGCACAACCGGCGTCTGCCGGCCTTCCAGGGCCTGCAGGCGGGTCTCCAGGGCGGCGATGCGCGCTAGGGCGCGCTCCAGCATCAGCTTGTAGGTGTCGAACTCGTCGCGCGTCACCAGGTCCATGCGATTGAACGTCTGGCCCATGAAGGCCTTGACGTTGCGCTCGATGTCGGCGGCCGGACTCTTGGCGATCAGCTCCGATACATTTTTCTGCAGATCTTCCAGCCAGTCGCTACGATTGATCATGACCTTCTCCTGTAAACATTCACAATATGAGCAGTATAAAAAAAGCGGGCGCCAAAGGCACCCGCTTTTATGGTCGAACGACCGGAACCGGTTCTATCCTGTCAGGGCTTGGCCTGCTCGGACGGGACGTTCGACGGCGCAGAGTTCACGCCATTGCCCAGTTCACGCTGGATGGCGTTGTCGGCCTTGGCGGCGCCTTCCTTGATGGCGTCGCCTGCGCGATGGGCGGCGTCGGACACGGCATCCTTGGCTTCACCAGCCTTTTCCGACACCTTGTTGGCGGCGGCCTTGGCATCTTCCTTCAGGGCGGCCGTGTTGTCTTTGGCATTTTCCTTGGCTTCGTGAGCATCTTCCTTGACCTTGTCGGCCGTGTTGGCAGCGGCCTGCTTCAGCTCTTGCGTCTTGTCGGCGGCCGACTGGTCAGTCGATGGAGCCGGCGCGGAAGGCGCAGGCGTGGATGGAGACGAAGTTCCAGGAGTAGTGGCAGCAGGCGGCGCGCCGTTGGCTGGAGCGGCGTTGTCGTCCTCTTTGGAGCAGGCTGCCAAAAGAGTCATCGAAGCAGCGACGGCCATTACAGCAAAATGAGCACGAGTCGTTTTCATAAGATTTCCTTCCTACTAGTCCAAAGTCGCTAGAAAAAATGATGCCGGGCCTGAAGCGACTGCCGGCTCGGCAGTGGGTCTGTTACAACTCCCCTAAACACCATTCTAGCGAGGCGGACGGACGCGACCACCCTATTAGTGTAAATCCTGATTTCAATATTCCCGTACCGTACGGCCGACAAGCGCCGGAAACCCTTTAAGGACAAGCGCCTGCGTCCCCAAGCCATATGACGGGGTTGTTACAGACGGAATCATCGGGAAAGCCGCAAGCTCGCCCTGTTACAAAATAAAGGCAAGAAACAGCAATGATTTCACATGCTTAGGCGGCTAATGTGGCCAGATCGATGCGCTCGGCCCGGTTCAGGGCGCTGGCCACCTTCACGCGCAAGGCATTGGAATGGGAGAGGCGCACTTCTTTCTTGACGTCCAGCAGCTGCTGCGGATGCATGGAGAACTCCTTCAGGCCCAGGCCCAGCAGCATGCGCGTGACGGACGCATCGCCCGCCATTTCCCCGCACACGGCCACGGGCTTGCCTGCGCGTTCGGCGGCGTTGATGGTGTGCGCGATCAGGCGCAGGACGGCCGGATGCATGGGATCGTACAGATCCGCGACCTCGGCATCGCCGCGGTCCACCGCCAGCACGTACTGGATCAGGTCATTGGTGCCTATGGACAGAAAGTCCAGTTCCTCGACGAAGGGATCGATGGCGATGGCGATGGCCGGCACTTCCACCATGGCGCCCAGCAGGTAATTGCGGGCGAAAGGCGTGCCGGATCTTTCCAGCTCGCGCGCCGCGGCCTCGATGGCCTGGCGCGTTGCGTAGACCTCGCTCATGGAGGAGATCATGGGGATCAGGATGCGGATCTGGCCATGCACGCAGGCGCGCAGCAAGGCGCGCAACTGGGTGGCGAACATCTCGGGCCTGTCCAGGCAATAACGGATGGCGCGCAGGCCCAGGGCCGGATTGGTGGCCACGGTGGCATCGCCGTCCAGCGTCTTGTCCGCCCCGATGTCCAGGGTCCGGATGGTGACGAGCTTGCCGTTCATGGCCTTGACCACGCGCGCGTAGGCTTCGTACTGCTCCTGTTCGGAAGGCAGGTCGCTGCGCCCCATGAAGAGGAATTCGCTGCGGAACAGGCCGATGCCGTCGGCTCCTGCCTTGAGCGCCAGTTCGGCCTCTTCAGGCAGCTCGATATTGGCCTCCAGACGGATGGGAATGCCATCCAGCGTCACGGCCGGCGCATCGTGCAGGGCTTCGAGCTCCTCGCGCTCGCGCAGATAGGCCCGCTGGCGATCGCGGTATTCGGCCAGCACCGCCGGCGAAGGATTGACCATGACCGCGCCGGTGAAACCATCCACGATCAGCCAGTCGCCATCCCGGATCAGGCTGCGAAAGCCTCCCATGCCGACCACCGCCGGCACGTTCATGCTGCGCGCCACGATAGCGGTATGGGAAGTCGGGCCGCCCAGATCGGTCAGGAAGGCGGCGAAGTGCCCGCCGCGCAGGCGCAGCATGTCGGCCGGGGATATGTCGCGCGCCACCACGATCAAGGCCTCGTCCTGAGCGGCGGAGAAGCCCGGCAGCAGGGCCGGCTTGCCCGCCAGCACGCGCAGCACGCGCTCGATGACCTGGCGCACGTCCGCGCCGCGCTCGCGCAGGTAGGCGTCCTCCATCTGGGAGAACTGCTCCACCAGCATCTGTCCCTGGGTGGTCAAGGCCCATTCGGCGTTGTACTGGCGTTCGGCGATGATGGCGCAGGTCTGCTGCGTCAGCATGGGATCGTCCAGCAAGAGACTGTGCACCGTCAGGATGGGCGCCAGCTCGCGCGGCGCATCGGCCGGCAGATGATCCACCAGCGCCTTGAGCTCGTCGCGGGTGCTGGCCATGGCGCTGAGCAGCCGCTGGCATTCCGAATCCATGTCTTCGACGCCGATGCGGTAGTGCGGCACCTCCAGCGCCGCCGCGCTCATCACCGCCGCCTTGGCGATGGCATAGCCCTTGACCACCGCCTGGCCCTGGGCCGTGAACATGGCGGTGAAATCGGACGCGGAGGGACGAGCGGCAGCAGAATTCATGTCGGACTACGTTGTTTTATTCGTTTTCGCCAAACTTGGCGTCGAACAGGGCCTGGATATCGCGCAGCGCCTGTTCGGCGTCCTCGCCTTCGGCGTCGACCACTACCGTCACGCCCATGCCGGCCGCCAGCATCATGACGCCCATGATGCTCTTGGCATTGACGCGCTGCGAACCGCGCGAGATGAACACTTCACTGGCATAACGGCCCGAAAGCTGCGTCAGCTTGGCAGCGGCCCGGGCATGCAGACCCAGCTTGTTGCTGATGACGATGGAGACTGTTGGCATAAGGTCGATCTGAAAAAGTGAAAAGAAAAATCCGGCTCAGCAATGGCAATCGGCGTCGACGATGCCGCGCATGGCGCCTTCCATGACGTCCTGGGCCAGGCGCTCGGGATTGTCGCGGCGCTCGGTCAGGGCTTTCAGAACCATGCACATATTGGTGCCGGTCAACAGGTGCACTGCCTGTCCCTTGTCCTGCAGGCCCTGCTGCACGCGGCGCGCCACATTGAAGGGCGTGGCGCCGTACAGGTCGCACAGGATCAGGGTGGCCGGCTCGGTCCGGGCTTCCAGTTGTACGAGCAGCCGCTCCACCGCCTTGTCCGTGCACTCGTCGGCCTGTATGTCGAAGACGAACAGGTCGGGCTGCTCGCCCAGCACATGCTCGGCGCAGCTGGCAAAAGCGCTGGCCAGCGGCTCGTGCATGATCAAGGCCAGGCGGATCACGTCCGCTCCGTCGCGTTCTCGACGGCCTTCACGAAGAATTCGGCGACGTCAAAGCCCGTCTGCTGCGTGATCTCCACGAAACAGGTGGGGCTGGTGACGTTGATTTCGGTGACATAGTCGCCGATCACGTCCAGGCCCACCAGCAGCAGGCCGCGTTCGGCCAGCCGGGGCCCCAGCGTGCGGGCGATGCGCCAGTCGTGCTCCGACAGCGGCTGCGCGACGCCGCGCCCGCCCGCGGCCAGATTGCCGCGCGTCTCGCCGGCCAGCGGAATGCGGGCCAGGGCATAAGGGACGGGTTCGCCGCCTATGATCAGGATGCGCTTGTCGCCGTTCACGATTTCCGGAATGTAGCGTTGCGCCATGATGGTCTGGCTGCCATTGGCCGTCAGGGTTTCCAGGATGGCGCCCAGGTTGGGTTCGGGATCGCGCAGGCGGAAGATGCCCATGCCGCCCATGCCGTCCAGCGGCTTGACGATGACGTCCTGGTGCTCCTGGTGAAAGGCGCGCAGGCGCTGCATGCTGCGGGTGACCAGGGTTGCGGGCGTGAATTCGGGGAATTCGGTGATAGCCAGCTTTTCCGGATGGTTGCGGATGGCCGCGCCGGCGTTGAACACGCGCGCGCCCTGGGCCTGGGCAAAACCGAGCAGGTGCGTGGAATAGGCGTATTCCATGTCGAAGGGCGGATCCTTGCGCATGATCACCGCATCGAACACGTTCAGCTCGTCGTCGCCCGCCGGGCCCGGATGAGTCCACCAGGAGCGGCCCTGCAGGTCGGCGTCCTCGGCGATGTCCACGCCGATGTGGCTCGTGCGCACCCGGCTGTCGGCGATGTACAGCTCGGACTGCAAGGCCACGCTGACCTGGTGTCCGCGCGCGAGAAAGGCGCGCATCATGGCGACGGAGGAATCCTTGTAGGCCGACAGGCTGGGCAAGGGGTCAATGATGAACAGAACGTGCATGCTCACACCTAGAGAAAAACGCCTTTGCAGGCGGACTGCAAAGGCGGTTGCGTCCTGCCCGCCAGAAAGCGGCGGGCAGGACGGACAGCGGCCGCAGGCTGGGCCGGGGCGCTGAAATACGGAAGATCAGGCGGCCTTCTTGCGAGGAGCCAGCACCATGACCATCTGGCGACCTTCCAGCTTGGGCATGGCTTCAACCTGACACAACTCGCTGACATCGTCGCGAATACGCTCCAGAACCCGCATGCCCAGCTCCTGGTGCGCCATTTCGCGGCCGCGAAAGCGCAGCGTCACCTTGACCTTGTCGCCATCGTCGATGAAGCGCTTCACGTTGCGCAGCTTGACCTGGTAGTCGCCCTCGTCCGTGCCCGGACGGAACTTGACTTCCTTGATCTGGATGACTTTCTGCTTGGCCTTGGCTTCCTGCTGGCGCTTCTGTTCCTGGTAGCGGAACTTGCCATAGTCCATCAGGCGGCAGACGGGCGGCTGCGCGGCGGGCGCGATCTCCACCAGGTCCACGTCGTGCTGTTCGGCCATGGCCAACGCCTCGGACACCTTCACGATGCCCAGCTGTTCACCCTCGATTCCAATGAGTCGCACCTCTGGGATACGGATTTCACCGTTGATGCGATGTTTTTTCTCGGTTGCGATGTCGAAAACTCCTAAAAATGTCGATAAAAACGATGCCGTCCTGATTTAGTAACGGCTATCGATCTCTTGCTCCAATCGTGCGGAAAAATCGGCCAAAGGCATCACGCCCAGGTCCACGCCGCCTCGCGCGCGCACAGCGACCGTGCCGTTTTCGCGTTCTTTTTCACCCACGACCAGGATATAGGGCACTTTCTGCATACTATGCTCACGGATTTTACGAGTGATTTTTTCACCGCGCAAATCGGAGGAGACGCGCAAACCCCGTTTCTTCAATTCCTGGGCCACAGCCTGGGCATAATCGGCCGAGCCCTCGGAGATGCAGCAGACCACGGCGTGCTCGGGCGCCAGCCAGGCCGGCAACGCGCCGGCATGGTTCTCGATGAGCATGCCGATGAAGCGTTCGAGCGAACCCAGTATGGCCCGGTGCAGCATGACGGGCACGCGGCGCTGGTCCTGCGCATCGACGAATTCGGCGCCCAGGCGGGCCGGCATGGAGAAGTCCACCTGGATGGTGCCGCATTGCCAGTGGCGGCCGATGGCGTCTTTCAGGGTGTATTCGATCTTGGGACCATAGAAGGCGCCCTCGCCTTCGGAAATCTCGAAGTCGCAGCCGGTGCGGCGCAGGCTTTCGATCAGGGCCTGTTCGGCCTTGTCCCAGACGGCGTCGTCGCCGATGCGCTTCTCCGGGCGGGTCGCCACTTTATAGAGGATCTCGGTGAAGCCGAAATCCGCATAGACTTTCTGCAGCAGGGCCGTGAAGGCGGCGCATTCGTCCTGCAGCTGGTCTTCCGTACAGAAGATATGGCCGTCGTCCTGGGTGAAGCCGCGCACGCGCATCATGCCGTGCAGCGAACCGGAAGGTTCGTTGCGGTGGCACTGGCCGAACTCGCCGTAGCGGATGGGCAGCTCGCGATAGGAATGCAGGCCGGCGTTGAAGATCTGGACGTGGCCGGGACAGTTCATGGGCTTGAGGCCGTAGACGCGGTTCTCCGACTCGGTCGTGAACATGTTTTCGGCATAGTTGTCCCAGTGGCCCGTCTTCTTCCACAAGGACAGGTCCAGGATCTGGGGCGCCTTGACCTCCTGGTAGCCGTTGTCCTGGTAGACCTTGCGCATGTACTGCTCGACCTGCTGCCAGACGACCCAGCCCTTGGGGTGCCAGAAGATCAGGCCGGGCGCCTCTTCCTGGAAGTGGAACAGGTCAAGTTCGCGGCCCAGCTTGCGGTGGTCGCGGCGCTCGGCCTCTTCCAGCATGGTCAGGTAGGCCTGCTGCTCTTCCTTGGTGGCCCAGGCCGTGCCGTAGATGCGCTGCAGCATCTCGTTGTTGCTGTCGCCGCGCCAGTAGGCGCCGGCCACCTTCATGAGCTTGAATACCTTGAGCTTGCCCGTGGACGGCACGTGCGGGCCGCGGCACAAGTCGATGAAATCGCCCTCGCGGTACAGGCTGATGGGTTCGTTGGACGGAATGGAGGCGATGATCTCCGCCTTGTAGTCCTCGCCTATGCTCTTGAAGAAGGCCACGGCGTCGTCGCGCAGCCACTCCTCGCGCGTGACGACCTCGTCCTTCTTGGCCAGTTCGGCCATTTTCTTCTCGATGGCTTCCAGGTCTTCGGGCGTGAAGGGGCGCTTGTAGGAGAAGTCGTAGTAGAAGCCGTTTTCGATGACCGGGCCGATGGTGACCTGGGCGTCGGGGAACAGGCTCTTGACGGCATAGGCCAGCAAGTGCGCCGTGGAGTGCCGGATCAGATCCAGGCCTTCGGCATCCTTGGCCGTGATGATGGCCAGCTCGCTGTCATGGTCGATCACATAGGAGGTGTCCACCAGGCGCGACTCGGCGCCGGGCGCGCCCACGCGGCCGGCCAGGGCGGCCCGGCCCAGGCCGGTGCCAATGGAGTTCGCGACATCGCTGACGGAAACCGGACCCGGGAACTCTCGCTGGGAGCCATCGGGCAGTGTGATTCGGACCATAACACTTCCTGAAATGAAAAACGCGGCCTTGAAAAGCCGCGCTTTTGAATTGAACGTTCTTGGAAAGCAAACGAAACGCTACGCGGCCACGGCTAGACTTGCCGACGGGTAGTTCGCGTGGTTTTCATAAGATTCTGCTTCCCGGATAACACTTTTGATTGCTTAAGTTTATCACCTTAGCCCATCAGTGCGGCCAATATCGCCACAAAAACCACATTCGGGCATCAATCAGTCCCGGCGCGGGAACCAGGTGCGGTAGAAAGCCCACTCCTCGGCTTCCGAGCCGTCCTGCATCCGGCAGGTGCCATAGTTGCCGCGCGGCCCCTGGTACAGCAAGGTCTGCCCGCCCATGCGCTGACAAAAGGCCGCAGCCGGATTGGACTGCGCCACGGACCTGGGCTGCTCGGCGGATGAGGCGCACGCCGACAGGACCAGAGAACCTGCACACACCGAAAACAAGCGGTAAAACATGATTTCCCTTCCTGAGCGACCTGGGTTTGCGGCCCCGGCGAACGGGCCGCCGGAACGAAAACAAGAAGTCCAAGAAATCCGCGTTCAACGGATGTTCGGTCGGGCCCTGAGCAAAGGCGGGGGCCGGACCGTGAAAAGCAGCTTACTACACTTGCTTGAAGGCTGAAGCCTTTGTGCACAAAATTGCAGAAAAAGCAACACCGGGAACGAAGGAAGGGCGTACGAAGCCGGCTGCCGGAGCGCGAGGCATGACGGCAGACCGATCAGGCGCGATGGAACCAGAATGAGGCCAGGATGAAGCCCAGGATGCCCGCGCCGGCCAGCATCAGCGCCATGGGCACATAATCGATCAAAAAGGTGGCGTTACTCATGACATCGATCCGAAACAAACAGCTAAATACAGGGATTGACGACATGGTAGCCGCGCCCCCGCCAGACATGAAGTCAACGATTGTGAAGATGCCCCGGCTTGCGGGCGGAGCGTACGCGCCGCGCGCCCGATGCGCCGTCCGGCCTAGCCCGCCCTAAACCGGACAGCAGATGCCCGGCTTTCATGAATGACGTTAGATGAAATCCTGGCCGGCGCAGTCCGCCTGACCCGGACCGATTTTTCAGACGAGAGCCACCATGCCCATCGAGCCTTACCGTTTCTATATAGGTGGCAGCTTGGCAGGCGTGCCCATCTATGCGGCATGGAGCCCCAGTTCACCGCTGCCGTCCTGGCTGCATGGCCTGCAGCAAGACCAGGAATACGTGCTGACGCAGGTTGAATTGAGCACGCCGCAGGGCGGACACTGGCGCTGGATGGCCTACCGCAGCCGCGCATGCACGCAGGACCAGGTCCGTTCGGAGATTCAGCAATACATCATGCGCCGCTCTCGTGAACAGGATGGCGCCTGAGGGCGGGTCAGCGCTCCAGCAGCGTCACGATGCCGTAGATCACGGGCACGGCCAGCGGCGTGACCATCAGCAATGCCGTGTCGCGCAGCCAGGTCCGCGGGCGGGTATGGTAGAGCGTAAGCCCCAGAATGCCGGAGATCAGGACATACAGGACGACGATGATCACGATATGCGCCATGGCACAGCCTCTTTCTTGAGAAGGAACTACGCTTTGGGCCCTTCGTCCGGGCTTTCCCCCAGCATGGGGGCAAAGAGGTTTCCGGACCATTGCCCCAGGACGTCCGCGGCAGCCTGGGTGGCCTGCCGCAAAGCATAGCCCGGATCGCGGCGCCGGCACCAGGCCTGGGCGAAACGGGAGTTGAAGGCGTCCCCCGCGCCCACCGTCGAACGCACCGCCACCTGGCGGGCCGGCTCGAAATGGCGCTGGCCGTCCAGAGCCAGCACCGCGCCCTGCACGCCCAGGGTGATCACCACGGCCTGCCTGGCATGGCGCTGCAGGCGCTCGGCCAGCAGGCCCGCCTGGGCCACGGGAAGATCGGCAAGGATATCGGCCGGCGCCACCCCGGCCAGCATCTGCGCCTCGACGGCGTTCAGGCCCAGCACGTCGGCGCGCTCCCAGACCTGGCGGAAAGCCTCGTCCCGACGCTGCACGCTGGACACGCCGGGATTGACCATCAGGCAGGCGGCGCGCTTGCCGCCCTGCGCCAGCGCCGCGGCCAGGCTTTCCATGGGCGCCCCAGCCAGCGGCGCCACGTACAGCAGGTCGGCGGCCAGGTCCTGCGGCCGCACGCGCAGGCAGCCGTTGGCGCCCCGCCGGGCCAGCACCGATGCGCCGCCCGTCGGCCCCACCAGCACGATCGCCCTGCCCGTCTGCTGGTCGGCGCACATTTGCACGCCGCTCGTGTCCACGCCCAAGCCGTCCAGATGCGCGCGCAGGCGCGCGCCCAGTTCATCCTGCCCTACCGCGCCCAGCAGGCGCACCTGCTCGCCCTGGTCCAGAAAGCCCGCCGTGGCGTTGACCGCCCCGCCGCCCGGATACAGATCGATCGCGGCGACCTCCTGCTTGTCGCCGCGCGCCAGCTCCGCCGGCATGCCGGATACGACGATATCGACGGTGATACTGCCCATGACCACGACCTGCACGACACACCTCTGGATTCGGAGATTCGGAATGCAACTGGCCTGGGAGTATACCCTTGCCGCCCCTGTCGCGCAGCGCCCTGCCCCGACGATGGGATGCCGTCCCGCGCCCCGGCATATACCCCATTTTGGCTATATCCGAAAACATGGCCGGCTCGTACCATACGCGCAATTTCTGACAGGCGCATCGCCTGCCACGCCTCCGGGAGCCTTGTCATGCCTTCATCGAAACCTTCACCGAACCGGCGCCGGCTGCTCGGCGCCACTGCCTGCCTGGGACTGAGCTGCGCCTGTGGCGCCGCATTCGCCTGGCCCACCGACGACTATGCCTCCCCGCCCGACCAGGATCGGCCTCCCGAGGAGGCGGCGCAGGGCGAGATCGCCTGTTCCTGGTCCGCCAGCTACGGCGGCACGGGAGGCCCGGGCCCGCAACTGTTCAGCTCGACGGGCAATCCCATGCTCGATCAGGGCATGACGCTGGAGCATGCCATACTCAGCCAGACCTTCGGCGTGCGTCCGGGATTGTTCATGCTGAACGACGGCAATCAAGGCAATGCCTTCGCCACCACCGCGATCCTGGGCAATCATCCCTATCCGCATGGCACGGTGGTCTTCGGCATGACCTTGATGATGGAAGAGTTCGTGAAGGCCGGCCCCATGGGCGGCAGGGCCGATCATGCCATGATGGGCATTCTGGCCCATGAATGGGGGCATATCCTGCAATTCATGAACGTGAAGGCCCGCCCGCCCGGCAAGGCCATGGAACTGCATGCGGACGGGCTGGCCGGCTGGTACATGGGCATGCGGGCCATGCAGCTGGCCCAGTGGAATCCCGTGGATCTGCGCACCACCATGCTGTCTTTTTTCCGCAAGGGCGACTATGCCTTCAACGATCCCTCGCACCACGGCACTCCCCAGGAACGCGTCCAGGCCTTTCAGGGCGGCCTGCAGGCCGTCCACCAGGGTGCCAGCCTGCCGTCTTTCTTTCAACAGTCGGCCGCCTGGCACGGCCTGCCGCTTTGAATCGCATGGAGCCGCGCATGAAACCGCACCCCCTGTCACTGGGCCTGGTCCTGCTGGCCGCCCCCTTGCTCGCCTGGAGCCAGTGCAATGAACTGAACCAGTTGGGCCTGCACGCCGATTCCTTGTTCAACGACATCAAGGGCGCCGAGACGGACGAAGATATCTACGAAACCACCTTCCTGTTGCCGGGAGCCGACGCCGAAAACTGCTATGTCACGCAGTTTGAAGAAGGCGGCGAGATCGAATCCGCTTACTACCAATGCTCGTGGTACAAGAGCAGCGAAGACCGCGCCCGGCAGGAGCTGGCCGACTTGATCGCCCTGGTGCAGCGGTGCGCCGGCCGGGCGCCCGCCTGGACGTCGAAGAACAACCGGCAGCAGGTCTACAAGGCCCGCTTCGACATGCCTAGCGCCCATCGCAAGGCGCAGCTGTACATCCAGCGCAGCCCGCCGGACGGCAAGACCGTCGAGCTGCAGTGGAAAGTGAGCAAGTGAACGCGGCCGGGCTCAGGCCTGCCGGTCCGCGGGATGGTTGACGCCGTCGTTGACCGGCACATCCGGGATGTCGAAGGGATTGACGCCTTCCAGGCAGCCCACGTTGAAGCCGTATTCCTGCGGATTGGATCGACGCTGGTGGTGCGTGTGCACGCCGCAAATCCCGCAGAAATAGTGCCGGGCTACCCGGGTGTTGAACTGGTAGAGCCGCAGGTGTTCCTGCCCCTGGACGATGTGGATGCGGTCCAGCCGGGTGGAGCCCATGATGAAACCCTTGCGCCGGCACAGGGAGCAGTCGCAGCGGCGCGGGTCGACCACGCCGTCCGGCAGGTCCAGTTCCAGGCGGACGGCGCCGCAGTGACAAGATGCTTTATGACGCGCCAGAACAGGCACGCCGCCGATTTCTTTCAAATTTACGGACATGGCGACTCCAGTGTCAGCCGGGGCAGGATGCGGCAGCGCCCCGGATCAGCCTTCGATCATAGCGCAACCACGGCATGACAAGGCCCTTTGAAAAACGCTCGCCAACACATCTGGCCCGTGCTAAATTACTGTTCATCCATACAGCAATAAAAAAGGATTCCGTTATGTCCTACAGCATAACCCTGCACGACGCCCCTTCTGATATCACCGAACGCGCCCGGCGCGAAGCCGAAGAACGTTTCCGGCGCACGCTGGAAAAAGCCATGCGCGGCCCCGAGGCCGTCGTGCAGGCCTATCGCGCCTGGCAGTTGGCGGAAGAGACCGCCGAAACGGAACTGTCCGCGGACGATATCGCGCTGGCCAAGCAATGGATCATCGCCGCCACCCGCGCCATGACGGACGGCTTTCGCGACCTGGGCGAATCCGAGGCCTACTTCGAGGTGCGCATCGAACGCTGAAGCAAGACCGCCCCCAAGGGGGGCGTTTCTTTTATCGTCAGCAATTGCCTTTCTTGGCCTGCCCCGGCGGGCAGAACGAGCCATTGCCATGCGAGCGGTCGGGATCCACCACCACGGAACCGTGGGGCGTATAGACGGCGCAAGCGCCCAATCCCAACAAAACGCACACAGCCAGCCATTTCTTGATCATGATGTGATCCTCCTTCCGTGGCGCTGATTCTGACAGAACGGCGAAGCTCTGCTGCAACAATGCGTACTTGCGGCCCTGCCCTGCGGCGCATTCCCATGACAGCGCTCGGAGCGCGTGCTGCAGCCCTGATCGCCGTCAGGGACGATCCGGCCTTTGGAGCAGCATCCGCGCCAGAGCCTCGAAAGCGGGCAAGGTCACGGGATCATTGGCGGCATTGCCCGCAACCGGATGGGAGGCATAGCGCACGATCACCATCTGCGCCGCGGGGTCCACATAAAGACGCTGGCCATGCACCCCGCGCGCGCTGAAGGCGCCGCCTTCCTTGTCCGTCACCCACCACATGTCCTTGTAGCTCCAGCCTTTGAGCAAGGGATAGTCCGCCTTGGCGAAGACCTCCCGATCGCCTCCTTGGCGGATCTGCCTGACCACCTGTGCGGGCAGTATCTGCCGGCCGTTGAACCGGCCGTCGTTGCGCAGCATCTCTCCGAAGCGCGCCAGATCACGCAGCCCGGTATTCAAGCCGCCGCCGGCAAAGGGCGTGCCGATGGAGTCCACCGTCATATAGGCGTCCTGTTCGGCGCCCAGGCGGCTCCAGATGCGCTCGGACAGCAGCTGCGCCACATTCCTGCCGGTCACGCGCGCCATGATCCAGCCCAGCACGTCGGTATTGACCGTCTTGTAGGCAAAGGCTTCGCCGTGCCTGCCCTGCGGCTTCACGGTCTGAAGAAACTCGTAGTAGGAGCGCGGCCCCGGGTAATCGGGCGGCGGCGGCAAGGGGCTGCCCGCACGCGCGTGCGCCCATACCTGGGCCTGGGGGTCGGCATAGTCCTCGCTGTAATCCAGGCCTGTGGTCATGTCCAGGATCTGGCGCACCGTGGCCGAGCCAAAAGCCGAAGCCGCCAGCTCAGGCACGTAGTCGGCCACCTTCCCGGCCGGGTCGAGTCGGCCTTCGGCCACCAGCAGGGCTCCCAGCGTGCCCATGACGGATTTGGTGACCGACATGGCGGCATGCTGGCCGGATTCGGTCAGGGAGCCGAAATAACACTCATAGACGATGCGCCCGCGATGCAGCACCACGATGCCGTCGGTGTAGGTCGCATCCAGGGACTGCGCCCAGCTCATGGGCTCGGTCGCGCCCAGCGGCGTGAACATCAGGGAATCGATGTCGCTGCGTTCGGCGCGCGGCAAGGCGACCGGCGCGCCCAAACCCCGGGACACATTGATGGTGGGCATCAGCTCGCGGAAATGCGATACGCTCCAGCGCAAGGCGGGAAACTGGAAATAGTTGCCGTCGGCAAAGCGGATGATGCGCTCGGCCGGCGGCGGAAAACCCTGCATCCAGCCCAGTCGGGCGGGATCACTTGCGGCAGCGCCCGGCGGCGCGGCTGCCGCCGCTGCGCCCAGACTGGACGCCGTCAGAACACCGGCGGCCAGAGTCCGCCGGGCACCATACGCGATCTGCTTCATGACCCACTCCTTTGCTGGGCATAAGCGCCGGTCGGCGCGCCGTCATCAATACAAAGTCTGCCGCAGGCGCTCGGGCAGTTCGGCGTCATAGCGCCGCCCGTCGATGCGCGCCTGGCTCAGCGCCTCCAGTATCGTTCCCGCGCTCGGCAGGCTGCCCGGCTGCACATGCGCGTCGCTCTCCCACAAGCGGGCGCGCAAGGTCGCGCGCGAGCACTGGAAGAACACCGTCTCCACCGCAATCTTCAGGACGCTGAGAGGCTTGGCGGCGCCAACAGAAAATCGTTCCAGCCATTGCGGATCGGTGGAAATGGTTGCCCGCCCGTTGATCCGCAAGGTCTCTCCAGCCCCCGGGATCAGGAACAGCAAGGCCACGCGGGGATCGTGCAGGATATTGCGCAGGCTGTCGATGCGCTTGTTGCCGCGGCGATCCGGCAGGAGCAGGGTCTTCTCGTCCAGCACCTGTACGAAACCGGCCGGATCGCCGCGTGGCGACACGTCCAGCCCTTCAGGTCCGCTGGTGGCCAGGGCCACGAACGGCGAAGCCTGGACATAACGTTGATAAAGGGGATGCAGATAGTCCACCTCCTTGCGCAACGACGCTTCCGCCGGCTCGCCGTACAACTGCAGCAGGGCTTCATGCGTCCTCACCTCGAACTCGTCCTGGAGGCGGCCAGCCGCCGATGCTTCCTTCATAGCGCGCCCCTCATCCATGGTGGGCGGGATGGTCGCGGCGCATCAGCTCCCATTCCTCGATCACCGTGCCATCCGGCAGCGTGCACATGCCCACCTGGCCTTGCGGCCTGGTCACGATCTCCAGGCTGCCTCCCTGCTCCAGGCAATAGGCCGAGGCCGGGTTGGGCATGCCGATCGGGGCAGGCGCCGCGGATTCGCTGCTCGCACAGGCGGTCAAGGCCGCCGAAAGACACACGATTCCCCACTTTGTCATGGCATTCTCCTGGATAATCACTGAAGACCAGTGTACTGCGGCCAGACCTGGACGACAGCAAGTTTGGACAATGTCATCTTGCCAGTCCCGACGCAATGAGATATTTCTAGGCTCGTCATTCATGCACCAAGGAGCCTTGCCCGTGGACCTGCTTCAACCCAGCCAGTCCGTCATCATCGTGACCGGCGGCAGCCGCGGCATAGGAGCGGAAATTGTCAGGACCTTGCACGAAAGGGGACATCCGGTCCTCTTCACCTATTCCAGCGCCGAGAGCGATGGCCCTGAGCTGGCGGCCCGGCTGAACAACCAGGGGCCGGCCTGCCAGAGCCTGCGCATCGATATACGCCAGGCGCAGGCGCCGGACCTCATTTTCGATGCCGCCCAGGAAATGGGCCATGTCGGCGGACTGGTCAACAATGCCGGCATCACCGGGCCTCTGGGACGCCTGGAAGCGCTGCAGGATACGGACCTGGCCAGCATCCTGGACATCAACCTGCTGGCGCCTATCCGTTTGTGCCGGGAAGCCGCCCGGCGCTGGAAGGGCCGCACGCATCGCTCGCATATCGTGAATATCTCATCCATTGCGGCCCGGCTGGGCGCGCCCGATGAATATGTGGCGTACGCGGCCAGCAAAGGCGGGCTCGAATCCTTCAGCACGGGCCTGGCCAAAGAACTTGCCCAGGATAATATTCATGTGAACGTGGTCGCCCCGGGGACCGTGCTGACCTCCATCCATGCCCGCGCCGGCGAACCAGGCCGCCCCGAGCGCGTCGCCGCCCGCATACCGCTCAAACGCCCGGGACAGGCGCAGGAAATCGCCCAGGCCGTCGCCTGGCTGATGTCCGAGCAGGCGTCCTACGTGACCGGCACGGTGCTGACCGTATCCGGCGGACTCTAGGCGTGACGGAGCATCGGCCTTTCTGATCGCGATGCGCCCGGCTCGCCGACGCATGCGCCGCCCTCCCCCAAATGGGGGAGGCGCAACCATGGACACCAGGATTTCCGGTCATAGAATGATGCTGTTCGTCCTCTCCGGATCGCGAATCATGGCCAAGCTCAGAAACCCCATCAAGACCGTCACGAAAGGCGGCATTCCGGTCATCGTGACGGCCATCACCCGGCGCGCGGAAGGCCCGATAGACGGCTATGCGCCGCATCCCGAGGGCAGGAAGATACTGCACTGGGACCACGGCGGGCACGCCCTGTGCGGCAACGCGCTGCTGGACCTGGATATGGAAAAAGAAGAGCACCGCCTGCTGCGCGGCCCCCTGCCCCGTTACGTGGCGAGCTGGCACCCCCGCTTCTGAGCCCTGGCCGCCGCTCAGTCCAGGACGTCGTACAGGCGAAAAATCCACAATACTTTATAAATCAGCGCCAGAAAGACGAAAACCGCCTGGTAGCGCTTGCCGGGCACGACGATCGCCGCCAGGGCCAGCAGGATCAGGGCGCCCTGCTGCAGCGGATACTCTATGCCCAGGCTCAGGAAATAGGTCTTGCCCTTGAGCGCGGTGTCCACCACGTCCATGAGCTGCACCAGGACGAACAGGATATAGAAGGAGCGCCGGCGAGCTTGGAAATAGTCCTCGAAATCCCGATATTCCTCCATGCTGGACGGAAACAGCAGGGACGCCATCAGCGCGAATACGCTGGTAAAGAAGATCAGGAAGAAATAGAGCTCGAAAGACCAGACCCGCACCTTGGCCAGGCTGAATTCATACCACCAGAAATGGATGATGGTCAGAAACAGGTACAGCACCCAGCCCAGATGGATGGGATATATTTTCTTGCGCTTGGGGTGCTGGATGAACTCGGACAGGCCGACGATCAACCGCGAAAGACTGATGCCGAGCACCATACCGATGATGATGCGAACATGAACGAAGTGTTCGGGATGGCTCAACTCTACGGGCACGGGCGATCCTTGCGAAGTAGCAGTCCCGGTCCAACTTACCAGAGGCGCTCGCGCAATCCAAGAGTGGTCTTCCCTGCCCGGAGCGCTTCCATAGAAACAAAAAGCCCTACCCGGCCAGGCCCAGGCGGTCATCGCAAACACTGGCGGAGGCTGGAACGGCAGCCGGCAGGGGCACGCGGCGGCTCTGCGCCAGCAAGACCAGTTCCTCGTAGATGCTGGCATGTATCGGCAACAGGCCGCTGGCCCGCACCTGGGCTTCCAGCCGCGCTCCGCGCTGGCCGGGCAGGCGCGCCTGCCCGCCGCCCTGGCGACGGTAGCTGTCCGCCCAAGCCCCCATGTATGCATCGAACATCCCCTGGCTCAGGCCTTGCGGATCGATCAACAGCATCCAGGCGCTTTGCCGGCCCATGGCGCCGGCCGTCGGAATGAAAGCGGGTTGCTCCAGGGCTGCAACGCTTGCGGCGCTGGCCGCCAGGCCGCCTGCCAGGCACTCCACCAGCATGGCCAGGCCCATGCCCTTGTGCATGGCGCTGGGCAGCAAGGAACCTTGCAATGCCGCCTGCGGATCGGTGGTCGGCCTGCCTTGGGCATCCAGCGCCCAATCTCCGGGGATGGCGGAGCCCTCCCTGGCCTTGAGCAGGATGTGGCCGCGGGCGGCCACGCTGCAGGCCATGTCGAACACCAGGGGATCGCGGCCGGCGACGGGGCTGGCGTAAGCGAAGGGGTTGTTGCCGATGGCCGGTCCCTGGAACCCAGGCATGCCCATCAGGGGCGGCGTGCGTTGGGCCAGCAGGCAGAAGAAGCCCTGCTCGGCCGCCTCCAGCGCATACATGCCCAGGGCGCCCAGGTGACCGCAAGCCTGGATGCGGATCACCGCCATGGCCTGCTTGCGCAGAAGCGGCAAGCCGTGATCCAACGCCGCCCGCAGGGCAAGCTGCCCCAGGGCTCCATCCGCCTGCACGAGCAGGCCGCCCGCCTCGTCCGCGCTGACGCGCAGGTCCGGCCGCGCATTGACCTCGGCGCTCTCCAGCTTGTCCAGATAGGACGCCAGGCGGGTGATGCCGTGCGTGGCAATGCCCCGGGCGTCCGTGCGCAACAGGTAATGCGCCGCCACGCGGGCCTGCTCAGCGGGCACGCCCGCTGTCTGAAGCATCCGGGCGCACCAGCTCCGCAAGGGCTCGTACTGAACATGCACGACGCTCATGCCTGGGCCGTCCCGGCATAATGGCGCGCGAAGCCCAGCTCGATGCGCGAGATGGTGATTTCCGTATCGCCCAGCACCTCGCTGCGCGTCAGGCTGCCGCAGGCCACGCGCAAGGCGGCCTGACGCAAACGGTCGGCGGCGCCCTCCAGGGACTGTCCCCGGCTGAGGATGGCGCTGACGTCCACGTCGATATTGTCCCGGAAGGCCTCGGCGGTACGCGGGTTTCCGGTGACCTTCAATGCCGGGCTCAAGGCATGGCCGATGGGATTGCCCACTCCCGTGTTGAACACGATCAGATGCGCCCCGCCAGCCGCGATCGCGCATACGTTCTCCACGCCCGGCGCAGGCGCGTCCATGAAGACCAGACCTTTGCGGCTGGGCTTCTGGCCATAGTCCAGCACTTCCACCAGCGGGCTGGTGCCGCCCTTGCGGATGGCTCCCAGCGACTTTTCCTCCACGGTGCTCAGGCCGCCGGCGATATTGTCTTCGCCCAGGGGCCACAGCTGCAGGCCCTGGAAATCCGACAAAGCCTCCAGCCGCTTGACGGCGCCCAGCAATTGCTGCGCCACCTGAGGGGTGGCGGCGCGCTCGGCCAGCAGGTGCTCGGCTCCGACGATCTCGTCGGTCTCGGACAGGATCACGGTCCCGCCCTGGCTCACCAGCCAGTCCGACACCAGGCCGGTGACCGCATTGGCGGTCAGGCCCGAGGTGGCGTCCGAGGCGCCGCACTCCACGCCTATCACCAACTCGCTCAGCGCAAAAGGCTCGCGGCGCTGATGCGAGGCTTCGATCACCAGCTCCAGCGCCTGCTGCACCCCGTGCTGCACCGCCAGCACCGTGCCGCCTGCGTTCTGCACGTCCAGGCTGCGCACGGGACGGCCGCTCAAGGCGATGGCCTGCGCGATGCGGCGCGTGGTGACGCTTTCCAGCCCGATCACCAGGGCCGCCGCGACGTTGGGATGCGAACCGTAATTGATCAGGACCCGGTCGTGCCGCTCCAGGTCAACACCGAACTGGCCGCGCCCGTAGGCGGCGCAGACCGGCACCGTGCCCGCCACCTGTTCACAGATGCGGCGCACCACCGGATTCACATTGTCCATGACGGCGATCACGGCCACATGATTGCGTATGCCCACGCCGCCATCGGGGCGGGCGAAGCCCAGAAATGTCTCGCTCACGATAAATCTCCCCGGCCGCGCCGGCTTTCCACATTGTGCATATGCACGTGCCGGCCCTGGCCGATCGCCGCCGTGGCCACTCCCATGACGGCGCCGTACTTCAGGATCGGATCGCCCGCCGCCAGATCCGACAAGGCAAACTTATGTCCCATCGGTATATCCTCCATCACCGTCAGGGACGCAGCCCTGTGCGGCGCGGCGCAGGACGCAGGCAGGTCCAGCCGCGTGCCCGCGGCCAGGCGCCGCAAGGCCACGCCGACATTGTCCTTGTCGTCCAGCACCAGAAAACCCGGATTCATGCCATTACTCCTTGATTGAACGCCGCGCGGACTGGTCATTGCGCCCGGGCCGCCAGTTCGGCCGCATCGCGGTAGTACTCGGCCTCGGCGGCCAGTTCCCGGCGGAACGCCGCCGCCTCCAGGAAGCGAGGCTCCAGGCCGGCCTGGAGCAGGCGCTCGCGCACCGGTTCCTGCGCCATCACGGTTTTCAAGGCCGTCTCCAGCCGCGACCGGACCTCGGCAGGCGTGCCGGCGGGCGCCAGCCAGCCAAACCAGGTCAGGGGTATCGCGCCGAAAGACTGGTCCAGCGCCTCGCCGACGGTGGGCACGCCGGGCAGCAGGCCCGATCGCTGCGGATTCAGCACCGCCAGTGCCTTGACCTGCCCGGCCTGGATCTGCCCCATCACGGTTCCCAGCGCGACCACGACCAGGTCGACCTGGCCGCCCATCAGGTCAGCCACGGCGCGGCCGCCGCCGTTATAGGGGATATGCTGGGGCGACATGCCGGCCTGGTCCGCCAGCTTGCTCATGATCAGGTGCATGGGCGTCAGGATGCCCGGAGTCGCATAGGTGACGCGATCCTGCGGGTCGCGACTGCGCTGCCGCCATTGCTGCACGGATTCGGGCCGGTCCGAGCGGGCCACCAGCACCATGGGCGCCACCGCGACCTGGGCAAGCGGCGTCAGGCGCTCCAGCACATCTTGCGGCGCAGGCGTTTTGCCCGTCGCGGCCAAGGATATTTCCGAGCTGCCCGACACCAGGGTGTAACCGTCCGGCTTGGCCCGCAAGGCCGCCTGTACGCCCACCGCGCCGCCGCCGCCCGGACGGTTTTCCACCACGAAAGGCGTTTTCAGCTCCTGGCCCATGGCTTCGGCCACGATGCGCGTGGCGATGTCCGCCGTACCTCCGGCGGCATAGGACACGACGACAGTGATGGGCGCCTGCGGATAAGGCGTCTGCGCCATGGCGGATGCGGCGGCCGCCGTCAAGACGGCCAGCCCGCATCGGGCCAGGACCCGTGCAGCTCGGTTCATGATGTCTCCCGGTATGGAATTGTTATGCGGCCATTCTAACGTTTGAAAAACCTTCGGCGAATGCAATTGCCTTTAGAATAGCTAACAACCCGTCAAGCTTACCGAGCCGCCATGAAACGACGCCGCCTGCCCCCCTTGAATGCCGTGCGCGCCTTCGAGGCCGCCGCCCGTCACCTGAGCTTCACCGCCGCCGCGCAGGAACTGCACGTGACTCATTCCGCCATCAGCCAACAGGTCAAGCAACTGGAAACCTGGCTGGACATGCACCTGTTCATGCGCCAGAACAGCACCCTGGCCCTGACGGACAAGGGTCATGCCTACTTGCTGGAACTGCGCCACGCGCTGGACACCATCGACATTGCCACCCAGGATCTGCAAAGCGCACGCCACAATGCCACCCTCACGCTCAGCGTGCTGCCCAACTTCGCCATGCATTGGCTGGTCCCGCGCCTGCACTCCTTCCAGCAGCGGCATCCGGACATACGCTTGTGCCTGCTGTCAGGCACGCTGCCCCTGCAGCAGCTTTACGAATCCTGCGACCTGGCCGTCCGCCCCTACGGCCACGCGCCCGAATTCCAGTTCGACCATCTCTGCGGCGCCGACATGCTGCCCGTCATGAGCCCCGCCTTCATCCGGCGCCACGTCATACGCGAACCGGCGGACCTGCAGGCCGCGCCCAAGCTGCACATCACTCATTCACCGCAGGATTGGCCGCGCTGGCTGGGCTCCCTGGGTCTGCAGGACCGCCTGCCGCAGGAAGGCATGCTGTTCGATTCGCACGCCGTCGCCTTGCAGGCGGCCATGGCCGGACTGGGGGCGCTGATGGGACAGACGCCCTTCATCCAGGAAATGATAGAAAAAGGATGCTTGCAGGCGCCGTTCCCGCACCGCGTGCAGACGGAACGGACCTGGTATCTGGTGTCGCCCAAGGGGCGGCTGCCCCACAAGGCCGACTGCTTTCGCCGCTGGCTGCTGGAACAGGCTCGCGGCCCGGCATGAAGCCCTCCCGGGCGGCAAGGCCCGCCCTCAATATCGCGGCGGCTGGGCGTAGCCGCCCTTGGAATCGGCGGGGAAAGGATTGGGGGCGGCGGCGGGTTCATGGGTCCGCAGCTCATACAGCACGACCCCTATCACGCCGATATTGCGGGAATCGCCCGCCAGAGCATGGCTGGCATAAGCCCTGTCCTTGCCGGAGAAGCGAAAAGCGGCGACCTCGTCGGCGCTCTTGCGAAAGCCTTCGATGCGCAGGACCGCGCCGGGCTGCAGCATATAGCCGTTATTGCGCCGGCTGCCCGCCTGCCCCGACAGCACATCCAGGCCGTCTACGGTGGTGACGATCTCATAAGGCGTGCTGCTGCGATTCTCATAGACCAGCACATACCGCTCCCCGGCCTTGCCCGCCAGCTGGTAATTCTTTTGGCCGGGCGTGCTGTAGATGGGCAGGGGCAAGCCGCGCGCGTCCTGCACCGACCACTCCACATTGCCCCGATCCAGCAGGATGCTGCGCTGCGCGTCCAGCCCGCTTCCCAAAGCCTGGCGGATGCTGCGCTCATCGGAGTAGCGCAATTGCTGCCGATCCCGTTCCGGCTCGATGCGTTGAGCCTGGACGGTATAAATGCGCGACTCGCGTCCTTCGCCCCATTGCGTTCCCAATGTGGAGGCCGCCTGCGGCGCCATGCTTGGGGCCGCCGCGCCGACCGCCTGGCGTTCCGGCGCATGCGGCGGCGTACTGCAGGCCGACAGGACGGCCGTCAGGCAGAGCAGGCTCCAGCGCTGTTTCCAGCGGCCGGCCAGGAATAGTTCGCGTGCGTTCATGTCCTTCCCCTTTGATGTTCCAACCATGCCATGGCGCCCAAGTCGACGCGCAGGCGCTAGTGTCCAATATGCGCGCCGCCCTGGATAGTCAGCAAATTTCAAAATTGAAATGGCTTGTATCTGCTTAGCCCCACGGGGCGCGCGGACAAAGGGCCGCTCAAGCCCTGCGACTTGGCCTATCATGCTGACATATCCGCAACTTCGGACACGCTCTGATGAACATTGCCAACCTGCCCTTCTGTACCGTCGACTGGTCCACCATCGCGCCCACTGAACACAAAGGAGAACAAGGCATGGCTTGGTGGCGCACGCAGCAATTCGGCCCCGTACGCGTGCGCATGGTGGAGTACAGCCCCGGCTATCTGGCCGATCACTGGTGCGTCAAGGGGCATATGCTGCTGTGCCTGGAGGGCACGCTGGAGACGGAACTGCAAGACGGGCGGCGCTTCACCCTGCAGCCCGGGCACTCCTATCATGTTGCCGACAACGCCGAGGCGCATCGCTCTTCCACTCTTACGGGTGCGCGGCTGTTCATCGTCGACTGAACACGCTGGCGGCGCCTATCCCAGGGCACGCTGACCGGATCGCGTCACAGCCTGCCCTGGCTCAAGCCGCATTGGGCTTTGCCGACGGCAGGCGCCGTCCGGCCAGGGGATGTTCATTGCCGCCCGGTCGGGGAATGTATCGACCAGCGCGCCTGCATCGACTTTGCAAGCAACTGCAGCATCTGCTTACCGATCCCTTGCCGCGCCCCATTCCGCACCCGGGCCTGCTGCCCATCCTGTCCCGGGCGCAGACCCATCTGCGGCAGTGGGAACATCACGACCTGATCACCTCCTCGCTGGCCATTTCCATACCCGAAGCGGCCAGCGACGCCATGCTGCATCGCATCTACGCCATGAGCGCGGAGGCCGGCCGCATATTCCAGACTCATGCCAACGAGCACCTGGTGGCAGTGGAGCGCTCCCTGAACGCGCATGACCGCCGCCCCATCGAGCACCTGGCCCATATCGGCGCCCTGGGGCCGGCCGCCCTGCTGGCGCATGCCACCCTGGTCACGCCAAGCGAGCTGCGCCTGCTGGTCGACCTGCGGGTGCCGGAGATGACGCCCTCGTGGGACCTGCCTTGGGAACCAGATACGCGCAGTGGTGGTCCAAGGGCGGCTGCGCCTGTGGGAAGGCCAGCCCGTGGACTGGGATCCTCAGCCCCTGCTGGACGAGGTGCGGGAGCTGGCCCGCCACGCCATCGCGCAGGCGGACATCCGCAAGCTCCATGCGCCGTCCACCGAACACCTGGCGCGGCGCGCTGAACGCGAGCAGGTCTTGGCATGACGGCTGGATTGTTCGCCGCCTTCGCGGCCCTGCTGGCCGGCGCCTTCATCCAGGGCGCCAGCGGCATGGGCTTCGCCCTGATCGTCGTTCCCGTGCTGGCCCTGGTCCACCCGCAGGCCATTCCCGGCACGCTGCTGTTCCTGATGCTGCCCCTGAACGCCTATGTAGCCTGGCGGGAACGGAGCGCCGTCGACCGCCGCGGCACCGCCTGGATCACGGCGGGACGCTTTGTCGGTACCTTCGCCGGACTGGGCATTCTGCTGGTCCTGTCCACCTACTGGCTGAATCAGTTCGTCGGCATCAGCACGCTGCTGGCCGTGCTGGCCTCCGTGCTGGCGCCCAGCTTCACGCCTGGCCGCAATGCCTTCATCGCCACGGGCCTGGTCACGGGCATCACGGAGACCGCCACCGGGATCGGCGGCCCGCCCCTGGCCCTGGTCTACCAGCACGCCCCGGTCGCCACCCTGCGCTCGACCGTGGCTCTGTGCTTTCTGATCGGGGAAGTCATTTCACTGGTGGTGCTGGGGCTATCAGGCTCTCTGGCCTGGTCGCACCTGAGCTATGCCTTGCTGTGCGTACCCGCCCTGCTGCTGGGCATGGCGCTCAGCCATCTGGTGCATCATCGGCTGGACCAGCGCCGCCTGCGCCTGGGAGTGCTGCTGTTCGCCACCGTGTCGGGAATTGCCGTGATGGCGGCCGGCTAGGCGGCTGCCTGGGTGGAGGTGCGAGCCCTGAGTTCAGGCTCAGGGCCCGCCGCCCGCAAACGACTGGTATTGCCGGACAGGTGTTCGAAAAGCAGGTCCACCGCCGTCAGCGCCGGTTCCGCCGTACGGGCCCGCAGGCCGTCATAGCGGGTCGCCACCATCACATCCTGCGGCACCTTTCGGCCGGCCTGCCGCACGGCTGACAGGGCCCCTACGGCGAAGGCGTCCACCGGCACGCACAAGGCGTCCGTGCCCGGGTATCGGGCAAGCAGGGCCGCGCAGGCGGCCCGGCCGCCCTCCTCGCCCTGCGCCTCGTCCACCTCCGCATAACGCGGCGTCATGCCTCGCAAGGCCGCGAACGCGTCATAGACCTTCTTGTGGCTGGCGTAGGAATCCCGCGCCGCACTGCCCTGCACCAGGGCAATATGCCGGCGCCCCTGATCCCACAGATGTTCCAGCAGCAGGCGCGCCGTTGCCGTGGACTGAAGACCCACAAAAGGGATCGTATCGGCCGTCCCGCCCTGGCGCCCGATGGACACCAGCGCCACGCCGCGCTCCTGCAGCAGTCGCACGTTGGGATCCTGAGCCAGCGGTTCGATCAGAATGGCGCCGTCGATGTCCAGTCCCTCCAGCAGGGCTTGCGCGCTCTCCAGCGGCGGAACAAACACCAGGGCCAGTCCGCGCCGCATGGCGGCTTCGGCGGCGATGCCGGCCACCTCCATCATGAAGCCCAGCCGCGACACGCCGCCCGACACGGCGAACGGCATGGACGACACCAGCGCAATGCTGTTGGCCGCTCCCGAGCGCAGCCGCTGCGCGCGGACATTAGGCCGGTAGCCCAGCTCCGCCGCCACTTGCTTGACCCGCGCCCGCGTTGCCGGATCGACCACGCCGCGATCATTGAGCGCATGGGAAACCGTGGTCAGGGACACCCCTGCCGCCTTGGCGACGTCGCGGATGGTGATACGGCGGGAGATGGAAGAAGTCATGTCTGCTTGGGTCGAACAACAGGCAGCCGACGCGGCGGCTGGAAATACACGAATTACCGCAAGGTGTCGTATTATCGCTGCTCCGTCGCCAGGCGTGCATTGTCCGCCGCCGCGTCCACGAGCCCAGGCGCCAAAAGCGCAATACCCGTCACTTTACCCTGCCGCCCGCAATCATGCCCATTCTCGTCCTGTTGCCGCTCATCACCCTGCTGGCCATCGTCCTGGCCTGGCGCACCCAGGGCGCGAACCGCGCGCTCAGCCTCATCATCGCCGCGGCGGGCCTGGGCGCAAGCGTCTGGTACATGCAGGGCATCCCGGCGCTCTGAGCCACGGCCGGCTCGTGCCGTGCTCGCCTCCATGCCCGCCAGGGCCCGGGTAGTCAATTCCGCGGTGAAATCGACAGGTGGGCCGGGAACAGCCCCGTCCCCGGCCCCATGCTTAACCTTGGCGCAGCAGGCTCAGAAGCTTTCCCAGTCCTCGTCCGGGGCTCCGGCAAGGGCGGGCCTGGCCGGCGTCGCCTTGGACATGGCGGACATCCTGGAAAGCCGTCCGTGGCCTGACTTGGCCAGGGCATAGGCCCGAGGAACGCCTGCCTGGGCTTGGGCAGTCACGGCAGCAACCGGCTTGGCGGCGCCCTCCTGCTGGGCGGCGATGCGAAAGACCGCCACGGCCTCGACCAATTGCTCTGCCTGATCCTTCAGGCTGGCGGCGGCCGCGGCGCTTTGCTCCACCAAGGCGGCGTTCTGCTGGATGGCCTGGTCGATCTGGGCGACGGCCTCGCCCACCTGGGCCACTCCCACGCTCTGCTCGTTGCTGGCAGCGCTGATCTCGCCCACGATGTCCGTCACCCGGCCTATGGCCTGCACCACCTGGTCCATGGTCTCTCCGGCCTTGTCGACAAGCGTCGAACCCTGCTCCACCCGTTCCACGCTGACGGTGATGAGCTGCTTGATCTCCTTGGCCGCCTCGGCGCTGCGCTGCGCCAAAGAACGCACCTCGCCGGCGACCACCGCAAAACCCTTGCCCTGCTCGCCGGCGCGCGCCGCCTCCACCGCGGCATTGAGCGCCAGGATGTTGGTCTGGAAAGCAATGCCGTCGATCACGCCGATGATATCGGCGATCTTGTGGCTGGAGTCATTGATTCCATGCATGGTCTCCACCACCTGGCTGACGACCGCGCCGCCCTGCGCCGCCACCGTGCTCGCCGTCAAGGCAAGCTGATTGGCCTGGCGCGCATTGTCGGCATTCTGACGCACCGTCGCTCCCAGCTCCTCCATGGACGCAGCCGTCTCCTCCAGGGCGCTGGCCTGGCTTTCCGTGCGGGCGGACAAATCCTGATTTCCCTGCGCGATCTGCGCGCTGGCGGAGGCGACGCTTTCGGCATTGGCGCGCACCCCGGCGACCACCTGCCCCAGCCTGCCTTGCATATGCCGCAGCGCATCGAGCAGGGCCGCCGCTTCGTCCTTGCCGCTGCTGCGGATGGTTCGGGTCAGATCCCCTTCGGCGATCCGGCCCGCGCTGTCCACGGCCTGGCGCAAAGGCGTCGTCACCGAACGGCTCAACACAAAAGCGGCGCCAGCCCCGATGAGCAGGGCCGCCACCGTGACCGCGATCAGCACGACCTGGCTTTGAGCCGCTGCGGCGGCCGCCTCCACGCGAGCGTTCTCATAAAGCATCCGCTGGCGCTGCTCCAGCGCGAGCAAGGCTTGGCTGTAGGTCTGCGCCAAAGGTTTCAAGCGGCTCTCCAGCAGCGCCGACACGTCCTCTCCCGCCGCCTTGCGCTTGAACGCCTCGGCGCGAGGCGAACGATACGCTTCCCGGGCCTTGTCGATGTCCTGGAGCATACGCCGGCCCTCATCGGACTGAATCAGACGCTCGACCGTCTTGCGTGCACCCTGAATCGCTTCGGAAGTCTTGTCCATCTCCGCCTGCCATTGCTCCAGACGGCTGCCATCGCTGTCAAGCAAGGCGGCATATGTCCGCACCCAGTTCAAATCGATGGCATGGTGCCACTCCACCGCCGCCTGCAGGCGCTCATTGTCGGTGCTGGTCAGCTGCTCCGTGACATCGGCCAGGCTTTGCAGTCGCCAGATCCCGATAGATGAAATGATCATTGTGATACAGAGCACCAAACCAAACGCCAGACCAAGGCGACTGCCAACCTTCATGTTGCTGAGAAACATGCGCGTCCTTTTCCTTATTCACATCCACATGAGCAAGATGGCAGACAAGGCGTGGCTGGCACAGCCTGCTCATAAAATGATAAAAAATAGCCCAAAATTGAAACTTAAGTATCATATTGATATTTATTGCGCGATAGAACTGAAACATCGCAAAAAACAGAAATTATTGTGGCAAACAGCCACACAAACTCCGCGCGCCAGGCGCAGTCAAAGGGTAAGAGTTGGAATTGCCGCCCACGCGCGAAACTCCCGGTTGACCGCACGCCCTCCGGCCCATGAAAAAGCCGCCTTGAAGGCGGCTTTTTCCGTTGAAGTCCTACTTTCTCGCAGGCATGTAATCCTCGGGCCTGTCATGCTTGCCTGGAAAATCGCTGGGCCATCTCATTGGTTCCATATCAAACCCTCCATCATTTCCGTCCCTACATTAAGCACACGGCGAAACGCCTTCCATAAGCCGAACAGCTACCCCCCTGTACGGATAGTGACGGGATCACAGCGAATGGATCCGGCCTACACCAATGAGACTCCCCGCAACTGGAAAAAATCCCCGCTGAAGCCAAATAAGGACCGGGCCATGCCCGAGCAGCACGACACCCGCCTGCAAACGCTCCTGGATCAGGGCTAGCCGACGGCGCCGCACCGAAGACACCACCGCACCCTAAAGGAAAGCGCTGCTGCTACCGTAAAAAACGAAGGCATTCGGCAGTCATGCTGATTCTTGCATCTTCCTCGCCATGACTTGGCGCTTCGCGTAATGCAGCACAGGTACAAGAGCCGCGGGCATTCAACTAGGGTGGTACACGTCAGCGTCGTTGGCGGTTTGCACAAGCAACACAATACGCTTTATGAACGTCGTTACCGAATTTGACGCCAAGGAACCATAAGCGCTACCCGGCCAACAGATTAAAAACCATAAATAAGAGGACAAACACCATGATGCGCAGCACTACAGCATTTTATGATCAATTTATTTTGCATCCTGATGATGAGTTGCAAACTCAAACTTCTATGCCGATGATCCGGGCCCAGCCAAGCGATGAACACCAGCGCATAGGCAAAGCTTCTATGGAATGCAAAGTCAATAATTCCAAGCGACAGTATTGACCTGTTCGACGGCAGTGCCATTGACGCGCTGCTGAATGCCACTCCGTTGCTGGCTATAACACCGGCCAGCCGGCCACCATTGACCCCGCCCGCGAGGAGTCCTGTCAGTGACCGACACCATCATAGCTATGCTTGCCATAACCGCAAAAGATTGGAACCTGCCCAGCCCAGCGCAGGGGTTTCAATGGCAAAGATTTTCATTCTACAAACGAACCACTCAATGGCAGGCAGTTACAGGAGGGCTATTATCGTTTACCCCAAAGCGGTCCAGTCTTAGGACACGCTCTTTGACCGCATTCCGTTCAACCCGCAGGCTTGGAGGGAACGAAGCAGCGTCCGCTGTCAGCTTATTCGCTCCAGATGGCGCCAATGCAAGAGAATGACTCCGCCATATACAACAGGCCCGCAACGCAGGATTGACGCCTGGAGGCAGCAGGCATACCGTCTAATACAGGCCCTCTTCCAAGGAGAGCGTTATGTGTGGACGTTTCAGCCAGCGAGCAGCGGTCGAGACCTATGTAGCCAAGGCGGGATGGAAGCCCGCGCGGGTCGAAGTGGGAGACGGCCTGAAATACAACGTTCCCCCGGGCACCTGCCCCATCGTCCTGCACCGGTTGGGCAATGGTCGGGACCAGGTCGACAGGCTGTTCTGGGGCTATAAGCCGCGCTGGTATTGGCGCGGGCCCGAAATCAACGCGCGCCTGGACAAGATTCTGAAAAAATCACGAATGTGGCGCAGCCTGCTGAATCGTCGCGTCGTCGTCCCGGTGGACGGCTGGTTCGAATGGCCTGGCAATCAGAAACGGCGACAGCCCTGGTACATACATGCCAAAGACGGGGAGCCGATTTTCTTCGCCGCAATCACGGCCTGGGAGCCCGGGGAAAACTACGACGTCAAACATGGTTTCGTCATCGTTACGGACGACGCCGTGAGCCCGATGCACGGGCGATACAAGCGCCGACCCATGGCGCTGACGCCCGATGCGGTACGCGAGTGGACCTCGCCCGATGTCAGCGTCGAAGCCGCCTTGGAGCTGCTCTCGACCGCGCGGCCGGAAGCCGCCTTTGAGTGGCATCCGGTCACGCCGCAGATGAACAATGCAAAATACCAAGCGCCGAACGCCAATTACCAGATCGCGGACTGAGACTGCGGCAGCGCATCCTGCAAGCGCAGAACCGGCGCAGCGCCAGCCTCCCTCCGCGATCTCCGATGGACTGATGCGTTCCTATGCCATTGAACTCAGTCTCGGTCAGGAGCGTGCTGATGCATGAAGGAAGTTGCCTTTGCCAGGAGATCCGTTACCGGCTCACTCAAGAGCCGGGCGAATTTGGCTATTGTCATTGCGCAAGCTGCCGCAAGGCCAGCGGTTCGTGCCACGCAGCCAACGCACCGGTGAAACGCGAGCACTTTCATTTGCTTGAGGGTGCGGCCCTATTGCGAGAGTTCGAATCTTCGCCGGGAATGTTTCGGGCCTTCTGCTCCAACTGCGGTTCACCTATTTATGCGTTCCGGGCGGAGCGGCCGGAATTGCTGGGCATACGGCTTGGCTCGCTGGACACGCCCTCTTTTAAACTGGCGAAAGAGCACAGGTACGTGGCCGAGAAGGCGCCTTGGGAAGTGATCACGGACCAGCTTCCACAGTACCCGGGCCCGCATACCGGCTAACAACCGGCAAAAGCTTGAACCAGGAGCCGTCCTGCCACGCAGCAAATGTGCGATACGCGGTACCAGGCATGACCTGTCAACCATCCATTTAACAACCGGCGGTACCGGACTTTAGCCATGACTCATGAGGAACTGCAGACGCTTGCCAGCCTACTGCGCATTGACCAGCGGGTCATCACGGCCGCAAGCCTTGTTCTGGTCGAAGGCCAGCAGGTGGCTGACGCGGCTCGCGCCCACGGCGCCGACGCCGCCCTGCTTCAGCAAGCCATCGCCAGTATCGTAGATGCAGAACTTCAAGTTCGCGCTACGTTCGTGTGCCATTCCCCTGGCTGTTGGGAAGTAGTCGTGGGCCATAACGACAGCCACCGAGCCCCTGGGCTGATCTCGCTTGACATTGATGATGAGGTTCGCCTGATATGCGCCAGAGTTGGCGTGATGGTGCCTGTACGGGTCACCCGGCTTCCCGGCACGCCCCGCGGCTACTACAGGGGCGTCGTACTCGACCTGGAGCACTCGAGCATGCGTTATCGACGAGGCGACGGAGTCATGTTCAGCGACGACCAGGCCGTGCTGCCGGCAGGGGCTCGTCGGTCGCGACGGCCGATACCAGTGTGAACATTTGCTTTTCCAGGCTGGCAGCGGCTGCAGAAGCCAGGTGTGAAGCAGGCCTTGCGGCAGCGGAAGCTGAACGATGCGACCATGCTGTAGCCACAGCCAAATGGATGCCAATCAAATTCCGGCGAACACTGTGGCATCCGCAATCTCTTTCCGTATGGAGGACTCCATGGCCGACTTGCCGATTGCCTCCTCCGAAATTCGGTTTATTGCGTCCATCATCCATAGTGGCGACTGGTAATGCATGACGACATTCTCAACAAGGCGGGATAAATCGACCTGGATCGCCTGCCCGGTCCGGCTTGTTTCTCTCTCTATATCCACATTGGGATTATACAGAATCGCCCTGACCTCTTTTTCCGATTCGAAAGCGCGTGACTTCTGCAAGAACAATGTAGCATTACCTTTTATGTCATGGATTGCACTTGATTTATCGACATACTTAACATCCTCCAGAATAATCTCATGATCGACAGGCAGAATCAGGGAGTCTTTAAGCCTGTCCACCGACGACAGCATCATGACTGATCCAGCTCCAGCCCCATAGGCCCTCCACATATCGACTCGCTCATGATCAAACCTGTTCCAGCACCATATATCCACCCAGGACGCCATTCTTTCCATATCTTTTGAATAACCGCTTTTCGGCCTTTTACCAAAAAGACTCTGATATGAATCTTCTTCCCTGAGGGTATCTTTCTTGCTGTTTTCGGATTTTTCCACCGAAGGCCAAAGATAGTCCATTGCCAAATCAAGAATTTCCGCTCCACCATTTCTTAAAAGCAGATCGCAAGGGCTCCACCTCCCTTCCAGTGGATCGCCTTCCTTGCCATTGACATTCCGAAGCCCCCTTATATTCGGAAAAAATGCATAGCCGAACTCCATCAAGTAAAAGAATTTCTCGAAGCTCATGTAGCGAGCCACCCGCGTATCCGACCTCAAGCTGGTAAGAAAAGACATGGACCTGATCCAGTATCAATGGTTTGAGTTCCACACATCACTGCGTGTTTGTGCATAGACCATGGCTGGCCATGACAGCCCCATCCGAACAGCCCCCGGTCCGGCGCATCAACAACAGCCACCTCCAGGATTTTGGGCAAGCCCAGACGGACTGATGCAGCGCCTCCGAGCGCTACGGCGAGGCCATCAATCCGCAGCCCTGCCGGGAAAGAAGTGATGGATGGGTTTGTCTGGGGCGGGCGGCAACAAATTTCATGCCCAAGCGCTCCGGGCCCTGCTTGGGAAAACTGGTTCGCCGATTGTGCAAGCCCGTTAGAATGAAGCTCTAATCAATCAGCCAGCTCACAGCAAATGTCATAGGCTTGATTTTCGAACGGAACAGCAGCATTCCTTCGATATTGTTCTGACGAGTACCGAAGTACATCAAATCCGCAAACGCAGGCGCCGGAATCAAGAAAGCCGCCCCTTAGGGCGGCTGTGCTGGTTGGTTTTACCCGTTCACAAACTGATTGTGATGGTCATGTTTCCCAGGGAAGTCACTGGGCCAGTTCATGGGCGTGTCATTCATGTCCTATCCTCCTTCATTCGTTAATCAAGGAAAGCATAGAACCGAGTCTTCATAGTATCAGGTCTGGATACAAACACAAGCGCTTACACCACGGGACTTTTCATTTTTCGATGATCGGCTTTTCATCGTCAGGCGGGGACTCATCCAGATACAGTTCGAATCCGCGTTTTGCACGCCTTGAGGAGCGCCGAATGTCCACAGCTCGTTCAGTATTTCTCCCGACCCATGACAACTGCCGGCACCATGAACAGAACATCGAAACAATGGATGGCGCAGGCCAACTGGATTAGGATATACATGTACGTCCTGCGCTCCAATTCACGTCCAGCATGACAGCAGAAAACCAGCATCAGGCGTCCTTTCCAGCGTAGCCCTCCTGCCTGCCCGGCCGAGGCTGCGCGGCCCGTCGGGCATCGGCATGATGCAAGGGCTGACGCGCGGCTGCGCCAACCTGCAGCCAGCCTGCGCAAGGGCAGCTTCCGTTCTTCTCTGCCCCTTCGTGATGGACACGCCCGAGCCCCTGGAGCCGGCCAAGCGCGACCAGGCCTTCGGACAGATGAAGGGCGTGCCGTCCTGAATGGTCGGCCTGCAGTGCCAGAAGACAATGCAGAACGACAGCATCTGTCAGAGGTTCCCAATGCCCACACGTCCCTTACAGATACGATCGCGACTGGCCTGCGCCGTGTTCGCGCTTCTCAATCCCATACCCTTCGGACTTTTCGTCGCGGCGCTGATCTTCGACGCGATCTATGCGTGCAACGCCAATGTATTCTGGGTCAAATCGGCAGCCTGGCTGAACGCGTTCGGGCTGATTTTTGCCATCATTCCGCGCCTGATCAACCTGGCGCACGTCTGGATTCCGGCAAATCGCAGCACGCGCGTCGAGAAACTCGACTTCTGGCTCAATCTCGCCGCCATCGCCGCCGCCGTCGCGAATGCCTTCGTTCACAGCCGGGATGCCTATGGCGTCGTGCCCGAAAGCCTCTGGCTCTCGGCCGTCACAGTGGTTCTCATCTCCATCGCCTGCATCGCTACTGCACTGCAGCAGGCATCAGCACAGGGAGCTCGCCATGAATAAAGCGGATTGGTCCAAGGCAGGCGCCTTGTTGTTGGCAATGGCATTGGCTGGCTGCGAAAAAGCGACTTACGAACCTGCACAACAGTCGGGCGCGAACCCTCCGCTGCCAGAGCCGAAGACGTTCCTCGTTCCGCCCGTCAAGGTGCCTGATGCGGCGGGCTGGGCGGAAGGCGAAAAACCCGCCGTCGCAAACGGGTTGAGAGTCGAAAAGATCGCCTCCGGCTTGATGCATCCCCGGCAACTGCTGACCTTGCCCAATGGCGACGTGCTGGTGGTCGAGGCCAATGGTCCGGGCACCGAGCCCATCACCTCACCCAAGCAGATGATCGTCGGCGCCGTCGTGAGCCGTTCCGGCAAGGGCGGCAAAGGCGGCAACCGCATCACTTTGCTGCGCAAGACGGCCGGCCGGAGCGGCGAGTGGGAAAAGCACGTCTTCATCGAAAACCTGCATTCCCCGTTTGGCGTGCAATTGATCGGCGATGCGCTGTACGTTGCGAACACCGACAACATCATGAAGTATCGCTACACGCCGGGCGAGACGCGCATGTCCGATCCCGGCGTGGAGTTCACGGACCTGCCCGGCGCCATCAATCACCACTGGACGAAAGCGCTGCTGGCCAGCCCCGATGGCAAAAAGCTCTATGTGGGCGTCGGCTCCAACAGCAACATCACCGAGAATGGTCTGGACGTGGAGTACCGGCGTGCGAACGTGCTCGAAGTCGATGCTCAGACCGGGGCAAGCCGCATCTACGCTTCCGGCATCCGCAACCCGACGGGATTGGGCTGGGAGCCGGTGACCGGAAAACTCTGGGCCATTGCGAACGAACGCGATGAGATCGGCGCGGATCTGGTGCCCGACTACCTGACCTCCGTCCAGGAAGGCGGGTTCTACGGCTGGCCCTACAGCTATTTTGGGCAGCACGTCGATACGCGCGTGCAGCCGCAGCGGCCGGACCTGGTGGCCAAGGCCATCCGCCCCGACTATGCCCTGGGCTCGCACGTGGCGCCTCTGGGCCTCTGGTTCTACCAAGGCCGAAACCTGCCCGAAAAATACCATGGCGGCGCATTCGTCAGTGAACATGGAAGTTGGAACCGTGCCCCGCTGAGCGGGTACGATGTCGTCTTTGTACGTTTCGAAAATGGCAAGCCCGAGGGCGTGCCCGAGCAGATCGTCACCGGTTTCGCGTCGGACGACGAAAGAACCTTGAGAGGCGCACCGGTTGGCCTGGCCGAGGACGCCGAAGGCGCGCTGCTCATCGCAGATGATGTCGGCAATACCGTCTGGCGCATTTCCTCTGGCGCTGGCGGCCAGGCGGCATCACGTTGAATCAGCACGCGCACCTTATCCAACTCAATATGTGACTTCGGCCGCCGCTCGTGCCTGGCCCGTTACCTTTACAACGCTGATCCGCGGCGAGCGTCCAGACAACACGGTCAGCAAGCACGCGCCTCAGCCAATCAACAGCAGTCCGCGAATCGGGAACTACGCCTGTAACCAGCCTTGAACCGTGCCACGCCACAAGGCAGAACAAATTGGATATCAGCGAAAGAGCCCTTGGCTTGCAGCTGTCAACGAGCGCCAAAACCAGTCAAAGCATGTAACACCCCGAATTGTCGTGCATGACGTTTGCCCGTCTTGTGCGCCGGCCTCTGCGCCTGCGGGGAAAGTCGCTGGCCCGCAGCGCCGCCTCAAGCGCTGCTGCAGTGCGACCAGACTCTCAAGATCCGATTCATCCCGGACAACGTGCCACTGCCCGGCCCTGACCAGTTCTTTACCGCGCTCGTTGACTGGACGGAGAAAGGCGTGGCGCTTACAGGCATTGTATTGAAATCGGCCGACGGCAGCGCGTCTGTGCCCGTATCCCGAACAAGCTGTTTACAAGGGCGCCGGTCCCGCAAATGCGGCGTCAAGCTATGCATGCCGAGAGCAACGCCGGTAGTTGGAGCCTGGGGATTGCATTCGGCATGACATCCTGCACTTTCTACAGCCCGCCTCTTGGCGGGCTTTTTTGCGTTCGTTCTCCACACCCATGATGAGCAATACGAAACGCAAGTGCGAAACACCGCTCAGGCGCCAGCCTCGGCCACCGCCCGCTGCACGGCCTCGCGGGCCCCGACCCGTGCCAGGTACGCGCCAAGCTTGGGAAATTTGCTGACATCAACCGCATCCCCTTCCAGCCACCCGCCCACGGTGTACAGATAGCCATCAGCCACACTGAACCGCTCGCCCAGCACCCAGGGGCCGACGATCTGCGATTCCAGGAAAGCAGCGCACGCCGTCATGTTTTGCGGCACCTTGGCGCGCATGGCCTGCTCGGCAGCAGGATCGTCTGCCCAACGGGCGCCGCGGCGCTTGTGCGCATGCGCCACATGCACGGTGGAAGCCAGGTAACTGGCCAGTTCCTGCAGGCGGGCAAAGGCAAAAGGGTCGTCCAATGGCGCAAGCCCGGCGGCAGGGAAACTCTGCGCCACAAAAGCCAGCAAGGCCGGGGTTTCGGTGAGCACGCCGTGCTCTGTCACGAGCGCCGGAACACGCCCCTTGGGATTGATACGCAGAAACTCCGGGCTTTGCTGCTGATTGGCGCCGAAATCCAGCTTGACCAGATCAAAGTCGGCGCCGGCTTCATGCAGCGCAATATGCGTTGCAAGCGCGCATGTGCCCGGCGCGGAATAGAACACCCAACGAGACATGTCGATCTCCTCTTGTGCAATAAATGGAGGGATCATTATCACCCTGAAGTCCAGGAAGAAAAAAGCCGCCGGTCGCATGCTTGCAATCCTATGCAATGGGCCGCGTCCGCCGCACTTGGAGGAAACTTGCCGGACACCAGCATCAAGAAGGGACAGCGCGCCGCATTCCGCCAAATAGCACAGAGTCACATAACGATTCGATATGAGAAAGCCGGCATTCGGCCCGCTGCGTTTGAATAAATCCACGCGCTGCTGCAAGATGGGCATGTCACCATATCCCTACCATCGAGGCAAAGCATGTGCGGACGACTTCGCCAGGCTCATGAGCCTGTTGAGTACGAGAAAACGCTTCACTGGAAGCCGCGGAACCTTGGCCAGCTCGCCGATGGACTGAAATACAATGTGCCGCCGGGCACTCGCCCCATTGTCATGCATCGGCTCGGCGACGGGTCCGACCAGGTCGACAGGCTGTTCTGGGGATACAGGCCGCCTTGGTACAAGCGGGCGCCGGTCATCAACGCCCGCCTCGACACGATCCTGAAGCGGTCGCCAATGTGGCGAGCACTGCTCGGCCGGCGCGTGCTCGTTCCTGCCGATGGATGGTTCGAATGGACCGGGGAACCCGGCGACAAACAGCCATGGTTTATCCACCCCAAGGATGGCAAGCCGATTTACATGGCAGCCATCACCGCGTGGACCCCAGGCAAAGACGAGGACGTGGAGCACGGGTTTGCCCTCGTCACAGACGACAGTGCCGGCGGCATGCTCGATGTGCACGACCGTCGGCCCATCGTGCTGACTCCAGATGCTGCAAGGGAATGGGCATCACCAGGCACGAGCATCGACTCGGCGCTGGAGCTGCTGTCGACGGCAAGGCCCGAGACGGCGTTCAATTGGCACCCTGTGACGCGGCAAGTGAGCGACGCGCGGTATCAGGCGCCGAACACGGATCATCCCATTGCAGACTGATCAGCCACATAGCTGCTCTGTTCCTGTTCCGGACCCCTGATGACCTCGCCTCCCAACCTGTACCTGTGCCCAAGCTCGCCACGCCTGCATCAAATGCGGTCAAGACGAACCGTTATTCAACGCATTGGTTGCTCTCCCGCGCCTGACTGAACGTTTGCGTAGCTGCTTATAGACGACTAACGCCAGCATGAGAATCACAACCGTCACGAATGCGCCGGCAAGAGGACGATTGAAAAATGTCGTCATGTCGCCCCTTGATAACAAAAGCGCCCGACGGAAGTTCTCTTCAAGCATTGGCCCCAGCACGAAACCCAGCAATAACGGCGCAGGCTGAAAACCCAGAGACACAGCAATGTACCCAAAGATCCCCAGCCCCAAGACCACATAAACATCAAATAGATTATTGTTTGAACTGTAGACTCCTATCGCTACCAGGAACAGAACCACGGGAAAAATCAGACGATACGGCACCGAGAGCAGCTTAACCCACATGCCGATCAGCGGAATGTTGAGCAGCATCAGCATGACGTTGCCAATCATGAAGCTGACCAGCAGGCCCCAGAACAACTCGGGATGTTCCACCATCAGCTGCGGACCCGGCGTGATGTTGTGGATCATAAGCGCGCCCAGCATCAGCGCCATCACGGCGTCCCCGGGAATGCCCAACGTCAGCGTCGGGATGAAGGCCGTAATGGCTGCCGAGCTGTTGGCCGCCTCCGGGCCAGCCACGCCTTCGATGGCCCCTTTTCCGAAACGACCTGGCTCCTTGGCAACCTTTTTTTCCATGGCGTAGGACATGAACGAGGCCATGGTACCGCCGGCGCCCGGCAGAATGCCCAGCACCGAACCGATCCCCGCGCCTCGGCCTATAGCCCCCATGGACTGGCGCACCTCTCCTTTCGCGGGGCGAATGGACTGGCTGTCGACCTTCTTGGAGATCAGACTGCCCTCGCCGATTCGGCCGGCATTCTTCAGCACATCGGAAATCCCGAACAGGCCCATGACCAGCGCCACCAGCGCCAGGCCGTCCTGCAGCTCGGGGATACCATAATCAAAGCGCGCCACTCCAGTATTGACATCCATGCCCACCACGCCAAACAGCAGACCGATCACTACCGAAGCAATCCCTTTGACGGGCGAGCCCGCAGTCAGGGCCGAGGCCGCCAGCAGGCCCATGACCATCAGGGCGAAATACTCGGCCGGACCGAACAGAAAGGCCATATCGGTGAGCATGGGGCTGAAGAACACCATCAGCACAATGCCCAGCAGCACGCCCAGGAACGACGCAAACATCGCCATGAAGATAGCCGCGCCGCCCCGGCCCTGCAAGGCCATGGGATTGCCGTCCACACACACCACGGCGTGCGAGGCCGTGCCCGGCAGATTGAGCAAAATGGAAGTGGTCGCGCCCCCGAAGCTGGTGCCGTAGTAAAGGCCGGCCAGCATCAAGATTCCTCCTGTAGGGTCCAAGCCATAAGTGACGGGCAACAGCATGGAGATGGCCGCCAACGCGCCAATCCCCGGCAGCACTCCAATCAGATTGCCCAGAAAGACGCCCACAAAGGCATACAGCAAATAATTCCAGGAAAAAGCCGTCTGGAATCCGATGATCAGAATATCCAGCATGCTCAACCCCAGGTGAAAAGAGGGAACTGCAACTGCAGTCCGTAATGGAAAATGGCCACGGCCGCCGCCGTCACGCCCAACGCCAGGAAGAAGGCGCTCCTTACGCTGTTCTTCCGGTCTCCCAGCGCCGCTACCAGAATCATGGCAAAGGTCGCCGGCACCAAACCGCCCCATTTCCCGATCACGATAGTTTGCGTACCGCTTGGAGAATGCGTAAAGAATCGATGGCAGCCAGCGCAGATACGATCCTGCATGGCAAGAGTCTGTCGCCGCTCCGGGCTTCTTCGATCTGCAATTCATTTCATCCGTCGTCGTCCAACGTCGAAATCCACACCCAGCTCTACTGTGCATCGCGAATTACCGACTCAACAATTGAGTAACCGTCGATTGGCTCGCGTTCCTTTACCCGCGTTGGGCGCGTTGCCATCTCGGCTACCTCTGTTTTCCAACTATCACGCTCTGAAGGAGAGGCACCAATGAGCAGCAACAATACCCACGGTCAGACTCAGCCTGACGCGAGCGCAAAGCCGCTTTTCCGGTACCGCCCATAATCCGATGGCGGGTAAGAAGTCCTGCTGCACAATGGCCGCATCGAGAACGTGCGCAAGAAATCTGGGGCATAGATATCGCGCTGTTTTCAGGCGCAGCAGAACGCCAACCCACGCCCGCAATAGTCCCCTGGCTTCACGTGGTAAAAAGCCAAGGTGCGGAGGGCGGGCAGCGCAGGGCCAGGACGCCGACAAGATGGATGCGGACCTCTACTACTTACAAGGCTCATGCGGATCGGCAACAGGCCGATTGAAACGATGACGGGGAAAGCGGCTCTGAAAATCATTCGGACTGTGGAGCACTGCAGCGCGCTTGAAATGGCGGCCCGGGTCCTGAAGTCTGTCGGCATGGTCTTTCGGCATGCATTCAGGGGGCTGGGGAAAGCCCCAAAATAGCTTGCCGAGGCTTGGCGCAGCCTGGAACGACGAGCAACAAAAAAGCCCCAAGGCAGTGATCCTTGGGGCTTTTCTTGGCACAGCTTGGAACTGTGTGCATGTATTCTGGTAGGCAGTACTGGAACGGGGGGCTTGGCTAGGCTGTTGTTATGCTTGGGCTTCCTCTTTCAAGAGCAGGCCTCATACCCCCATCCATGCCCCCAAAAATTATAATGCTTCTGCAGGATGTCTACTGACTCTTCAATCCAATGAGCCGATGCCTATCTACTTTGTAATCGCCCGCCCTTGTGGCGGGCTTTTTTGCATCTAGCAGCACCAAATCCATAACCAGCGGCCTAGCATATGCCAGATGAGCAATGCGGAATACCAATCCCCCAATACCGACCACCCCACCGCGATTTTAAGCGCCTACTAAAAATCGAGTGTATTTCATGAGAAGTAAGTGACATTAAGCGGGCTATTCGCTGAAATAGGCCATTTTAAATTCCATAAAATTCTGCATTAGCACCCGAAACATTTACACGACAGCCTTATTTTCCAGTTCTATCTTAATTGAGAAAATGGCCCATATTGTAGATTTGGTTGCAACGGCACCTTAGCTGCTCGTCAGAAAACTCAAGGGCAGGTTAAAATGACTGCTTATTTATTTATTGACTGCCATCGGCCATAAAGAGCCATCCTGCCTCTTATCTTTTACAACAAACTCGACTCTCTAATTTTTTTAGGTTTATCCAAAAAATATAAATAAAATTATTCACTATTATCGATAAGCCACAAATTTTATTTTCATAAAAACACAACAATTCCCCTATTATCTAAATTTCAAATATCAATACAAATAGGTTTTTGATTCAGGAATGGCTGGAATATTTTAAATACCCGACTCCTTTTGCAACCTTCTTTATTGGCGTGTGGGCAACACCGTTTATAGAGGTTAGAAAAGAAAAAGCAAAGGCAAAGTCCGTACAAAAAAACCTAATCTCAGAGATCAAAGATGAATTATCCGAGTTACCAGATAAATTATCAAAAATAGCTAACACGCTTAATTCTCTAAGAAATCTTAAAACAGGAAAACCCGAATCAGGAGGATCATTCAAATATGCCCCAAGAAATACAAGTCTACATTTTCTGAAACCAGCAACAGAGTCTTCATTTTTTATTTTTAACAAGGATCAGCGATTCGCAATAAAATCACTTTTTGTTCGGATAAACGCTATTGACGACTACTTACTTGCTATTAAGAGCACAAAACTTTCAGACACAACGCTTGACGAAGCCATCAATAACCGCAAACGCTACCTATATACGGGAACTTGCATGCTGAACACTATGCGTTTGATAGCAAATAATCCTCAAGCCGACACATCAGGAGAGGATGAAAATATAATTAATGCTATTTTCTTATAATTGAAAATCGACCTTGTCACCGAGGACTTAAAAATAGTTTCAAAAACCACATTTGAAAAAATTGTCCCACCTTACAGGTCGACCATCAGAGAACCATATCATTCCCCGACAACTGATTTTTAACGCAAGGAGTTTTTATGCCAACAAGCACTCTCGACAATGCAATTAAAGCACATCCATTTCCCCCTAAGGGCATCAAAGTTGGACCTGGACTCTGGAAGGAGCTAATTAAATCACAAAGAATCAATTGGAAGCGCTGCTATATTAATGGAGTTATTGACTCTGAAATTGATCTTCCAGTTATTAATGGAAAAATATTCGTCCATGTAGATCCAGAGCTTGATGATTTTTCTTACCATCTACCCCCATCGCCCTAACCCATCGCCTACGGCGGTCAACTTACTTTTCTGGTTCATAATTTGGCCGTCTGCTCTGGATCTTCGATTCAACAGCTAGAGACTATGCACGTAGGAAATGACTCATTTGCATCCAGCTGTCTGTCTTCTATTTCCGACACAGCCGTGACCAAGTTTCAGCCTCCGTTTCCACATAGCGCACCACCCTAATCGACGTGGTGTCGATCTCTGCATCAGAGCGCCACTGAAACGGCCGCTGAGCCGCCGCGCAGTAGCTACCGCCCCTCGGCGTCGCGCATCCGCTGACGAGCGCGATCGCGCACAGCATCATCATCCAGGCGCTCAATCGTTTCAGCTGCATCACGTCCTACCTCCACTGCGGCCATGTCCGCCGTTTCCTGTTTCTGTTCCGCCCGCTCCCTGCCCTGGCGCCGCCCGACCTGCAGCAGCGCCAGCGCGGCGATGACCAAGCCGCCCAACAGTCCCAGCCAGCCTGCCACCTTTCCCCATACTGCTTTAAACAATGGCTGCTCCTATCTTGATTGCCTCAGCCCCTGATTCGCCCAAGAAACGAACGCGATCAGCAGCACGCCGACGGCGCAGGCCCAGCAGTACCTTGCCGCCTGATTTGTTCCAGCGCGGGAATTGCTCAGCAGCGCCGGCTTGGTCGTCGGCATTAAACAAGCGCACCAGCGTAGAACCTTGAAATGCGGACACGCCGATGTTGTAGGCCAGATCTACAATGGCATCGAGCTGAGCCTGGGTCGCGGGGCGAGTCAGCGCGGCCAAGACACCAGGCACGAACTCGCGGGCCAACCGGCGCAGCAGACGTTCATCGGCCTCGGCCTGAGTGATACGCAAGCCTTTCACCACATCTGGCCCCGTGTCACCCCAGCCTATGGTCCAGACTTTACCGTCATCATCCCAATAAGCCTCCAACCGGCAGCTCTCGAAATACTGCAGGATGGCCAAGCCGTCAGGGGACATGCCCGTAGGCGAGGCCTTCTGCGGCTCTGGCATGGCCTGCTCTGCTTTCTGTGGGCGCAAAAAAAGGGCCAGAGGGCCCGAGATCAAACTCAACAGTGGCTTCATTCTGCCTTCCCTCCAATTGCGCCTTCGCGCAGTTCAGTCATTACTTCGAGCAGATCAGCCGTGCGCCGCTTGTCAAAAAAGTTGAACGCCCAGCGCACCACGGCCCACCTTGGCAACCCGCATGCGAACGCCAGGCCAAGCATGGCCACCAATCCCACCGGGTTGTTCGCCCAGTGATGCAACTCGTACTGCTGGATCACAGCAGCACCGCCCGAGATCGAGGCCACTACGGTGCTAATCACACCCACAATCCATTCAGACTGCGTGCGCGGCCGCAAAATACACATCACCACCAGCGTGGCCAAGCCCGCGCCAATGGCCCCCATCCCTGCTATTCCTCCCATTGCTTTCCAGACGGCCAGACCAGCCGCTGATGTTCCCGTTCTTGTCGGTTCCAAGTCCCTCCCCTTTTGTAATACGGTCGGCATGGCTGTCTAAAGTGGACCCATTAGTCAAGACACTCAGCCGGTTAGTTTAAGCTGTGTCCATTTCCACTTCAGCAGCTGCCCGGCGCTGCCCCGTACTGCCGACCTTCTTTTGTCCTCGCTCCGCGTCGCCGA
>JAFACG010000048.1 GCA_023425645.1 Pseudomonadota bacterium
GCCTTGGGCTGGGCGGCGCGGCCTGGGGGCAGGAGGCGCCGCAGGCCGCGCCACAGGCCGCCGCGCCGGCCGGCATCGAGCAGCGCGTGCAGGACCTGCTGGCCCGCGCCGTGGAGCACGTGCGCAAGAACGGTCCGGCCGCCGTCAATGACTTCAATCGCGATGCCCGCTTCACCGACAAGGATCTGTACGTATACGCCTTGAGCCGCGACGGGATGATGCTAGCCAGCGGCGGCTGGTCGGCCACGCTGATCGGGCAGTCGGTGCTGGAGGAAACCGACGCGCGCAACCGGCCTTTCTTCAAGGAGATGCTGGAACAGGCGCAGCGCCAGCCGGCCGGTTCCCTGGAGTACTACTGGTTCAATCCGGCCGAAGGCCAGCCCGAAGTGAAGCTGGCCTACTACCAGGACGTGGACGACGTCGTGGTGGCTACGGGCTACTTCCCCGCGCGCGCCACCGAGAACCAGGCCAAGGAGCTGCTGGACCAGGCCGTCAGCAGTTATTTCCAGGATCCGGAGCAGGCGCTGCGGCGCTTTGCCAACCGCCAGGGCCAGTTCACGCGGCGCGATCTGTACGTCTTCGTGCTGGACATCCCCAGCCGCACGGTGGTGCTGAACGGCGCCAACCGCCGTTTCGACGGCAAGCCCATCGCGGACTTCAAGGACCTGCACGGCAAGGCCTTCCTGGAGGACATGCTGGCGGACGTGGATCGCAACGTCATCCATGCCATCGACTACGACTGGATGAATCCGCAGACGCGCCGCGTCGAGCGCAAGCGCGCTTTCTACCAGCGCGTGGGCGATGCGCTCATCGGGGTGGGCAGCTATTATCCGGAGTTCAAGCCGCCGGCGCCGTAGCGCGCCGGAATGTTCGCGGGGCTTGGCCCCGCGAATGTCTTATGGCAAAGGCATGGCGTCATGGTCGGGCTGGCAGACGATGTCCACGGCGCGCCGGTAGTCGCTGGGCGTGATGCCCAGGTGCTGGCGGAAGAAACGCGTGAAGTGCGCCGGGGCCGAGAAACCGATGTCGTATGCGATGTCGCTGATGTTCTGCCTGCGGTCGCTCAAGCCCTTGATGGCGCTTTCGACCCGCAGGACATTGGCGTAGACGCCGGGCGTCAGGCGGGTGCTGCTCTTGAACAGCTCGAAAAAATGCGCGCGCGACAGGCCGCAGTCCGCCGCCAGGCGGTCCATGTCCAGTCCGCACATCAGGTTTGCCTGCATGGTGGTGATGGCGCGCCGTATGCGCGGGTCCGCGGGCTTGCCGCGCAGGCTGTAGAGCAGGGAATTGAAGTTGCGCAGTTCCGAGTTGTGCTCGACGGTGGCGATGAACACATCGAAGATGCGGCTCTCCAGTACGTCGGCCGGCATGTCGTCGCTGATCATCATCTCGGCGGCCAGCGCGTTGGTCAGCCTGCGGGCGGCCGGAGGCAGCAGAGCGCAGGAGCGCGGGAAGAACTGGGGATGGCTGCTGACGGTCAGGGCCTGCAGGATCTCGGCCAGCCAGGAAGGCTCCAGGTAGAAGGCCATCAGGATGCAGCGTCCCTGTCCGTGATCGGTGTGGGCATAGGCATGCGGCTCCCAGGCGTTGACCAGGACCACGCTGTCGTCCGTCAGGGGCTGCTTGCGTCCCTTGACGATGAAGGCGCTGTCCACGCCGCTGACCTTGATCAGCGCGTGGCAGTGATGGTGGGCGTGCGTGACCAGCGGCTTGCTCATGTCGAGCAGCGAGACGCGGCCAAACTTTCCCTGGAATATTTTCAGTGCGGTCGACATGGGCGAACCTGTGGTGAGCGAGCCTTTCCTGCGTGTTGGTCTTTCTTGTCCCGGTGATTATCGATGGCTTTTGTTTAGGGTTGAATTAGTATTGTGCCTAAGCGGCGGCCCCGGCGAAACAGGTTCGCCGGGCATGCTGCGGCCTCAGTTGAAGTTGCCCTTGGTCTCGGGCGTGGCCAGTGCGCCGACCAGGTACACCGCCGCCAGGCAGGCCGAGCAGATGGCCAGCACCTGGGGGATGTGGCCGGGGCTGGCGCTGACCAGCGACACGACCGTGGGCATGATGCCGCCCAGTGCGAATCCGATGTTCCAGGACAGGCCGGTGCCGCTGGCGCGCAGCACCGTGGGGAAGCGCTCGTTCAGGAAGATCAGCACCGGGGCGATGATGCCGCCGCCCAGCACCGAAATGCCGAAGGTCATCAGCGTGATCTGGCCAAGCTCCAGGCCGGGGGCGATGCGCGTGAACAGGCTGGGCAGGCCGACCAGGCACAGGGCGCCCAGGATCAGGAAGGTCTTCTTGCGGCCGATGCGGTCGCTCATCGCGCCGAAGAACAGGGCGCCGGAAATGGTGCCGATGGAGCTGATGATGAGCACTCCGGACGCGTCTTCATGGCTGACCTTGGCCACCATGTCCAGCAGCGTGGGCAGGTAGCCGGCCGTGATGTAGTAGGTGGCGCCGCCGCCGAAGGTGAGCAGCAGGTTCAGCAGCATGGTGTTGCGGTACTCGCCCAGGAACAGCGTGCGCAGCGGCTTTTCAGGCTTGGCCGAAGGGCCTTTCTTCAGGCGTTCGGCCTGCATCTGCTTGAAGGCGGGGGTTTCGTCGATCAGACGGTACATGATCAGGCCGAAGAAGGTGCTGATCAGGCCGCAGAAGAACATGACGCGCCAGCCGAAGGCCTCGAATTCGGCGCCGGGATACAGCCGCGAAAGCACGAAGTAGGCGAAGGAGGCCATCATGGCGCCCATGCCGGCGCCGCCGCTGCCTATCAGTCCGGACATCAGGCCGCGGTGGCGCGGCGAGATCGATTCCGTGCCTATGGTGTGCGTGGAGGCCACGATGCCGCCCACGAAGATGCCCTGGATGATGCGCAGGATCAGGAACAGGACGGGCGCGACCAGGCCGATCTGGTGGATGGTGGGCAGCAGGCCGAAGGCCGCGGTGGACAGGCCCACGCCGACCATGGCGATCAGCAAAGCGCGCTTGCGGCCGTGCTTGTCGGCGTAGCTGCCGAAGATGGCCGAACCCATGGGGCGGACCAGCAGTGCCACGGCGAAGGAGGCGTAGACGGCCGCCAGCGACAGGGTGGGCTGGCTGGAGGGAAAGAACAGGCGGCCGATGATGGGCGCCACGTACAGCAGAATGAACAGGTCGAACAGGTCCAGCGCCCAGCCGAAGGTGGAGGCCAGGCCGGCAAAGAAGGCCTTGCGGGGCGGCAGGGTGGCGGCGTGCTCGGGCAGACTGGGCGAATCCAGGGTCTGGTTGGCTTGCATGGAGTGTCTCCGGATATTGTTGTGGGCGCGGCGGCCGTTGCGGGCCGCCGCAGTCAGGTCGTGCTACCGGCCGGTGAAGACGGCCTTGCGCTTGGCGTGGAACGCTTCCACGCCTTCGCGGAAATCCTCCGAACTGCGCAGCCGGCTGTAGCAATGGCCTTCGAGCTCGATGGCGGCGCTCAACGAGCTGTTCTCGCTGTCGTTGAGCAGTTTCTTCGCGGTGCGCTGCGCCAGCGGCGAGAACTCCAGCAGTTCGGCCACCAGCTTGTCGGTGGCGGCTTCCAGTTGTTCGTCAGGCACGCATTCCAGGGCGATGCCCCAGTCGCAGGCCTGGGGGCCGGGGATGCGGCGCGAACGCATCACGATGTCCTTGCTGCGGCCTATGCCCACCATGCTTTGCAGGCGAGCCGAGCCGCCCGACCCGGGGATCTGGCCCAGCTTCTGTTCCGGCAGGGCGTACTGGGTGGTGTCCGTCACGATGCGGAAATCGCAGGCCAGCGATATCTCGAAGCCCACGCCGAAGCAATAGCCCCGGTTGGCGGCGATGACGGGCTTGGAGCAGCGTTCGGGCGCGGCGATGTTCCAGGCCAGCTTGGAGACATGTTCGGGCGAGGCCTCCAGGAAACCGCGGATGTCGCCGCCGCTGGAAAAGTGTTCGCCCTGCGCGCGCAGCACGATGACGCGTACCTGGGGATGTTCGTCCAGGGCTTCGAACACCAGGCGCAACTGGTCGCGCTGCTGCATGGAGATGGTGTTGAAGGGAGGGCGCCCGAGGATGATGTCGGCGCGCTGCCGGGCTTCATCGATCTGGACCTGGAAGCCGTCCAGGTCGTCCAGCAGGGAGTGGGCGGGGTGGTGCAGGGAAGTCATTGGGCATCCTTCATGTCAGATAAAACGGGAGTCAGGGGGACGTCCGCGGGGTCGAGTTCGTATTCGCCCGCCAGCAGCTTGCGGCGCAGGATCTTGCCCACGGGCGACTTGGGGATTTCGGCCACGAACAGGTAGTCGCGGGGGCGCTTGAAATTGGCCAGGTCGGTCTGGCGGCAGTAGTCGTCCAGCGCCTGGGCCGAGAGCGCCTGCGAGCGTTTCACGAAGGCCACCACGCGCTGGCCCCAGCGCTCGTCGCGCAGTCCGACCACGGCGACCTCGTCCACGCCGGGGTGCAGCGACAGCACCGATTCGATGTCCACCGGCGAGATGTTCTCGCCGCCGCTGATGATCATGTCGTCCACGCGGCCGCTGACGAACAGGTCGCCGTCCTGGTCCATGTAGCCGGTGTCGCCGGTGAAGTACCAGCCCTGGCGCAGGGATTTGGCGTCGGCGTCGGGGCGGTTCCAGTAGCCTTCGAAGGCTTCGTCGCTGTTCAGGTCGGCGATGATCTGGCCTTCCTGCATGGGGCCCAGGCAGGCGTTCGGATCGGTGCTGCCCAGTTCGATGATGCGCAGCCGCCCGTTGATGCCGGCGCGGCCCGACGAGCCGGCCTTGGCGCGTGCGTCCTGGCTGATGGAGAAGGTGTAGATCTCCGAACAGCCGTAGTGGTTGACGAACAGATCTGGCCGGAAGGCCTCGTCCAGGCGGCGCAGCAAGGATTCGGGCATGGGCGCGCCCGCAAAGCCCAGCTTGCGCACGCTGCTGATCGCGGTCCGGGTGAAGGCGGGATGAGCGAGGATGTCGTGGTAAAGGGTGGGCACCAGGTACAGGTTGGTGACCTGCTCGCGTTCGATCAGGGCCAGGGCCTGGGCCACGTCGAACTTGGGCATGCAGACGAAGCAGCCGTCGATCAGGGCCATGGCCAGCAGCGAACGCACCCCCATGGTGTGGTAGAGCGGCATCACGCCTAGCGTGCGTTCGCCGTGGCCGTACAGGTTCTGGGCCACGTGGGCCACGGCGGCGGCGCGTTCGTGGCGATGGCGGCGCGGCACGCCTTTGGGCTTGCCGGTGGTGCCGGAGGTGTACAGCATCAGGGATATATCGTCGGCGCCGGCGCGCGGCCGGCCGTCGAAGGGCTCGGCGCGCAGCAGTTCCTCGAAGTCGCGGCTGGCCGGCAGGCCGGCGTCGATGGTGATGCGCGCAATGGCCTGGGCGCGTTCCGAGCTCGCCACGGCCTGGGCGCAGGACTGATCGAAGACCAGGGCGCGCGCCTGGGAGTCGGCCAGGCAATAGTCCAGCTCGTCGGGCTTGGAGCGCCAGTTCAGCGGGGTGACGATGATGCCCAGGAACTGGCAGGCCCAGTGCAGGGACGCCATTTCCCAGCGGTTCTGGCAGGCGATCGCCAGATGATCGCCATGTTTCAGGCCGATGCTCTCCAGGCCTCCGGCCAGCGCGCGTATGGCCTCGAACCATTGCGCGTAGCTCAGGCGCCGTTCGCCGGCCACGATGGCGCAGGCGCGGGGACTGCGTTCCACGCTTTGCAGGAAGGTGCTTCCGAGATCAAGCATTGCTGCTCTCCATGGCTTTTGTCGTTGTTTGCTGGCGCGCCACCTCCAGTACGGCCTGGACGATGGGCGTGTAACCCGTGCAGCGGCACAGGTGGCCCGAGAGCATGTCTCGGACCTGTTCCTCGCTGGGCTGGGGCACTTCCCGCAGGAAGTGCACGCAGGACATCAGGATGCCGGCCGTGCAGAAGCCGCATTGCAGGGCGTGGTGCTTCTTGAAGGCGGCCTGCAGTTCGTGCAGGACCTCGCCGGCCAGGCCTTCTACGGTCTGGACCTGGGCGCCGTCCGCCTGGACGGCCAGGCACAGGCAGGCGCGGCTGGCCACGCCGTCGATCAGCACGGTGCAGGCGCCGCACACGCCGTGTTCGCAGCCCACATGGGTGCCGGTCGCGCCCAGGTCGTGGCGCAGGAAATCGGACAGCAGGCGGCGGCTTTCCACCAGCGCGGAGCGCGCCGATCCATTCAGTTGCAGCGACACGCGCTGCGCTTGCCGGGTGGCGGTCATGATGGCTTCCTTTGTGAGTCCAGCGCCTGGCCTGCCCGCTGGATGGCGTTCCAGGCCATGTGACGCACGAGGTGGCGCCGGTACATGGCGCTGGCGTGCTGGTCGTCCTGGGCTTGCAGGGACCAGGCCAGGTCGTTGATGCGTTCGCGCAGGGCGGGCTCGTCCAGGCGGGGCCAGTCCGCCACCACGGGACGGTCGGCCACGCCGCCTATGCCCAGGCGCAGGCCCGCATCGTGCAGATCCACGGCGCAGGCCACGATGGCGAAATCGCCGCGGCGCAGGGAAAATTCGTCAAAGACGTAGGCATGGCCCGGCCTGGCCAGGGGAAAGCGCACCTCGGTCACCAGTTCGTCGGGACGGCGGGCGGTGGTCAGCATGCCTTGCTGGAAGTCCGCCGCCGCCAGCACGCGCCGCCCCTTGGCGGACTGGAGCACGACCTCCCCGCCCAGCGTGGCCAGGCACAGCGGCAGCTCCGCGCTGGGGTCGGCGTGCGCGATCGAGCCGGCTACGGTGCCCCGGTTGCGGATCTGGAAATGGGAAATGAAAGGCAGGGCCTGGGCCAGCAGGGGCGCGTCCCGCGCCAGCGTCGGCCAGGCGTGCAGTTGCGCCTGGGTGACGGCGGCGCCTATGCGCAGCTGATTCTTTTCCACTTGCAGGAAGCGCAGTTCCTCGCAGCGCGAGATGTCCAGCACGAGGGCGGGCTGGGACAGGCGCATGTTCAGCACGGTGACCAGGGACTGGCCTCCGGCCAGGATGCGGGCGTCTTCGCCGGCGCGCGCCAGGGCCTGGCAGGCTTGTTCAACGGATTGGATGCGTTGATAGTCGAAGGCGGCGGGTTTCATCGGGCAACTCCCAGCAGCTTGAGCAGGCGGCGCCACAGGGACGGCCTGGACAGGGGCGCGCCGCCTGCCTGGCGGCCCAGTTGTTCAAACAATTGGCCGAGCACGATCTTGGCTGCGCCCTCCAGCATGCGTCCGCCTACCGATGCCACCTTGCCGCTGACTTCGGCTTCGTAGCGGTATTCCATCAGGGTGCCGCCTTCCACGGCGGTCAGGGTGATGTCGCCCTGGCCCTTGGCGCCGCCCAGCGAGGAGACGCCCGCGCCTGACAGGCGCAGGCTGTGCGGACGCTGGATGTCGGACAGGGCGATGGTGGCTTCGTAGCGGGCCTTGATCATGCCGATGCGCAGGGTGACCTCGGCCTTGTACGTATCGGGCCCGGTGCGGTGCAGCTCGTCGCAGCCCGGGATCACCTTGGCCAGGGCCTGCGGGTCCATGAGGACGTCGAAGACGGCGTCGGGCGGGGCGGGAATGCGGGTGCTGCCGCTGGCGCTCAGGGCATGGCCGGCGCCGCGCCTGGCGGCCTGGGCGGGTGCGGCGGCCTGCACCCCCGACGATGGCGCGGGGTCGTCCATGCCCAGCAGGTCCAGGACCCGGTTGGGGCTGAGCGGCAGGCGGATGTCGGCGATGTCGCGCTCGGTCGACAGGGCGTCCGCCAGGGCGTTGGCGATGCAGACCGGCGTACTCATGTTGTTGCCTTCGCCCAGGCCCTTGGCGCCCAGCGGCGTGAAGGGGCTGGGCGTTTGCAGATGCACGATGACCGGGTCGGGAACCTCGTAGCTGGTAGGGATCAGGTAGTCGGCCAGGGTGCCGGACTGGAAGCTGCCGTCTTCGCCGTAGCGGAATTCTTCCATCAGCGCCGCGCCCAGGCCCTGCGCGAAGGCGCCGCGTATCTGGCCGTCGGCCAGCGCGCTGTTCAGCAGCGTTCCGGCGTCGTGGGCGGTTATATAGCGGTCGATGCGCACCCGGCCGGTATGGCGATCCACTTCCAGCGCGCAGATGTCGAAGGCGAAGCCGTAGGCGGCGGAGGTATTGACGCGGTCTTCGGTATCGGGCGCGCCCAGGGAGGGCGGCGTCCAGAACTCGGTGACGCGCATGTCAGGAGTTTCGCCGGCCGGCAGCTCGCCCGGGGACCAGTGCGCCGTGCTGGCCAAACGCCCGAAGGGCAGGGCGCGTTCGCTTTGCCCGGCGGGATGGATGCGGCCGTCGGCAAAGACCAGTTCTTCGCAGGAGCAGCCGAACTGGTGGGCGGCAATGCGTTCGACCTTGGCCCGCAGTTTACGCGCCGCCAGGAAGACCGTGCCGGCCACGGCGCCGGCAAAGCGGCTGGAGTAATTGCCGGCGGCCACCGACCAGGCATCCTTCTGCGTGTCGAAATCCACGTTGACGCGGATGTCCTGGGGGCGCAGGCCGAACACGTCGGCCAGTATCTGGGCGCAGACGGTCATGTGACCCTGGCCGGCCGGCGCCGAGGCGATGTTGACGGTAACGCTGCCCAGCAGGTCGATGCTGACCGTGGCGGCGGCGACGGCGCCGTTCTTCGGGCCCGCCTTGGCGCGCTGCTCGGGCGTCAGGGCCGTGGTGATGTAGCCCATATTGGACACGGAGGGCTCGACGATGGCGGCGTAGCCGATGCCGTACAGGCGGCCCTGCGCGCGCGCCTGCTCGCGCCGTTCCAGCAACTGTTCCAGCCCGCCCTGCAGGCAGGCCTGCTCCAGCGCCCGGGGGTAGTCGCCCGAGTCCAGCAGGGCGCCGGCGGCGGCGCTGTAGGGAAACTGTCCGGGCTGGATGAAGTTGCGGCGGTAGAGTTCCAGGGGATCCATGCCCAGATGCAGGGCGATGCGCTGCATCATGCGCTCCAGTGCAAAGTAGACCTGCGGTCCGCCGAATCCGCGCACCAGCCCCGTGGGCGTCTTGCTGGTCAGCACGACGCGGTTGCGCACCCGCAGGTGCCGGATCTGGTAGGGGCCGGTCAGGCAGCCGTGCATGCGGTAGAAGGTGGCCGGCTCGGGCGCGCGCAGATAGGCGCCCACGTCGTCCAGCTGGTCCAGGTCCAGGGCGGCGATGCGGCCGTCCGAGCCGAAGGCGGCCTTGATCGTGGTCTTGCGCGCCGTGGCCGAGGTGGCGGCGGCCAGGTGCTCCAGCCTGTCCTCGACCCATTTGACGGGCGCGCCCCCCGCCTTGCGCGAGGCCAGGCACATGAGCACGGCCGAGGTGAAGACGCTTTGCTTGACGCCGAAGCTGCCGCCCGAGTCGCGGGGATAGCGGTGGCGCAGCCGGTTGCCGCTGACCTTCAGGGCCATGGCCATGACGGCATGCATGGAGAAAGGCCCCATGAAATTGGATGTGATCTCGTAACCCTCGTCGCCGGGCAGGTGCTCGGCGATCACCACGCCGCATTCGATCGGAGTGCACGAGTTGCGCGGATAGTGGATGGTCAGCTCCAGGCGGTGCTCCGCCTGCTCGAAGGCGGCGTCCGGGTCGCCGTAGCAAAAGCGGCGGTCGTGCGGTACGTTGCCGCCCAGAGCCTCGTGCAGCACGGGGGCCTCGGGCGCGATGGCGGCGTCGATGCTGGCGACGGCAGGCAGGGTCTCGTAGTCGACCTGGATCAATTCCAGGGCGTCTTCGGCCAAATAGCGGTTTTCGGCCACCACCACGGCGATAGGCTCGCCGACGTAGCGCACCTTGTCCATCGCCAGGGCCCACAGCTCCGTACCCTGCTTGATGCCGGAGATGAAGGGCTTGGACCAGGCTTTGACGTCGTCCGCCGTCAGGACGGCGCGCACGCCGGGCAGTTGTTCGGCGCGGCTCGTGTCGACGTGCAACAGCCGGGCGTGGGCGTGCGCCGAGCGATAGACGGCGGCGTGCAGGGTGCCGGGCTTGACGGCCAGATCGTCGGCGTAGCTGCCGCGGCCGGTCAGCAGGGCGTCGTCTTCCAGGCGCTCCAGCGGCTGACCGATAAAGGGCCGGGCCGCAGCGCCGGCCAAGGGTTCAGGGGCTGACATAGCTGTCTCCACGGTGCTGTCCGGGAAACGCCGGCACGGATGCGCAATGCCCGTTGCGCGTGCAGGGGCAGGCTCTGGGGCGGCGCGCCGCACCAGTCCTGGGCATGTGTTTCCGAACAGGTTCTGGACAGGATGGGCTTGCGCCCATCCCGGTGTTTTCTGTAATGCTTGCCTGTTGCGGCGCTGTGTCGCGCCGTCGGAAAAAGTATAGGAAGGCCCGGCGGGCCGACACTTACCCAGGAGTGTGGAGAATTACCTTATCGTCTGATTTTCTGCGCCGAGCGCGCAGGACGGCCCCGCCCGGCGTGCAGGCGCAACACGGGGACGGGGTATGGCTAGCTCTGGCGGCGCAGGTAGTCCAGCACGGCGGGGGCGTCGCCCTGGAAGATCACGCGGCCGGCTTTTTGCTGGCGCTGGTAGGCGTACATGGGGTCGTAGTATTGGATCAGCAGGCCGCTGATCCAGTCGCGGTGTCCGTCCACCACGTCGCTGCCCCTTTGCTCGGCCAGGGCGGCGTCCATGATGGCGGCCAGCTGCTCGTGACGCTGGCGGCCCAGGCGCTTGACGATGCGGTCCAGGCTCTGGCGCAGACGCTGGGCGAACAGCTCGAACCCGGCATCCTCGCCGTGGGCGGCCGTGAATTCGGCCCGCAGATCCACCACATAGTCGCGCAGGATGCGCTCGATGCGGTTCTCCAGGCTGTCTTCCAGCCAGACGATGGGCCATTCCTGCATGCCCCGGTACAGCTCCAGGGGCAGGCTGCAGCTGCCGATGAGCTGGCTTTCGTCTTCCAGCACGAAGTGCCGGTGGCCGCGGGCGGATTTCTTCAGCATGTCGATGGACAGCCGGTTTTCGAAGTCGATCTGGGCCGGCTGCGGCGCGGCGTGCTTGCCGAAGCTCGATCCGCGGTGATGGGCGTGGCCTTCCAGGTCCAGGCTGTGGTCCAGCTGCTTGAGCACGTCCGTCTTGCCGGTGCCCGTCATGCCGCCCAGCACGGTGAAGCGGGCGGCGGCGATGGTTTGATCGATATTGTCCAGCAGGAAGCCGCGCATGGCCTTGTAGCCGCCGATGACGCGCGGGTAGGCCACGCCGGTCTCGGCCAGCAGCCAGGCCTGCGTGATCTGGGACCGCAGGCCGCCGCGAAAGCAGTACAGGTAGCCGTCCGGGTGCGCCTGGACGAATTGCGCCCAGGCCTGGAGGCGCCGGCGCTTGATATCGCCGCTGACCAGCCGGTGGCCCAGCTCCATGGCGGCGTTCTGGCCGTGCTCCTTGTAGCAGATGCCGACCTGACGGCGTTCCTCGTCGTTCATCAGGGGCAAATTGACGGCGTTGGGAAAGGCGCCCTTGCTGAATTCGACCGGTGCGCGGGCGTCCATCAGGGGAACGTCGTTCAGGAACAGCTCGCGGTAATTCTGGGTGTTCTGGCGCATCAACGGACTTCGACGGCGTGGGCCTGTTGCCGAACCAGTTCGCCGATGGGCTCCAGCGCCAGGCCCAGTTCGGCCGCCGCGGCCAGGAACTCGGCTTCGCCGGACGGCTCCACGGCCACCAGCAGCCCGCCGCTGGTCTGCGGATCGCACAGCAGGTCGACCTGATCCTGGCTGATGGCGGCGATGCGGTGGCCGTAGCTGTCGAAGTTGCGGCCGGTGCCGCCGGGCACGCAGCCCTCGGCCAGGTAATGTTCTATGCCGGGCAGGCGCGGGACACGGTCCACGTCCAGGCGCGCGGTCAGGCCGCTGCCGTCGGCCATCTCGACCAGGTGGCCAAGCAGGCCGAAGCCGGTCACGTCCGTCATGGCCTTGACGCCGGCCAGGCGGCCGAAGCGGCTGCCGGGCTTGTTCAGGGTGCACATCCAGTCGCGAGCCAGGTTGACGTCTGCCGGACGCAGCTTGGCCTTCTTCTCCGCGGTGGTCAGGATGCCGATGCCCAGCGGCTTGGTCAGGTACAGCCGGCAGCCTTCGGTGGCGGTGTCGTTGCGCTTCATGCGGGCCTTGTCCACCACGCCGGTCACGGCCAGGCCGAAGATGGGTTCGGGGGCGTCGATGGAGTGGCCGCCCGCCAGCGCGATGCCGGCGGCGTCGCAGGCGGCCCGGCCGCCGCGCACTACTTCGCGGGCCACTTCCGGCGGCAGCACATTGACCGGCCAGCCCAGGATGGCGATGGCCATCACGGGGTCGCCGCCCATGGCGTAGATGTCGCTGATGGCGTTGGTCGCGGCGATGCGGCCGAAGTCGAAGGGATCGTCCACGATGGGCATGAAGAAGTCCGTGGTCGAGACCACGCCGCGTTCCTCGTCCAGCCCGTACACGGCCGCGTCATCGCGCGAGGCGTTGCCCACCCACAGGCGCGGATCCAGGTTCTGGGCGCCGCTGCCCGCCAGGATCACGTCCAGCACCTTGGGCGAAATCTTGCAGCCGCAGCCGGCTCCATGACTGTATTGGGTCAGGCGAATGGGAGTATCCATGAGGTTTGCACGCAATGAGTGGGGTGAACTTGAAATGATACTAAATTGCTTGCTTTTCAGCTTGGAAACAAATTCCTCTGCTTGACACATCGTGTCTTTAAAAGAAGAATGTGTCTTGAGCAATTCAAAATTCAAAAGTTCAGGAGACATCACATGAAGAAGACTGTGCGGATGCTGGCGGCCGGGTGGGCGGTCGCCATGGCCATGGGGACGGCGCAGGCCGCGGAATTCCCGAGCCAGCCCTTGAGGCTGATCGTGCCCTTCGGGGCCGGCGGCATCACGGACCTCATCGCGCGCCAGCTCGCCCAGCAGATGGGGCAGCAGCTCGGGCAGACGGTGATCGTGGAAAACAAGGCGGGCGCGGGCGGCATGATCGCCGCCCAGGCGGCGCAGAGCGCCAAGCCGGACGGGTACACCATATTCATGGGCACGGTGGGCACGCAGGTGGTCAATCCCCTGATCATGTCCAGGGTCAGCTACGATCCGCAGGCCTTTGCGCCCATAGGCATGGTGACGGGCTCGCCCTACGTGCTGGCGGTGCGCTCGGACCTGGGCGTGGACAGCTACGCCCAACTGGTCGACAAGGCCCGCCATGCGCCGGGCAGTCTCAATTTTGGTTCGGCCGGGGTGGGCAGCTCGCCGCATCTGGGCATGGAACTGTTCAAGCTGACCGGACAGGTCGATGTGCTGCACATTCCGTTCAAGAGCGGCGGCGAAGCCGTCAGCGCCGTGGTCGGCAGGCACGCGGACATGGTGATGGACGCCATTCCCGTGGTCATGCCGCAGGTCCAGGCGGGCAAGCTCAAGGCCCTGGTGCTGGCCGACGGGCAGCGTTCCGCGGCTGCGCCCGAGGTGCCGTCCAGTGCGGAACTGGGCGCGCCGGACCTGCAGATCAGCTCCTGGAATGCCTTGCTGGCGCCGCCGGGCACGCCGCCGCAGGTCGTGGCCGCGCTGGGCCAGGCCCTGCAGCGGACCCTGGCCGATCCGGATTTCAAGGCGCGCATGGCGCAGCAGGGCAGCCAGGTCTATGCAGGCACGCCCCAGGAATACCAGGACTTCATCGCCGCCGAGCGCCGCAAGTGGCGGCACATCGTGCAGACGGCCCGGATCACCCTTGATTGAGGAACGAGTCATGACGACACCCGTCCTGGAATTGGTCGACACCGTTTATTCCGGCAATGGCTGGAAGGTGCGCCTGCTGTGCGGCTACCTGGGCCTGTCCGTGCGGCGCCGCAGCCTGTCCATCGTGGACGGCGACCTGGAAACGGAGGAGTTCCGATGCATCAATCCCTGGGGACAGGTGCCGGTGCTGCGCACCGCCGAGGGGCCATGGCTGGCGGAATCCTGCGCCATCCTGTGGCATCTGGCCCAGGACACGGACTTCCTGCCCAAGGACAGGCTGGGCCAATCGCAAGTGCTGCAATGGCTGTCCTTCGAGCAGACCCAGCACATGGTCAATCTGGCCCAGCCGCGCCTGTGGGTGCATCTGCGCCGCACCATGTCGCCGGACGATCCACGGGCGGTGGCGTGGCGGGAGCAGGGCCGCCGGGCCCTGGCGCACATGGACAGCCATCTGCGGACCCGTTCCTGTTTCGTGGGCGAGGCGCCCAGCATCGCGGACGTCGCCTTGTTCCCCTACACCTATATGGCGGGTGAAGGCGGCTACGATCTGCAGCCGTATCCGCACGTGCGCGACTGGCTGGCGCGCATGCAGGCCCTGCCGGGCTATGTCCCGCTGCTATGAAGACCTTGAACAGGTTTCAAGACATCCATTTGTTGAAGGAGTTGATATGAGCGACACCATGAGCCTGCCCAAGTCGGTATTGATTGCACAGGCGCAAAGCCAGATGCAGGCCCAGTTCGAGATACCCGAACGCAGCGTGCGCGAGAAGCTGGCCCTGACCTGCCGCATCCTGTTCGACGGCGGCCACGATTCAGGGCTGGCCGGGCAGATCACGGCCAGAGGCGAGCAGGACGGCGTCTATTTCACGCAGCAGCTGGGCTTGGGGTTCGACGAGATAACCGCATCCAACATCCTGCTGGTGGACCAGGACCTGAACGTGCTCGAAGGCCGGGGCATGCCCAATCCGGCCAACCGCTTCCATTCCTGGATCTACCAGGTCCGGCCGGACGTCAATTGCATCATCCACACCCATCCCCTGCACGCCGCCGCCCTGTCCATGCTGGAAGTCCCGCTGGAAGTGTCCCACATGGACAACTGCCCCTTGTACGAGGACTGCGCTTTCCTGAAGGACTGGCCGGGCGTGCCCGTGGGCAATGAGGAAGGCCGGATCATCTCGCAGGCTCTGGGAGACAAGCGGGCCATCCTGCTGTCGCACCACGGCATGCTGGTGGCCGCTGAGTCCATCGAGGAGGCCTGCGTACTGGCCCTGCAGTTCGAGCGCGCCGCCCGCATGCAGTTGCTGGCCATGTCGGCGGGCCGCATCAAGCCCATCGCGCCGGAGCTGGGGCGGGAGGCGCACGATTGGATCCTGAAGCCGCGGCGCTCGCAGATCGGGTTCGAATATTACGCCCGGCAGGCTTTGAAACGCCACGCGGACGTTCTTGAGTAGAATAAGAGGCTGCTTTTTACACGGGCGCCCCGGCCGGCCTGTTTCAGGCCGGTGCCGGGCGCCATGCCTTTTGTTCGCCCATGACCAATCTTCCTTTCCGGCTGCGCGCCCTGCGCCGCCAACACAGCTTGTCGCTGGAGCAGCTGGCCCAGCGCACCGGCCTGACCAAAAGCTACCTGTCCAAGCTGGAGCGGGCCGTCAGCGCGCCATCCATCTCCACCGTGGTCAAGCTGGCCCAGGCGTATGGCATGGGCGTTTCGCAGCTGATCGGCGAGGCCGACCTGGATCAGGACGAAAGCGTGTGCATCGTGCGCCGGGCCGACCGCCTGCCGCTGCCGGGCCATCGGGGCCAGGACGGCTATCGCTACGAGGCCATGGCGGGGCGGCGGCGTTTCCGCCTGATGAATCCCTTCATCATCTATCCGCCCCATGAAAAGCAGGAGCAGGCTTCCACCTTCCCGCACTCGGGCGAGGAGTTCGTCTTCGTGGTCGCGGGGCGGATCCAGGTCACCATCGCCGAGCACAGCTTCACGCTGGAAGAAGGGGATTCGGTGTACTTCGATTCCGAGCTGCCTCATAGCGTGCTCAGCCTGGGGCCCGAACAGGCCCAGGTGCTGGCGGTCACCTGTTCAGAGGCTGGCGCAATAGGGGGGCCTGCGACGGGCGGTGACGATCAGGCTCAATTGGCGCCCTGATCGTCCAATCCCAGGTAGGCGGCCAGGGCCGGGTCCCGGACCGCCAGCACCTCGAATAGTCCCAATGCCTGCAGCGCGGGCAGGATGGCCCGCATGTCCCGGCCGGCGCGTCCGCGTTCCGGTTCAGGGGCGGCGGGGTCGGCCCACAGTCGGGCGCTGGCCAGGAACGCGCCCACGCTGCCTTTGCGTATGACGACGCCGTTGCGGCTCACGTGATTCTGGTCGTCGGGCAACATGTCTTCGGCTCGCATGATGTTCTCCACTGAAAAAGATTCCATCATGTTAGGTAGCAGACCATGGCTTGTGTGCGTTATAAAAGCCAATCTATAGCTCATTCGCGCCAATTCATGACTTTGCCGCTTATTTCGCCTTTGCTGGCCGGTTCCGAAGATGGGTCCGCCGTGCTGGCGGTGGTCCGGCAATCCGGCGAGCAGCGCGCCACGCCGGCGCATCGCCATGCGCGCGGCCAGTTGCTGGGCGCATCGCAAGGGCTGTTGGCGGTGGAGGCGGGACGCCACCGCTGGGTGGTGCCGGCCACCCATGCCGTCTGGGTGCCGCCGGGGATGATGCACAGCCTGCGTTCGCATGGTCCGTTCGCCGGCTGGAGCGTCTATGTGCAGCCGCAGGCGTGCCGGCTCCTGTCCAGCAGCGCCTGCGTGCTGCAGGTGTCCGGCTTGCTGCGGGAGGCGGTGATCCGGGTCGCGACCTGGGAAGGGCAGGCCTGGACGCCGGAGCGGCAGCGTCTGGCAGCGGTGTTGCTGGACGAGATACGCGCTTTGCCCGAGCAGGACCTGGGCTTGCCCCTGCCGGCCGATGCGCGCCTGCTGCGCATTGCCCAGGCCTTGATCGACCAGCCGGGCGATGACCGCAGCCTGAACGCCTGGGCGCAGTGGGCGGGCTTGGCGCCGCGCACGCTCAGCCGTCGTTATGTCATGGAGACCGGCTTCAGCCTGACGGCTTGGCGTCAGCGCGTGCGTCTGTTGCGCGCGCTGGAATTGCTGGCGCAGGGCCGGGCGATGGGAAGCATTGCCTTGGAGCTGGGCTATGACAATATCAGCGCCTTCATTGCCTTGTTCCGGCGAGAGTTCGGCGTGACGCCGGGCCGCTGGCGTGAAGGGAAAGTTGGCGGAAAGCAGCAGGAGTCGAACCTACCTGGGAACGTCTGACGCCCCCAACCGGGTTTGAAGCCCGGCCGTGCCACCGGGCACGGATGCTTTCCGCGAAGCCCACATCATACTTTAGGGCAGGTCGGCCTTCAAATTCGTCCCGGGCTTATCCGGCCAGGCCTCGCCGCGCAGGACGTGGCGGTCGCGCAGGCGGCGGGTGTAGCCGATGCGGTCGAAAAACTCCAGGATCTGGATGGCGCGCTTGCGGCCCAGGCCGGTGGCGTCGCGAAACTGCGCGGCGCTCACGCCCTTGCCCGCGTCCAGCTCGGCGACGACAAGGGCCAGCCGCGCCGTCTGGTCGCGGTGGTAGAACAGGTCATGCACGATCTGGAACAGCTCGCCCTGGCGCACCAGCCGGCGCAGCAGGGCGCGCACGCGCTCTTCCGGCTCGCCCAGCTCGCGGGCCAGGTCGCGCATCCAGGGGGGATCGAAGCCGCCGGCCTCGATGCGCGGCAGCAATTCTTCCGCCAGGGCGGCGTCCTCGGCCGTCAGGGCGACGCGGTGCCCCGGACGATGCAGCCAGGCGCCCTGGCGGACCAACCGGCCCTGGGCCAGCAGTTGTTCGCAGATCAGCTGCCAGACGGCATCGGGCATGGTGGGAGCCGCCATGCGCCGCAGCCGGCTGGGGGACAGGCCGGGCTCGTCGGGGTTGCGCTCATGGAAATCCAGCGCGGCGTTTTCCACCTGTGCACAGAGCGCCTCCAGGCGCGCATCGCTCAAGAGGATGCGCTCGCCTTGCGGGCGGGCGGGTTCGTGCCACCGCGCCCGAGGCGGCGGAGCCAGTCGGTCGGCGCGGCCGCCGGCCAGGCGCAGCAGGGCGGATTCCTCCAGCCCGTAGGGCGCCTGGTCCAGCAGGCCGGCCAGGTCGCCGCCGCGCGCCCAGCCCGCCAGGGCGTCCAGCCAGGCCAGCCGGGCCGCGGAGCGGCGCTTGCGGTCCGGTGCGCCGGGATCCAGCACGATGCCGCCGCCCACGGTCTCGCGGGCCTGTGCATTGCGCAGGATGAAGCGCTCGCCCGTCACCGTGCAGATCGCCCGTTCAAAAACCAGTTGGACCTTGCCGGTCTGGCCGGGCTGCAGCGCTTCGCCGTCCAGCGGCACGGCGTGCGCGGTCAGGTGGGCGGCCCCCAGATGCACGTGCCAGGGGGACCAGGCGCGCAGCGGACCGTCGGCCTTGTCCAGCAGCGTCAGCTCCACGTCGATGCGCGCCGATGGGACAAAGCAGCGCGCGTCGGCCAGCCAATCCCCCCGCGAGATGTCCTGCACGTCCACCCCGCCCAGGTTCAGGGCGCAGCGCTGGCCGGCCACGGCCTGGCGGGCCGGCCGGTTCTGGGCATGGATGCTGCGCACGCGCACGGGCCTGCCCTGGGGCATCAGGCGCAGGTCCGGAAGCGGGCCGTCCAGGTCCAGCAGGCCGCCGTGCACGGTGCCGGTCACGATGGTGCCGTGCCCCTGCAAGGTGAAGACGCGGTCGATGGCCTGCCGGAAATAGCCTTCCCTGTCCTGTCCGGCCGACTGCATGGCGCGTTCGTGCAGATGACGACGCAGCGGCTCCACGCCGGGCGCGCCGCTGGAGACGGCATCCACCACGAAGACAGGCGCATCCTGCAGAAACGTGGACTGCACCAGTGAGGCGATCTCGGAGCGCACCTGGGCGATGCGCTGTTCGTCGGCCCGGTCCGCCTTGCTCAGCACGATGGCGCCGTCCCGCAGACCCAACAGCTCCAGCACGGCCATGTGTTCGCGCGTTTGCGGCATCACGCCGTCGTCGGCCGCCACGATGAGCAGGCCGAAATCTATGCCCGTGGCTCCGGCGACCATGGTGTGGACTAGGCGTTCGTGGCCGGGCACGTCGATGAAGCCCAGCACCTCGCCGTTGGCCAGCGGCGTGTAGGCGTAGCCCAGCTCGATGGAAATGCCGCGTTTTTTCTCTTCCTGCAGCCTGTCGGTGTCCACGCCCGTCAGGGCGCGCACCAGGGTGGTCTTGCCGTGGTCGATGTGTCCTGCCGTGCCGACGATCATGTGCTTTGTTCTGCAGTCAGTTGCGCGATGAAATCGGGCTCCTGGCTTTCTTCCAGGCAGCGCAGGTCCAGCCACAGCGCATCATCGGCGATGCGTCCGATGACGGGCCTGGGAAGCTCGCGCAGCCGGGTTTCCAGGCGTGTCAGATGCCGGCCCGGACGGCCCGCCCCCGCATGGCGGATGCGCAGGCCGCAACTGGGCAGCACGTCCTCGGGCAGGGCGCCGCTGCCGATCTGGCTGAACAGCGCGGCCGGCTCCACGGCGAAGTCCGCGCCTGCCCAGGATTGCAGGACGGGCGCCAGGCGGGCGGCCTGTTCTTTCATGGCCGAGGAGGGGCGGGTGAACAGGCGCAAGGTGGTCAGGCGTTCGGGCAGCAGCTCGGGCGCGCGGTACAGGGCCAGCACGGGCTCCAGGGCGGCCAGGGTCAGCTTGCCCACGCGCAGGGCGCGCTTGAGCGGGTTCTTCTTGATCTTGCGGATGAGTTCGGCGCGTCCCACGATCAGGCCGGCCTGCGGGCCGCCCAGCAGCTTGTCGCCGCTGAAGGTGACGATGTCCGCGCCCGCCTGTATGGTTTCGCGCACGGTGGGCTCGGGCGGCAGCCCCCATTGCGCCAGGTCCACCAGCGTGCCGCTGCCCAGGTCCACGCTGGCGGGCAGGCCGCGCGCATGCGCGATGTCGGCCACCTGGCCCACATCCACGCTCTTGGTGAAGCCCTTGACCGCATAGTTGCTGCAATGGACTTTCATCAGCATGGCCGTGCGCGGGCCGATGGCGTTTTCATAGTCGGCGGCATGGGTGCGGTTGGTCGTGCCGATCTCCACCAGCCGCGCGCCGGCGCGCTTCATGATGTCGGGAATGCGGAAGGCTCCGCCGATCTCGACCAGTTCACCGCGCGACACCACGCTTTCGCGCCGGTCGCTGAGCGTATTGAGCATGAGCAGCACGGCGGCGGCATTGTTGTTGACCACGGTGGCGGCCTCCGCGCCGGTCAGCTCGCACAGCAGCGGCTCGATCAGGTCGTCCCGGTCGCCCCGTCCGCCGGTTTCCAGGTCGAATTCCAGGTTGGCGGGGGAGGTCAGCGCGCGGACCACGGCCTGCACGGCCTGGTCCGGCAGCAGGGCGCGGCCCAGATTGGTGTGCAGCACGGTGCCGGTCAGGTTGTAGACCGGGCGCAGCCGGGATTCGTTGCGGGCCGCCAGGCGGGCCTGCAGGGCCCGGGCCAGGGCCGGCGCGTCCAGGGCGCGCCGGTCCAGCTTTCCTTGCAGGGCGGCTTCGCGCAAGTCCTGCAGGCAGGCGCGCATGAGCTGGCCGACCTGGGTGTGGCCGTAGGCCTGGAGCAGCGGTGCGAACTCGGGCGAGCGCAGCAGGCGATCCAGCGATGGGATGTCTTTGGCGCCGGCCGGCGCCTCGGGGGAAAGAGTCGCAGTGTTCATCGTGCAAAGGCTACCACGGAGACCGGGGCAGATCGACCTTCAGGCGCGCCGTCCGCGGCCTGAAGGCCGACTCATCTCAGGACTGCTGCCACAGCAGGGGATTGCCGCTGGAGCGGGAGTAGCCTTCCTCGCCCATGAGCACGTCCAGGGCCAGGCTGGCCAGGTCGTCGGCCACCGGGTCCACGCCCAGCTGCTTTTCCTGGTAGAAGATCTTGCGGTAGGTGTGGCAGTTGTCGCAGGATTCGGCCTTGATGCCTTCGGGGCCGTCCTCGATGGCATGGTAGGCCACGCTCTTGGTGCTTTCGCAATGCGAGCAGGTGACGCGCACCAGGTGCCATTCCAGCGAGCAGCGCGGGCAGCACAGATAGCGGCAGCCGTCCTCGCGTCCGCCCACGCGCACGATGCTGGCCACGGGCAGGCTGCCGCAGGCCGGGCAGACGCCGAAAGGGCTGGTTACCGAGAGCTGGCCTTCATCCAGCGAGCAGGCCAGGTGGGTCCAGTAGACCTGCAGGGCCGCCATCACGAAGGGGGCGGCGGCACCCTGGTCCTCGGCCAGTTGTTCGGCCAGCAGGGCGTCGGCCAGTTCTTCAATGGCTTGCGGCTGCTCCTGCAATTGCGCCAGCAGGCCCCGGCACACGTTCACGGCGGCTTCAGGCACGCCCGGCGCCTGCGTCATGTGGGTCAGCAGGCCGGTCAGGATGGCGCGCCACCGGGCGTCGCGCTTCCAGCCGGAGGCCAGCAGCGGCGGCATGCCGTGGGTGCGGGCGGTCTCGATCAGCTCGGCCGGCAGCGGCGTGTCGGGCAGGGCGGCCAGTTCGCGGTGCTGGCCGTCCACCAGGACGGCCAGCAGGTTCAGGTAGGCACCGGCGGGATTGTCGGCGGCCAGCTGGCGCAGGCGGGCGGCCCGGTCGGCAAAGACGCTGGCCCGCACCGGCAGGCGCAGCCGGGGGATGGACGTGTGGTCCAGACTTTCGATCTCGCCGCGCGGAAGGATGCGTTGCAAGGCAGACTCCTGAAACAAGGCAGCCATGCGCGCATGCGGGCATGGCTGCCGGTGGTTGGCCCGGGATCGCCGGGCCGGTGACGACCTACTTGGTCTGGCGGGTGGGGCGCTTGCCCACTTCTTCGCGGAACCAGGCCCTGTGGTGCTTCCAGGCCCAGCCGCGGCTGACGGTGCCGCGCGTCATGGCCTTGACCGAGCCCTTGACCCAGATTCCGGCGTAGATGTGCACGATGATCGCGCAAATCATCAGCAGCGCGAAGACCGCGTGCAGCACCGAGGCCAGGCGTATGGCCCAGATGGGGAAGTAGAGCGAGAAATACTCGCGCCACATCACCACCCCGGTCACCAGCAGGCCCAGCACCAGCAGCACCAGCGCGAAGAACAGGACCTTCTGGCCGGCGTTGTAGCGGCCCACGTCGGGGATGCGTTCGTCCCTGGCGTTGAGCACGTCGTTGAAATGGCGCAGCCAGGTCGCGTCGCTACGGTCGAAGGTGTTGTGGCGCACCATGCGGGCGGCGAACACGAAGAAGCACACGAACAGCACCACGCCGATGAACGGATGCAGGATGCGCGTCCAGGGGCCGCCGCCGAACAGGTTGCTCAGCCAGAACAGGGAGGGGTGGAACAGCGCCAGCCCCGACAGCGCCAGCAGCACGAAACTGATGGCGATGATCCAGTGGTTGATGCGCTGGCCGGCGGTGTAGCGCACTATCATTCTGTCGCGTTTATGCTCAGTCATGATGGACCTCCTCGATCCGTCGTGCTTCCTCATCGGCGCGGCGTTCGTCTTCCTCGTCCGTCTCGTTCGGGCCGGTGCGGATGTAGTGGAAGAAGCCGAACAGGGCGGTCAACGCCATCGCGGCCACGCCCAGGGGCTTGGCCACGCCTTTCCAGAGCGAGACCATGGGGCTGATCTGCGGGTCCTTGGGCAGGTCGCTGTACAGTTCGGGCTTGTCGGCGTGATGCAGCACGTACATGACGTGCGTGCCGCCCACCCCGGCAGGGTCGTACAGGCCGGCGTTCTCGAAACCGCGCGACTTCAGGTCTTCGATGCGTTCGGAGGCGTGCTGCTTCATGTCCTCCTTGGTGCCGAAGACGATGGCCCCGGTCGGGCAGGTCTTGGCGCAGGCCGGTTCCTGTCCCACGGCCACCCGGTCCGAGCACAAGGTGCACTTGTAGGCCTTCTTGTCCTTTTCCGAGATGCGCGGGACGTCGAACGGGCAGCCCGTGACGCAATAGCCGCAGCCTATGCAGTTCTCCTCGTGGAAATCCACGATGCCGTTGGTGTACTGCACGATGGCGCCCGGCGAGGGGCAGGCCTTCAGGCAGCCCGGATCCTCGCAGTGCATGCAGCCGTCCTTGCGGATCAGCCATTCCAGGTCGCCGGCGGGGTTCTCGTACTCCGCAAAGCGCATGACGGTCCAGGACTTGTCGGTCAGGTCCGCGGGGTTGTCGTACACCCCCACGTTCTCGCCGATTTCGTCGCGCACGTCGTTCCACTCCATGCAGGCGACCTGGCAGGCCTTGCAGCCTATGCACTTGCTGGTGTCGATGAGCTTGGCCACCTCCCCGCCCACGGGCTCGCGCACGCTGGGCGAAGGGGTGGTGGTGGCGGAGCGCCGCTTGATATCCAATGATTGCAATGCCATGGCTTACTCCTATACCTTTTCAAGCTTGACCAGGAAGGACTTGGTCTCGGGGGTTTGCGAGTTGCCATCGCCCACCGGCGGGGTCAGCGTGTTGGCCAGGAAGCCCGGCTTGGCCAGCCCCACGAAGCCCCAGTGGATGGGAATGCCCACCTGGTGCATGGGCTTGCCGTCCACGGTCAGGGCCTTGATGCGCTTGGTGACCACGGCCACGGCCTTGATGTAGCCGCGGTTCGAGGACACCTTGACGCGGTCGCCGTGCGCGATGCCTACCTCCTTGGCCAGTTCTTCGCCGATCTCCACGAACTGTTCGGGCTGCACGATGGCGTTCAGGCGCACGTGCTTGGTCCAGTAGTGGAAGTGCTCGGTCAGGCGGTAGGTGGTGCCCACGTAGGGGAATTCCTCCACCTTGCCCATGGAGGCCAGATCGTCCTTGAAGACGCGTGCGGCCGGATTGCTGACGGCGCGCGGCTCGTCGGGACTGAGCGGGTTGTAGCCCAGCGGAGTCTCGAAGGGCTCGTAGTGCTCGGGGAAGGGGCCTTCGGCCATGCCCTTGCGGGCGAAGAAGCGCGCCACGCCTTCGGGGTTCATGATGAAGGGGGACATGCCGCCGGCTGGATCCTCGTCGATCTTGAAGTCGGGCACGTCGGCGCCCACCCAGCGCTTGCCGTTCCAGTTCACCAGGCTGCGGCGCGGATTGAAGGGCTTGCCTTCCAGGTCGCAGGAGGCGCGGTTGTACAGCACGCGACGGTTGGCTGGCCATGCCCAGGCCCAGTTCAGGGTCTGGCCTATGCCGGTCGGGTCACTGTTGTCGCGCCGCGCCATCTGGTTGCCCTGCTGCGTCCAGGCGCCGGCGTAGATCCAGCAGCCGCTGATCGTGGTGCCGTCGTCGCGCAGTTCGGCAAAGCCGTCCAGCTGCTCGCCGGCCTTGCGCGTGACGCGGGTCGGATCGTTCGGATCGGTCAGGTCTGCAAGGGCGCGCCCCGAGTATTCCTTGGCCAGTTCGGCGGCGCTCGGATCGTCCGGGTTCGAGTACGGCCAGTACAGGTTCAGGATGGGGTCCGGGTAGGCCCCGCCTTCTTTCTGGTACATGGCCCGCAGGCGGGTGAACAGCGTGCCCATGATCTCGATGTCGCTCTTGGCCTCGCCGGGCGGCTCGGCCGCCTTCCAGTGCCATTGCAGCCAGCGGCCCGAGTTCACCAGCGCGCCTTCCTCTTCGGCAAAGCAGGTCGTGGGCAGGCGGAAGACCTCCGTCTGGATGGAAGCGCTGTCCACGTCGTTGTGCTCGCCGTAGTTGCGCCAGAATTCCGACGTTTCCGTGACCAGCGGGTCCATGATGACCATGTACTTGAGCTTGGAGAAGGCGCGCAGCAGCTTCTTCTTGTAGGGCGCGGCGGCCAGGGGGTTGAAGCCCTGGCAGATGTAGCCGTTCATCTTGCCCTGGTCCATGAGCTCGAAGACCTGCAGCATGTCGTACAGCTTGTCCAGCTTGGGCAGGTAGTCGAAGGCCCAGTTGTTCTCGGCCTGCGCGGCATCGCCCCACCACGCCTTCATCAGGCTGACGTGGAACTTCTTGTAGTTGCGCCAGTAGCTGAGCTGGTTGGGCCGCAGCGGCTGCTGGGCGCGCGCGGCGATGTAGCCGTCGAATTCCTTCTCCGCCTGGTTGGGCAGCGTCAGGTAGCCGGGCAGCAGGTTGGACATCAGCCCCAGGTCCGTCAGGCCCTGGATGTTGGAGTGCCCGCGCAGCGCGTTCATGCCGCCGCCGGCGATGCCGATGTTGCCCAGCAGCAGCTGCACCATCGCGCCGGTGCGGATGATCTGCGAGCCGATGCTGTGCTGCGTCCAGCCCAGCGCGTACAGGATGGTGCCGGCGCGATCGGGCGAGGCCGTGGAGGCCAGCATTTCACAGACCTTCAGGAACTTGTCTTGCGGCGTGCCGCAGACGCGCTGCACCATCTCGGGCGTGTAGCGCTCGTAGTGCTTCTTGAGCAGCTGGTACACGGTGCGCGGATGCTGCAGCGTGGGGTCGGTCTTGACGTAGCCGTCCTCGCCCAGTTCGTAGTCCCAGGATGTCTTGTCGTAGCTGCGCTTTTCCTCGTTGTAGCCGGAGTACAGCCCCTGCTCGAAGTCGAAGTCCTCGCGCACGATGAACGACATGTCCGTGTAGTTGCGCACGTATTCGTGCTGGATCTTGTCGTTGTCGAGCAGGTACTTGATGACTCCGCCCAGGAAGGTGATGTCCGTTCCGGTGCGTATGGGCGCGTAGAAGTCCGCCACGGACGCCGACCGCGTGAAGCGGGGATCCACGACGATGAGTTTCGCCTTGTTGTGCGCCTTGGCCTCCGTGACCCATTTGAACCCGCAAGGGTGGGCCTCGGCGGCGTTGCCGCCCATGATCAGCACGATATCCGCGTTCTTGATGTCGACCCAATGGTTCGTCATCGCGCCACGGCCAAACGTCGGGGCAAGACCTGCCACCGTCGGGCCGTGTCAGACACGAGCTTGGTTGTCGAACGCCAGTACGCCGAAGCTGCGGATGACCTTGTGCGTGATGTAGCCTACTTCGTTGCTGCTGGCCGAGGCGGCCAGCATGCCCGTGGTGAGCCAGCGGTTGACCACGGTGCCGTCGGCGGCGGTGGCCTCGAAGTTGGCGTCGCGGTCTTCCTTCATCAGGCGGGCGATGCGATTGAACGCATCTTCCCAGGAAATGCGTTCCCATTTGTCCGAGCCGGGGGCGCGGTATTCGGGAAACTTCAGGCGGTTGGGGCTGTGGATGAAGTCCACCAGGCCGGCGCCCTTGGGACAGAGCGTGCCGCGGTTGACCGGGTGATCCGCATCGCCTTCGATATGCACCACGCTGGGCTGGGCGTTCTTGGCGCCGTCGCCGCGGGAATACAGCAGCACCCCGCAGGCGACTGAACAATAAGGACAGGTGTTGCGCGTCTCTGTCATGCGGGTCAGCTTGTATTGCCTGACTTCCGCCATGGCGGGGGTGGGCGCGGCGCCCAGCAGCACCATGCTGGAGCTGGCCAGCGAGGCCCCCGTCACTTTGAAGAACTGACGCCGACTCATGTTGACCATGCGGCTCTCCAATAGAGTGATTATTGGTGTTTCAAAATCGGACGGGCGCGGCCTTGTGAGCGTTGCAACCCGTTTCATGGTTAGACAGTATAAGCCTGGGGGAGTCGGAAAACGAAACGGCAGGGGTTTTCCTGTACTGAAAACGGCATTGATTTAATTGATGTTTTTGCAATTGGGAATCAATCGCATTGGTCGGCCGGATATTGACCTATGTTTTATAAGGACATTCGCTGTTTCATTCTGTCCATTCATGGAATCCGATATAAAAACTGCCCGGCAGCTCGACCTGGACGCGGCAAGCCGCTGGAGACTGGTCCCTGGCGCTCAGCACGACGTCGATGGACGCGCCTGCCTGGTCATGATGATCGCCGGAGCCCTCAACGTGGTGCTGGCGCCGTGAGTGCGGCAGTTGTTCTTCTAGCCCGCAGCGGTGCGCGCAATGTCCATGAAGGGGATGAAGCGGTCCAGGATGACGGCGTGGTCCTCGAACAGTTCTTCCTCGATCTCGGACAGGCGTTCCACGGGCCACCAGACGGCTTCCTTGGCGTCGTCCTCGCCGCGTACCTCGGGCAGGCGGTTCAGGGCCTGCCGGAAGTGGAAGGCCTTGGTGACCAGGCGGCCGCGCGGGCTGCGGGTCGGGTCGTCGAAGACGGCCTGGGCCTGCAGGGCGGCGTCCATGGTGGCGCGCAGGGGCTTGTAGCCGGTTTCCTCGCCCAGTTCGCGCAGGGCGGCCCGGTAGAACGTCTCGTGCGGGTCGACGAAGCCGCCGGGCAGCGCCCATTGGCCGTGGCCGATGTTGCCGCCGCGCCGGATCAGCAGCACGTGGCCGTTGATCTCCAGCACGCTGTCCGCCGTCAGGTAGCAAGGCCCGGTGTACCTGGCCCTGTAGGCGTCCACCGCCTTTTTTTCCTCCAGCCGCTCTCGGTATTCGGGCAGGGCTTTCCAGGCCTGCAGGTAGGCGATCACGCCCGGGTGCACATAGGGCGCCAGGACGCGGGCAAAATCCCCTTCGCTGAAGAGCACGTCGCGCAGGGCCGCGCCGTCCACTTTCATGGCGCTGCCTGAATCCACGAAGCGCCAGTTGGGGAACAGGTCCAGGTAGTAGCTGGATTCATTCTTGTTGAAGCCCACCAGGCAGATGTCCTGGCGGGCCGCCGCCTCGCGCGCCGCCAGGGCCTGCACGCCTTGCTGGACGGCGTGCACCCAGCGCTTGTCGTCGTAGTAGTCGCGCACCGGTAGAAAGCGCACGCGGGCGCGCTGCTCGTCCTCGAGCATGCTGTCCAGCATGGCCTGGCGTTCGACGGCCGTGAAGGGGTTCTTGGGATTGCGGGAGCGCCGGGCCGAGCCGATGACCACCACCACGGTATCGGCCAGCTCGAAAGCCTTGCGGATCAGGGCCAGATGGGCCAGGTGGGGCAATTGCCAGCGGCCTATGACCACGGCGATGGAATGCGGGTTGCGCATGAGGGTTCCTTATGTGCGCCGGGCTCAGAGCGGGTGCTTGAATACCTGGCTCAGGTAGTTCAGGAAAGTGATGTCGTCGCACAGCGTCTTGCCGGGCGAATCGGAAAGCTTGGCTACGGGCTGCTCGTTGCATTGCACCAGCTTCATGACGATGTTCAGGGGCGTGTGGCCCAGATCGTTGCTCAGGTTGGTGCCTATGCCAAAGCCCAGCTGCACGCGATCGCCGAAGTGGCGGTAAAGCGCCAGGGCGGTGGGCGCGTTCAGCCCGTCCGAGAAGGTCAGCCGTTTGGTGTGGGCATCGATGCGCAGCCTGGCGTAGTGCGCCAGGGCTTTTTCGCCCCACAGGACGGGATCGCCCGAATCGTGGCGCAGCCCATCGAAGAGCTTGGCGAAATACAGGTCGAAGTCGGCCAGGAAGGCGTCCATGCCGACCACGTCGGTCAGCGCCGTACCCAGGTCGCCGCGGTACTCCTGCACCCAGGCCTCCAGGGCGGCCTTCTGGAAGTGGCGCAGCTGGATGCCGACGGTCTGGAAGGTCTGCAGATATTCGTGCGCCATGGTGCCGATGGGCACCAGGTCGAACTTCCGGGCCAGGTACACATTGGAGGTGCCGCGAAAGCAGGCGGGCAGGGCGTCTTTCAGCGTGCCCACCACTTCTTCGTGCCAGGGGCCGCTGTAACGCCGCCGCAGGCCGAAGTCGAAGAACTCGAAAGGATGGCGGCGCTGGTTCGCGGGATCTTCCAGCTCGCCGCGCAGCAGGGCGATTTTTTCCTGCAGGCGGATGCGGCCCGTCTCCAGGGTCTGCTCCTGGCTGTCATGCGTCAGACGCCTGAAGTAGAGCTCGTTGACGATGGCCAGCACGTAGATCTCGAACAGCATCACGTGGATCTGCGGGCCTTTGGCGACGATTGCCAATGCGTCGCCTTCGGCGTGCGCCTGGATGAAGGGGCGATGCAACTGGAAGATGCGCAGGAACTGGATGAAGTCGGGCTTGATGTAGCGGCGTTCGGCCAGGTAATCGAGTTCGTCGGGGGCGAAGCGCAGCGAGCACAGGTGGTCCAGCTGCGCATTGACCGCCTCGGTCAGCTCGGCCAGCGGGAAGGCCGGCGTGCTGCGGCACACGAAGCGATACTCCGCCGTGTTCATGGGGTAGGCGTGCAGGATGGCCTGCAGCATGGTGAACTTGTACAGGTCCGTCTCCAGCAGGGAGCGGATTACGGGAAGGTACAGGTCGGGCAAGGTGGCAGGCGCCATGCGGGCTCCTTGTTCTTATCGGGCGTTCAGTTCGGACAATGCCTGGGCGGCGGTCATGCTGTGCGCGCCGCGCGCCAGGGCGCGCTCGACGGAGGCGCGCTCGGCCTGTTCGAAGCCCTGGACCGGGCTCATGCAATCGCTCAGCAGGATGATGCGCGCGCTGTCGGCCATGGGAGGGATGCGGCCGTTTTCCATGGCGGACAATAGTTGGTCGATGCTGGCGCGCACGCAGTGGCTGGAAGCTTCGCCGCCCACCAGCAGGACGTCCACCTGCCGGGTCACGCGGCGCGCCAGGTGCAGGTTGAACTGGGTGGACGGTTCGTCGTCCAGCGGGGTGTCGGCCGCGAACACGCCATAGTGTTCGCTCCAGGGGTATTCACCCTTGCGCACCTTTAGGGCCACGCGACCCTGGGCGCATTCCCATTGCGCCAGGGCCTGCGCTACCAGCGGATGGATGTTGTGTCCCCAGGTGCCGGTGACGCAGTGTTCGGGCCAGACCATGAGCTGGCCTCCCTGGGCTTCCAGGCGGGCGATCTGGCTGGACACCCGCGCTGCTTCGAAGCGCGGGCGGTAGCGGCCGGCCTGCACGTCGGCATGGGTCACGACCGTGAACGGCGCCACCTCGCGATCTTGCGCATCGCGCCACAGGGCGGGACGTTCAATGGCGATGCTGGGGTGCGAGTCCAGCGTGACCGTGATGTCCGTCAGGCGCGGGCCCAGCGCCTGGATCAGCCCTGCCAGGCGGCCCATGTCTTCATGGGCGCCCGGCACGGGCAAAGCGGGCGCCAGCGGCCGCCCGTCCAGGACGGGACGCCATGAGGCGGGCAAGTCGCAGAAATCGTTTTGCGGGTCGATGGCCAGAAGGTGAATGTTCACAGCGGGGTCCTTTGGGTAAGGTATTTTTACTATACCCGGAAGCGCTCGATGATTTGTGCCGGCTCGCGGCGGAACAGGCCCTGGCCGACAAGTTCGGCCCCGATTTCTGTCATCGCGCGCCGCGCTACCTGGACTCCGGAGTGGGCTTTTTCGCCAAGGGCATGGAACTTGCTGGTGTGGCAGCCGTGCGCACCATGACCGCTATTTCAACCAGCAGGGAGAGAGTCTATGAGTTTATTGAACAATGTGTGGGACCAGCCCGGCACGCCGCTGGACAGGCAGAAATTTACCTGGCGGGACATGGTGGGCCAACCCATCAGCAAGCTGGACGACGACGCCTTCACGCGGATCCGCATCATTCTGCTGAATGGGCTGGAGCTGGACGCGCTGCGTCTGAAGCACATCGCTTCGCGTTTCAACCGGGACCTGCGCTTGCCGCTGGCTCGCCTGCGGCGGGTGGAGCAGCATCAGGCCACCCTGGTGAACTGGCTGCTGTCGGCCGACCATTCCCCCCTGGAGACCACGATCGCCTATGAGCAGGTGGCCATCGAAGTCACCGCCGCCGTCGCCAAGGCCGAGCTCGATCCTTACCAGGCACAGACCTACCGCTTCGGCCTGCTGGAGGATTTCGACCACTTGTACCGCTACAGTGCCATGCTGGACAGGCTGGAGGGCAAGGACGCCAACAACATCATCCAGGGATATACCGACATCGTGCCGGGAAGGCCCACCGCGGACGAGCACCGCCATCCCGATGACGACGTGCGTCAGCCCTATGATCGCGCGCGGGCCCACCTCCTGACCAAGGTGCACGCCACGCTGATCACGGCGGCCGAGTACCAGACCCATGACTACTACATGAACATCGGTCCCCTGTTTGCCGATCCGGTGGCGCGCCAGCTCTATGCCGAGATCGCCTCCATCGAGGAGCAGCACGTCACGCAGTACGGCTCCTTGCAGGATCCGGAGGAGTCCTGGCTGGAGAAGATCCTGATCCACGAGGCCACCGAGGTCCACACCTACTACAGCTGCGTGGAGTCCGAGACCAACCCGCGCATCAAGGCCATTTGGGAGCGTTTCCTGGATTATGAGCTGGGCCATCTGACGGAAGTGTGCGAGCTGTTCAAAAAGCATGAACGCCGCGATCCGGCCGAGGTGCTGGGTACGGCCATGCCGGCGCCTCTGGGTCTCAAGCCGCAACGGGAATTCATCCGCGGCGTGCTCGAGGCCGAAGTGGACCTGCGCGCCAAGGGGACGAACTACGTGCCCCTGGAGCAGGAAAGCCCGCAGTCCCTGCGCCAGCGCGCCATTCTGAACGCCGACGGCTCGCCGACCAATACGGTGTCGGCCGGATATCAGTGGGCGCCGGGCACGCAGTTGAACCATCGCATTCAGATCGATACGGCAAGGAGCTGACATGGAAAACCAGACCAAGGTAGGAATGAATCGCACCGGCATCCAGATGGCGCCGGTCATGGGTCCCGATCAGATCGAGTATGCGCGGACCTGGCCCGCCCAGCCGCTGGAGGGCAATGAAGACGCCATCGCCGTCCTGCGGGGCGACTACATCCGTCATGCCGAGCGCGTGGGCGCGGTGCCCATGCCCGTGACCGGCAGGGGAATCGCCACCACCGCGATGGGAGAGCTGATGGGCCGCCGCCCCGCCGTCCTGTTCGACAAGCTGGGCGAGCGGGCGGCTTATGAGCGCAGCGGCGTGCGGCTCTACCAGGCCATGATAGGCAAGGTGAAGGCGTGCGAGTATGCCGAAAAGACGGCCCTGCTGGCCGACCTGCACTACATCATGAACGAGGAGCTGCACCATTATCAACTGGTGTCCAGGGCGATCAAGGAGCTGGGCGGCGATCCTACCGCGCAGACGCCGTCGGCCGACGTGAGCGCCGTGGCGGCCATGGGCATCATCCAGGTACTGACCGATCCGCGCACCACGCTGGCGCATGGGCTGCAGGTCCTTCTGACAGCGGAAATGACGGACAAGGCCGGCTGGGAGCTGCTGGTCGAACTGGTGCGCGACGCCGGCCAAGACGATATGGCGGCATTGTTCCAGGACGCGCTGGAGATCGAACGCGAGCATGAGATCAGGGTCAAACGCTGGCTGCAGGTGCTGCTGAGCGATGATGGCGAGTGACCGGACAGGACGAATGTATTCGAGACCTGCCGCCAGGCGTTGCTCGGCTGCACGAGGACGCTCACGGGCGCCAGGACCCATGTCGAAGGCATGTGTCATGACGGAGGCGCAGCACTGCGCCGCTTCGTTCTGGAGCGGACGGAAATTACCGCAGTTGACCCAGGCGTTCGCGTCGGTAACTCCCGTCTTGTACGCGCTGGCACCAGTCCAGATTGTCGAGGTACCACTCCACGGTCTTGCGTATGCCTGTGTCGAAACTTTCGCGAGGCTCCCAGCCCAGCTCGCCTTGTATTTTGCTGGCGTCGATGGCGTAGCGGCGGTCGTGTCCCGGGCGATCCTGGACGTAGGTGATGAGTTCTTGGTAGTGCTTGACGGGGAATCCTGGACCCGGAGGAGCCAGTTCCTGCAACATATCGCACAGAGTGCGAACTACGTCTATGTTCTGTTTCTCGTTGTGGCCGCCAATGTTGTAGGTCTCGCCGGCCGCGCCCCTGGTCAGGATCTGGTAGAGTGCGCGCGCATGATCTTCGACATAGAGCCAGTCGCGGATCTGGTCGCCCTTGCCGTAGACAGGTAAAGGCTTCCCTTCCAGCGCGTTCAGGATCATGAGCGGAATCAATTTTTCAGGAAAGTGGTAAGGTCCGTAGTTGTTGGAGCAGTTGCTTATCAGGACCGGCAGGCCGTAGGTCCGCATCCAGGCGCGGACCAGGTGGTCGGAACTGGCTTTGCTGGCCGAGTACGGGCTGCTGGGGGTGTAGGCGGTGGATTCGGTGAACAGGCGCCGCTGCGCGTCATCCACGTCGGCCGGATGGGGTAGGTCACCGTAGACTTCGTCCGTGGAAATGTGATGAAAGCGAAAAGCCTGCTTAGCGTGGCCGCTCAATTTTTGCCAGTGGTGCCGCGCCGCTTCGAGCAGGCGGTAGGTGCCGAGGATATTCGTCTCGATAAAGGCGGCTGGGCCGTCTATGGAGCGATCGACATGGCTTTCGGCGGCCAAGTGCATGACGGCGTCCGGCTGGTGGGCCTCGAATACAAGTTTCAGGGCGGCATGGTCGCAGATATCCACCTGCTCGAAGACGTGGCGGTCCGAGTCGGCAATGTCGCGCAGGTTCTCTAGGTTGCCTGCATAGGTCAATTTGTCTACGTTGATGACATGATTGTCGGTGTGCTGGATGACGTGACGGACGACCGCCGAGCCGATAAAACCGGCGCCGCCGGTGATTAAGATTTTCATTGGACGTGTCGGGCAATGCGGTCAACCGCGCTTTCCAGGGTCGAGACAATGTGTTCTTGCTGCTCGTTGGCTAATCCCACCCATAGTGGCAGGCGAATGAGGCGTTCCGAGTGTGTGTTGGTGACTTCCAGTTCGCCGTGCGCGCGGCCATATCGCTTTCCGCCGGGCGAGGAATGCAAGGGAACGTAGTGGAACACGGAAAAAATCTGTTGGGTCTTGAGTTCATCCAACACATCTTGCCGGTCGATGTTCGGCGCCAACAACACGTAGTACATGTGGGCATTGTGCTGGCAATCGCTGGGTATGAATGGGCGTTTGAGCCAGCCTTTTTCTTCCAGTGGTTCCAGCAGCGCGTGATACCGTTGCCAGATTGCCAGGCGTTCGCGGGTGATTCGCTCTGCATCTTCAAGCTGCGCCCACAGGAATGCCGCGATCAATTCGCCAGGCAGAAACGAAGATCCCGCTTCCTGCCACGTGTATTTGTCCACCTCGCCACGGAAAAAACGACTGCGGTCAGTGCCTTTTTCCCGGATGACCTCCGCCCGCATGGCCAGTTTGGGGTCTTGGACCAGCAGCGCCCCGCCTTCGCCCGAGATGACGTTCTTGGTCTCGTGAAAACTGTATGCTCCCAGGTCGCCGATGCTGCCCAGCGCTCGGCCTTTATAGCTCGCCATGACCCCTTGAGCCGCATCCTCGACGACGCTCAGCCCGTGTCGCCGGGCGATGTCCATGATGGCGTCCATCTCGCACGCGACGCCGGCGTAGTGGACCGGAACGATCGCTCTGGTGCGTGCCGTGATGGCGGACTCGATCAGTGTTTCGTCCAGATTGAGCGTGTCGGGGCGTATGTCGACGAATACCGGGACCCCGCCTCGAAGCACGAAGGCGTTGGCTGTGGATACGAAGGTGAACGAAGGCATGATGATTTCGTCTCCTGGCTGGATATCCAGAAGCAGTGCGGCCATTTCCAGGGCGGCCGTGCATGAGTGCGTCAACAAGGCCTTCGTGCTGCCGCTATGGCGTTCAAGCCATTGGTGGCACCGCTTGGTGAAAGGTCCGTCGCCGGCCAACATATTGCCCGATTTTGCTTCGATGATGTATTGCAGCTCTTTTCCGGTCATGAACGGCCGGTTGAATTGGATCTTCCGAGTCATTTGCCCTCTCCTTGCAACCTATGCCATTCGTCGGCGACGCCACGCAGATAAGCACTGTATTCACATGCCGGCATGCGCTCGATCAACGATTCAAACTGTTCGATGCTCAGGAACCCACGAACGAGCGCTGCTTCTTCCGGGCAGCCGATCTTTATTCCCTGGCGGCGTTCGATGGCTTCGATGTACGAGGAGGCCTCATGCAAGGCGGTGCTGGTTCCGGCATCCAGCCAGGCGAAGCCGCGGCTCAGGCGTCGTACTTGCAGCTTGCCACGTCTCAGATACTCCAGATTGACATCCGTGATTTCAAGCTCTCCGCGGGCCGAGGGCGCGATCGTTTTTGCAATTTCCAGCACTTCGTTGTCGTAGATGTAGACACCCGGTACGGCATAGCTGCTTTTTGGCTGCTGCGGCTTTTCTTCGATGGAGATCGCGCGGCCGGTGCCGTCGAACTCCACGACGCCGTATCGATGCGGGTCTTTGACATGGTAGGCGAAAATCGTAGCGCCGTCCGCAAAGCTCGATACCGCGCGCGGGAAGTCGTCGCCCCCCGAGAAGATATTGTCGCCAAGCATCAGAATCACATCGTCGGAGCCCACGAAGTCGGTTGCGATCAAGAATGCCTGCGCAATCCCTTCAGGCTTGGCCTGTATGCGATAGTCGATCGTTACGCCCCATTGTCTGCCGTCGCCCAGCAGGGCCTGAAACCGGGGCAGATCGCTGGGTGTGGAAATGAGGCAGAGTTCTTTTACCCCTGAGGCAATCAGCACGGTCAGGGGATAGTAGATCATTGGCTTGTCAAAAACAGCTTGCAGCTGTTTGCTGGAGATTTGCGTCAGGGGGTACAAGCGCGAGCCGGCGCCGCCCGCTAGAATGATGGCTTTCATGCAGTTTCCTTGTTTTGCTTTCTGGCTACGGCTAGCCGCGAGCCGCCCAGGGGGAGGTTCACCCCCCATTTGATCAATGCTTGTTCGGCCCGCATGGCGGCATAGAGGCCTTCGTTGATCAGCCTGGGTAGCCGCAGCTCGGCCAAAATGTCGTGTTCAGCAGTTGAGTCGGTCTTTTTTCGGCGAGAGAGCAGCATGGCCGGCAGCAGCACGCTGACGAACGAGGTGTTGCGCTCGATGGTGAATTTCTGTGCCAGAAGCTTGCGTTTCAGTTCCTCATCGGTATATCGGCGCACGTGACAAGCGTAGTCGTCCGTGGCGCTCCAGAGCCAGGGATGCTGCGGCACGGTCAGTAATAAAATCCCTCCCGGTTTCAGCGCCTTGTGAAGTTGCGCCAGAACCTCTTCGTCTTCTTCGATGTGCTCCAGCACATCGAAAGCGCCGATGGCGTCGAACTCTTCGACATAAGGGACTTGGCGGGCGTCCATCTGCATGAAGTTCGCATCGGGCAGCCGAGCGGCCGCATGGGACAGGCCGCCGATGAATATTTCACTGCCATTCAGGCTCATTCCAGGGCAAGCAGCGGCGAGGCCTGAGAGCACAAAACCGGTGCCGCAGCCGACTTCAAGAAGTGACTCCGCCTTGGGCTGGTGGGTGCGCAACGCCCAGACAATAAGCTCGTTGCGGGCACGAAACCAGAAGTTGGATGCCTCCAATTGGGCCAGGGTGGCGAAATATTCGGGTTTGAACCCTCCGCCGGCATCGGCGAGTTCGGGTGCATGCGCAACCACGCCGTTCAAGCGGGGCGGCTCATAGCCGCACGCCGGGCAGGTCCACTCAGGCGAGGAAAAAGTACGGTTGCATTTAATGCAGGATTTCATGGATTTTGCCTGCTGTTATTGTCGTGGTCTGTTGCAAATACAAAAATACGTGAAGAAACAAATAAAAAAATGGCGACAATGAAAATGGCTGCGGCTTGGACGAATTGATGAGGAAAGCCAAGCCAGTCGAAAAATACAGTCAGCAGGATAATGTTGAGAACGTATCCCGCGAACTGGGTGGCAATGTAACGGATACCTGCCTTGCCGATGCGTCCATGATGTTGAAAAGTTACTCTGCGATTGGCGAAAAAACCTATGCAGGCACTGACGGAATACAGAGCCGTCACAGTCAGTCTGGGGGGCAGGCCGTAGCTGGTCAGGACGAGATAAAAGCCGTAGCCGATACCGTTGCTCAGTATTCCTATCAGTGCATAGCTGATGAGTTGCCGGGACGTTTTTCGGGAAATGACGGACGCTTCTTTTGATTTCATTCGAGAATGGCTAAGCCGAAACCAGTTTTTCCGAAACTATTTCCGTTGTATAGCATATAGCGATGTTCTCCATGGTCAAAAACAAACGGATACTCGATCATTTCAGAGTCCCAGCCACTGTCGGAGACGCCTATTCCCGGGCGCTCCAGATTCAGTGTCCATGCGGTGCCGTCCTCGGATCTGGCGTGGCCGATCCGATAGGTCGTGCCTGCCCCGTTTCGGTACGAGAACCACATGTCCAGAGAACCGTCTTGGTTGTGTGCGACCGTAGGCCGCGAAAAAGCCTGTGCAATGCCCAGTTGATACGGGACGGACAGCCCCATGCGGTTCCAGGCATGGCCGTCCTGGGAGCTCGCGTGCTGAATCACGTGCAGCATTTCGCCATTGCCGGCGTCCCAGGTGAGTGTTGAGCCGTACCACATGTCAAACCCGCCGGCCGGTCGGGAGCAGACCCATGGATAGGAGAGGCTGATTGGGTCCGTGGGGTCGCTGGCCATGAAAGGGTCCGGACTATCCAGTTCAAGCGTCAGTTCCGGAGTCACGATCAGCCGGCCTATGTCACCTCGCCAATGCCCGTCTGGAGGAGTCTGCCAGCCCATGAACAACATGTACCGGACGCCGCCGGCTTCATAGCAGTTTCCAATACTGACGCCATCAGCAAAGAAGCTGCCTTCGGTGCCGTGTTCAAAAAAGGGAAGAACATGTTCTTGCACAATCTTGCGCTGAACAATGTCCATATCGACGGCGCCGACGGACGATCTGTTCCTGGCATCGCGGCCGCTGAAAAAAATACGATAGACGTCGCCTTCCAGGTGCATAGGCAGTGGATTGGCCGCATGCGAAATGAGCTTCTGGTGCTGACCACTTTCTCTTGGTGTATAGATTTGTCCGAGCTTGATCCAACGCGGCATCATATATCCTTCAGTCGTGAGCTGGGAACGCGCGAGCGCACGCTCGCCGTGCCGCCGTACACTCCTTCGGGCTCGGCATCGGACAATAGAAGTGCGCCGGCGCCGATGACGCAACGGTCGCCCACGTTGATGTGGTCGCGCAAAGTGGCATTGACGCCGATGAAGCATTGTTCGCCGATTACTACGCCTCCTGAGATCACGGCATGGGATGCTATAAAGGTGTGATCGTGGATAACTGAATGATGACCGATGTGATTCCCGCTCCATAGGGTCACATTGTTCCCGATCTGCACAAAAGGCTGGATGGTGTTGTCTTCGAATATGAAGCAGTTTTCCCCGATCCGGCCTTCATTGAGAACGGTCGCTCGAGGGCTGACGTAGCTGGCGAACGTGTAACCCATGTTTTTGGCGGTCAAGTACTTTTCTTTGCGTATGGAATTCAACTTCGAATAGGCCAGTGCGATGTAAATGCTGTGCTTTTCAGGTGGAAATAAAGCTTGAAGCTGATCGAATGGAATGACTGGCAAGCCGAAAAATATATTTTCTTTTATGTATTCCGAGTCTACGGTAAAAGCCACGATTTCATATTCAGAGTCCCTGCTGAAGTAAAAATGAGCAAGCTCCGCCATTTCCGTATTGCCAAATATTATAAGTGGTTTTTTCAATTTATTTTCCTTGTTTTTGGCTGGATTGGTAAATATGCCGAACGATGGTGTATGGCCTTTGTTTTACTTCCGAAAATATTTTTGATAGATAAATGCCAATTATTCCAACGAAAGAGATGATCATTCCGCCGAGAAGCCAGATGGACGCCATGACGGAGGTCCATCCGCTCAAGGGCGTGGAAAAGAAGAGCCAGTTGAATATCAAAAAACCGATATATATAAGGTCAAGGAAAGAAATCAATAGGCCTATGTAAAAAATGCCTATCAGAGGTTGATTGCTGAATGAGGTAATGGCATTGATGAGGTGGGCCAGTTTTTTCCTGAACGTATAGGTGGTTTGGCTGGTGCTGTGCTTGATCACTATTTTCGGATTTTGCTGGAACCCGGTGATCTGCCATAGGCCGGCGATCAGCACTTCTCTTTCTTTGTGGCTCAGAAGCGCATCGACGTACCGCCTGGTCATCAGTCGCGCGGTAACCAGATTATCGGGCAGCTTGAGCCCGGCGAGAGCGTTGAAAATCCGGTAGAACCACTGTCCGCTCCAGCTTTCGAACCAGCCGCCCTTGCGTTTCTGCTGCACGCCATAGACCACATCGCAGGATTCGGCATTCATCTGGCCTGCAAAGTCCGTCAGCCATTCCGGCTCTTCTTCGAGGTCGCTGTCGATCAGGAAAATGAGCTCGCCCTTGGCGTGCGCCAGGCCTGTCATCATGGCTTTGTGATGGCCAAAGTTGCGGGACAGATCAATGACGACAACATGGGCGTCCTGTTCCGACAGTTCCACGGCCAACTCCAGGCTGTCGTCAGGAGAGCCGTCGTTGACCAATATGAGCTCATAGTCGTCCTGAACCAGGCTCTGCGCCGTTGCAGTAGCCCTGTCATGGAACTCCTTGATGTGGGGACCGGATTGATACAGAGAGGCAACAACCGACAGTTTCATTTCGTGTACCTCATGTGGCTGGAGGCGTGTCGGCCGCAGTTGAACAACAAGTCGAGAATGGTGACGCCATGCGTAAACTCGCCCCAGAGCTGCTGATATTCTGAGTATCCGGCATAGTCGAACCAGGTGAGCTTGATGCCCCGTTCGTTGAAGATCCTTTCGTCCACATAGTCTTTGGCTGCCGGCCCTGATATGTATTCGGTGCCGCCCGCTTGTGCGCAAAGGTCGGCCAGGCGCTCGGTTTTTCCATCCACCAAATGATAGTCCCACGAGTTCGAAAGAGTGGTCCGGACCCCCAGATAGTTGCAGATGGAGTGAATGAACTGGCGGTTGAGTTCAGAAAGATTGGTGGGAAGGGGGCCTCGGTACAGCGGCTCCAGCCATTCGGCGATTTCTTTGAAATGAGGGGCGCGGCTATAGTTCTGGACGAGGGCCTTCCAATGGCTTTCAGCCCAATCGGCTCCTTCTATTTCGGTCTCGCGAATTTTTTGATGATACTTCCCCTTGACGCGCACGGGAATAGTGAGCCACTGGACCCCTTGCGGGGTCTTGATCTGATTGCGATTGCGCCAGTCGCGCCGCGTGTACTGCATGTCGTCGTAGAGAATGAATTCATCGACGGCCGCAATCATGTCGAAGTAGCCTTTCCAGGGTATGTAATTCGACTGGAGGATGGCGACTTTCTTCATTCCGGTTCCTTTGCCCGTGTTGCCCGACAGCGTTTTTCGGCTTCGTCCGGCAACACTGGCTTGTATAGTTCTTGAGTGCGCGGGTCAGTATATCCGCCGGCGCCCTGTGCGGTTTGCCACATTCCCACCCGTTCATAGCTCTCTGGGAAATTCATGCCGAGATCGGTCAACAGTGTTGTTGGAATGTGGCGCGGACCCGTGGGTTCGAGCAACACCCAGGCTGTTGCGATGTCCTGGCAGGGAGTCAGAAGCAAGGCGGCCTGGGCCAGATCGAGACTGCCTGAGTAGCCGCCGATCATCCAGGCCTGGCCTATGCTGTTGGCACCGAGCGCGTAGAGAATGCCGGGGGACTGGCCAGATAAATCTATCATAGGCGTTTGGGGTTTGAAGCCTGCATCCTGGGCGGTTCTGATCGCCACTGATACATAGTTTGCATAGCTTGACGACAATACCAAGGCTGAGCGCCGGGGCCCTACCTCGAGCTCTGCTTCATTGAACCTGAGAGGTTCTGGCTGTCGGTAAGGGCGCTCCAGTCCTACTTGTAACAGCGCCGTGACGAGCACCTGGGCGATCAGCACCAACGGTAATGCAAATGACCAGGAGTCGCGCTTGCGGGCCAGGGGAGCTAGCAGGGTCAAGGCGGCGAGCAGCCAGAAGAAGATGGCGGAATCCCCTGCTTGCCAGTAGTTGCCGTTGGAGCCAAATGCGTAGATGTATGGCATCACTGCAAACAAGGCAATGGCGGCCCATTGCGTCAGGGGTGTTTGCAGCGGCGAACGGAACCGGCTGAAAAGGAGGCTGGCCAGAAGAGCGGCATAGACAATGCCTGAAATCAGAAGACTTTGAAAATCGCCGAGGCTAAGCCTCCAATCGGAGAGGCGAAATAAAAGGAAAGGGATGGGCAGGAAAAGAGAGGCTGACAATAAAATGGAGATGATGGCAATTGCTGGTTTGTTTTTTTCTAGCCATGCAAATAAAACGCTCAAGAAAGAAATGGAAAAAACATAAAATATAAATTTCTTTTCTATATCGCTGAGAATGAGTTCTTCTAGGCGAACGATCTGCTCTACAGTATGTCCGCCGCCCAGGTGCCGGCCAAATTCGAGCCCGGTTTGAAGCCTGTTGATAAAGTCGGCAGGGCTTCTATCGATGAGAAGTGCACCGGCAATGAGCAGAACGCATGCGCTGGCAATCGAAATCAATAGCAGGCGCAAGGAAAATTTTCGCGCTATCAGCAGATAAACAGGCGTGGCGATCGCCAGTGCCAGAGCCGTGCTCGGCTTGGCCATGAAAGCCAGCCAGCCGCCGAGCCCTACTGTGGCCCAGCCCGTCACGCTTTTACGGTCGCGTGTTTTTTCAGCCAATGTCAAACCAATGCCGGTGATCAGCAAGGCTTGTAGAGCCAGGCTGTTGTAGCTTGGCGTGAGAAGCCAGGAGTCAAATAAAATTAATGTGCTGCTGGCCAGCCCTGCTGAAATGACATGTAGAACAACAGGTCGTTCGCTGGTAAGAGGAGCAGCCTTGCTCAGGTGGAGGTACGCATGAGACCATGCAAGAAAAAAAGTTAGTAATATATTGGCTCTGCGAAGATTGGCAATGTCACCGTCTAAAATTAAATATAAAGGGTGGTAAACGTAGCCGAACTGAGTTACGGAAAATTTATATAGATAGGGGGTGGAAATCCAATTTAGATAAAATGCCTCATCGGTGAAATCGAGGCCATAAGAACTGAATTTTAGAATATGAAATAAAATTAAAAATGTTCCTGCGGCAGAAAGCGCTGTCATCACTTGCCACGAGGCGGTGATAGTTGTGCTCGGTTTTTCTTCAGAAAAGGCCATTGGCGCTGCTCACAGGGCAATTAAAAAATGTCACATTTTACTCGCAGAGATGGGCGAAGTCAGCCGGACAGGCTCGAAAGATCGGCTTGGGGATGTTGTGCTCCTGCGTCTCGCTTGGGGATTGGACGCATGATATCCGCCAGTGTTGCTGAAAGAGTGGATGGCAAGCCGGAGGGATCGGAGTTGTCCGAGAGGGAGGGAGCGGCGCCATCCGCGGCCAGATGGCGCGTTGGCCGAGTCGAAAACAACTAAGCCCAGCTCGACGGCTGGGCTTTTCGGGTTGATTCCGGGTAAATCTAATCGATCTTGCCGTGCTTGCCCATATCGGCGGGACGCTCGCCCATGATGGCGGCCTTGACCATCTTGGCCATCTGGGTCAGCTTTCCTTCTTCCACATTCCAGTATTCGGCGAAATGGATCTGCACGCAGACCAGGGTCAGATCGGGATCCTCGATGCCTTTGGGGAACCAGGCTTCGGTCATGGTATTCCAGAAGCGTTCCTTGTGATCCATGTCGTCGACCAGGCTGGCCGTGCCGGCCACGGAAACGTATGTATCATGCCTGCTGTCCGCATAGCTGACATTGACGCGCGGGTCAGCCAGCAGCTCTGCCACGGGCTCACTCGAGCGCGACATGAAGAACCAGAGCTTGTCGTCGTCGTCCGGCCGCAGCACCTTTGCCTTCTGGGTCGTCATGGGCCGGGCATGCAGGACGTCGCCGGCGCCGTGAGTGGTGAACATCGCGAAACGGATGTCCTTGATGAGCTCTTGCAGGCGTTTAAAAGAAGATTCCACTTGTCCGTTCATAACGTCTCCTTGGAGAGGTTGAAAAAAGTCGGAAACTTATTTTTCGATGACGCCGCACGCTATCCTTCCAGCGCCTCCGCCGAGCGGATTTGGATGGTCGGAGTGGTTGTCGCCGCCTTCATGGATCATCAGGGCGCGGCCCCGGACCTGATCCAGCGACTTCAGGCGCGGAGCCAGCACGGGCGTTGTCGCCGTCCCATCCGCGCTGACGTACAGGGCAGGCAGGTCACCCTGGTGGCCATCGCCCCAGGGAAAACCGTGCTTGCCCGTCTTTTCTGGATCCAGGTGGCCTCCCGCTGCTCCGGCCGGCGTCACTTTGCCTTCTTTCTCGGCGGGACCGCAGTCGGGTGTTTCGTGGACGTGGAATCCATGAATTCCAGGCTCTAGCCCTTTGAGTTCCGGCGTGAAGACCAGGCCATAGTCCGTCTGGCTGACGGACACTTGCCCAATCCCGTCCTTCGCTCCATCCTTGGTGGCCAAGGCCATGGGAATCGTGATCTCGGCCAAGGCCGGCGCCGCCGGCCCCAGGCTTGCGGCCGCGCCTGCCGCTACGAGCGCGTGTCGAACATAGACTGAAAAAAGACGCATGATTCCGGCTCCTTTTGAAAGGCAAACAGATATCAAATCAGCCTAGCACCGATCGCGGCCCCACATTTAAGAAGACGTTTCCCTTTGTCAGCAAAGCGCGAAGCGGGGCCGACTTTGTTCCATGGCTTGAGGCGGAGCTGCCCGTAGCCAGGCGAAATCCGGATACGCCGGACCAAAACAAAAAGCCTGTCAAGTGAACAGGTTCCGGGAAACCGGACGTTGCTTCGATCTTCGAGGGGTACATAGGCGAACCGGCGGCGCGCCGAACGCGCGGACAAGGGAACTTTAGTTGTTCATCCGTTACGCAAGCCTTGCCATCGTGGCAATTGCGCTGTTTATGATAAGGAGACGAACGAATGGACGCTCACAATTTAATTGCTTTGTTTGGTCAGGAAACGGGTGTGCCCATGGCGTTGAGCGAGGCGGGGACGGTGTCGCTGGCCTTCGAAGTCGGACCCACCGTACAGCTGGAGTATGACCCGATGATCAATGGCCTGCAGTGCTATGTGGTGCTGGGACAGGCGCCGGCCGATCAGCCGGCGTGCTACGCGCTGTTTCGCCGGATGCTGGCCGCGAACGTATTCGGTTGCGATACCGATGGCGCTACGCTGGGGCTGGACGAGGTCACGGGGGACTTGATCCTGTCGCGTTGCTTGGACCTGGCGCATGCTGATACGGCCAGCTTGCGCACCACTCTTGAATCGATGGTGCCTCTGGCCCTCGATTGGCAGCGCCGCTTGGAGGGGCTCTTTCCTGACGGTGATGAGGATTCGATTGCGACCAGGGCCAGCAGCCTTTCCGATCCGGCTTTTGGCTTTCGAGCTTAATTTTTTCTAGGATGCTTACCTAGTACCTCCAACTTAATTGCCAAGGGCGTACCTTGGCTGTGAGACACCTTGAAGTTGTACTTGACCATCCGGGATCGACTCTCGAATGAACAGCAACTCCATGTTCAGTCTATGGCCCGATACGGTCCGATGAACTGCATATCGTCCAGACCTGGACGCCGTACCTTGCCCGCGATACGTCCTCGGCCTTGGAGGCCATCCACACGGTATTCGATCGTGCGGTCCCCGCACGGGATTTGTGCGACATGCAATGTGTTGCAAAACTACCCCAGACACAGTTCCGGCAGCAATTTGATGTTGAAAGGATTATGAATAAGAGGAAGGGCTTCTGACCCTTGCGCAGAAGCTCAGGCCGACAGGCCGGGTTTTTTCAACAGGCCCTCGAAAATTGGACATCGATCCGATCTTCGGGGGTTTTCACATGGCCGAGCCCGCGGCGCAATGAACTCGCGGATGAGAGAGCCCTTGGTGTTCATTGCTTACTGCAGCGTTGCCATGGCCAGCCGCTGTTTTGGGGTAACGCCGCTCAATGCCGCGTTTGAGCGTTCATGACCGTAAATCCACATCCAGTCTGAATATATTTCAGCTTAATGTCCTTTGCTTTCCTTCCCCTCTTCCGGAGGGCATCAATCCCTCTCCACCGAAACCATACTGTCAATCCGCCATATAGGGACTTGGCTTGACAAAATCTAGTACGAATGGCCTAAACTTGAGCGATACACCAATCAATAAAATAAGAGGAAGCCTCGAGGAAAATGGAGAAGAAACAACAATTCTCGACAGCTCAATATTCCTATTATTCTGGCCACGCAATATCCGCCGATTCTGATCCCGTCCGCCTGACGCACCGGTATGTTCCGTTAGCGTTAGGGGCAATCTTATGCCTTGCGGGAGGGGCTAGTCCGGCGCTAGCACAACAATGGAACCTCAACTCAGACGAAAACAAAAGCGGACCAAGTTTTGTGTGGGAGGGAGCCCAAGTTCGCATTGGTAACATTGCAGACGCTACGCTCACCTTAACGGATGGCGCGAAAGTGTTTGCCCGCGCGAGCAATGCGTCGGCTATTCAGCTTGGGAATGGTGTAGGGGTATACGGAGGTCTGAACATCAGCGGACTGGGCACGCAGGTCAGCACAGGCCGACTCGGGGTTGGCGCAACTCAGCGCGCATCAGGTGCAGTGACTGTCACGGATAACGGCCTCTTGCAGGCGGATACTCTTAATGTGGCGTTCTATGCCCCCAATACAGGCACAGTCACTGTCAACTCGGGAGGCCGTATCGAGAGCAATAATGCCACGATTGGGTATTCCGGGGTGGGCAGCCTGACCATTGTTGACCCTGGCTCATCATTTGATGTTCATGGGACCCTATGGATTGGTCGTGAGGCGTCAGGTCACGGAACCTTGGATATCGGCAACGGCGCTACTGTATCCGCCGGGGCTCTCAGTCTTGGTCTCGGTCCAACCGCGACGGGACAAGCTAGTGTAAAAGGAGCCGGCTCGAGCCTCGCTGTAGTCGGCGAGCTTCGTCTGGGCCGTTTGCAGGGAGGAGGATCCGCAAGCACGCTGAACATTTCTGATCATGGTGCCGTGTCGGCAGGCTTTGTCAGGTTTGGTGACGGCAGCGGAACAATCGATCTCGGCACCGATGGGGTTCTTGCAGCGGGCCACATTTACCAGGATGATGAAGCAATCGGCGGGACCAATGCCTTCAATTTTAGCGGCGGTACCTTGCGCCTGACAGGGGATCAGCCCGAGCTGTTCAAGAACTTGCCGTCCGGCAGTGTCACGCTTGGCGGAAATGGCGGCACGATCGACACACAGGGCTACGATGTAAGCGTTGTCAGCGATATCCGGGGTGGAGGTGCCCTGACCAAGACAGGGGCAGGAACCCTGCGCCTGATGGCAACAACCGGCTACACCGGCAACACCGATGTGCAGGGGGGCGCTTTGGCTGCCGGCGCAGCGAACGTATTTGCGCCCGGTTCCAATCATATTGTTCAACGCAGCGGAGTCTTATCAGCCGGGGACTTCGATCAAACCGTCGGTGCGCTTGAAAACTCCGGGCGCGTATCGTTATCTGGAGGGACGGCGGCCAATGTTCTGACGATAGCAGGCAATTATCACGGTAACGGTGGTGTTGTTGAAATTGATACTGTTCTGGGCGACGACGCCTCGGCGACTGACCGTCTCGTGATTGGCGGCAACAGTACAGGGTCCAGTTTCCTGCGCGTTAATAATGCAGGCGGCGCCGGGGCACTGACCAACAACGGCATCAAAGTGATCGACGTGGCTGGCAATTCGGCCGGCACTTTCAAGCTGCAGGGCGATTATGTGCATCAGGGCGAGCAGACCTTGGTCGCTGACGCTTACGCTTACAAGCTTTATCAGGGCGGAACCGCGACCCCTGACGATGGCAACTGGTATCTGAGATCGGAATTGATCGCACCCACGTCCAGCGAGCCGCGCACACAAGCTCTATATCAGGCTGGCGTTCCCGTCTACGAGGCCTATCCCCAAACTCTTTTGGCCCTGAACGCCTTGCCCACCTTGCAGCAGCGCATTGGCAATCGTTTCTGGGCTGGTAATGATCAGGGTGGCGCGGCCCAGGGCGAGGCCGGCACCAAGCAGGCAACAGTATGGGGTCGTATAGAAGGATCACATTCAGCGATCAAACCCAATGTGTCCACTTCCGGTTCCAAGTACGATCAGGATATCTTCAGGCTGCAAACTGGAGTGGACGCTCGGCTTGCAGACAATGCCGATGGCCAGCTTATAGGTGGCCTGTCCGTCCGTTATGGACGCGGCTCGACATCGCTTCATTCTGTTCATGGCGATGGCTCGATTCGCACCGAAGGGGTGGGTCTGGACGGAACGCTTACCTGGTACGGTGACAATGGCTTCTACGCAGACGCCCAAGGTCAGGCTTCCTGGTATTCCAGTGATTTAAAGTCCAGAACTGCGGGAATCAATCTTGACAAGGGTAATGATGGCTTTGGTTACGCGTTCTCGCTCGAAGCCGGCAAGCGCCTCAACCTGGATAAAAGATGGTCGCTTACCCCGCAGGCACAGCTTGCATATTCCAACGTGGACTTCGACAGGTTCACCGATCCCTTTGGTGCATCTGTTCGCCTCAAGCAAGCTGAAAGCCTGGAAGGGCGTTTGGGCCTTGCGCTCGGCTACGAGAATGCCATGTACAACGGCAAGCGCCAGCCAGATCGTATTTTAGTTTACGGCGCAGTCAATCTGTACCAGGAATTCCTTGATGGAACCTCGATAGACGTTTCCGGCACCCGTTTTGACCGCCGGAATGACCGGACCCGGGGCGGACTGGGCGTGGGCGGCACGTATAGCTGGAATGACGGCAAGTATTCCATCTATGGTGAAGTCAACGTGACGTCGAGCCTGAGCCATTTCGGGGACAGCTACGGCATTCAGGGTCAAGCGGGTATCCGGTTACGCTGGTAAAAATTCTGGCTTTGACTTCGATCTTGCCGAGCAATTGAGGCGAAAACTGACCAGCGTGCCAAATGATTGGTATGGGGCCTCGTGAGCGTGCCAGAATGAAAACCGTGTCGTGAAAGAAAACCGCCTACCCTGTGAGAGGGTAAGGCGGTCTTAAAGAAGACAAAGAGGATGTCCTTTGCTTTGCTCACATGATCAAAGCACAGTGGCTATGATCACGGAGAAGGGCACCCATATTTATGCCGGGGCCCCTTCATTTTGGTGGCGCCACTATCTGTACCAACACCTCGAACCCTAGCGCAATGATCGGGGCTGGGTTGCTGGCGCGCAAGGCGTGTGCGTTGAGGCTGTTTCCGTGCTCTTCATCATAAAGGGGCAGCGGCGGGCAAAGAAAAACCCGCAAAGCCAGTGCTTATGCGGGTTTCTTGGCGTTGTTGGGCAACGCTGGGCATTCGGGTGGTGGCCTGGGGCGGAATCGAACCACCGACACAAGGATTTTCAATCCTCTGCTCTACCGACTGAGCTACCAGGCCATGTGCTGCTCGGTAAAAACGAAACTATAACACAGGTTTTGAAGTGTGCGCGCAAAACAACAAAAAATTTTGCGCTTTCCTTGTTTCGCTTCCTGGAGAAGGTCGATCGTGTCGTCAAACCGGTCCTTTCGCAGGAGGGCAGATTATAATCATAAAAAACGGCGTCGCGGAGCATTTTTGTCAAAAAGCGTCCCGGCGGCGTAAAATCAGGTGCATCGCACGCGGCTTGCTCAGGCAGGGCCGCCTGTTTCGGTCTTTTCAGGGCCTCGGCCCCTATCGCTCATGTCAGTAGATGTCCTCACCTTCGGTCTGAATCACGTGTCCGCGCCGGTCTCCGTGCGTGAGCGCGTGGCGTTCCCGATCGACGTGTTGAAGCCGGCGCTGGACACCTTGCGTTCCACGTTCGGCAACGGCGTGCGCGAAGCGGCCATCCTGTCCACCTGCAACCGTACGGAAATCTATTGCGCAGCCGAGCCGCATGTGGCCGAACGCCTGCCTGAATGGATGGCGGACTTCAACAGTCTACGCTCCACCGAACTGACTCCGCACCTGTACCGCTACAACCAGAACGAAGCCGTGCGCCACGCTTTCCGCGTGGCCAGCGGCCTGGACTCCATGGTGCTGGGCGAGCCCCAGATCCTGGGCCAGATGAAGGACGCCGTGCGCGCCGCCAACGAGGCCGGTTCGCTGGGCACCTTGCTGCACCAATTGTTTCAGCGCACCTTCTCCGTCGCCAAGGAGGTCCGCACGCAGACCGCCATCGGCGCGCATTCGGTGTCCATGGCGGCCGCCGCCGTGCGCCTGGCCGAACGCGTCTTCGGCGACCTGTCCCAGGCCAAGGTGCTGTTCATCGGCGCCGGCGAGATGATCGAGCTGTGCGCCACCCACTTCGCGGCGGTCAACCCCTGTGGCATCGTGGTGGCCAACCGCACGCAGGAGCGTGCGGAAACCCTGGCTTCGCGCTTCCTGGCCACCACCATGAAGCTGGCCGACATCCCCGACCGCCTGGCCGAGTTCGACGTGGTCGTCTCCTGTACGGCCAGCACCCTGCCCATCCTGGGCCTGGGCATGGTCGAGCGCGCCGTGCGTTCGCGCCGCCACCGCCCCGTGGTCATGGTCGACCTGGCCGTGCCGCGCGACATCGAAACCGAAGTCGGCCGCCTGGACGACGTCTATCTGTACACGGTCGACGACCTGGGCCGCCTGGTCCAGCGCGGCACCGACGCCCGCCGCGCCGCGGTGGTGCAGGCCGAAGCCATCATCGACACCCAGGTGCAGCAGTACATGCACTGGCTGCGCAACCGGGCCATCGTGCCCACCATCCTGGATGTCCAGCAGTCGGCCGAGCAGGTCCGCCAGCACGAGCTCGACCGCGCCCGCCGCATGCTGGCCCGCGGCGACGATCCCGCCGAAGTGCTGGAATGGCTGGCCCACGGCCTGACTCAGAAGTACCTGCACGGCCCCATGGCCGAACTGACCCGCAGCGAAGGCGCCGAGCGCGAGCAGCTGCTGGGCCTGTTGCCTCGCCTGCTGCCTTCCACCACGCGTCGGCGTTAGCGTTTCTGGCGGCTTGTTTCACCGACTTCCTGCGGTGCAGCCAGATGTGTAGCGTCGCCCTGCGCCCAGGCCTTCTGATTTCCCTTTAGGCTTTTCCCCTATGAAAGACTCTATGCGCAGCCGGCTGGAGCAACTGGCCCGCCGTCTCATCGAAGTGGATGCCATGCTGGCCGAGCCCGAGATCGCCGGCAATATGGACGAATTTCGCAAACTGTCGCGTGAGCGTGCCGAACTGGAACCCGTGGTGACCGCGTTTTCCGCCTATGAATCGGCCGAACAGGACCTGCAGGCCGCCCAGGACATGATGTCCGATCCCGAATTGAAGGAAATGGGCGAGGAAGAATTCAAGCTGGGCAAGGAACGCATCCAGCAGCTGGAAGACGAACTGCAGATCCTGCTGCTGCCGCGCGACCCGGACGACACCCGCAACGTGTTCATCGAGATCCGCGCCGGCGCCGGCGGCGACGAAAGCGCGCTGTTCTCGGGCGATCTGCTGCGCATGTACATGCGCTACGCGGAGAACTGCGGCTGGCGCACCGAGATCATGTCGGCCAGCGAGGCCGACCTGGGCGGCTACAAGGAAGTGGTGGTGCGCATCGAGGGCCAGGACGTCTACGGACGCCTGAAATTCGAGTCCGGCGCCCATCGCGTGCAGCGCGTGCCGGAAACCGAGGCGCAAGGCCGCATCCACACGTCCACCTGCACCGTGGCCGTGCTGCCCGAGGCCGAAGGCCTGAGCGAGATCGTCATCAACCCGGCCGACCTGCGCGTGGACACCTTCCGTGCCAGCGGCGCGGGCGGCCAGCACGTCAACAAGACCGACTCGGCCGTGCGCCTGACCCACCTGCCCACCGGGCTGGTGGTGGAATGCCAGGACGACCGCTCCCAGCATCGCAACCGCGAGAAAGCCATGCAGGTGCTGGCGGCCCGCCTGAAAGACAAGCAGCAGCGCGAGCAGGCCGACAAAGAGGCCGCCCAGCGCAAGAGCCTGGTGGGCACGGGCGACCGTTCCGAGCGCATCCGCACCTACAACTTTCCGCAGGGCCGCATGACGGATCACCGCATCAACCTGACGCTGTACAAGCTGGGATACATCATGGACGGCGATCTGGACGAACTGATCAAGGCCCTGCTGTCCGAGCACCAGGCCGAGCAACTGGCCGCGCTGGCGGAGGCATGAGCCTGACTCTGCGCGCCTTGCAGGCGGACAGCGCCTTGCCGCGCCTGGAGCGGGACATGCTCTGGATGCAGGTGCTGGGCGTTTCCCGTTCCTGGCTGATCGCCCACGACACGGACGAACTGCCGCAGGACAAGGTCCAGGCCTATCGCCGCCTGGAAGCGCGTCGCCTGGCGGGTGAGCCCATGGCCTACATCGTCGGCGTGCGCGAGTTCATGGGCCATGAATTCCTGGTCTGCCCGGACGTGCTGATTCCCCGTCCCGATACGGAAACCCTGGTGGAACAGGCGCTGGAGCGCCTGCGGGACGTCGCGGCGCCGCGCATCCTGGACCTGGGCTGCGGCAGCGGCGCCATCGCCGTCTCGCTGGCCCTGGCCCGGCCGGATGCGCAGGTGGTGGCCACGGACATCAGCGCCCCGGCGCTGGCGCAGGCCCGCCTAAACGCCCAGCGGCTGTGCGGGAAAGTCGAGTTTTGCCTGGGGAGTTGGTACGATGCCGTGTCGGGTCTGCCGCCCTTTGACTTGATCGTGTCCAATCCGCCGTACATCGCGGCAGACGATGCGCACCTGGACCAGGGCGACGTGCGCTTCGAGCCGCGCCATGCCCTGACGGACGGGGCTGACGGCTTGACGGATTTGCGTACAATAGTTCAAGGGGCCGGGATGCATTTGCGCCCGGGAGGCAGTCTTCTCATGGAACACGGCTGGGATCAGGCCGACCATGTGCAGAATATGCTGCGTCACGCCGGATTCACCCAGATCGCCAGCCATGCTGATCTGGCCGGGATACGGCGGGTCACAGGCGGTCAACGTTAATTCTTTTCTTACGAGAACATCATGAGTGAAGTTCAAGATTTCATCCGCGAAACGGTCACGGAAAACCCTGTCGTCCTGTTCATGAAGGGCACCGCCCAGGCTCCCCAGTGCGGCTTCTCCGCCCGCACCGTGCAGATCCTGCGCGCCGTGGGCCTGAGCCAGGTGGTCATCGTCAATGTGCTGGACGACGCCGAAGTGCGCCAGGGCATCAAGGATTACTCCAACTGGCCCACGATTCCCCAGCTGTACATCAAGGGCGAATTCGTCGGCGGTTCGGACATCGTGTCCGAAATGTACGAGAACGGCGAGCTGGAAGCCATGCTGCGCGAGGCCGGGGCCCTGGAGTGAGCGCCAGGCGACGCCTTGTCGTCGGCATGACCGGGGCCACGGGGGCCGTCTACACCGTGCGCCTGCTCCAGGTGCTGAAGACCTGTCCGGATGTCGAGACCCATCTGGTGATCTCGCCTTCCGGGGTGCTGAACATCAAGTACGAGCTGGACATAGGCCGGCACGACATCCAGGCCCTGGCCGACCAGGTCCATAATTTCCGGGACGTGGGCGCGACGCTGGCCAGCGGCAGCTTTCCCACGGCCGGCATGGTCATCGTGCCCTGTTCCATGCGGACCCTGGCGGCGGTGGCCCACGGGCTTTCGGACAATCTCATCACCCGCGCGGCGGACGTCACCCTGAAGGAGCGCCGCCGCCTGGTCATGATGGTGCGCGAGACGCCGTTCAACCTGGCGCACCTGCGCAACATGACGGCGGTCACGGAAATGGGCGGCATCATCTTCCCGCCCATGCCGGCCTTCTACCTGCGCCCCAAGAGCATAGACGACATCGTCGACCACACGGTGATGCGGGTGCTGGAACTGTTCGACATCCAGGTGCCCGGCGAACGCTGGGACGGCTCGCAGAAGCCGGCCTGAAACAAAAAAAACCTGGCCTTGCAGCCAGGTTTTTTTGTGTCTGCCGATCGGCCTATTGACCTGATCGACGCTTGCTGACGAAGATCATCTTCTGCTCGCCCGCGGCAGCCGGCTGGGCCGGGGTGAAGGCGTCCCTGCGGGCGTCCTCCTCGTCGGCCAGGTCGGCAGGGCCCAGGCCCGCGGGCAGGTGGTTGTCGAAGTAATCCTGGTCGAAGCCCGTATCGCCGTCCGGATCGGCCTGGCCGGTCACCTTCAGATCGGTGAAGTTGTACAGCTGCGAGTCCATCAGGTGCGAGGGAATGACGCGCGTCAGCGCGCCAAAGACGTTCCAGGAGCGGTGCGGGAATTTCTTGTCCCATTCCGCGATCATGCGGTTGATCTCCTGGCGCTTCAGGTTTTCCTGCGAGCCGCACAGATTGCAGGGAATGATGGGAAACTGCTTGAGCTTGGCGTAGGCGATCAGGTCTTTTTCGGGCACGTAGGCCAGCGGGCGGATCACGATGTGCTCGCCGTTGTCCGACATCAGCTTCGGAGGCATGCCTTTCATGCGCCCGCCGTAGAACAGGTTCAGGAAGAAGGTGGCCAGGATATCGTCGCGGTGGTGGCCCAGGGCGATCTTGGTGGCGCCCAGCTCCTTGGCGACGCGGTACAGGATGCCGCGGCGCAGGCGCGAACAGAGCGAACACATGGTCTTGCCTTCGGGGATGACGCGCGTCACCACCGAGTACGTGTCCTGGGTCTCGATGTGATAGGGCACGCCGAGTTTTTCCAGGTAGTCGGGCAGGATGTGGTCCGGGAAGCCGGGCTGTTTCTGATCCAGGTTGACGGCCACGATGTCGAATTTGATGGGCGCGCGCTTCTGCATGGTCATGAGCACGTCCAGCAGGCCGTAGGAGTCCTTGCCGCCGGACAGGCAGACCATGACTTTGTCGCCGTCCTCGATCATGTTGAAGTCCCCGATGGCGCGGCCCACTTCGCGCATGATGCGCTTGCTGAGCTTGTTGTCGTCAACGCGCTGCTTGCGTTCGGCCTTGGTGGCGAAGGCGAGGGCGTCGGTCTCGGGAGCGGGAAGGGTGCTGGTGTCTTGGGACATAGGAAAAGCGATAGGAGTGTCATTCGCCCCGTCCCGCCGGCGGGCGGGGCGCGCGCGCAATCAGCGGCTGCGTTCGATTTCAATGCCGACGGCGTCGCAGTCGGGGAAGGCCTGGGGCTTGCTGACCCGGATTTTAACGCGTTCTATGGTCGGGAATTCGTTCTGTATGCGGTCGGCCAGTTGTTCGACCAGGGTTTCCAGCAGATTGGTGTGATGCAAGGTGCTGACTTCGATCAGCGCCTGGCGCAATTGCCGGTAGTCCAGCACGCTGTCTATGTCGGCGTCGTCCACGGTACGGGTGATGGCGGCGTCGAATTCGGCGTCGATGTGCAGGGGCTGGCGGTGAGCCAGTTCGTGGTCCAGGATGCCGATGGAGGCGTCCACGACCAGGTTCTTGATGAAAATGCGGCGGGTGAGCATGAAAGACAGGAAGCGGGCAGGGCGGCCGGGGAGACGGCCGCCGGGGTTGAACATCAGGCCGGCAGGCGGGCCAGGACGCATTCGTCCTGGGCGGGGCGGGCCAGCTGCAACGTGAAGCAGCGCAGCTCGTCACGGCGGAAGACGTGGATCTGCACGGTCTGGCCGGCTTCATAGGCGCCCAGCAGCCGCTCCAGGCCGGCGCTGTCGCTGATGCGCAGGCCGTCCAGCGCCACCAGCGTGTCGCCGGCCGACAGGCCGGCCTGGTGGGCTGCGCCGTCCGTGAATACCGTGGCCAGCTGGCACTGACCGCCGTTCTGGCGCAGGCGCGCCTGCAGGCTGGGCAGTTTCGAGGCGGCTTTCCAGTCCAGCTGCACGCCTTGTCCGGCTAGCCATGGCTTCAGGGGCAGGTCCTCGCAGCCGTCCACGTAGCGGGCGATGAAATCCGTCGCGTCAAAGCCCGTGGCCTCCAGGATCAGGGCGGGCATGGCGTCTTCCGGCATGCCTTGCGGCTTGCCTTGATAGAAATCGCGGCCATAGCGCTCCCACATCAGCCGCATGACGTCGTCCAGGCTTTTTTCCTGGCCGCTGTGGGCGCGTATGCACAGGTCCAGCCCCAGGGCGATCAAGGCGCCCTTGGTGTAGTAGCTGACCAGGGCGTTGGGGGAGTTCTCGTCCTGCTTGTAATAGCGCGTCCAGGCATCGAAGGAGCTCTCCGCCGCCGACTGCTTGAAGCGGCCGGGGCTGCGCTGCACGGCGCTGATGTTCTTGGCCAGCAGGCCCAGGTATTCGGGCTCCGAGACCACGCCCGAGCGCAGCAGCATCAGGTCGTCGTAGTAGGAGGTGAAGCCTTCGAACACCCACAGCAGGCGAGTGTGGTTCTCGCGGCTCAGGTCGTAGGGCGCGAAGGCGGCCGGCTTGATGCGCTTAACGTTCCAGGTGTGGAAGTACTCGTGGCTGACCAGTCCCAGGAAGGTCTGGTAGCCGGCGCTCTTGACAGCCTTGTCCTGGCCCTGGGCGGGCAGGTCGCGGCGCGAGGCCATCAGGGCGGTGGAGGCCCGGTGCTCCAGTCCGCCATAGCCGTCGTCGGTCACCATGGTCATGAAGACGTAGCGCGAGCTGCTGTCCAGGAAGGGCGCGCGCCGGGTTTCAGGTTCGAAGAAGGCGATCTGCGCGGCGCAGATCTGCTCGACGTCGCGGGCGATGCGGGCCAGGTCCAGGTTGGGCAGCACGCCGGTGAAGACCAGTTCGTGTTCGGCGCCGTGGGCAAAGAAGCTGATGACCTGCGGCGTGCCCATTTCGACGGGATGGTCTATCAGTTCGTCGTAGTCGCGGGCGCGGTACAGGCCGAAGCCATGGCGCGCGGCCGCGCCGGGATGGCCCTGGGCTTCGGGCAGGCTGGTGTAGACGTTCCAGTGGGCGATCTGCTCGTGCTCGACCAGCTCCAGCAGGCAGGGGCGGTCGGTCTGGCCTTCCACGGCCAGCAGTGCGCCGGCGCCGTTGAAGAAGGCATGGGTCTCGTCGATGTGCGCGCCGCGCACCGACAGGTCCCAGGCATAGACCTGGTACTGGATGTGCAGCGGCCCCTGGCAGGGCGCGCATTGCCAGCGGTGATTGTCCAGCTTGCGCACGGGTACGGGCGTACCCTGGCTGGAGGCGGCGATGCTTTCGATCTGGCGCGAAAAGTCGCGGATCAGGTAGCTGCCGGGAATCCAGGCGGGCAGGCTCAGGATCTGGCCTTCGGGGTTGGGGGAAGTGACCTGTATCTGGACAGTCAGGCGATGGCCGGATAGATCTTCCGGCAGGGCGCGGTAAAGTACGGGTGTAGGTTCCATTGCCTTATTCTATTTAATTTTGTTGGGAGTCAGCATGAACGAACCCTTGGTCAAAGCAGAGGTGCATGGTCGTGTTGCTTTATTGACATTAAACCGGCCCAAAGCCCTGAACGCGCTCAGCAACGAAGTCATCGCCGAACTGTATGCATTGGTGCAGAAGTTCGAGGCCGACGACGGGATAGGCTGCCTGGTGCTGACCGGCAACGAAAAAGCCTTCGCGGCCGGCGCCGACATCGGCGCCATGAAGGACTGGAACTACCATGATGTGTCTTCCCAGGACTACCTGGGCGGCCACTGGCAGGAGCTGCGCCGCATCCGCAAGCCCATCATCGCCGCCGTGGCCGGCTATGCGCTGGGCGGCGGCTGCGAGCTGGCCATGCTGTGCGACGTCATCATCGCCGCCGACACGGCCCGCTTCGGCCAGCCGGAGATCAAGCTGGGCGTCATCCCGGGCTTCGGCGGCACGCAGCGCCTGCCGCGCGCGGTGGGCAAGGCCAAGGCCATGGACCTGGTGCTGACGGCGCGCATGATGAACGCCGACGAGGCCGAGCGCGCCGGGCTGGTCTCGCGCGTGGTGCCGGCCGACAAACTGATGGACGAAGCGCTGGAGGCGGCCACGGTGATCGCGAGCATGTCGCTGCCTTCCGTACTGATGGCCAAGGAGTGCGTGAACCGGGCGTTCGAGTCCTCGCTGGAGGAAGGCCTGCTGTTCGAGCGGCGCAACTTCCATGTCCTGTTCGCCACCGAGGACCAGAAGGAGGGCATGCGCGCCTTCGTGGAGAAGCGCAAGCCGGAATTCAAGCACCGCTAAACTGTTTAAAAGTCAATGAAAACATAGGGGTTGTTGTAAAGTTGCTGCGGTGCAACGTTACAAAATTTCCCGACCCCTTGTTCTCCTTGATTCCTCGTCTTTGAAACCCTGCGGCCAAGCTGAAACAAGCCTGACTCAATTTGCTTGCAACAAAAAAAAGACGCTATACTTTATGGGTTTGACGCCAGCGGCTTTTTAAGGGGCCGATAACTTTGCGCGGATGGGGTGGCGCGGCCTTTTGGGCCTGTAGTTGTAGCACATCCATCCACACAACTTTATCCGAGTTTTTCCTACTATGAATCAGCCGGTCGATCAGCAGACGGGCACCGCAAACACGGTGCAGGCAGCAGGGAAAGCCCCTTCCTTTCCACAACCCGTGGTTCTCACACCGGAGCAGCGCGCCCGCATGGCGCGCCGGGCAGGCAAAGGAATCGTGCGCACCCTGATGGCCCAGGCTTTCATGGCCTTGTTGGCGATCGGTCTGTCCGCATGGGTTTCCGGCGCGAATGCAGCAGCCTCGGCACTGATTGGTGCGGCTGCTTATTTTGTGCCCAACGCCTTGTTCGCGCTGCGTCTCCTGCTGGGCTTGATGGGCGGCGGCAATGCCGGCGCGCTCTCCTTCTTCTGGGGGGAGGCCTTCAAGCTGAGCTTTGCAGTACTGACACTGGCGCTGGCCGCCTGGGCGAATACGGGCTGGCTGGTCTGGCCGGCCCTGCTGTTCGGCCTGCTGTGTGTCTTGAAGGGCTATGTGCTGCTGCTGGTTTTCCGCAAGCTGCCATAACGGATTTTTGTTTCACGGGCTCGTCCCTTAACGTATACATCACAGGGTAAATACAGATGGCTGCTGCTAGTGATATTTCGCCTCAGTCAGGGTACATCCAACACCACTTGGTTCACTTGAATAACCTGGGTGAAAAACAGGATGTTCTGGCCAACTTCGGTGTCATCAACTACGACTCCATGTTCTGGTCCCTGCTGATGGGCCTGGTCGTGGTCTTCTTCATGTGGCGCGCCGCCTCGGGCGTCACCGCCGGCGTACCCGGCCGTCTGCAGTCCTTCGTCGAAATGCTGGTGGACTGGGTCGAAGACCAGGCCAAGTCCATCGTTCCCAACGCCGAATCGCGCAAGTTCGTCTCGCCCCTGGCCCTGACCGTCTTCCTGTGGATCGTCATGATGAACGTGCTGGACCTGCTGCCCGTCGACGGTCTGGGCTGGCTCTTCCAGAAGACCGGCCTGGGCGCCGAGCACGGCGATCCTCTGTACTACCACCGCATTCTGCCGACCGCCGACCTGAACGTGCCCATGGGCATGTCCCTGGGCGTGCTGCTGCTGATGTTCTACTACGGCATCAAGATCAAGCACCCCGGCGGCTTCGTCAAGGAACTGTTTACTGCACCATTCACTGCCAGCGGCATCATGGCCGTCGTGCTTGCCCCCTTCAACTTCCTGCTGAACTGCATCGAGTACGCAGCCAAGTCGGTATCCCTGGGCATGCGGCTGTTCGGCAATATGTTTGCCGGTGAGTTGGTTTTCATGCTGATCGCTCTGCTGGGCGGTGCATGGACTGGGTTTAATGGCGCCAGCCTGGGACTGGGTATCGGTCACGTCCTGGCCGGTTCTGTATGGGCGATCTTCCACATCCTGATCGTGCTGCTGCAGGCGTTTATTTTCATGATGCTTACCCTCGTCTACATCGGGCAAGCTCACGAAGGCCATTAATCAGTTTCCGGCCGGGCAATGGGGTCTGGCCGGGATGCAAGTTCGCTTGCTCACGCTTTTTTGATTTTTTGATTTACACCTGATTTTTAACCAAGGAGTTGTCATGACCAACGTCGCTCTCGTTGCTCTTGCTTGCGGTATCATCATCGGCCTGGGCGCTTTCGGCGCTTGCATTGGTATCGCCCTGATGGGTGGTAAATATCTGGAAGCATCGGCTCGTCAGCCTGAACTGATGAACGCCCTGCAAACCAAGATGTTCCTGCTGGCCGGTCTGATCGATGCTGCCTTCCTGATCGGTGTCGGTATCGCCATGCTGTTTGCATTCGCCAACCCATTCGTTGGGTAACAAGGCGGGTCCGCTGCGCATCCGCATGCGGACAGGCAGTCGTTGGCGGTGCAGCGCTCGTTCGTGAACATGCACCGCTTCCGACTTGAACATACAGGTGTCGGGACGCAATCCAGCATCCGGCACAAGTGGTATTGAAGGGATACGACCGTGAACTTAAACGCGACTCTCTTTTTCCAGATGATCGTGTTTTTCGTTTTGGCCTGGTTTACGATGAAATTCGTATGGCCGCCATTGACGAAAGCAATCGATGATCGTCGTCAGAAAATCGCCGACGGCCTGGCCGCTGCCGACAAAGGCAAGGCAGATCTGGCCCAGGCTCAAGCGCGTATCAGCCTGATGGAAGCATCGGCCAAGTCCGAAAATCATCAACGGATTGTCGACGCCGAAAAACAGGCGACTGCCCTGCTGGAGCAGGCCCGTCGTGAAGCTGAAGCCGAAAAGGCCCGCATCATCGCCCAGGCTCAGCAAGACGCCGCCCAGGAAGTGCAACGCGTGCGCGAAGGTCTGCGTGGCGAAGTCGCCGCCCTGGCCGTGAAAGGCGCCGAGCAGATCCTGCGCCGCGAAGTTGACGCAAAAGCGCACGCTGAGCTGCTTGAGCAGCTCAAGGCTGAACTTTAAAATCAAGGCAGGCCATGGCTGAACTATCGACTATTGCCAGACCTTACGCCGAGGCCCTGTTCGCCGCTGTGCGCGACGACAGTCTGGGCCTCGAATCGTGGTCGGCCCTGTTGTCCGAAATGGCTCAGGTGGCCGGTCTTCACGATGTGCGCGAGGCACTGAACGATCCGCGCCTGAACAATGGGCAGCGTCTCGAACTTTTTACAGGCCTGATCAAGTCCCAGGTCCCCGAAAAGGCTCGCAACTTTCTCGAACTGCTGGTGGACAATCAGCGCATCTTGCTGCTGCCCCAGATTGCAGAGCAGTTCGATCTATTGAAACACCAACTCGAAGGCACGGCTCAGGCGCAGATCACCAGCGCTTTCCCGCTCAGCGACGCTCAGGTCAGCGAGCTGGTCGCCGGCCTCGAAAAGAAGTTTGGCCTGAAGCTTAAGCCGACAGTGACCGTCGACGCTGATCTGATTGGCGGTATTCGGGTGGTCGTTGGTGACCAGGTGCTCGACACTTCCGTGCAGGCCCGGCTGGCCAGCATGCGCGATACGCTGACCGCATAAGCGCGAGTCAGTAAACAGGATTTCAGGAGTCTGAACATGCAACTTAATCCGTCCGAGATCAGCGAACTGCTCAAGAGCCGCATCGAAGGCCTGGGCGCGTCGACTGACGTTCGTACACAAGGTACGGTCGTATCCGTGACCGACGGTATTACTCGCATCCACGGTCTGTCCGATGTGATGCAGGGCGAAATGCTCGAATTCCCGAACAACACGTTCGGTCTGGCCCTCAACCTCGAGCGCGACTCCGTCGGCGCCGTGATTCTGGGTGAATACACCGGTGTTTCCGAAGGCGATCCCGTCAAGACGACGGGCCGCATCCTGGAAGTGCCCGTGGGTCCCGAGCTGCTCGGCCGCGTGGTCGATACGCTGGGCAACCCCATCGACGGCAAGGGCCCCATCAACGCCAAGCTGACCGACGTCATCGAAAAGGTCGCTCCCGGCGTGATCGCCCGTGAATCCGTGTCCCAGCCCATGCAGACCGGCACCAAGGCCGTGGACTCCATGGTGCCGATCGGCCGCGGCCAGCGCGAGCTGATCATCGGCGACCGCCAGACCGGCAAGACCGCCGTGGCCGTGGACACCATCATCGCCCAGAAGGGCAATGGCGTGAAATGTATCTACGTTGCCGTGGGCCAGAAGGCTTCCACGATCAACAACGTGGTGCGCAAGCTCGAGGAGCACGGCGCCATGGAATACACCATCGTCGTGGCCGCCTCCGCTTCGGAATCGGCCGCCATGCAGTACCTGGCTCCGTACTCGGGCTGCACGATGGGCGAATACTTCCGTGATCGCGGCGAAGACGCCCTGATCATTTACGACGACCTGACCAAGCAAGCCTGGGCCTACCGCCAGGTGTCCCTGCTGCTGCGCCGTCCTCCAGGCCGCGAAGCCTACCCCGGCGACGTGTTCTACCTGCACTCCCGCCTGCTGGAGCGCGCTGCGCGCGTCAACGCCGAATACGTTGAAAAATTCACCAACGGCGAAGTCAAGGGCAAGACCGGTTCGCTGACCGCCCTGCCCATCATCGAAACCCAGGCCGGCGACGTGTCCGCATTCGTGCCGACCAACGTGATTTCGATTACCGACGGCCAGATCTTCCTGGAATCGGACCTGTTCAACGCTGGTGTGCGTCCCGCCATCAACGCCGGTATCTCGGTGTCCCGCGTGGGCGGCGCCGCCCAGACCAAGGTCATCAAGAAGCTGTCCGGCGGTATCCGTACCGACCTGGCCCAGTACCGTGAGCTGGCCGCTTTCGCCCAGTTCGCCTCCGACCTGGACGACGCCACCCGTCGCCAGCTCGAGCGCGGCAAGCGCGTGGTTGAACTGCTCAAGCAGCCCCAGTACCAGCCTCTGGCCGTGTGGGAACTGGCCGTGAGCCTGTACGCCGTGAACAACGGTTACTTCGACGATCTGGACGTGTCTCAGGTCCTGCCTTTCGAGAAAGGCCTGAAGGATCACCTGCGCAACAAGTTTGACGCACTGGTCCAGCGCATCGAAAGCAAGAAGGAACTGGTTAAGGAAGACGAGGCTGAGCTGGTTGCAGCCATCCAGGACTTCAAGAAGCACGGCGCTTTCTAATCACTGCAGGCAGGCGCCGGAGTGCTTCCGGCGTCACGATTAGCGGGAGGCGGCGGCCTCGCCAGCCTCCCGACAATGCCCTTACAGGAAAGTGTGATGGCCGGAATCAAGGAAATTCGTACTAAGATCAAGAGCGTGCAAAACACGCGCAAGATCACCAAAGCCATGGAGATGGTGGCGGCATCCAAGATGCGCAAGGCGCAGGAACGGATGCGGGCCGGCCGTCCCTATGCAGACAAGGTGCGCGAGATCGCTTCGCACCTGATGCAGGCGCACCCCGACTACACTCACCCCTACATGGTTGAGCCCGCCGAAATCAAGGCTGTTGGCATCGTCGTGGTCAGCACGGACAAAGGTCTGTGCGGCGGCCTGAACACCAACATCCTGCGTCTGGTGCTTGCGCGACTGCGCGAGTTCGAGGACAAGGGCATTTCGGTGCAGATGACCGCTCTGGGTGGGAAGGCTGCCGGCACGTTGGCTCGTGTCGGCGCCAAGCTGGTCTCCCAGGAAGTCGGCCTGGGCGACGCGCCCAACCTGGAACGTCTGATCGGCGCCATCAAGGTGCAGATCGACGATTTCGTGGAAGGTCGCATCGACGCCGTCTATCTGGCGACCAGCCGCTTCGTCAACACGATGAAGCAGGACCCGACGTTCATTCGCCTATTGCCTCTGCCCACCGGCCTGAAGGATCCGTTCCAGGCCGGCGACCAGGTCAACGCAGAAACCGGCGTTGCCAATTCCTCCGAATACGGATGGGATTACATCTACGAACCCGATGCCAAGTCCGTGATCGACGACTTGCTGCTGCGTTACGTGGAAGGTCTGGTGTATCAGGCAGTCGCCGAGAACATGGCTTCCGAGCAGTCTGCCCGCATGGTGGCCATGAAGGCCGCTTCGGACAACGCGAAGTCCGTGATCGGCGAGCTCCAGCTGGTCTACAACAAGACCCGCCAGGCGGCGATTACCAAGGAAATCTCCGAAATCGTGGGGGGTGCCGCTGCTGTGTAAGGCACGGCAAGGCACACCATCAAAGTTATATTGCAAGGACTAAACATGAGCAACGGTACCATCGTTCAGTGCATCGGCGCCGTGGTGGATATTCAGTTCCCCCGCGACAGCATTCCAAAAGTCTACGACGCCCTGACGCTCGTTGACGAAAGCTCGGCCTTCGCTGAAAAAGGCCTGACGTTTGAAGTACAGCAACAATTGGGCGACGGCGTGGTTCGCACCATCGCCATGGGTTCCAGCGACGGTCTGCGCCGCGGCATGGAAGTGGCCGGCACCGGCGCCCCCATCTCCGTGCCCGTGGGCACCGGCACCCTGGGCCGCATCATGGACGTGCTGGGCCGCCCCATCGACGAAGTGGGCCCCATCCAGTCCGACGAGCGTCGCTCCATCCATCAGGAAGCCCCCAAGTTCGACGAACTGTCGCCTTCGGTGGAACTGCTGGAAACCGGCATCAAGGTGATCGACCTGGTCTGCCCGTTCGCCAAGGGCGGCAAGGTCGGCCTGTTCGGCGGCGCCGGCGTGGGCAAGACCGTGAACATGCTGGAACTGATCAACAACATCGCCAAGCAGCACAGCGGTCTGTCCGTGTTTGCAGGCGTGGGCGAGCGTACCCGCGAAGGTAACGACTTCTACCACGAAATGGCGGACGCCGGCGTGATCCAGATGGACAACCTGAGCGACTCCAAGGTCGCCATGGTGTTCGGCCAGATGAACGAGCCTCCAGGAAACCGTCTGCGCGTGGCGCTGTCCGGCCTGACCATGGCCGAGAAGTTCCGCGACGAAGGCCGCGACATCCTGTTCTTCGTGGACAACATCTACCGCTACACCCTGGCCGGTACCGAAGTGTCCGCTCTGCTGGGCCGTATGCCTTCGGCCGTGGGCTACCAGCCTACGCTGGCCGAGGAAATGGGCAAGCTGCAGGAGCGCATCACCTCCACCAAGACCGGTTCGATCACGTCCATCCAGGCCGTGTACGTGCCAGCCGACGACTTGACCGACCCTTCGCCCGCCACCACCTTCCTGCACCTGGACTCCACCGTGGTGCTGTCGCGTGACATCGCTGCTCTGGGTATCTACCCCGCCGTGGATCCTCTGGACTCCACCAGCCGCCAGCTCGACCCCCAGGTCGTGGGCGAAGAGCACTACCAGGTCGCCCGCGGCGTGCAGCAGACGCTGCAGCGCTACAAGGAACTGCGTGACATCATCGCCATTCTGGGCATGGACGAACTGTCGCCGGAAGACAAGCAGATCGTGGCTCGCGCCCGCAAGATCCAGCGCTTCCTGTCGCAGCCTTTCCACGTGGCCGAAGTGTTCACCGGCGCTCCCGGCAAGTACGTTCCTCTGTCCGAAACCATCCGCGGCTTCAAGATGATCGTCGACGGCGAGTGCGACGCCCTGCCCGAGCAGGCGTTCTACATGGTCGGTTCCATCGACGAGGCTTTCGAGAAAGCCAAGACTATTCAGTAAGGATTGCTCATGGCTAAGCTTCATGTTGACGTGGTCAGTGCCGAAGAATCGATCTTCGCCGGCGAGGCGAAGTTCGTGGCGCTGCCCGGCGAGGCCGGGGAGCTGGGCATTCTGCCCGGCCACACCCCGCTGATCTCGCGGATTCGTCCCGGCACGCTGAAGATCGTTATGGACGATGGCCGTGAAGAGCACATCTTCGTGGCTGGCGGCATACTCGAAGTTCAGCCCGGGAAAGTCACCGTATTGTCGGACACCGCGATTCGCGCTCACGACCTGGACGAGGCCAAGGCACTTGAAGCCCGCAAGCGTGCGGAAGAAGCCCTGCGCAACACCAAGGACAAGGCCGACATCGCCGTGGTGGAAGCCGAGCTGGCCATGCTGGCCGCCCAGGCAGCCGCCGCCCGTCGTCTGCGTGACGTTCGCAAGCACTGATCCAGTCTGGCGACATCCACAAAAAAGGCACCTTCGGGTGCCTTTTTTGCATTCAGGGCTCAGTTCATGTAGTTTTGGCGCAGAGATTGCAGGCTTGTATGCACGCCGTCGCGCCAATCCCGGGGAATGGCCTGTGCGCCCAGCAGTTCGTCCAGCCTGAGCTGGCTAAGGCTTGATTGGGCCGGGCGGTGTGCGGGGGTAGGGTATTGGCATGTGGAAATAGGCCTTAGCGAAGGCGATTCTGCCAGCAATCCCAGCTGAACGGCCTGGTGGAAGATCTCTTGGGCAAAATCGTACCAGCTGACATCAGGTCGGCCGGCGTAATGATAGATTCCGCTAGGGGGTGGCCCGTCGCCGGCGTCTAAGCGCTGGGCAAGAAGCAGCAGGACCTGGGCGATATGCGGAGCATAGCTGGGGCCGCCCACTTGGTCGGCCACAATACGTAGCTCTCGACGTTCCTGGCCCAGGCGCAGCATGGTTTTCAGGAAGTTGTTGCCGAACTGGCTGAATATCCAGCTTGTGCGCACGATGACAGCCGAGGCCAGGGCGGCTTGCACGGCATGCTCGCCCTCGAGCTTGCTCTTTCCATAGATGTTTATCGGTCCGGTCGGTGCGTCTTCAGCATAGAGCTGCGCCGCCTGGCCGTCAAAAACGTAGTCGGTCGATACATGAATCAGGCCGATCCCGCGCTGCGCACAGGCCTGCGCCAGCAGGCCAGGGGCGACCGCGTTGACGAGATGCGCAGCTTCCGGCTCGGACTCGGCTTTGTCTACGGCCGTGTAAGCGGCTGCATTGATCAGTACATCAGGCCGGTATTGCTCCAGTGCCTGGTGTATGGATTCTGGATGGGTGATGTCCAGATCGGATCGAGGCAGGATGTGAATGCTCTCAGTCTGCGGTACGGGTCTACGCATGAGCCGAATTTGCGCTGAAGCCCGCCTGGTTTGCAAATGCGCTTCGACGCGGGATGACTTCAGCCAGCCTATGGCCTGGCCGAGCTGGCCGCCGCCTCCAGACACCAGTATGCGTGTCATGGCCTGTCACGCTGCCTAGGAAGCTGAAATTGCTCCAGTCCTGGATGGCGGCTGTCCTTGGGTGACAGCAAGGGATGCTGGACTGGCCAGGCAATGTCCAGCCGGGGGCAGTTCCAGGCCAGCCCGCCTTCATCTTCCGGGTGGTAGTAGTCCGTGCATTTGTAGTTGAGATCCGCTTCTTCGCTCAACACACAGAATCCATGCGCATATCCGGGAGGTAGCCAGAGCTGGCGGTGATTGCGTTCGCTTAATTCGACACTGACATAGCTTCCGAAGGTCTTTGATTCAGGGGTGATGTCTACGGCAACATCAAAGATGGCACCGCGCGTGACGCTGATCAACTTTCCTTGTGGCCGGGTGCGCTGGAAGTGAAGGCCGCGCAGCACATTCCGACCGGAGCGGGAATAATTGTCTTGTACGAAAGGCAGGGTGATGCCGGCTCGCTCGCGGTAGCGCTCCTGGCTGAATGTTTCTTTGAAGAAGCCGCGTTCGTCGCTGAAAACACGGGGCTCGATAATGAGCACTCCCGGCAGGCGCGTGGTCAGGATATTCATGTCAGTTTTGGAGGAGTCGTTGCAAGTATTGGCTATAGCCGGTTATTTTCAAGGCTTCGGCTTGCTCGCCGAAGTGCTGCTGGTTGAGCCAGCCCTGGTTGATGACGATTTCTTCCAGACCGGCGACTTTCATGCCCTGACGATGTTCTATCGTGCGTATGAACGAGCCCGCTTCCATCAGGCTTTCGTGGGTGCCGCAGTCCAGCCAGGCAAAGCCTCGTCCCAATACACTGACATGTAGCTCTTCCATACGCAGATAGGCATTGTTAACATCCGTGATCTCGAGCTCACCGCGGGCGGACGGTTGAATCTGGCGCGCAATGTCGATGACGCGATTATCATAGAAATACAGCCCGGTGACCGCATAGCGGGACTTTGGGTGCAGCGGCTTTTCTTCAATGGATATGGCCTCGTCATGGCTGTCGAACTCTACAACGCCAAACGTTCCGGGTCGGTCACGTGCTAGCTGAAGATCGTCGCTCCTGTATGAAGCGAGCTCGCCTCGTTGAGCATTTGGCTGAAACCGTAACCATAGAAAATGTTGTCTCCCAGAATCAGGTTGACATTAACCGTGCCGATGAAGCCGGCGTCGCTGGTGACGAGGATGGGCAGTGAATGTGGGCTACATCGCTGCAGTGTCAGCCTGTTTGTTGGGACGCCTGAAGATGGAACGGGTGTGTGACTTGTAGACAGATATTGTACTGCCTGGATATTGGCTAGGCAGGAGATATGTAGTCGCGTTTAAACTGCTGTACCGGTCACGATGTAGTTACAAACCAACACTTTTTAGGAAATATCAAGAATTGTGTTCGTTGTCTTAGGTCTATCATGACGATAATCTTATCTGCCTTAGTATGTTGAATAAACACTTTATAAAAATTTAAGATGTTGATTTTTAAAGTTATTTTTAAATAAAAATGTTGACTGCTAATCTGTTTTCTCACCAAGGCAATCGTGTCACGTCGATTCTGGTGTTCCTGTTCCTGGCGACATTGCTCTCGACACGAAGTGGGTATTCGTATGCATTGGGTGTGTTGGCGCTTTACTCTCTTTGGCAGGTTGTGCGTGCACCTAGCATCAGTCTGCAGCGATCGGAAGCATGGATTTTGCTGTGGCTGCTTCTGTTTGCCATATTTGGTATGTTGGCGGCTGCGATACATGGAGATCCTCTTGATGCTTACGAAGTTCCGACCAAGTTTGCTTTGACAATCGTATTGGTCATTTGCTGTATGAAACTACCCCCTCAGCCGATGCTTTTTTGGCTGGGCCTGTCAATCGGGACAGGTAGTGGATTGGTTGCAGCCTATTGGAAGATGCTGTATTCCACTGAATTTAAAGCCTATGGCTATACGGGGGCTATCCAGTTTGGCAATTTGTCGCTGACCATGGGCGTGATCTTGTTGGTCGGTCTCTTCTGGGCAGTTCGTAATGCAGGGCAGCGTCGGCGAGAGTGGATGGTCTTGTTGACGTTAGGAGCGGCCTGTGGATTGCTGGGCTCCTATTTTTCGGGAACACGGGGGGGATGGATTGCCCTACCAGTGTTCATGATGCTTTTTTTATTGGCTTATTTAAGGCGCCGCAATTTCTTGGCGTGCCTAGTCATTTCCACTACCATTATTGGTGTCGGCCTGACGGTCAGTACATATTCCCCATTGGTGCAGGAGCGTATCCTGGCTGTTAGCACCGATGTCGTGGAGTACCAAACCCGAGGCGTTGAAAGCGCCGGATCGATAGGATCACGTCTAGCCATCTGGAAAGCTTCTCTGGATATGCTCAAGGATAAACCGGTCTGGGGATGGGGAGAGGTTGAGTTCCGGACTGAGCTGAAAAATCGGGAGCAGGATGGTCGGTTGGGCGCAGTGCCAGCATCACTTGCTAATACACACAATACATTCATTGAAGTCTGGGTGATGTATGGCGGATTGGCCCTAATAGCTCTGCTTGGACTGATGATCAGTCTTACTTGGCATTTTCTGCGCCATGTCAGGTGTTCCGACTCCGTCATGCGGGCGTATTCATTGGCTGGCTTATGCTTGGTCATAGGGTATGTCGTGTACGGCCAGACGCAAATTATGTTGATCCGCAATAACACCTTAGTATTCTTTTTATTGATGGTCTCCGTGTTGATGGGCTTGCTTCGTCAACGTAGAAATGAGCGTGGAGGCTAGTTATATGGGTTTCGAAGAACAATATTTGATTATTAAAAATATTAAATGTGTTATTTTTTTATTTAAAAATCAAATAATTATTGATTTTGAAATTAATTTATTAAATATTAGTTTGAGAGTTTTATGAGTGATAGTAAACAAATAAAAATACTAACTGTGTTAGGGGCTCGTCCTCAGTTTATTAAAGCTGCTGCTGTTAGTGTGGCTTTTAAAAAGGCTTTAAAATTCAAAGAAATTATTGTTCATACTGGTCAGCATTTTGATGAAAAAATGTCTGAGATTTTTTTTGATGAATTAAATATTCCTGAGCCTGAGTATAATTTAGGGGTTGGGGGTGGATCTCATGCCTATAATACCGGTAGAGCTATGGAAGGTATTGAAAATATAATCTCGGATTTGCGGCCGGATGGGGTTTTGGTTTATGGTGATACTGACTCAACTTTAGCAGGTTCTTTGGCTTCTGCGAAATTAAACTGTCCTGTATTTCATGTGGAGGCAGGCTTGAGGTCATTTAACAGGAAAATGCCAGAGGAAATTAATAGAGTATTAACTGATCATATTTCAGATTTGTTATTTGCTCCGACTGATACCGCAGTGAGTAACTTATTGCGAGAGGGAATAGCTAAAGAGAAAATAAAAAAAGTTGGCGATGTTATGCTGGATAGTACATTGTTGTTTGGTGAATTGTCGAAAATAAAATCAAATATATTGGAAAAGCTTTGTTTGGGCAATCGATATGCACTGGTTACTATTCATAGAAAGGAAAATGTGGATTGTGTGGAAAATATAAAAAATATATTTACTGCTATTGATCAAATTGGATTGACTGCGGTGTTGCCTTTGCATCCGCGTTTGCGTAACTTTTTGAAAGAAAATTCCTTAGAACTACCAAAAAATCTAAAGGTTGTAGATCCAGTAGGTTATTTGGATATGATTAGTTTGATAGATGGTTGCGAGTATGTTCTGACAGATAGCGGCGGGTTGCAAAAAGAAGCCTATTTTCGAGGAAAATTTTGTATTACGTTGCGTAAGGAAACTGAATGGGTAGAGCTTGTTGACGAGGGGGTAAATTTATTGGCAGGAGTTCAGGTCGATGAGATATTGAAGTCTGTGCGCTCTTTAAAAGAGAGGAATTTCAAGAAATTAGGCGAATCTAATTTGTTTGGAAATGGGGTAGCTTCTTGCTATATAGTCGATGAGATAGAGAAATATTTTTTAAAATGAAAAAGCAAAAAATTGTTTTTATAGCGCACTATTTTCCTCCTATAAATAGCTCTGGTGCGAAACGTGTGGAGGCTTTGAGTGCCATTTTTTCTCAGTATGGACGAGAAGTAACTGTGATTACGACTCAAAAGCTGAGTGGTGTTCATGGTGATTTCACTGAACCCTTACCAGTAGGGGTTGATGTAATTCATCTGGGTAATTTTGGTATAAGGGCTGAGCCAAAGGTTACTGTTGGCATTCAAGAGCCTATGTATCTTTCAAAGCCAAGCTTTAAGAGAAAAATTAAAGATTTGGTTATGGGGTTGATGGGCCAAATACCTGACCCTAGATTATTTTTTGCTTTTGGTTTTGTTTCACCGTTTTTGGATAAGAATGCCAAAAAAGCATTGTTAGATGCAGATGTAATTATAGGTTCGTCTCCTCCTTGGACAATGATTTTGGCTGCCTATTTGGCCTCGAGGCGGTTTAAAAAGAAACTTGTTTTTGATATACGCGACCAGTTTAGTAATTGCCATGAAATGCCTGGCTCGAGAATTTCAAAAAAACTTGAGTTTATAATTGATAAATATTTATGTAAAAGAAGTGGCGCTTTGGTGGCGATATCATCGCCCATGAAAGAGTATTACTCGGGAATGGCGGAAAATACTCATGTCATAATGAATGGGTACGATAGTGAGAGAATGAATGTTGAGGGTGTTGTTGATGGGGGAGGCGATGAAATTGTTATTAGGTATATGGGTATCGTTTCCCCTGGAAGAGTGCCAAAAGAATTTATAAGTGCATTGGCTTTATTTTTAAAAAATGAAAAAGAATTTCCAAAAAAAATAAAAATAGAGTTTTACGGTCATGCTGATCTTGTTTTGAAATTCTTAGAAGTTAATTATCCGGAATTAATTAGGTATTTTTTCTTTTATTCGCCAGTGCCTTATATTGAGTCTATGCGACTCATTAAAAGTTGTGATTATGCGTTGTTTGCAGAAACTTCGGATAAAAGTTCTTTAAGTGCTCAAGGAATTCTTACCACTAAGCTTTTTGAGTATATTGGTTCTGGGTCTACGATTTTAGCAAATATATCAAAAAATACGCTCGCCGGAGAAACTATAGAAAAAGCAGGGTCGCATCATATTTTGGAAAATTCAATGGAAGGATTTTTGTTGTTGTTGAATGGCAAGGATTTTTGGAGCCCTGCGAAACGACCAGTAAATGATTTTGGAAAATCACTTTCTCGCCAAGAACAGGCAAAGCAATATCTTGATGTAATTGATGGGTTGTAATTTTTTGACTACTTTGTATTATGAATTTCCTTAAGCGAGATTCTGCCTATCTGAAATTGGAGGTTTAACCATAGACGATGAAAAGTATTAAGGAATTGTATGGTTGAGTAGTATCGGGGATTCATGTAGGAAGAAAGCAGCTACACCTGTTGGGCAATAGGGAGATATAATCCTTCTCGTATAGAGGGGCTTGTCTGTTATAAGGTTTTGTCAGCAGTGGTGATACACCGAAAACTGTAATAACCCAGTGGTACCGTAAGCTCCCCGCCAGAGTAGACATTAGCCAGTAGAATTTCGGAGCCTCCTTTCAATCGGAGACACCCTTGAAGAAAAACCGAAAGTCAGATCGTTGCAGTGCTCACGGAAGGCAAAGCCGGC
>JAFACG010000001.1 GCA_023425645.1 Pseudomonadota bacterium
TACTGCCTGAACCGCTTCACAAGCCGCAATGGTAAATCCTCAATCCTGAGCACTTAACGTTGCCGTCTCGTTTGCAGAACTTCAAACTATAACACAAGAATTTAACCCTGCGCAAGCTTTGATTTCCGGCCGGTTCGCCCTGCTTTCGGTGCGGGCCTCTGGGCCAAGGCGGTGAAAACAGACTGAACCGCTTGCTGCTTCGCTTCGGGTAAACCCTGTTCGCTGCAGCAAGAAAGAAACTATAGCACGGTGTTTTCTCGAATGGCAAGCCTTAGTTCATGTTTTCCACGTAATTTCCTGCTCTGACAGGGTCATTCTGGCCTAAGCCTCTGATTATTCTGAAATTTCTAAAAAGTAAACATATGTAAGCAATGCGACGCTTTCCTCCCACAACCGAATCCCCTACCTACCTACCTACCTACCTACCTACCTTCTATATATAGAGTGAGTGCGAGAAGACCGGCGGGTACAGATGCATAACTTACTCCCATGCCTGCTCTATATATAGAAGAGCTAAGTCGACAATGGACCGCGAACGGGTATGACGGCCGAGTAGATGCAGCGGGCCGCCTTTGTTTAATCCTTAAGGAAATAAGCTAATCCCGAAAACATCGTTATTCTCTCTGCCCGTCTTTATTACCATCGTCTTATGTAATTAAAACCATGCTTAGCACCTTGCTTACTATCGAGAGTAATAATGATCAAGCCCATCATCATCTCCCTGGCCCTGGCGTTCAGTCCATTGGCCGTCGCGCCGGTGTCCGCCCAGGCGGCCAGCCCCTCGCAAGCCTCACCCAGCACGGTGGGCCAACCCTTGATCTCGGCCAAGGACCTGGCCGCGCATCTGGACAAAGCAGATCTGCGCATCCTGGACATACGCTCCCCGCAGGAGTATCAGGCCGGCCACGTGCCCGGCGCCGTCAACACTCCTTATGGCGCCTACCGAGGGCCGGCCGACAATGCCGGCGCGCTGCGGCCCGAGGCCGATCTGTCCGCCTTGCTCAGCAAGGCGGGCATCAGCAAGGATAGTTATGTCGTCGTCACCTACGCCGGCGCCAACCCCACCGATTTTGGCGCCGCGGCGCGCGTCTACTGGACGCTCAAGGCCGGCGGCCTGACGCAGCTGTCCATCCTGGACGGCGGCCTGCAAGCCTGGCAATCCGAAGGGCAGGCTCTCAGCACGGAAGCCCCCGAGGTCGCGCCGACCCAATTCACCTACACCTATAACCAGGACATGGTGGCCAGTACGCAGGAAGTCGCCGACTACATCAAGTCCGGCCAGGCTCCCGTCCTGCTGGACGCCCGTCCAACGCCTTTCTTCAAAGGCGAAAAACGCGTCGATGCCGCCGCTCGCTACGGCACCCTGCCCGGCGCGCGCGAACTGGACTTCAACACCTTCTTCAACAGCGACAAGCCAACCCTGAAGGACAAGAGCGAAATCCTGAAGCTGATCAAGGAACAGGGCCTGGACGACAAACCCACGGTCTCGTTCTGCAACACGGGACATTGGGCCTCCACCAACTGGTTCGTGTTGTCCGAACTGGCCGGCAATCCCAACGTGCAGTTGTATCCCGAATCCGTAGTCGAATGGAGCCGCAGCGAGCTGCCCATGGACAATCAGCCCTCGCGTTTCCAGGTCCTGAAGCTGGACGCCCAGCGCGCCTTCAACTGATCCCGGCCCACTGCACTCTTTACGTATTTTCATCATGCTTTTTCTGACACGATCGGGCTTCGTCCTGGCCGGCCTCGCATTGATCCTGGGCGTGACCCTGGTCGGCGGGCTGCGCCAGGGACTGCTGGCCCTGCTGGGCATCGGTTTTGGCGCCGTGCTCCAAGGCGCGCGCTTCGGCTTCACCACGGGGTGGCGCAACTATATAGAACGGCGCGACCCGCAAGGCATCTGGGCCCAGATGCTGCTGCTGGTTCTGGCGGCGGCGTTCACGCTGCCATTGATCGCGGACAGCGGCGGCGAGCTGGTCGGCGCTGTCGCGCCGCTGACCTTGAGCCTGGTGCTGGGCGCCTTCCTGTTCGGCGCCGCCATGCAGCTGGCCGACGGCTGCGGCTCGGGCACACTGTACAAAGCCGGCGCCGGGGCTCCCATTTCCTTTGCCGTGCTGCCCGCCTTCGCCATAGGCAGCTTTTTCGGCGCTTCGCACCAGCCCGCCTGGATCGCGCTGGGGGGGCTGCCCGCCGTGGACCTGAACCAGACCCTGGGCTGGCCCGCCGCCCTTCTGCTGACGGTGGCCGGCTGCGCCGCCGTGGCCTGGCTGGTCGGCCGCGGCGCACGCCGCCACCAACAGAAAAATGGCGTCACGCCCGCCAAGTGGGCCATGCGCTGGTGGATGGGCGCCTTGCTGCTGGCCGTGCTCTACCTGATCCACATGGTGGTCGCCGGGCAGCCCTGGGGCATCGTCTACGGCATCGGGCTATGGGGCGCCAAGGTATTTTCCGCATTGGGCTGGTCGCCGGCCGGCGACGCCTTCTGGGGCGTGGCCCCGCATGCCCAGCGCCTGGCCGAGCCCGTACTTGCCGACGTGACCTCGGTGACCAACTTCGGTCTGATCCTGGGCGCCATGGCGGCCTCCCGCTGGAACCACCCAGCCGAATTCAAGGCTCCGGCCGCACGCACCCTGTGGGTGGGCACCGCAGCCGGCCTGGTCATGGGCTACAGCGCGCGCATGGCTTTCGGCTGCAACGTCGGCGCCTTCCTGGGCGGCATCGCCTCGGCCAGCCTGCATGGCTGGGTCTGGTTCGCCCTGGCCTTCGCCGGTTCCATCCTGGGCGTGCGCATCCGACGCCGCGTCAATCCCTGAGAGGCACCCCATGAGCAAAACCTCCTTCCGCCTGATCACCAGCGTGTTCTGGCTGCTCGTCGTCCTGCTGGTCGTCCTGGACAGCCTGCAGCCGCGCCCTTATCGCCCCGAACCGCCGCCCATCGCCCTGGGCAGCGGCCAGGCCGCCAGCGGCGGCCATTGCTCCGGTCGATGAACGCAGGATCACCGCCCCGCCCGGGGCGGTTTTTCATTGCAGGAACCACACATTCCGAAAGGCCGTCCGCGGCGCGCGCACGGGGGTCCGGCGCTCTGTGCTAGCATCTGCGAAAAGCCCCCTCTGCAGTCCGCCTCCATGCTCAATTACCTACATACCACCCTGCTGCGCAGCATGCGCATGTTCCACACGGTCGCCCGCATCATGCTGCCCGTCATGATAATCGTGCGGGTCGCCGCTCAACTGGGACTGGTGGACATGGTCGGCCGATTCATCGGCCCTTTGATGGCCCTGGTGGGCCTGCCGCCCGAGGCGGGCATCGTCTGGGCGACCACGGCGTTGGCGGGCATTTACGCAGGCATAGGCTCTCTGGCCGCCCTGGGCGACAGCCTGAGCCTGAACGCCGCCCAGATCAGCATATTGGGCAGCATGATGCTGCTGGCTCACAACATGCCGATGGAACAGGCCATCGTACGCAAGGCGGGCGCCAGCTTCTGGCTCACCGCCGGCCTGCGCCTGGGGTGCGCCGTTCTCTACGCCGCGCTGCTGGCCTGGCTCCTGTCTGCCGCCGGGCTGCTTCAGGAACCCGTTTCCCTGAGCTGGCTGTACGGCCAGGCCAGCGCCAGCCAGGGCGGCTGGGAAGGGTGGAAAGATTGGCTGCTGGGCACGGCCGGCTCCTTGCTGATGACCTGGCTGATCATACTGGGCCTGTTGATCGCGCTCTCCGTACTGGAGAAGATCGGCTTCACGCGGGTGCTGACCCGCCTGCTGTTGCCGCTGCTGCGCTTCTCGGGACTGGAGGAGCGCGTCGCCCCCACCACCACGGTAGGCGTACTGCTGGGTCTGAGTTACGGCGGCGCACTGATCATCGACGAATCGCGTCAGCAGAACTACAGTCCGCGCACGCGCTTGCTGGCCCTGTCATGGTTGTCCTTGTGCCACTCCCTGATCGAGGACACGCTGCTGATCATGGCGCTGGGCGCCAATATCTGGATCGTCGTGGCCGGCCGCATCGTGCTGACGCTGCTGGTCGTGGGCCTGATGGCGCGCCTGACCCTGCCGGGCACGCCCCTGTACCGGCGCTACCTGGCCGGCGCCGGCAGTTGAGCGCAGGCGGCTCCTGTCGAGCCATTCATTCGAGCAGCGCCTGAAAGCGCTGGCGGAATTTGTGCAGCTTGGGCGCGATGACCATCTGGCAGTAGCCCTGGTTGGGATTGCGCGCGAAATAATTATGGTGGTAGCTTTCCGCCGGCCAGAATGTGGAACTGTCCAGGACATGCGTGACGATGGGCTGGTCGAATTCGGCCTGCAGTTCCTCGATGACCTCGAACGCCACCCGACGCTGCTCCTCGTTCTGGCAGAATATGGCCGAAGCATACTGCGGACCGACATCGGCGCCCTGACGGTCGGGCGTGGTGGGGTCGTGCGTCAGGAAAAAGACGTTCAGCAAATCCCGGAAAGAAATGACCTCGGGATCGAACTCCACGCGCACCACTTCGATGTGCCCCGTCTGCTTGCTGCAAACCTGCTCGTACGTGGGCTCGTCCACATGACCGCCACAGTACCCCGGAACGACGGACTCGACGCCTCGAAGCGCCTGAAAGACCCCTTCCGTGCACCAAAAACATCCACCACCTAAAACGGCTGTTTCTTTCATGGAGACTCCTTCGTTGACGTGTCGGCCAGTTCCAGCAACCAGGCCGCAATGGCCCGCGCCTGTTCGGCGCTAACCCTGTTCTGCGCAGGCATGGGTATGGCTCCCCAGTTGCCCCGGCTACCCTGGCGGATCTGTCTTTCCAGATATGCCGCGGCGGCCTGCCGGTCACCCTGCGCATAGCGCTGGGCGATTTCCTGGAATGGGGGTCCGACCCGTTTCCTGTCCACCTGGTGACAGGACAGGCATTGCGTCTGCAACAGGGCTGTAACTGATACCGTATCAGCCTTTACGCTAGGATTAAAGCCGGCCAGTGAACAAAGCACTACCAATGGTAAACAGGATGCCCAAGAAGCGGAGCGCGTCATCATCCTTCCCTTACAATTTACCCAGGCCCGGCAGTGGGCCGCATTCGAGCTATTATCTGACATTCACCTCTGTAGTGGGCAAGCATGTTGATACACCCGCAGTTTGATCCTATCGCCATACAGATCGGCCCCGTGGCGATCCATTGGTATGGCCTGATGTACCTGATCGGTTTCGGCCTGGTGTGGCTGGTGGGAACGGCTCGCATCCGCGCCGGCCAGACCGCGCTCAGCCGCAAGGACCTGGAAGACCTGATCTTCTATTGCGTCTTTGGCGTGGTGGCCGGCGGGCGGCTGGGCTATACCCTGTTCTATCAGCCTTCGTATTATCTGTCCCATCCGCTGGAGATCCTGTATGTCTGGAACGGCGGCATGTCCTTTCACGGCGGACTGATCGGCGTGCTGCTGGCCATTGCCCTGTTTGCGCGCTTGCGCCAGCGCCGCTTCCTGGAAGTCAGCGATTTCCTGGCCCCCCTGATCCCCCTGGGCCTGGCTGTGGGCCGGCTGGGCAATTTCATCAATGGCGAATTGTGGGGTCGTCCCAGCGACGTACCCTGGGCCATGGTATTCCCCCAGGTGGATGCAACGCCGCGCCATCCCTCCCAGCTCTACGAAATGGCGCTGGAAGGCATCGTCCTGTTCCTGCTGCTATGGTGGTTCACGCGCCGGCCCCGTCCGGTCGGACAGGCCAGCGCCCTGTTCCTGATCGGCTACGGCGTGTTCCGCTTCGGCGTGGAATTCACCCGCGAACCCGACGGTTTCCTGGGACTGCTGAGCGCAGGCCTGTCCATGGGACAGTGGCTGTCGGTACCCATGATCGTCGCGGGCCTGATCCTGTTCGCAGTGGCCGGGCGCCGTCGGACCCAGCATACCTAGAGGCCCCCGAAAGGAAAAAGCCACCCGCAAGGGTGGCTTTTTCGTGGTGGGTGCCCCGCCATTGCCGTCTAGACCGGCATCCTGGAACCGGAGGTCCAAGATCGGCTGTCATCAGGCCAGCTTCGGGTTCATCGACGAGGACGATCGCTCCTACTGGCCAATCCAACAACCTGAGTGCCATAAGCATTGGTTCAAGGAATGTATGGTCGTGTCACGAACACGGCAGGGACTTACTGGTATGAAAAGCGGCTTGCCGGAAACTGCGAGCAAGCCGCCTTCAAATTCGGGCTAGCGCGGCGTAGCGGATGGACCGAGCAACTGGTCTATCATGCCGTGCATGTCTTCAATTTTACGCTTGAAATCGCCAAAAGCAACATTGGCGAGCGGACCATCAGGCGCCTTGGCGGACAAAAGCTCGCTGGCGATCTGGATGGCGGCCATGACGGCAATGCGTTCGTTGCCGGAAATGCGGCCGGATCCCTTGATGGATTGCATGCGCTGATCCACCAGCTTGACCGCATCGAGCAGCTTGGCTTTTTCCGAAGGCGGGCATGCCAGGGAATAATCCCGGCCCAGGATGGAGATATCGACTCGTTCCATGACTTACTCCTGTACGGCGCCGGGCAGTCGCATGAGGATGGAGCCGACCTGGTTGCGGGCCTGCTCGGCCACTTCGCGCAGGACGCCCAGTCCCGCCTGGGCGCTGTCCAGCTCCCGGCGCAGCGCCTGCACGCGGGCCTGTTCCTGCTCCAGCAGGCTTTTGAGTTCGTGCTGCTCGGCTTGCGCCTGCTGCTGCACCAGATCCAGCTGACGCTGATGCGAAGCCACGCCGCTGGACAGGGATTCGAATTCGTCCTTCTGGCGCTGATTCTGCTGGCGCAGCGCTTCCAGCTCCGCCTCCTGATTCTTCAGGCGAGCCAACAAGGCAGAGCGCTCAGCCTGTAGCTGGCGCGACTGCTCAACCAGTTGACCGATGCGGTCAGCGAGAAAATCGAGATCTTGCAACATGGGCGTTATCGTAAACCATAGGCGGCGTTAGTGGGTAGAGGGAATTTCATACCAATCATAACCTTTCACCCTTCTTTCCATTACCTTTCAAACTTCTTTCAAGGCGCCTGATTATCGGCGTCCGACGCTCCGGAAAACCCCTAGATTTGAAAATTTTACGGGAAAACCCCTAAAAACTAAGCGCTAGCTGGGGTTTTCAGTCCCCGAGCCCTCCATTACCATGCGTCACCCCTGCAGAATGGAACCGGCATTGCCAGGGGGGTGAAGCCGGCTTCCAACACAAAGAGACAGACACAGGAAATGAGGAACAACATGCTCAAAGCAGATAAGGAGAATCCACCCTATGCAACTCAGAAATAAACAGGACTTCTGGTCCGGCATCATGTTCGTGGTGCTGGGCGCCGGCTTTGCCTTGGGGGCAACCAGTTATTCCATGGGAACGGCCGCCCGCATGGGCCCTGGCTACTTCCCCTTCTGGCTGGGCGTATGCCTGAGCGTGCTGGGAGCCATCGTCGCACTGGGCGCCATGTCGCCCAAGGCCGAGGAAACCGAAGTCGAGAAATTCGACTGGAAGATCGCCATCGTGATCATCGGGGCCGTCGTGGTCTGCGGCGCTACGCTGAATTACCTGGGTGTGTACATCTCCATCTTCCTGCTGGTGGTGCTGAGCAGCTTTGCCAGCCATGAATTCAGCTGGCCTGTCGCGCTGGGCGCCGCCATCTTTCTGGTGCTGTTCGTCTGGCTGGCATTCATCAAGGGCCTGGGACTGGTGTTCCCTCTGTGGCCAACCTTCTTGGCATGAGCGCGGAGTGAACGAACATGGAATTACTTGACAATCTCATGCTGGGCTTCTCCGTGGCGGTCACGCCCGAGAACCTGGCCTATTGCCTGCTTGGCTGCCTGCTGGGCACCCTGATCGGCGTGCTGCCCGGCATCGGTCCGGTGCCCACCATCGCCATGCTGCTGCCCATCACCTACGTGCTGCCGCCCGTGGCCGGCCTGATCATGCTGGCGGGCATCTATTACGGCGCCCAGTACGGCGGATCGACCACCGCCATCCTGGTGGCCTTGCCGGGCGAGACCTCCGCGGTGGTGACGGTGCTGGACGGCCACCAGATGGCGCGCAACGGGCGCGCCGGTGCGGCGCTGGCCATCGCGGCCCTGGGCTCCTTCTTCGCAGGCTGTTTCGCCACCGTGCTGCTGGCCGGCTTTGCGCCGCCGCTGGCCGAGGTCGCCTTCAAGTTCGGCCCCGCGGAATACTTTTCCCTGATGGTGCTGGGCCTGGTGGGCGCCGTGGTGCTGGCCTCCGGTTCGCTGCCCAAGGCCATCTGCATGATCCTGCTGGGCCTGCTGCTGGGCATGGTGGGCACGGACGTGAACTCCGGCGTGGCCCGCTACGACTTCGGCATCGCTGAACTGCAGGACGGCATCGACTTCGCCGTGGTCGCCATGGGCGTGTTCGGTTTCTCCGAGATCATGAACAACCTGGAACTGCGCGATCAACGCGTGGAGATCACCGACAAGGTCGGCTCGCTGTACCCCAACAAGCAGGAATTCAAGGAATCCTGGCCCGCCGTGGTGCGCGGCACCGCCATGGGTTCGGTGCTCGGCATCCTGCCCGGCGGCGGCGCAGTGCTTTCCTCCTTCGCCTCCTATACGCTGGAGAAGAAGATCTCCAAGCAGCCTCAGCGTTTCGGCAAGGGCCATCCTGCCGGCCTGGCCGGTCCGGAGTCCGCCAACAACGCGGCCGCCCAGACCTCCTTCATTCCGCTGCTGACCCTGGGCATTCCCGGCAACGCCGTAACCGCCCTGATGATCGGCGCCATGACCATCCACAACATCCAGCCTGGTCCGCAGGTGATGACCAGCCACCCCGAGCTGTTCTGGGGTCTGATCGCCTCCATGTGGATCGGCAACCTGATGCTGGTGATCCTGAACCTGCCCCTGGTGGGCCTGTGGGTGAAGCTGCTGAAAGTGCCTTACCGGCTGCTGTTCCCCGCCATCCTGGTGTTCTGCACGGTCGGCGTGTATTCGCTGAACTACAACGTGTTCGATATCTGGGTGACCGCCGCCTTCGGTCTGATCGGCTATATCTGGTCCAAGCTGCGCTGCGAAGGCGCCCCCCTGCTGCTGGGCCTGGTGCTGGGACCGATGATGGAAGAGAACTTCCGCCGCGCCCTGCTGCTGTCCCGCGGCGACTACACCACCTTCGTCACGCGTCCGCTGTCGCTGTCGCTGCTGGCGCTGGCCGCCCTGCTGGTGGTGGTCGTGGCCCTGCCGGCCGTGAAGAAGAAACGCGAAGAGACCTTCGTGGAAGAGGACTGATCCAGCGTCTTTCCGGCAATGGAGCAAAAAGCCCCCGCACGTGCGGGGGCTTTTTTTTGGTTCTTCGAGGAATTCCGGGGTTTACTCCATGTTTGGCGAGCCGTTTGGGCCAAGCGGAAAGAAGCTCGGGTCCTCATGAGGCAGGCCGCGGCGGGGCGGGTCAAAGGGCTTGCCGCAGGCGGGGCGCGGGGACGAGGTGCAAGCGTCGTTCTGTTCGACGGCGACGCTTGTTGCCCGCCTGGGGGACGAGCGACCCGCCGGAGTTAATGACGCGCCCGGAGCGATTGCCCCGCCAAGGCACCGATGCGCGGCACCGAAAAGCCGTCAGCCCGGGCGGTCCCTCAGGCCCACTGAACGGCACCATCACAGGACCAACTCTGCTATCACTGCGGAAGCAAGCCCACAAGAGCATGCTGCCCGAAACCACGGGTGCGCCCGCCCAGGCACGAAGGCCTGGGCAGGTACAGGCGGAACACGGACGCTAGATCGTCCCCTGCCGCCGCTTGTAGAAATTGCCTATGTACATGGCCAGCAGCACCAGCGCGGTGGAGATCAGGATCATGATGATCCCCAGGGCGGACAGCTTGCCCCACAGGCCGTCTTCGGCGTAGCTCAGGATCTGCACGGCCAGCACTTCGGTGCCCGGACGGGACAGGACCACGGAGACCGTCAGTTCGCGGATGTACATGGTTGCCATCAGGATCCAGGCCGACACCACGCCCGGAATCAGCAAGGGGACGATGATGCGGCGCATGGTGGTCAGCGAACTGGCCCCGGACACCAGCGAGGACTCCTCCAGGTGGGCGTGGACCTGCACGAAGGCGGCCGACAGCGGTCGGATGCCGTAAGGCAGGTAGGCCGCGATGTAGGCCAGCAGCAAGGCGGTCAGGGTCGCGTAGAGCGGCGTCTGGACGAAGAACCACATGAAGCCTATGCCTATCACGATCCCGGGGAAGGAGAAGGACAGGAAGCTCAGGGTGTCCAGCAGGCCCGCGGCGCGCGTGCGCAGCTTGACGACCACGTAGGCGACGAACAGGGACAGCAGCACGCCCAGGGTAGCGCCCACCACGGCCAGGAACAGGCTGTTCTTCATGGCCACCTTGGACAGCGGGTCCTGCAGCACGTCGATCCAGTTGGCCCAGCTCATCATGGAGAACGCCTTGGCGCTCGGGACCATGGAATAAGGGATCATGGACGTATACAGCAGCACGGCCACGGGCAGCACGATCATCAGGATGCTGATGATGCCGACCACGATGAACAAGGGTGCCTTGGCACGGCGCAATTCGATCAGGGTAGGCTTGAAGCCCCGGCTGGAGATGGTCACGTACTTGCTGCTCTCGGCCGTCAGGTAGCGATACAGCACGATCAGTCCGATGGAGGCGGACAGCACGCTCATGCCCAGGGCGGCGGCCTTGCCGTAGTCCGGGGCGAAGCCGGTGGAGATCATCTCGAACAGATAGGTCGCCAGCACGTCGACCCGGCCGGGCGTGCCCAGCACGCGAGGCACCGCGTAGGAAGCCAGACTGCGCACGATGGCCAGGATGAAGGCCGCGAGGATGGCCGGACGCAGGACCGGCAGGGTCACCCGCACCAGGGTGCGCCAGACGCCGCCGCCGAACACGCGCGACGACTCTTCCAGCGAGACGTCGAAGGACGCCATGGCGGGCGCGATGATCAGATAGGCGATGGGCATGTTCAGCAAGCCCTCGACGAGAATCATGCCCCACAGCGAATAGATGTCCAGCGGCGCCTCCTGCAGGCCGAAGGTGTTCTGCAGCATCATGTTGAGCAGGCCGTTGGACGGATTCAGCAGCAAGGCCCAGCTGACGGAGAACAGCAGGTGCGGGATCATCATCGGCACGATGGACAACACGGTGAACAGGCCTTTCATGGGCATGTTCGTGCGGGTGTTCAGATAGGCCAGGAACACAGCCAGGACCGTCGAGAACAGCGATGAGCCCAGCACGAAGATCACCGTGTTGACGGTGACCTCCAGCAGGAAGGGATCGGTGTAGGCGGCCACGTACTTGGCCGTCGTGAAGTTTCCGAAGGCCGTCAGCCCCTGCGAAAAACTGCCCAGCAGCAGCATCAGCACGGGGCACAGGGTCAGAAACCCGACGACGACGATCAGCGACCAGGTCAGGGGAGTTCGAGTCTGATTCATTTCTGGCAATCCTTTACGCCGACAGCAGCATGCAGTGGGCGGGATCCAGATTGAAGCGGACGGTGTCGCCTTCCTTGACCTGTACATCCGGATTGATGCAGACCAGCAGGCGCTCCTTGCCCACCTCGACTTCCGCTTCGTAGACTTCGCCCACGAATTCCAGGGCGCGCACCCGCCCTTCGAACAGGTTCTGCCCGGCGGCGGGCGCCTGGCCGCTGACGCGTATGAATTCAGGACGGATGCACAGGGTCACGTCCGCCCCCACGGGCAGATCGCGCTTCTTGCAATGCAGTCGGCCCAGTTCGCACTGGATGACCGTGGCTTCGCCGCCCTGCTCCAGCACCGTGGCGCTGATCTGGTTGGCGCGGCCGATGAAATCGGCCACGAAGCGGTGGTCGGCATTGAAATAGATTTTCTGCGGCGAACCGATCTCGATGATGTGGCCGCTGCGCATGACGGCAATGGAGTCGGACAAGGCCAGCGCCTCGACGCGGTCGTGGGTGACGTAGACCGCCGTGATGTCCAGCTTGCTCAGGAATTCGCGCAGCTCCTTGCGGGTTTCCTCGCGCAGCTTGGCGTCCAGGTTGCTGAGCGGCTCGTCAAACAGGATGACCTTGGGTTCGGCCACCAGCGCGCGCGCCAGGGCGACCCGTTGCTGCTGGCCGCCGGACAGGCGCGTGGCCGAGCGCTGCTCCACGCCTTCGAGCTGGACGAACTTGAGGATGCGCATCACCTTGTCGCGGATGACATCCTTGCGCTCGCCGCGAACCTGCAAAGGGTAGGCGATGTTGTCGAACACCGACATGTGGGGCCAGATGGCATAAGTCTGAAACACCATGCCCAGGCCGCGCTTTTCCGGAGGAACGGCGATGTTCTTTTCCTTGGACCAGACGACTTCGCCGCCGATGCGGATTTCGCCTTCGTCGGGCGTTTCCAGGCCGACAATGCAGCGCAGCAAGGTGGTCTTGCCGCAGCCGCTGGGGCCCAGCAGGGTGAAGAACTCGTTGGCGGGAATGGTCAGATTGATGTTGTCCAAGGCCCTGAAACTTTTTCCTTCAGAGACATAGTTCTTGCACAGGCCCGTGATTTCAATTTGCATGGTGAAGTGAGTAATTCCGTAGAAACGCGGCGAGGCGCGTAGGCGCCTCGCTCGCGGGTAATGAACCGATGGTGCGCAGTATCAGCGTACTGCGAAGATGCGACTGAACTCGCGCCCCCAGCGTGTGAGCTCTTCATCGCTCAAGTCGCGGATGGGCAGGACCTCGGCTTTGTCCATGCCCGGAACCGGTGGATGCACGCCCGGCGCCAGCACGTATTCGCCAACCTTGTTGGCCATGATGCCCATGGCTTCGGCGCCAAGCCAGTAATCCATGAACACGCGCGCGGCCTCGGGGTGCGGCGAATTCTTGGTCAAGGCGATGGCGCGCGGCGAACCCAGCAGCGGCTGGCCCGACATCGGCCCCCAGGCCAGCGGCGCCGGGGCCTTGGTGACGATGTATTTGGGCATGGAAATGGCGATCAGCTTCTCGCCGCTTTCGATGGGCGCGGGGGTGGGGCCGAAGGATGCCACGAACATGGGCTTGTTGGCGGCCAGGCCTTTGACGAACTGCATCCATTCGTCCTCGCTCTTGAAGACCTTTTCCTTCAGACCGATCAGCCAGCCAATGGTGGAAGGATGGTTGGACGGGTTGGCCATGACGATCTTGTCCTTCCACTTGGGATCGGCCAGGTCTTCGTAGCGCGCCGGCGCATCTTCGGGTTTGACGTGGTCCGTATTGTAGATATAGGACACGTACTCGATGCCGAACTGAATGATGGAGTCATCGGCCGTCGCCCACTCGGGGTAGCCTTGCAAAGCGTCCGACCGGTAGGGAGCCAGCACGCCCTGCTCCTTGAGCAACTGCAGCATGGGCAGCGGGGCCTGGATCACGTCGGCCATCAGCTTGCCGGCGTTGAATTCGGTCAGGATGGTGGGAATGAACTTCGAACTGGAGATGCGGGTGTACTTGCCTTCGATGCCCTGGGACTGCTGCAGGGCTTTCATGATGGGCTCGACCGCCGTGATGTTGGCGTAGAACACGGCCTGGCCCTGGGCCTTGGCCTTTTCCAGCAAGGCGCTGTCGGCGGCCCAGGCCGCGAGCGGCAAGCCGCTGGTCAAACCCGTGACGCCGGCGGCACCCGCCAACTTCAAGAAACGGCGGCGATCAAACGTAGTCATGGCAGTCGTGCTCCATTTATTCAGTTAGGTGGTAAATATATAAAACAAGTAATAATCAAGTTCGGCAGGCCTCATTATGCCCAAACCCTCGGCGTTTGCAGAGCACTTGTCCGGGTCCCGTCCGCCAGATCAGCCAAACGCATACTCCGCTTTTCCGTTCAGGGGCTGCCAGTGCACGGCTCCTGCGCTAAGCTTTGCGCTTGAATCTTAAACCGCAGACAAGGAACACCGCCATGACCGCTTCCATCCAGCCCAAGACCTATGACTCCACCGCCCCGCAACGCGTGGCCTTCATCGGACTGGGCGTGATGGGCTACCCCATGGCCGGGCATCTGGCCCAGGCCGGGCATCACGTCACCGTATACAACCGCAACCAGGCCAAGGCGCAGCAATGGTGCGCGCAATTCAAGGGAGCGCTGGCGGCCACCCCCGCCCTGGCGGCCGCGCAGGCAGACGTGGTGATGGCTTGCGTCGGCAATGACGATGATCTGCGCGCGATCTTCCTGGGGCCGGACGGCGCGCTGGCGGGCCTGCGTCCTGGCGCCCTGTTCATCGATCACACCACGGCGTCGGCCCAGGTAGCCCGGGAGCTGGGTGAACAGGCCGAGAAAGCCGGGGTCGCCTTCGTGGACGCACCCATTTCGGGCGGCCAGGCGGGCGCCCAGAAAGGCATGCTGAGCATCATGTGCGGCGGACGCCCCGAAGATGTGGAGCGGGCGCGCCCGCTCATGCAGGCCTATGCCCAGGCCAGCGCCTACATGGGTCCGCTGGGTTCGGGACAATTGTGCAAGATGGTGAACCAGATCGCCGTGGTGGGCTTGCTGCAGGGCCTGGCCGAAGCCATGGCCTTCGGCGAGCGCGCCGGGCTGGACATGGAGCAGGTGCTGGCCGTGCTGACCAAGGGCGCGGCGCGCAGCTGGCAGATGGAGACCAAGGGCCCCACCATGCTGGCGCGGGACTTCAAGCCCGGCTTTACCGTGAACTGGATGCTCAAGGATCTGGGCCTGGTGCAGCAGGAGGCCCAGCGCAATGGCGCCCGCCTTCCCGGCACCACCCTGGTTCAGCAGCAGTTCGAAGAGATCGCCCGCCAGGGCGGGCTGGACCTGGATATTTCCAGCCTGTTCTCCCCGCTGGCCCGCTAGCGGCGGATCAGTGCAGCGCCTCCGGCGGCGCCGGGGGAACGTAACGCGGCAGGCGCAAGGTTGCTTTCAGGCCGTAGCCGCCCATGTCGTTGGGCTCGCCATCCGTCAGCACGATGGTGCCGCCGTTGCGCTCGGCATAGGCCAGCGCGATGGCCAGGCCCAAGCCGGAACCCGATCCCCGCCCGCCCTTGCGGGACGGGCCGCCGCGGTCAAAGCGCACGAACACGCTTTCGCGCAGGCTGGCCGCCAGACCCATGCCGTTGTCGCTCACGCTGATCCAGGCCTGGTGTTCATCATGGCCGGCCGACACCGTGATGGCGCTGCCGCTGCCGGCGTGATTGATGGCATTGTGGACCAGGTTGGCCACCGATTCGTGGATTTCCGCATCGCTGGCGTAGACCCAGACCGGCGCCTGTTCGCCGTCTTCGCGAGGCGCGATCCAGCCCAGATCCTGGCGCCGCTCGCGCGCCAGCGGCAGATACTGCAGGACCACCTCGCGCCCAAGGCCGGCCAGGTCCACCTGGCCCTGCACCATGGACGTGTTGTGGCTGGCATGCGCCAGCGCCAGCAACTGCTCGGTCAGGCGCGTCGCCTGCCCCAACTGCTTGATGATGGCCCCCAGGGACTCGCGCACCCGCTCGATGTCCGGCTCGCGGCGCGCATACTGCGCCTGGGTGTGGATGATGGCCAGGGGCGTGCGCAACTGATGGGAGGCGTCGGCCAGGAACTGCGCCTGCCTGTCCAGCACCTCCCGGTACAGTTCGATGTGATGATTGATGGAACGCACCAGCGGCACGACTTCGCGCGGCACATCGCGCACGTCCAGCGGCTGCAGATCATCGACGCTGCGGCTGCGCACTTCCTGGCGCAGCACCTGCAAGGGTCTCAAGGCCCAGGCCACCGCGAACCACACCAGCAGCACAGCCAGCACCAGCATGCGCAGATTGCGGAAAAGGCCTTCGCGCCAGGCTTCCTGCTGGGTGCGCAGGCGCAGATCCATGCTCTCGCCGACGATCACCAGGACCTGGCGATGCATGCCTTTGTAGTGCAGGTCGCGCCACAGGGCCACCATGCGCACGGTATCGTTGCGAAAGAAAGCGTCATAGAAGACGGGCACGCCCTCGTGGTCCGCCAGGCGCTCCGGGCGCGGCAGGCCCTCCATGCCCAGCAGCGTGCGTCCCTTCAATTGCAGCGCGTCGGCCCCGCCCAGATTGCGCACCAGCGGAGTGACCTCCTCCACCCGGAAGTACTTGCGATTGCCGGGCCGGGATTCCAGCATCACCTGGGCATAGAAAGGGGGATCGATGCGCAGGCTGCCGTCCGCATTGAACTCCACGCTGGTCTCCAGCACCTTGGCCGGTTCCAGCAAGGCGCTGTCATACACGTTTTCCGTGACATCGTTCATGGCCAGGTAGTCTTCCCAGCTGTCGTACAGCAAGAGGGCGACCACGCCCGGTATCAAGAGGACGAGCAGCCAGAACCGCAGGCCGCCCTGCCAGAAGCCGGGAGGGGAAGACGGCGCCGTCATGGAAGGTCGGATTCCGTCTCGACCACTTCCAGCATGTAGCCAAGGCCGCGCACCGTCACGATGTGGACATCGCTGTTGGCGAGCTTCTTGCGCAGGCGATGCAGCACCACCTCGATGGCGTCGGGGCTGGCGTCGCTGTCATGCTCGAACACCCGGGCAAAGAGCTGGGTTTTCTCCACCGGCATCCCTGAACGGCTGATCAGCGCCAGCAGCGCGGCATGTTCGCGCGGGGTCAGGTGCAAAATGACGTTGTCCAGGGAAAAGGCGCGGCTTTCGGGGTTGTACTCCAGCGAGCCGCAGGCCACGGCCGGGGCCACCCGCCCGCGGCTGCGCCGCACCAGCGCCGTCAGCCGGGCTTCCAGCTCTTCCAGCGCGAAGGGCTTGGTCAGGAAGTCGTCCGCCCCCAGGTTCAGTCCGCGCACCCGATCCTGCAAGGCGCCCTGGGCCGTCAGGATGAGCACCGGGGTCTGGTCGCCGCGTTCACGCATCTCGCGCAGCAACACCAGCCCGTGCTTGTCGGGCAGGCGCAGGTCCATGACGACGGCGTCGTATTCATGGGCGGCCAGCAGGGTTTCCGCCGTCCGGGCATCATGCGCGGGGTCCGGAAGAAAGCCGCTTTGCGCCAGGGCGCGTTCCAGCCATGCGGCCATCTCCCGTTCGTCTTCAACCAATAGTATGCGCATGATCCCTGCTGTCGAGTTTCTCGGAGCCTGCCGCATTCTGCAGGCGCTGGCGCAGATACCGGTTTTCCTGGCGGCGCCGGAAAAGAATGTCCGACAGCTCGTTCAGGGCCTGCTTGTAGACTTCCCGCTTGAACTCGATGACGGAATCGAGCGGAACCCAATACTGGCTCCAGCGCCAGGCGTCGAATTCCGGGGAGTCGGAAGTGCGCAGGCAGACATCGCTGTCGCGCCCCACCAGCCGGAGCAGGAACCAGATCTGTTTCTGGCCTTTGTAATGGCCACGCGCATCCCTGCGCACATAATTACTGGGTACGTTATAGCGAAGCCAATCTCGCGTCCGGCCTAATATGCGGATGTGTTCAGGCAGCAAGCCGACCTCTTCGTGCAATTCGCGGTACATCGCCTGAACGGGTGTTTCACCGTATTTGATACCGCCTTGCGGGAACTGCCAGGCATGTTCCCGGATACGCTTGCCCCAAAAAACCTCATTCTTGCGATTAACGAGGATAATTCCGACATTAGGACGGTAGCCTTCACGATCTAACATAGGCCACCTCTATACGAATTCAATACAATTACGTCTGATTATACGTACCTGATGAGCTCCCTACCATGCATGCTAGCCAGTATCACATCAATACCCTGAAAGAAGCACCCACCGAAGCCGAGGTCGCCAGCCACCAGCTCATGACGCGGGCCGGCATGATCCGCAAGGCCGCCGGCGGCATCTATACCTATATGCCCATGGGCCTGCGCGTGCTGCGCAAGATCGAAAACATCATCCGCGAGGAAATGGACCGCTCGGGCGCCATCGAACTGCTGATGCCCGTGGTCCAGCCCGCCGAACTCTGGGTGGAGTCGGGTCGTTGGGAAAAATATGGCGACGAACTGCTGCGCATCAAGGACCGCCACCAACGCGATTTCGTGCTGCAGCCCACCTCCGAGGAAGTGATCACCGACATCGCCCGCAACGAGATCCACAGCTGGCGCCAATTGCCCGTGAACTTCTATCACATCCAGACCAAGTTCCGCGACGAGCGCCGTCCGCGCTTCGGCCTGATGCGCGGGCGCGAGTTCATCATGAAGGACGCCTACTCCTTCGACCGCAGCGCCGAGGCCGCGCAGGCCAGCTACGACATCATGTTCGATGCCTACATGCGCATCTTCCAGCGCCTGGGCCTGACCTTCCGCGCCGTGGCGGCCGACACCGGCTCCATCGGCGGCTCGCGCAGCCATGAGTTCCAGGTCATCGCCGACACGGGCGAGGACTTGCTGGTCTACAACCCCGACTCCGACTACGCCGCCAACATCGAGCTGGCCGATGCGCCCTGCCTGCTGGCCGAGCGCGCCGCGCCCGCCGAGGCTCTGGTCAAGACCGCCACGCCCGAGGCGCCCAAGTGCGAACTGGTCGCCAAGCAGCTGGGACGCGAGCTGTCCGCCACCGTGAAGTCCGTGGTCCTGGCCACCGACGTGCAGGAAGACGAGCAGACCCGGACCACCATTTACCTGCTGCTGGTGCGCGGCGACCACGAAGTCAACGAAATCAAGGTCTCCAAGCTGCCCGGCTTCGAGCAGGGGCACCGTCTGGCCACCGAAGAGGAAATCGTGGCCGCCTTCGGCTGCAAGCCCGGCTACCTGGGCCCCATCGGCACCCGCCAGCCCGTCCAGGTCATCGCCGACCTGACCGTGGCCAACATGAGCGACTTCATCTGCGGCGCCAACGAGGAAGGCTTCCACTACACGGGCGTGAACTGGGGCCGCGACCTGCCCGAGCCCGTCAAGGCGGACCTGCGCAACGTGGTGGCCGGCGACCCGGCGCCCGAAGGCGGCAAGCTGGCCATCCAGCGCGGCATCGAAGTGGGCCACGTCTTCTTCCTGGGCGACACGTATTCGCGCAAGCTGCAGGCCACCTTTTTGGAAACCGATGGTAAACCCGCATTGATGCAGATGGGCTGCTATGGCATCGGCGTGAGCCGCATCGCCGCGGCGGCCATCGAACAGAACCACGACGAGCGCGGCATCATCTGGCCGCGCGCTCTGGCTCCGTTCGAAGTGGTCATCTGCCCGATCGGATTCACCAAGAGCGAAGCCGTGCGCCAGGCCGCCGAAGAGCTCTACGCCAGCCTGAAGGATCAGGGCGTGGACGTCATCCTGGACGACCGCGACGCGCGTCCCGGCATCATGTTCGCCGACTGGGAGCTGATCGGCGTGCCGCTGCGCGTGACCATCGGCGACCGCGGCCTGAAGGAAGGCATGGTGGAACTGCAGGCCCGCCGCGACGAGGCCAGCACCCAGGTGCCAGTGGCCGACATCGCCCGCGTGGCGCTCGAGCGCCTGGCCACGCTCTAAGCCCGTCCTCGCCGGCGGGCGTTCGCGTGCGCCGGCGAAGCTCAAACTCTCTTACCAACGACATGCTTATTGACAACTGGGGTTCCGAGGCCCGCCTCGATATTCGCGTATATTACGAGGACACGGATGCCGGCGGCATCGTGTACTACGCCAACTACCTGAAGTTCTTCGAGCGCGCGCGCACGGAGTGGCTGCGGTCCCTGGGCGTGCATCAATCCGACGTGGCCGAGCAGATTCAACGCCTGTTCGTAGTCAAGAAGGTTGAAATACAATACTGCAAACCTGCCCGGCTGGACGATCTGGTCTCGGTGCGCAGCCGCATCACCCATATCGGGGCGGCCACAATCAATTTCGAGCAGCGCGCTCTGCTGGACGGGGAACTGTTATGCCACAGCACCATCCAAATTGTTTGCGTTGACGCTAAAACGCTTCGTCCAAGCAAGCTGGACTCTGACTTACGTACACTCTTGGAAAAGGTTCAGGACTGACCATGCAAGCTTCTAGCGACCTGTCGCTGCTTTCGCTACTCATCGATGCCAGCATTCCCGTTCAGCTCGTGATGCTGATCCTGCTGGGCATCTCCATTCTTTCGTGGGCCTACATCTTCAGCAAGCGCGCCGCCCTGAAACGCACGCTTGACCAGACCCGCCGCTTCGAGGACGACTTCTGGGCAGGCGGCGACCTGGCCGTGCTGCAGCAGTCCATCGCCTCGCGCCGCGCCGAACACGGCGCCCTTGCCCGCATCTTCGAGGCCGGCATGACCGAATTCATCAAGGCCCGCCGCACCCAGCCCAACGGCATCGCCCTGCTGGACGGCCCGCGCCGCGCCATGCGCGCCAGCTACCAGCGTGAAATGGACACGCTGGAGACGCATCTGAACTTCCTGGCCTCGGCTGGATCGGTCAGCCCGTATATCGGCCTGCTTGGCACGGTCTGGGGCATCATGCACGCCTTCATCGGCTTGTCGGGCATGCAGCAGGCCACCCTGGCCTCGGTGGCGCCGGGCATCGCCGAAGCCCTGATCGCCACGGCCATCGGCCTGTTCGCCGCCATTCCGGCGGTGGTGGCCTACAACCGCTTCACCAACGAGCTGGATCGCATCTCGATACGCTTCGACAGCTTCATCGACGAATTCCTGAACATCTTGCAGCGACAGGTGCACTGATGCCATCGATGCGTGGAAGCACCGGCCGCTCCGGCCGGCGCATGAAAAACGAAATCAACGTCGTTCCCTATATCGACGTCATGCTGGTGCTGCTGGTGATCTTCATGGTCACCGCGCCCATGATCACTCCCGGCCTGATCGAGCTGCCTTCGGTGGGCCAGGCCTCCGACGTGCCGGCCAAGCCGGTGGAACTCCAGGTGGACAAGGACGGCAAGCTGGCCATACGCCTGCGCGAGCCTGGTTCCGAGTTCATGACCATCGAGAAGTCCACCCTGCTTGCCGAAGTGCGCTCGCGCATCCAGCCCGACAGCCCGGTCGTGATCGCGGCCGACGGCAAGGTCCCCTACGAGACCGTCATGGGACTGATGGACGAATTGCGCTCCAACGGCATCACCCGTCTGGGCCTGCTCGTGGACCAGAACAGCGACGCCAATGATCGCAAATAACACCAGGCCGGACGCGCCCGCAGGCGTGTCCGGCGCGAAGACCTGAACTGAATGAAGCAGAGAACTCGCAATACCCGCAATCCGGCCCAGCTCACTCCCGAACAGAGGGAAGACCGGCGCGGCCTGCTGATCGCCCTGGGTCTGCACGGGCTGTTGCTGCTCGCCATGCTGGCGGGCCTACTTTTTTCCGCGCCCAAGACGCCCAACGCGGTGCAGGTCGAACTGTGGATGGACGGCGTGGCGCCGGACGCCGCCGTGAACGCGAATCCTGAAGCGCCTGAAGCCGAACCCGAGCCGCAGCCCGAACCGGAACCGGCGGCCGAACCCGAACCTCAGCCCCAACCCGCGAAACCGGAGCCCCAGCCCGAGCCGCCCCCTCCTCCGCCGCCCGAGCCTCCCAAGGCCACGCCCCCGGCCGAACCCGAGGTCGACCCCGAGATCGCCCTGGAGCAGGCACGCAAGGAACGCGAGAAAAAAGACCGCGAAGAACGGCTGGAGCAGGAGCGCCAGGAAAAGCTGCGCCAGGAGAAACTGGCGGCCGAGCGGCGCGAACGCGAACTGAAGGACAAGCAGGAACAGGAACGCAAGGCCAAGGCGGAAGCCGAGGCCAAGGCCAAGGCCGAGGCTGAACGCAAAGCCAAGGCGGAAGCCGAAGCCAAGGCCAAGGCAGCGGCCGAAGCCAAGGCCAAGGCGGAAGCCGAGGCCAAGGCCAAGGCGGCGGCTGCCGCCAAAGCCAAGGCCGAGGCCGAACGCAAGGCCAAGGAAGAGGCCTTCCGGCGCGCCATGCGCGAAGGCGCTCCAGGCCGCCCCGGCGGCACGGCCGACCGCAACCAGGCGGGCGGCGGCGGAGGCGATGGCGGCTATGCGGCCAAGGTGCGCGCCTGCGTGCAGCCCGGCGTCATCTACAACACGCCGGCCCGCTCGGAAGTGCGCGGCAACCCCACGCTCCAATACCGCGTCGATCTCAATCCGGACGGCACGCCGGGCCGGGTGCAGATCAAACGCTCCTCCGGTATCGCCCAATTCGATGATGCCGTATCCAAGGGACTTGCCCGATGCAGTCCTTTCCCCAAACCGCCCAGCGGGAAGTATCCATCGTATATTGATGGTGAGTACCGCATGTTCGATTAATCAGGAGATTGCATAATGACCGCCGCTACCCCAGCCATAGCGACAGTACGCCGTCATTGGCGAGCCATGGCCACCGGACTGTTCGCCATGGCCGCCGGACTGTTCGCCAGCCAGCCGGCCCAGGCCCAACTGCGGGTCGACATGTCCGGTGTGGGTGCTACCCAGTACCCGATCGCGATCGCCGATTTCGCCAATAACCCGGCCACCCAGTCGCTGGCCGAAGTCATCCGCGCCGACCTGACCCGCTCGGGCCAGTTCCAGCTGATCAACGCCGCCGGCGCCAACCTGAACGCCGAAAGCACCATCGCCTACGACGAATGGCGCAACCGCGGCGCCGACTACCTGGCCTACGGCTCGGTCGCCCAGACCGGCGGCCAGTATTCCGTCAGCTACCGTCTGGTGGATTCGGTACGCCAGACCCAGCTCGACGGCGTGGCATTCGCCGGCAGCGAAAAGGAGCTGCGGCGGATTTCGCATCAGATCGCCGACCGCATTTATGAAAAAATTACGGGCATACGCGGGGTTTTCTCCACGCGACTGGCCTACGTGTTGCAAACCGGCAACAGCTATGAGTTACAAATTGCAGACGCCGATGGCCAAAATCCGCAGGTAATGTTGCGTTCCCGACACTCAATCATCTCGCCGGCCTGGTCGCCTGACGGCAAAAAACTGGCCTACGTGAGTTTCGAGAACGAAAAACCTGTGGTTTATGTGCAAACTTTGGCCACCGGACACCGCGAACCGCTGGCCAATTTCAAGGGCAACAACAGCAGCCCAGCCTGGGCTCCAAACGGCAATCAGCTTGCAGTTGTGCTCTCCAGGGACGGAATTTCGCAGATCTACACGCTAAATGCGGACGGCTCCGGACTGCGTCGCGTGATGCGCTCGCCGCTGATCGACACTGAACCGAGTTTTACGCCGGATGGCAACTCCCTTGTGTTCGTCAGCGACCGTGGCGGCGCGCCCAACATTTACAAAGTCGGTCTGGGCGGGGGCGACGCTCAACGCATAACCTTCAACGGGAGTTACAATATTTCACCGGAGGTCTCTGCGGACGGTACTAGCCTTGTATACGTCACACGTAGAAACGGCGCTTTCCGAATTGCCACCCAAGACATGGCAACCGGGTCAGAGCAGCTGCTGACGGCAGGTCCCGACGATCAGTCTCCGAGTTTTGCCCCTAATGGGATGCAGATCTTATATAGTTCTGTTCAGGGGGGCCGTAGTGTCCTAGCTGTCACATCTGTGGACGGTCGCGTTCGTCAGACCCTCTCCTCTCTGAATGGCAAAGTACGCGAACCCACCTGGGGACCATTTACCAACTGACATCCTGTGTGACTCTTTTTTCAAAAGGAATTCAAATGAGCTCGCGCATTCTCAAAAGTCTTACCATTGCCGCTATGGCCGCCGCCCTTGCTGCTTGCAGCTCGGTACCCCTGGATCAATCCGGTTCCGGCTCTACTGGCACTGGCTCCGACTCTGCCAGCGCAGGCCAAATCATGGACCCATTCAATCCTCAAAGCCCACTGGCGCAGCAGCGTTCGGTGTACTTTGACTACGACAGCTACGTGGTCGCCGACCAGTACCGCAGCCTCGTAGAGATGCATGCGTCGTACCTGAGCAGCCATCCTCAGCAAACCGTGCGCATCGAGGGCAACACCGACGAGCGCGGCGGCGCCGAGTACAACCTGGCCCTGGGTCAGCGTCGCTCCGACGCCGTGGCCCGCATGCTCGGTCTGCTGGGTGTCAACGCCAACCAGGTCGAAGCCGTGAGCTTTGGTAAAGAGCGTCCAAAGGCCTTGGGTAACACCGAAGCCGATTACGCTGAAAACCGTCGCGCAGACATCGTTTACCAACGCTGATTCCTGCGTAGACCCAGTTGTTCCAACGCCGTGGCGGTTGTTCTACGCCGCGGCGTTTTTTATCGCCAGGCCGCCGGATCGCTGAAGTGCCGGACCCCGGAATGCCGGACCGCCGGAGTGCCGGACCACCGGAACGCCGGACCGCCGGAGTGCCGGACCATCCCAAGGTAAAATGCGTCTTTTTGGGGGGTCGTCAAACATGGAATTGTCCATAGGGACTATTCTGGGCCTGACGAATCCGCACGGCATACCAGCTGCGAGACGGACAGCAGGCAGGCTATCGGCCTGCGCAGCGTGGGAGCATTTTTTTACGGAAACCACTATGAACGCCTATAAAAAGCCTTTTCGTCTCGCGACCGCGTCCCTGCTGGCCGCGACTGCCCTGTTCGCCTGCCTGCCGGCCCAGGCCTTTGCCGATGATGAAGCCAGGCGCGCCATTCTGGAGCTGCGTCAGCAAATCCGGCAGATGAACGAACAGAATGCGCAGGCGCGGCTGCATCTGGCGGACCAGATCGAATCCCTGCGCTCCGAGGTGGTCACGCTGCGCGGCCAGGTCGAGAAACTGAGCTGGGAGGCCAGCAACCTGCGCCAGGACAGCTCCGCCGCGCAAAACAATGCGCCCCAGGCCGCCGACCCGCAAGAGCAGGCCGTGTACGACAGCGCCATGGATGCCTACCGCGCCGGCCAATACAAGCAGGCAGCCGAAGGCTTCGCCGCTTTCCTGGCCGCTTATCCCTCCAGCGTGCTGGCCGACGAGGTACGTTTCTACGAAGGCAGCAGCCTGTACGCCATCAAGAGCTTCAAGACCTCCGTCCAGAAGCTCCAGGCATTCGTGAAAGCCTCGCCTCAAAGCCCACGCGCCGCCGACGCGCTGATGGTGATCGCCTCCAGCCAGATCGAATTGAATGATCTGGCCGGCGCCAAGACCAGCCTGCAGCGCATCGTCAAGGACTACCCCCAATCCGACGCTGCGGAAACCGCCCGCAGCCGCCTGAAGCTGCTCGAATAAGCTCCGCCAGCCCCCGGACCCGCCCTCCTCCGAACCGGGTGCACCCTGTTTTTCTACCGCCGGGGAGCCCACCCGCCCAAGGTAAAGCCCCCGCGTAGAGGGATTTGCCCGGCACAGGACAGTCGCTGCGGATTGTCTTGTGCCGGGCGAATCCGAGCGGCGACGGCCCCAAGGCAGGCAGCAAGCAGGCGATGAACCGCCCAGCACGGAAGTCTTTTTCACGGCCTGGCGGACGAACGACCGTCCAGCGCCTCTTGCCCGACATGAACTTTCCCGATTACCCCACCGTTGAACTGGATGTCCTGGATTATCGCCACACGCTGGTGGACCAGGGCCAGGGCGAGCCCGTGCTGCTCATCCACGGTTCCCTGTGCGACTGGCGCTACTGGCGCTGGCAAATCCCGTTCCTGGCGACCGGCCACCGCGTGCTGGCGCCCAGCCTGCGCTCCTACTGGCCGGGCGTAGCCGACCCCATGCGCTTCAGCCCAGAACAACACGCCCAGGACCTGGATGCCTTGCTGGCCCGACAATTCCCTCAGCAGAAAGTGCATGTGCTGGGCCATTCGCGCGGCGGCCACGTGGCCTTGCTGCTGGCCCAGCGAGCTCCCGCAAGGGTAGCCAGCCTGACGCTGGCCGATCCGGGTTTCCCAACCCCCGGCGCCTACTCCTCCGCACCCTTGTTCGAGCAGGTCGCCCAGCGCCTGCGGCAAGAAGATATCGACGGCGCCATGGCCCTGTTCGTGGACACGGTCAACGGTTCCGGGACCTGGAAGCAGATGACGCGCTGGTTCCGCGAGATGGTCCGGGACAACGCTCACACTCTGCTCGAACAGCAAAGCGAGCCGGGCGGCAGCCCGGCGCTGGAATGGCTCAAGGACCTGGATGCGCCGCTGGCCCTGCTGACGGGCCAGAACAGCCCGCCCCGCTACCGTCATTGCATGGACCTGATACGGGCCCATCGGCGCGAAGATCGCCTGTTCACCATCGCCGATGCCGCGCACGGCATGAACCTGGCCAATCCCAAGGCCTTCAATCAGGCTGTCCTGGAGATCATCCAAGGCTGAGGCCCTGGACGTGCTTCCGGATCATCATACGCAAGCGCGTCCCCCGTACTTCCACGCGGGACTGTTGCTCGGCATCGAACACCAGTCCCAAACCGATCGTCATATGGCGCTGCGCATCGGCACTTACAGGCACCTGCAGCTGGAGTCATTCATTCAAGGTCATGAATCCGGGAGCCCGCTGCCCTTGCCCATGATGCTGGTGCTGTACAGCGGCAAGCAGACCTGGAACGCCCCCACCCGCAGCCAGGACCTTTTTCCCAAGCTTGGCCCGCCGTGGCCTGCAGACCACATTCCGGAGCAAACCTACTTACTGATTGACCTAAAAAAACAGACTCTTAACCATTCCTTGCAGCCCGCCAACCTGTTTGTCCTGATCTGCCGGATCCAGCACAACCAAGGGCTGGCGCACCTGAACGAGTTGATGCAGACTGTCCTGGACACCTGCACGGACATGGCTCTGCTGCGTGATCTGGCTGCCTGGGTCAACCAGGCCATCCTGCCGCGCTGCCTGCCCAATCTGGACCTTCCTCAACTCCTGCACTTGAAGGACATACGCGCCATGCTTGAAGACAACTCCGATTCCTGGCTGCACCAATGGGAAGCCCAAGGCATTCAAAAAGGTTTGCAAAAAGGCTTGCAAGCCCAACAGGACACCTTGGCCCGCTTGATACGGCACAAGTTCGGCAAGCTGCCCAATGCGCGCAGGCAACAATTGTCCACGGCGAATTCACGCCAATTGACGGCGTGGAGCCTGCAGCTGCTGGACGCCAACACCTTGGACGAGGTCTTCCAGCCTTCCGCATCCAGGCCCCGAAAATCGAGCCGGAACTGAATCCCCGCTCAGTATGACTGGGTCTTGGGAGGACGCAGTTCGCATTGGGTCTGGACCTGCGTGTCATCGGACAGGTGCAGGCTCAGGGTTATGCTTTCCCCTATCGCCAGCTTGGCAGCTGGCTTCTCCAACATGACGTGATACCCGCCGGGCTGCAGCGTCAGGCGGCCTCCTGCGGGTATGGCGACTGCATCGGCATGGCTCATGTGGCTCATGCCGTCCTTGTCGCTGGACTGGTGCACCATGGCGCGGCCATAGGAAGGAGAACTTGCCCCGGTCAACTGCACGGTTTGTTCACCCTGGTTCTCCAGCTCCAGGTAGGCAGCCGCCGGCGCGCGACCCGGCATGAGGCGTACCCAGCAGTGCCGCGCCTGCACCTGCGTGCTGAGCGCCCGGACCTGGGTTGCATGCCCGTGGCCATGCTCATGGCCGTGCGCCCAGGTCACGCCCGCCGCCAGACTCAGTCCCGCCGCCAGGGCAATCGATATCCGTTTCATAGTGTCCGCCTCCGCCAACAATGTTCCGAAAAAGGGCGGCGCTTGTTCAGGCTCCACCCCGCCCGCCCCGGCATGCGGAGCTATCTGATACAGTACCAGCCAGTGCATTTCATTTACAACGTCGTTATCCCTTCCAGCGACATCATGCCCACAGCTCCCTCTTCTTCCGAGCCCCGGATCGACATCGCGCAATTTCGCGACTTGCTCGAACGCCTGCATCCCTTCGCCGCCGTCCTGGACATCGACGTCGTGGACATCGGGCACGGCACCGCCTGCCTGCGCCTGCCGCAACGCAGCGCCCACCAGCGCATGGGCGGCATGGTGGCCGGACCCATGCTCATGGGCCTGGCCGACCTGGCCTTGTACGCCGCCGTGGTAGGCGCCACGGGCAATCCCGATGCCGTCACTTCCAGCCTGACCATCAATTTCCTGCGCAAGGCGCCGCCTGGCGACATCCTGGCCCACGCCCGCATCCACAAGACCGGCCGCCTGTGCGCCGGAGAAGTGATGCTCGAACCGGCCCAGGGAGGCGCGCCGGTCGCCCAGGTCATCAGCACCTGGTCGCTGCCCCGCCAGAACTGATCCATGAACGCTCCTCGCCATCTTGCCGGACAGGGTCCCGCCTGGCTGGCTGAACTGCAATCCTCCCTGCGCCTGGGCGGCCCGCTGATCCTGACCAACCTGGCCCAGATCGCGCTGCTGACCACCAACCTGATCTATATGGGGCGCCTGGGCAAGGACGAACTGGCGGCCGGCTCCCTCTCCGCCAGCCTTTACCAAGCCTTCATGATCTTCAGCATGGGCCTGGTCTCGGCCGTGATCCCCATGCTGGCCACCACGCTGGGCCGCCGGCTGCGCGACGTGCGCGAGGTGCAGCAGATCATCCGCCACGGCTTGCTGACGGCCCTGCTGATCACCCTGCCCGCCTGGGTGCTGCTCTGGCATGCGCAGGAAATCCTGGTGCTGATGAAGCAGGACCCGGCGGTGGCGGCGCGATCGGTCACCTATATGCATGCCCTGCAGTGGGCGCTGCTGCCCTATCTGGGCTACATCGTGCTGCGCTCCTTCCTGGCGGCAATGGAAAAGCCCGGCTGGACGCTCCTGATCGCCGTGCTGGCCATCGGCGTCAATGCCCTGCTTGGCTGGGTGCTGGTGTTCGGCAAGCTGGGGCTCCCGGCCATGGGCCTGCGGGGCGCCGGCCTGGCCACCACCCTGTCCAGCCTGTTCATGTTCGCCGGACTGTGCGTGGTGGTGCTGCGCGACCCGCGCTTCCGGCGCTACTACCTGTTCGACCGCGTCTGGCACTGGGACCTGAAGCGGCTCTGGCAGATGTGGAAACTGGGAATTCCCATCGCCATCACCTTCACCCTGGAAACACTGGTGTTCTATGCCGCCATCATGATGATGGGCGTGATCGGCAAGTCCGAACTGGCGGCGCACGCCATTGCCATGCAGATCAGCTCGGTGTCGTACATGGTTCCGCTGGGCTTCAGCCAGGTGGCGACCATACGCGTAGGCCTGGCCGCCGGACGAGTGGATCCGCTGGGCGCTCGCCGCGCCGGCTGGATCGCCTACTTCCTGGGAGTGGGTTTCATGGGACTGGCCGCCCTGGTCTTCTGGATCGCGCCTCTCAGCCTGATCAGCCTGTTCCTGGACCTGGACCTGCCGGAAAACCAGGCCGTGATCCCGCTGGCCATCAGCTTCCTGGCTCTGGCCGCCCTGTTCCAGCTGAGTGATGGCGCCCAGGCCGTGGCGGCGGGCATGCTGCGCGGCCTGCACGACACTCGCACGCCCATGCTGCTGGCCCTGGTGGGCTACTGGGTGCTGGGCGTGCCTACCGGCGCCCTGCTGGCCTTCCAGGCCGGCATGGGCGGCGTGGGCATCTGGATAGGGCTGGTGACCGGCTTGTCCATCGTGGCCGTCCTGCTGACCCTGCGCTGGGTCCGGGCTTCGCGCCGGCTGGCTCGCAAGCGCCCCGCACGTTCCTGACCGCATGCCGCCTCGCGGCAAACTTGTGCGTCCATAAAGATATATTTAATATCTATCTTAAAACCGATTCTCAGACCGCACTATTCGAAAAGGACAGCTCATGGACCTCTCCTCCTTCAAGCACCAGCATGTCCAGATCCTGGCCGGCATCGCCGCCCTGCGCAGGTTCGCCCACGCCGGCATAGCCGAAAACGCGGAGCGCATCGCTCGCCAGGTGGTGGAGCTCAGCTCCATCATCAAGATGCATCTGGCCGTGGAGGACAAGGTGCTTTACCCCAGCCTGCAACGCAGCGGCAACGCGGAACTGGCCCGCCTGGGCCAGGCCTACCAGGACGACATGCAGGCCCTGGCGGCCTCCTACCTGGGCTTCTCGCGCCGCTGGAACACGGCGCAGGCCGTGGCCCGACAGCCCGAGCTGTTCCGCAGCGACGCCAACACGGTGCTGCGCCGCCTGCACGCGCGCATGCGCCAGGAAAACACCGACTTCTACCCGGCCGTGGAGGCCATGCGGACGGCATGACAATGAAAAAATCCCCGCGCAGCCAAAGCCGGGCGGGGATTCAGGAAGCAAAAGAGCCGGGCACGCAGTCCGGCTTCTTTCTTTTGGCCTTGCGGGCTTACTGCTTGGTCAGCTTGCTGGCCACGCCTTCCACGTAGTAGTCCATGCGGTTCAGGGCGTCGTCGTCCAGGTAGCCGGACTCCAGGCGAACTTTGCCGTCATTGTCCTTGATGGGAGCGGCGAAAGGCTGCAGCGTGCCGGCGATGATCTCGGCCTGCTTGGCCAGGACCAGCTCCTTCACGTCGGCGGGCACTTCAGGCCCGAAGCCCTCCAGCGCGGCCATGCCGGACTTCAGGCCGCCCCAGGTGCTGTCGTTCTTCCAGTTGCCGTCCAGCACTTCCTTGGCCTTGCTGGTGAAGTAGTCGCCCCAGTGGTGGGTGACGGCGGCCAGTTGAGCCTTGGGACCGAACTTGTGCATGTCGGAGTGGTAGGCGATGGCGTATTTGCCGGCCTCTTCGGCGGCCTGCACGGTGGCCGTCGAATCGGTATGGTGGGTCACCACGTCGGCGCCCTGGCTCAGCAGCGTCACGGCCGCGTCGCGTTCCTTGCCCGGATCGTACCAGCTGTTGGCCCAGACCACGCGCACCTGGGCTTCAGGATTGACGCTGCGCAGACCGATGGCGAAGGCATTGATGCCTTGCAGCACTTCGGGGATGGGGTGCGCGCCCACATAGCCGACCACGTTGGACTTGGTCATCTTGCCGGCCAGCACGCCGGCCAGGTAGCGGGACTCGTAGAAGCGGGCATTGGTGGTGGCCACGTTGGGCGCCGTCTTGTAGCCCGTGGAGTGGACGAACTTCACGTCGGGAAACTGCTTGGCGACCTTCTGCGTCTGGTTCATGTAGCCGAAGGACGTGGTGAAGATCAGCTTGTTGCCTTGCTGGGCCAGATCGCGGATGACGCGCTCGGCGTCCGCGCCTTCGGGCACGTTTTCCACATACTGAGTCACCACGCGACCTTTCAGGGCCTCTTCCATTTCACGGCGGCCGATGTCCTGCTGCCAGGTCCAGCCGGCTTCGCCGATGGGGCTGACGTAGACAAAACCAATTTTCAGGGGTTCCTGGTCGGCCGCCTGGGCGGGCACGGACGCCAGAGGGGAGGCCACCGCAGCGGCCAGAAGCGCCTTGCGCAGAAAGTTTCCAGACATGTCAGTCCTCTAACTGTTGGGATTGAAGTTTTTGCCAAGCGAGGCAGGCATGTTCAGCCTGATCCAGTTGGCATTGCGAGAGATCAGAACCAGCACGATGATGGTGGCCAGATACGGCATCATGGCCAGCAGTTGGGAGGCCACCGGCACGCCCAGCGCCTGGGCGTGATAGGTCAGGATGGTGACGCCGCCGAACAGGTAGGCGCCCAGCATCACGCGCAGGGGCCGCCAGGTGGCGAAGGTGGTGAGCGCCAGTGCGATCCAGCCGCGTCCGGCCACGATGTTCTCCACCCACATGGGCGTGTACACCAGACAGATGAAGGCGCCGGCCAGCCCGCAGCAAGCGCCGCCGAACACCAGCGCGCCCAGGCGGATCAGGCGCACGTCATAGCCCAGCGAATGCGCCGAGGAAGGCGATTCGCCCACCGCACGCAGCACCAGGCCGGCGCGGGTGCGGGCCAGGAACCAGGTCACCAGGCCGCACAGGACCCAGGATACATAGACCATGTAGTGCTGCTCGAACAGGGCGGGCCCGATGAAGGGAATGTCCTTCAGGAAAGGAATGCCCGCCTTGGTCACGACCAGCGAGCTGCCCGAGAACGGGATGCCGATGTAGGCCGAGGCGCCTACCCCGAACAGGGATAGCGCCAGGCCGCAGGCCACCTGGTTGGCGCCCAGCCAGACCGTCAGCCAGGCGAAGAACGCCGCCATGGCCATGCCGGTCAATGCGCCCAGCAGAAAACCCAGCGCGGGGTTGCCGGTCTGCGCGGCGGCGGCGAAGCCCACGATGGCGGCCATCAGCATCATGCCTTCGGAACCCAGGTTGATCACGCCGGATTTCTCGTTGATGAGCAGGCCCAGCGCGGCCAGCATCAAGGGCGTGCCCGCATTGATGGTCGCGGCGAGCAGAGGTGCGATGGCGTCCATTACTTTCTCCAGACCAGACGCTTGGTGATGAACACGTCACAGGCCAGCAGGGAAAACAGCAAGATGCCCTGGAAAATGCCGGTGATGGCGTTGGGCAGGCCCAGGCGGCTCTGCGCCAGTTCGCCGCCGATGTAGATCAGGGACATCACGAAAGAGGAAAAAATCACGCCCAGCGGGTGCAGGCGGCCCACGAAGGCGACGATGATGGCGGCAAAGCCGTAGCCGGGGGAGATGGAGGGCGTCAGCTGCCCGACCGGCCCCATGACTTCGGCCGCTCCGGCCAGGCCGGCCAGCGCGCCCGACAGCAGCAGGGACGTCCACAAGGCCTTGCGCGAGGAAAAGCCGGCATAGCGAGCCGCCAGCGGCGCCATGCCGCCCACGCGCAGCCGGAATCCGGACATGCTGCGCGTCAAGAACAGCCAGCCCAGCACGGCGGCCGCCAGGGCCAGCACGATGCCCACATGCAGGCGCGTGCCCGGCAGCACCGCGGGCAGCAGGAAGCCGTCCGAGAACAGGCTGGACTGCGGAAAGCCGAAGCCGTCCGGGTCGCGCAAGGCGCCGTGCACCAGGTAGCTGAGCAGATGCTGGGCCACATAGACCAGCATCAGGGAGACGAGGATCTCATTGGCGTTGAAGCGGTCCTTCAGGAAGGCCACGATGGCGGCCCAGAACATACCGCCCAGCATGCCGCACAGCAAGGCGGCCGAGATCAGCCAGAAGCCGCCGTTCTCGCCGGTGTCGACCTGCAGCACGAAGGCCCCGGCCGCCAGTGCGCCCACCACCAGCTGCCCCTCGGCGCCGATGTTGAAGACATTGGCGCGAAAGCAGATCGCCAGGCCGACGGAAATGAGCAGCAGCGGAATCAGCTTGACGCCCACCTCCGCCCAGCCGTTCATGTCGCGCAGGGGCTCCAGGAAAAAGACATTCAAGCCCGCCAGCGGGTTCTTGCCCAGCGCCCAGAACAAGGCACCGGCCACGACCATGGTCAGCAACACGGCCAGCAAGGGCGAACACCAGGCCATCAGCGTGGATGGAGCGGCGCGGTTCTCAAGCCTGAGCATGCCCGGCCTCCGTCCACAAACCGCTCATCCACTGCCCGATCTGATCGACACTGGCTTGCGCCACGGGAATGGAAGGAGACATACGACCCTTGGAAATCACAATCAGGCGATCGGCGATCGCAAACAATTCATCCAGCTCTTCGGAAATGACCAGCAGCGCGCAACCGGCGTCGCGCAGGGCCAGCAGCTCGGTATGGATCTGGGCGGCCGCGCCCACGTCCACGCCCCAGGTCGGCTGGGCGATGACCAGCACGCGCGGCTGGCGCGTGACTTCGCGGCCGATGATGTACTTCTGCAGATTGCCGCCGGACAGGCTGTTGGCCGGGGCCTGGTCGCCCGCAGCCTTGACGCTGAAGCGGCGGATGATGCCCCCGGCCAGGCGCCGTATGGAGGCAAAGCGCAGGAATCCGCGCCGCACGGTGTCTTCGCCCTGGTGCGACAGCAGCAGGTTCTGCGCCAGCGACAGCTCCGGCACGGTGCCGCGCCCCAGGCGCTCTTCCGGCACGAAGCCCATGCCGTGGTCGCGCCGCCAGGCCGCATCGCGCTGACCCACGGGCTGGCCGTCCAGGAGGATGGATTGCGGGTCGGCACGGGTGTCCTCGCCCGACAAGGCCGCCAGCAGCTCCTGCTGGCCATTGCCCGAAATGCCGGCCACGCCCAGGATCTCGCCCTGGCGCAGTTCGAAATTGATGTCTTCCAGCTCGCAGGCAAAGGGGTGCGACTTGGGCAGGCGCAGCGAGCGCACCTGCAGCAGCGTGGCCCCCTCCTGCCGGGCGCGAGCCCCCAGCGAAGCCGGCTCGGCGCCTATCATCAGGCGCGAAAGGCTGGCGGTGGTCTCCTGGCGCGGATCGCAATAGCCGGTGACCTTGCCGGCCCGCATCACGGTGCAGGCATGGCACAGTTCGCGGATCTCGTCGAGCTTGTGGCTGATGTAGACGATACTGCAGCCTTCGGCCGCCAGCTGGCGCAAGGTGCCGAACAGGCGGCGCACCGCCTGGGGCGTCAGGACGGAGGTGGGTTCGTCCAGGATCAGCAGCTTGGGTTTGCCCAGCAGCGCGCGCACGATCTCCACGCGCTGGCATTCGCCCACCGACAGGGTATGAATGTGCCGGCGCGGATCCAGGTCCAGCCCGTACTGGCGGGCGGTTTCACGGATGCGCCCCTCCAGTTCCTGCATATTGGTCGAGGCAGGCAGGCCCAGGGCGATGTTTTCCGTGACCGTCAGCGTATCGAAGAGGGAGAAATGCTGGAACACCATGCCTATGCCCAGCTGACGCGCTGCGGCAGGACTGCTGATCTGCACCGGCCGGCCGTCCCAGAGTATCTGCCCGCGATCAGGCTTGACCACGCCGTAGATGATTTTCATCAGCGTGGATTTACCGGCGCCGTTCTCGCCCAGCACGGCATGGATCTCGCCCGGTCTGATGGACAGGGATACGCTGTCATTGGCGACGACGGCCGGGTATTCCTTGGTGATGTCGTTCAGCTCGAGGCGAGGCGCAACGCCCATTGCGGGCACGCTCTCCTCGCCGGGGTCAGGAGAATGACCCATGCTGGGCGGTATGGTCATGGCTGCATCGGCAAAAAAAGATAAAAAACGTCTGTGCCGGCAGATTCTACCGGCTCAGACGCGCAATACGGAAAGGATTTACCCTAGGGAGGGTCAGCGCTTGCCCAGGGCCTGTTCGATTTTCTTGTCGGTCTTGTATTGACTCAATGAATACACGGCCCAGATGGCGGCGGGAACCCAGCCGATCAGGGTGATCTGCAGGATCAGGCAGATGATCCCGGCAAACGGGCGGCCGATGGTGAAGAACGCCAGCCAGGGCAGCAGCAGGGCTATCAGCAAACGCATGCCAACACTCTGAAAAATTACAGGAAGAGCGCTATTTTACTCTTTATTTACCCCCGCTTGCAGGCGCAGGACTGCCACGAATACTGATTCCGCCCATCAGCGCCGCGCATGGCGCACGCCGATGGGCGGAATCGCTGTTTACAGCAGCTCTTTGCGCAGCTCGGCGGGCGACTTGGGCGAGAGCAGGCCGGGAGCCACGTCGAACACCGTCTTGGCGCCGATCTGGCCCTGCTGGTTCATGCGGTAGGCGGCACGCGCATACGCGACCAGCACGCTGGAGGTGAATTCCGGATTGCTGCCCAGGTTCAGGGAATACTCCACCACCTGCTGGGTGCCGGCGCCGGACTGGCCGCTGCGGATCACGAAACCGCCGTGCGGCATGGCCGAATGCTCGCGCGCCAGCGTGTCCGCATCGATGAAATTGACTTCGGTGTCGTAGTCGGCGAAATAGTCGGGCATGGTGACGATGGCCTGGCGCACGGCGTCGGCATCGGCGCCCTCGGCCAGCACCACGAAGCACTGGCGCTTGTGTTTCTCACGCGTGCTGAGCACGGGCTGCTCGCCATTGCGCACGCGCTGCACGGCGGCCTCGATGGGCAGGGTGTATTGCACGCCGCCGGCCACGCCGGGCACCCGGCGGATGGCGTCCGAGTGGCCCTGGCTCAGGCCCTTGCCCCAGAAAGTGTAGGTTTCGCCCACCGGCAGCACGCACTCGCCATACAGGCGATTGATGGAGAACAGGCCCGGATCCCAGCCCACGGCGATCAGGGCCGTGGTCCCGGCGCCCTGGGCGGCGGCGTCCATGGCGGCGTGGTATTCCGGAATGCGGGCATGGGTGTCGAAGCTGTCCACCGTGTTGAACCAGCGGGCCAGCGCGGGGCCCTGCTCGGGCAGGTCGTTCTTGGAGCCGCCGCAGAGGATCAGCACGTCGATGGCGTCACGGTGCTGCTCGATGCCGTCCAGCGCATGCACGGGAACGGACGCATTCTGCAGTTTCACGGAAGCGGGATCGCGACGGGTGAAGACGCCGACCAGCTCCATGTCCGGATTCTGGGCGAGGGCCAGTTCGACGCCTCGCCCCAGATTGCCATAACCTGCGATGCCGACACGGATTTTGCTGCTCATAAGTGATGATTTCCTTTGACTGATGAAGAGGTGGATGCGTTGCGGCGATACGGGCTATCTGTTTCAGTCGCTGATCATGCGGGCTGCAAAGCCCATGAACAGCAATCCCACCGAGCCGTTGCCCAGGCGGGACAGGCGCTGGTGCCGCCGGAAGATCCCCGCCAGCCGATCGCCCCCCACGATCAGCAAGGACAGATAGCAGAAGCTGATGACTTCCACCACCAGGCCCAGCACCAGAAAGGCCAGGCCGGCATGGCCGGCGGCGGGATTGACGAACTGGACGAAGAAAGACAGGAAGAACAGGATGGCCTTGGGATTGAGCAGGCTCAGGAACACAGCCTTGCGGAACCGCCCTTGGTGGCGCACGCGGGTGTCGATGGCGCGCATCGCCCCGCCCTTCTGGAAGGCCGACTGCAGCAGGCGCACGCCCAGATACAGCAAATAGGCCGCGCCCAGCCAGCGTATGCCCATGTAGAGCATGGGCAGGGTCTTGAGCAGAGAGGCCGCTCCCAGGGCGGTCAGGGTCATGAGGATGCCGTCGCCCACGACTACGCCCAGCGCAGCCTTGTAGCCCTCCCGCACGCCATGGCCCGCGCTGCTGGCCAGTACGTAGAGCGAGTTTGGGCCCGGCAGGAGCACGATGAACACCGTCCCCACCACAAACGCCCAGAAATTGATGATCCCGATCTGTTCCAGCACCCCGGCCTCGCTTTGCGCGCAACAATACATGATTTTAGCGCTAAAAGGGGCCCCCACGCTGCGCAGGCTATTGCCTGCTTGCTGTCCACCTCGCGGCAGGCAGGCCGCTCGGATTCGCCAGGCGCAGAACAGTCCGCAGGGACTGTCCTGTGTCCGGGCTCATCCCCCAAGGGGGCGCCTTTTATCTTGGGGCGGCCCGGCGATAGAAGGGGCCCCCACGCTGCGCAGGCTGTCGCCTGCTTGCTGTCCACCTCGCGGCAGGCAGGCCGCTCGGATTCGCCAGGCGCAGGACAGTCCGCAGGGACTGTCCTGTGTCCGGGCTCATCCCCCAAGGGGGGCGCCTTTTGCCTCAGGGGGCCCGGCTGCCCAGGAATAAAAAAATGCCCCTGGCACGGGTGGCATGCCAGGGGCGATCAGGTCAGTCAGATGCTCATGCGGCGGCGGACTGACTCGGCGTCGCACGATTCGGACCTGATCACTACGCAGTCGCGGCCTCCTGGGCATGGAACTGCTCCTGGCGCATGGTGCCGTGTTGCTGGTAGCGGGCATGCCAGGACAAGGCTTCTTCCAGAATGTGCGGGGTATGGCCGCCGCGCTGTTCGGCGCGCCGGACATAGTCGAGCAGGGCCGCGCGGTAGTCGGGATGCGCACAGTTCTGGATGATGACGCGGGCGCGCTCGCGCGGCGCCAGGCCGCGCAGGTCGGCCAGCCCCCATTCGGAGACCAGCACGGCCACGTCGTGTTCGGTGTGATCCACATGCGAGACCATGGGCACGACGCTGGAGATGTCGCCGTCCTTGGCCACGGATTTGCTCACGAAGATGGACAGGTGGGCATTGCGGGCGAAATCGCCGGAACCGCCGATGCCGTTCATCATGTGCGTGCCGCAGACGTGCGTGGAATTCACGTTGCCGTAGATATCGAATTCCAGGGCGGTATTGATGGCGATGATGCCCAGGCGGCGCACCAGCTCGGGATGATTGCTGATTTCCTGCGGACGCAGCACCACCTTGTCGCGGTAGCGCTCCAGGCCGTCCAGGAACTGCGCCGTCCTGGCTGCGGACAGCGTGACCGAGGAGGCCGAGGCAAAGCGCAGCTGGCCCGAATCCAGCAAGGCGATGGCGCTGTCCTGCAGCACTTCCGAATACATGGTCAGGTCCTGGAAGGGCGAATCCACCAGGCCATGGGTGACGGCATTGGCGATGGTGCCTATGCCCACCTGCAAGGGCAGCAGCGAATTGCTCAGCCTGCCGGCCGCCACTTCGCCCTTCAGGAACTCGATGATGTGGCCGGCGATGGCCTGGGTTTCGGCATCCGGCGGCAAGGCGCTGGAGGGGCTGTCCAGAGCGTCGGTCACGACGATGCCCACGATGCGGGCGGGATCCACCTGGATGGCGGCGGCGCCGATGCGCTGCTCGACCGAGGTCAGGGCGATGGGCTCGCGATGCGGACGCATTTCGGGCACATAGATGTCATGCAGGCCTTCCAGCTCCAGGGGCATGCCCAGGTTCAGCTCCACGATGATCTGCTGCGCCTGCTGGGCGAAGCTGGCCGAATTGCCCACGGAGGTGGTGGGCACGATGGCGCCGGTCTCTGTGATGGCCACGGCTTCGATCACGGTGATGTCGATGGCGGGCAAGTTGCCGCAGCGCAGCTGCTCCACGGTCTGGGACAGGTGCTGGTCGGCGAACAGGACCTTGCCCTGGTTGATGTGGCGGCGCAGCACGGCGTCCACCTGGAAGGGCATGCGCTTGGCCAGCACGCCCGCCTCGGCCATCAGTCCATCGCTGTCGTTGCCCAGCGAGGCCCCGGTGATCACATTCAGGCGCAGCGGCTCGACCTGAGCGCGTTCCGCCAGGGCGCGCGGCATGGCCTTGCAGTCGCCTGCGCGCGTAAAGCCGCTCATGCCCACATTCATGCCGTCCCGGAAGAAGGCCGCCGCCTCCTGCGCCGTCATGACCTTGTCTTCCAACCCTGGGAAACGGATGCGATCCTTGAACATCGTATGCTCCTGTCTCGGTATCATGATCTGCCAGCTGTTGCGGTCGGGGGAGCCTGGGTCCGAAAGCGCCGGGCGAGGTCTCCACGCCCTGGCAACTGGCGTTTATGTTTTTGAACGACGTCAGCATAGCATCGCCATAATGAATAAAATTACTACTGACAAGTCGTGAAATTCATGACTGAAAAGGAAGCTGGCCATGGATGTCCGATCGCTGCGGTACTTCATCGAAACCGTTAAACATCAAAGCTTTACGCAAGCGGCCCAAAGCCTGAACGTGACCCAGTCCACGGTCAGCAAGATGGTCAGGCGACTGGAAGACGAGGTGGGCGAGCCGCTGCTGATCCGCGACCATCGCCAGCTCCAGCTGACCGATTGCGGCAAGGTGGTGCTGGAGCGCGGCCAGGAGGTCCTGCAAAGCGTGCAGCGGCTGCTGCGCGAGGTGCATGAAGTGCAGGCCCTGCAGCGCGGCAGGCTGGAGCTGGGCATGCCGCCCATGATCAATGTGCTGTTCACCGAAGTGCTCAAGGCCTTCAAGGCCCTCCACCCGAGGATCGAACTCGTCCTGCACGAAGAGACCGGCATGGGGATCGAGCGCATGGTGGCCGCCGGCGCGGTGGAGATGGGCTTGAGCATCCTGCCGCTGGGCCCGGAGCTGAACTTGTCCACCGCCCCGGTGGCGCGCCACGGCGTCTGGGCCATAGGCCGCAAGAACAGCTTTCGCAGCGCGCAAGGCAAGGTCAAGCTCGAAGAACTGGAGCGCCACCCGCTGATATTCCTGAGCGACGACTTCGCCCTGACCCGCATGCTGCGCCGCGCCTTCGCGCATGCCGGTCTGCAGCCCCACATCGCGGCCCAGAGCAGGCAATGGGACTGGGTGGCCTCCATGGCGCAGGCCGGCATGGGCATCGCCCTGCTGCCCCAACCTTTTCTATCGCGCCTGGAGCCCGGCGACTGGGTCGCGGCCGAGATCGTGGAGCCCGCCCTGAACTGGGAAGTGGCCCTGCTGTGGAACGGCCGCTACCTGTCGCAGGCGGCCAAGGCCTGGCTGCAGGTGTGCGCGGACGTGCTGGGCGGCAGTTGGCCTGGGCTGGACGGCGAAGCCTGACAAGAAGCGCCTGGGCCCGCGATCCGTACACCCTGCCGCCGCCCCCCCAAAAAAAAGCCACCCCCGCAGGGGTGGCTGCTGATCACGCCGTCCTTGACGATCAGGCCGTGACGCTTTCGGCGACGGGCTGTTCCACTTCGGCCGAGCTGCGGATCAGGTAGTCGAAAGCGCTGAGCGAAGCCTTGGCGCCTTCGCCGGCGGCGATGATGATCTGCTTGTACGGCACGGTGGTGACGTCGCCCGCGGCAAACACGCCGGCCAGGGAGGTCGCGCCGCGCACATCCACTTCGATTTCGCCGTGCCGCGACAGCGCGACATCGCTGCCTTTCAGCCACTCGGTGTTGGGCACCAGGCCGATCTGCACGAACACGCCGTCCAGATCCAGATGCTGGGACTGCTGGGTCTCGCGATCCAGGTAGTTCAGGCCCACCACCTTCTTGCCGTCGCCCAGCACTTCCGTGGTCTGGGCCTGGGTGATGATCTTGACGTTGGGCAGGCTGCGCAGCTTGCGTTGCAGCACCTCGTCAGCGCGCAGGGTCGCGCCGAACTCGATCAGCGTGACGTGGCGCACCAGGCCGGCCAGGTCGATGGCCGCTTCCACGCCGGAGTTGCCTCCGCCGACCACCGCCACGTCCTTGCCCTTGAACAGGGGGCCGTCGCAGTGCGGGCAGTAGGCCACGCCGCGGTTGCGGTATTCCTGTTCGCCGGGCACGTTCAGTTCGCGCCAGCGCGCGCCGGTGGCCAGGATGACGGACTTGGCCTTCAGCTGGCCGCCGCCGGCCACGTCCACCAGGATCTGCTTGCCTTCGCGGCGGATGTTCGCGGCGCGATGCAGATTCATGATGTCCACGTCATAGGCCTTGACGTGCTGCTCCAGCGCCGCGGCGAACTTCGGACCTTCGGTCTCGACCACGGAAATGTAGTTCTCGATGGCCATGGTGTCCAGCACCTGGCCGCCGAAACGCTCGGCCAGCACGCCGGTGCGGATGCCCTTGCGGGCCGCATATATGGCTGCAGCCGCGCCGGCGGGACCGCCGCCCACGACCAGCACGTCGTATTCGTCCTTGGCGTCCAGGGCCTGGGCGCGGGCTTCGTTGTCGCCGGCGTCCAGCTTGGCCAGCAGTTCCTCGGCGCTGGCGCGTCCCTGGTGGAACAGCTCGCCGTTCAGGTACACGGCCGGCACGGACAGGATGTTGCGCTCTTCCACTTCCTTCTGGAACAGCGCGCCATCGATGGCCACGTGCTTGATGCGCGGATTGATGACGGACATCGCGTTCAGGGCCTGCACCACGTCGGGACAGTTCTGGCACGACAGCGAGAAATAGGTTTCGAAGACGAAGTCGCCCGACAGATTGCGGATCTGTTCGATGACGGCCTCGTCCAGCTTGATCGCGTGGCCGCCGACTTGCAGCAGGGCCAGGATCAAGGAGGTGAATTCGTGCCCCATGGGGATGCCGGCGAAGCTGACGCTCACGTCAGTTCCGGGACGGTTGATCTTGAAGGAAGGCTTGCGCTCTTGCGAGCCCGCGTCTTCGCGATAGCTGATCTTGTCGGAGAGGCTATCGATTTCCTGCAGCAGCTCGCGCAGCTCCACGGACTTGGCGCCCACATCCAGCGACGCAACGATCTCGATCGGTTGGGTGATCTTCTCGAGATAAGCCTTCAATTGAGTTTTGATGTTTGCATCTAACATGAGAAACGCCTTTTTTATCCTGTACTGAACGAAACACATGGGGCGCCTGGACCGGCCAGGCGCCTGGCGAGCGGCGGCTGGCGCCGCCCGCCTGCGACCATAGAGGTCTTAGATCTTGCCGACCAGGTCCAGGGAAGGAGTCAGCGTCTTGGCGCCTTCTTCCCACTTGGCTGGGCACACTTCACCGGGGTGAGCGGCGATGTACTGGGCAGCCTTGACCTTGCGCAGCAGTTCGGAAGCGTCGCGGCCGATGCCGTTGTCGTGGATTTCCAGGACTTTGATCTCGCCGGCTGGGTTGACCACGAAGGTGCCGCGCAGAGCGATGCCTTCTTCTTCGATCAGCACGTCGAAGTTGCGGGACAGTTGGTGAGTCGGGTCACCGATCATGGGGTAGTTCACTTTGCTGATGGCGTCGGACGTGTCGTGCCATGCCTTGTGAGCGAAGTGGGTGTCGGTGGACACGGAGTAGACTTCCACGCCCAGCTTCTGGAACTCTGCGTAATGGTCGGCCAGGTCTTCCAGCTCGGTTGGGCACACGAAGGTGAAGTCGGCTGGGTAGAAAACGAACACGGACCATTTGCCGGCGACGGTTTCGTTGCTGACTTCAACGAACTTGCCGTTGTGGTAAGCGGTTGCCTTGAATGGTTTGATGACGGTGTTGATCAAAGACATGTTAGCTCCAGTTAGCGGTTAACAATTGACAGTAAAGCCATTATAGGAAGCTGCGATCGATTAGTGAAATTGATTAATACAATTGCACTAATTGCAAATACCTATCGCATTGAGCGCAGAATTTTCTTTCTGTGCGCAACACGTCTCTATGCTAACAGAGCTGGATTACAGTGCAACTACAGATACAGTTCGGCATAAGGCCATGGGAGCGTCCGGCCCTGGGGCCGGTGCGCAGGCGCATTGTCAGGAAGGTACGCTGTCCGTCCTTTGCCGGGCGGCATCCAGACACCGTTCGAGGTCGCCCCAGAATGCATCGTCGCCGGCCACCGACACGTTGATGCGCACATAGGTCGAGGGCTGCTGCTCTGGCGAGAACAGGGCGCCCGGCACCAGCAGGTGCCCCGGCCTGCCCAGGGCCCGCACCAGGCTTTCGGTCTCCACGCCGGTATCCGTCCAGATGAACATGCCCGCCTGCGGCGGCGCATCCGGCGCCAGGCCCAGCCGGGCCAAGCGCTCCAATGTCTGCTGCCGGCCATCATCCGCATGGTGCCGCAGGCGATCCAGGTGCTTGCGGTAGGGCCCGTCCACCAGCAGCCTGTGGGTGACCCGTTCGCTCAATTCGGGGGTGGTCAGCCCCGCCAGCATCTTCAGGTTGACCAGCGATTGCAGCAAGGCAGGGGACGCCGCCATGTAGGCCAGGCGCAAGCCCGCCGCCAGTACCTTGGAATACCCGCCCACCAGGGTGACCCGGTGCAACTGATCCAGTTGCGCCAGCCTGCAGGGCGGATGCGAATGCAGTTCGCTGTAGGTATCGTCCTCGATGATGTGGAAACCCCAGGTCTGGGCCAGCGTCAGGATGGCGTGGGCGACAGACGGGCTCAAGCTGAAGCCCGTGGGATTGTGCACCACGGTGTTCAGGATGACCAGGCGCGGCCGGTGCTCTCGGGCCAGTTGCTCCAGCACGGCCACGTCCGGCCCGTCGACGCGCCGCGGCACGCTGAGCACCCGCACATCCACCACCGCCAGGCGGGCGAACAGCAGATACCAGGCGGGATCCTCCACCACCACCGTGTCGCCCGGACGCAGCCAGTGTCGCAACAGCAGGTCCAGCGCATGCGTGGCCCCGCTGCACAGCAGGATCTGGGTGTCCGGGTCGGCCTGTATGCCGCTGTCCTCCAGCTGCCCGGCGATGTGCTGGCGCAGGGGCCGGTAGCCGTGGGAATGGCCATAGCCCAGCAGGCCTGAATCCGCGCTGCGGCTGACCTGCCTCACGGCCGCCAGCACCATGTCGTTGTCCAGCCACTGGGTGGGAATGCCGGCGCTGTCGCTCTGCCCCATGAAGCTGTTCAGCATCCAGTTCACGTCTATCTTGCGCGGTTCGTCCCTGTCCACCCGCAGCGACTCGGTGCGCAGACGCCGGGGCTGGCGCACGCGCACGAAGAAACCCGAGCCCGGCCGGGATTCCACCAGCCCCAAGGCCATGAGCCTGTCGTAGGCCGCCACCACGGTATGCGTGCTCACGCCGGCCGACTGCGCCATCCTGCGCACCGAAGGCAGGCGGCTGCCGCCGCGATAGCGCAGGCGCAGCTCCTGCTGCACCCAGGCCACCAACTGTTCGCTGAGCGTGACATCCGAGCCCCTGACCGGCTCCCAGTTCGTCCATTCCATTATGCTGTCCCCATCGTCGCAACGTCGGACTGTAGTGGTGATTCGACCAATACGGCTGAACCGTCTGATCGCCCAACTGTACTGCTGCTGTATTGCTTATTTATTTTACGCTTGTTGCTCCAACAAACACATGACCTTCATCCGTGGAGACGCCCATGAGCCGCAGCACGACCTTCCAACCGTCCGCCCCCGCCCTGCTTCCCTATGCGTACGCCTTCGTGGGCGTGCTGGTCTTCGCCTTCACGCTGCCCATGACGCGCGTGGCGGTGCACAGCTTCGACCCCTGGCTGATCGGCATGGCTCGCGCCAGCATCGGCGGCCTGTGCGCCGCGCTGATCCTGCTGGCCACCCGCAGCCGCCTTCCCACCGCCGCCGAATGGCGCGGCATCGCCCTGTCCTGCACGGGCGTGATCGTGGGCTGGCCGGTGTTCTCCTCCATTGCCATGCAGTCCGTGCCCTCCTCGCACGGCGCCGTGCTCAGCGGACTGATCCCGTTGGCCACGGCCATCATCGGCGCCAAGCGCAGCGGCGAATCCCTGAGCAGGCGCTTCTGGCTGCTCAGCCTGCTGGGCGCCATGCTGGTGCTGGCTTACGCCGTCTACATCGGCGAAGGCGCGCTGCAAGTGGGCGACCTCTGGCTGGCGCTGGCGGTCTTCATGGCCGGCGTGGGCTACGCCGAGGGCGGCCGCGTGGCGCGTACCCTGGGCGGCTGGCGCACCATCTGCTGGTGCCTGGCGGCCAGCCTGCCGCTGACCGTGCCCGCGTCCCTGTGGCTGGCCCTGCCCATGGAGCAGGCGCCCACCGCGCAAGCCACGATGGGCCTGCTGTACCTGGCGCTGTGCTCGTCGCTGCTGGGCTTTTTCCCCTGGTACAAGGCCATGGCCATGGGCGGGGTGGCGCGCATCGGCCAGGTCCAGCTGGCCCAGCCTTTCCTGACCATCCTGATCTCCGCCCTGTGGCTGGGCGAGCAGGTGAACCTGCTGACCTGGCTGAGCTGCATCGTCATCATCGTCCTTATCGCCGCCAGCCGTCGCGCCTGAGAAATCCCCCACGCCGCGCCTTCGGCTTGCTGTCCACCTCGCGGCCTGTATGCCGCTCGGATTCGCCAGGCACCAGACAGTCCGCAGGGACTGTCTGGTGTCCGGGCTCATCCCCCGAGGGGGCGCTTTTTATCTTGGGGCGGCCCGGCGATAAAAAAGTACCCCCACGCTGCGCCTTCGGCTTGCTGCCCCCCGAGGGGGCGCTTTTTATCTTGGGACGGCCCGGCGATAAAAAAGTGCCCCCACGCTGCGCCTCCGGCTTGCTGCCCCCCGAGGGGGCACTTTTTACCTTGGGGCGGCCCGGCGATAAAAGGCGGCTAAATAGGCCTGGGGCATAACCACCTTACGAATAGTTCGTTCCCCTGCCCGGCCGGCGCAAGCAAACTTGCTCATAAGTTTATGAACGATGTGACGTGTCGGCCAGGCTACGCCTTACCAGGAATTCCTCTTTCGGCCGGCACCGCCACAGCCTGCCGGGAATTCCGATCGTGCCCTCCTACGCCCCCGCCATCACCGCCCTGAGCGCCCGTCCGCTGGCGCTCTGGAAGCAACTGCGCGACGATCTCGTCTGGATCGCCCGCGAACATCCCGACGCCGTCCTGGCCTCCTCGCTGGCCGCCGAGGACATGGTCGTCTTCCACGCCATGTCCATCTACGCGCCCGAGCTCCAGACCCTGACGCTGGACACCGGCCGGCTGCACGCCGAAACCGTGCAGATGGCGGCCGCCATCCGCCAGCACTACCAACGCGAGATCCTGTTCTTCCGCCCCGACCCCGAACGCGTACAGGCCCACGTGCAGCAGCACGGCGCCCATGCCTTCTATGAAAGCATGGAACTGCGCAAGCAATGCTGCCAGATACGCAAGGTGGAGCCGCTGCGCCGCGCCCTGGCCGGACGCTCGGCCTGGATCACCGGCCAGCGCCGCGAGCAATCGGCCAGCCGCAGCGAACTGGCCCGCCAGGAATACGACGCCGTGTTCGGGCTGCAGAAATTCAACCCCCTGACCGAATGGACGCACGAGGACGTCTGGGCCGTGATCCGCGGGCTGGGCATTCCCTACAACCCCCTGCACGACCAGGGCTATCCCTCCATAGGCTGCGAACCCTGCACCCGCGCCATCCGCCCCGGCGAAGACGTGCGCGCCGGCCGCTGGTGGTGGGAGCAGCGCGACAGCCTCGAATGCGGCCTGCACGCCGGCAATCTGCACAGCAGCGTCAATACCTAAAGGAACACCATGGGCGAACCACTTGCCACCCGTACCCACCTCGACTGGCTCGAGGCCGAAGCCATCTTCATCCTGCGCGAGATCGCCGCGGAAGCGGAAAAACCCGTGCTGCTCTTCTCGGGCGGCAAGGACTCCGCCGTGCTGCTGCGCCTGGCCGAAAAGGCCTTCGCGCCCGGCCCCCTGCCCTTTCCCCTGATGCACGTGGACACCGGCCACAACTACCCGGAAGTGATCGAGTTCCGCGATCGCCGCGCCGCCGAGCTGGACGCGCAACTGATCGTGCGCAGCGTCGAGGACTCCATCGCCCGCGGCACCGTGGTGCTGCGTCACGAGAACGCCAGCCGCAACGGCGCGCAAGCCGTGACGCTGCTGGAAGCCATCGAGGAATTCGGCTTCGACGCCTGCTTCGGCGGCGCGCGCCGCGACGAGGAAAAAGCGCGCGCCAAGGAGCGCATCGTGTCCTTTCGCGACGAATTCGGCCAATGGGACCCCAAGGCCCAGCGCCCCGAGCTCTGGCGCCTGTTCAACACCCGCATCCACAAGGGCGAGAACCTGCGCGTCTTTCCTATTTCGAACTGGACCGAGCTGGACGTGTGGCAATACATCCAGCGCGAAGGCATAGAACTGCCCTCCATCTATTACTCGCACTCGCGCGAGGTCGTGGAGCGCAACGGCCTGATCGTGCCCGTCACGCCCCTCACGCCGCTGCAGGAAGGGGAAACCTCGGCCTGGCGCAACGTGCGCTTTCGCACCGTGGGCGACATCTCCTGCACCTGCCCGGTGCTGTCCACGGCAGCCACGGCCGAAGACATCATCGCCGAAACGGCGCTCGCCACCATCACCGAGCGCGGCGCGACACGCATGGACGACCAGACCTCGGAAGCGTCCATGGAACACCGCAAGAAACAAGGATACTTCTGATGAACGCAGTCAATGAATCTTGGATCCAGGCCGCCGACCAGGGCGTGCTGCGCCTGATCACCGCCGGCTCGGTGGACGACGGCAAGTCCACCCTGATCGGTCGCCTGCTGGTGGACAGCCAAGGCGTGTTCGCCGACCAGATCGCCGCCATCCAGCGCTCCAAGTACAAGCGCGGCGAGGACGCGGAACCCGACCTGGCCCTGCTGACCGACGGCCTGGAAGCCGAGCGCGAGCAAGGCATCACCATCGACGTGGCCTACCGCTACTTCGCCACGCCCAAGCGCAAGTTCATCGTGGCCGACACGCCCGGCCATGAACAGTACACGCGCAATATGATCACGGGCGCCTCCACGGCGCAGGCCGCCATCATCCTGATCGACGCCAGCCGCGCCCGCGACGGCCAGCTGCTGACCCAGACCAAGCGCCACAGCACCGTGGCCCGCCTGCTGGGCCTGCGCCACATCGTGGTGGCCGTCAACAAGATGGACCTGGTGGACTGGGACCAGGCCGTGTTCGACCGCATCCACGCCGCCTACCGGGAACTGGCGGACCACCTGGGCATCGAACACTTCCACATCATTCCGCTGTCCGCCCTGAAGGGCGAAAACATCACCCGGCCTTCCAGCCATGCGCCCTGGCATAAAGGCCTGCCGCTGCTGCCGCTGCTGGAGTCGCTGAGCCTGGATGACGAACGCCAGAAGCCCGCCCGCCTGTTCGTGCAATGGGTGATCCGCCATGGCGGCAGCCGCGTGGACGGCTTCCGCGGCTATGCGGGCCAACTGGACGGCGGCCGGATCCGTGTGGGCGACACCATCCAGGTCTGGCCCTCGGCCCGGACGGCCGTGGTCACCGGACTGTATCGCGCCGGCCAGGAGCAGACCCAGGTCGAGGACGGCGATGCGGTGACGATCGTGCTGGACCGCGAACTGGACATTTCGCGCGGCGACCTGCTCACGCTGGCCGACGAGCCCGTCACGCCGCGCAAGAGCTTCGAAGCCGAACTATGCTGGCTGGACGAACAGCCGCTGAGCACGTCGCGCTCGTATTGGCTCAAGCAAGGCACCCGCCTGACGCAGGCCAAGGTGCGCGCCGTGCATGCCGTGCGCGACGTGCGCAGCCTGCAGGAGCAGGAAGCCAGCGGCACGCTGGCGCTGAACGACATAGGCCGCGTCAGCATCGCCAGCCGCGATCCCCTGGTGCTGGACGACTACCAGGAGCACGCCGGCACCGGCGCCTTCATCCTGATCGATGCCGGCACCAACCAGACGGTCGCCGCCGGGCTGGTGCACAACGCCGCCTACTGAACCGGCGCGGAGCGCACCAGGGCCAGCGATTGCTCAGCAATGATGCGCTCTTCGTTGGTTGGAATGACCATCACCCGCACCGGGCTGGCGTCCGTGGAGATCACGGCTTCGCCCGCCTGGTTGCGCGCCTCGTCCACCTCCACCCTCAGCCAGGCCAGATGCTGCGCGATCCGCGCGCGTACCGGTGCGCTGTGCTCGCCGATGCCCGCCGTGAACACCAGGGTGTCCAGGCCCTGCAAGGACACGCACAGCCCCGCCAGGCTTTCGGCGGCGCGGTAGCAGAAGTACTCCACCGCCAAGCGCGCGCGCGGATCGTCGGAATCCTGCAGCACGCGCATGTCGGCGCTGATGCCCGACAGGCCCTTCAGGCCCGATTCGGTGTAGAGCAGCGACTGTATGGCATCGTGGTCCATGCCCTGTTCCATCATCCACAGCACCACTCCCGCATCCAGGCGGCCGGGACGCGTGCCCATGGGCAGGCCATCCAGCGCCGTGAAGCCCATGGTGGTCTCCACGCTGCGCCCCTCCTTCAGGGCGCAGGCCGAGGCGCCCGAGCCCAGGTGGGCCACCAGCACGCGGCCCCGGGCCAGCTCCGGCCAATGGGATCGCAGGTGCTCGGAAATATAGTGATAGGAAAGCCCATGAAAGCCGTAGCGGCGCACGCCCTGCCGGTAGAAGCGCTCCGGCAGCGCGAAATGCCGCACCTGCGGGGCCTGCCCCTGGTGGAAGGCGGTATCCAGGCAGGCCACCTGGAAGATTTCCGGCCAGCGCTCGAAGATGACGCGCACCGGAGCAAGATTGTTCTGCTGGTGCAGCGGCGCCAGCGGCGAGAGGCTGTCCAGATAGTCCAGCACCTCGGGCGTCAGGGCTACGCTGCGGTCGTAGCGCGGCCCGCCATGCACGATGCGGTGCCCCACGGCGATGGGCTCATGGTCCAGGCGGGCCAGCAGCCAGTCGGCCACCATGGCCTGGGCCGAATGCAGGTCCCGCGCCTGGCCGGCCTCCAGGGACTGGCGCTCCATGGGGCGGCCGTGCTCGTCGTCCACCTTGAAGGCCGGCATGGCGCCGCCTATGCCCGACACCTGGCCGCCGTACTGGAATGCCAGCCGGTCGTCTTCCACTACGGCGTACATGTGGAACTTGAGGCTGGAACTGCCGGCATTGACCACCAGGATCAGCTCGCTCATGGCGTGATCTCCTTGACGGCGGCGCTGCGTTCCAGATGCCCGGCGTAGATGCTGGCCACGGCGCAGGAGGCCAGGCGGGTCTCCGCGCTGTCGGCGCGGCTGGTCAGGATGATGGGCACGCGCGCGCCCATGACGATGCCGGCGGCCAGCGCCCCCGACAGGAAGGTCAGGTTCTTGGCCAGCATGTTGCCGGCTTCCAGGTCGGGAGCCACCACGATCTGCGCCTGCCCGGCCACCGGCGAGCGTATGCCTTTGATGCGGGCCGCCTCGGGACTGATGGCATTGTCCAGCGCCAGCGGTCCGTCCAGCACGCCGCCGGTGATCTGGCCGCGATCGGCCATCTTGCACAAGGCGGCCGCCTCCAGGGTGGTGGGAATCTTCGCGGTGACCTGCTCGACGGCGGACAGCAAGGCCACGCGCGGCTCGCCCAGGCCCAGGCCGCGATGCAGGTCGATGGCGTTCTGCACGATATCGGCCTTGGTCGCCAGGTCGGGAAAGATGTTGATGGCCGCATCGGTCACGAAAAGCGGGTGCGGATAGCGCGGCACGTCCATGATGAAGACATGGCTGAGCCGGCGCCCGGTGCGCAGGCCCTTGCCCTGGGTGCACAGCACAGCGTGGATGAGCTCGTCGGTGTGCAGGCTGCCTTTCATCAGCAGCTGGGCGCGACCGGCCAGGACTTCGCTCACGGCGGTCTCGGCCGAGGCATGGCTGTGCGGCGTGTCGATCAGGGTGACGCCGTCCAGGCTGAAGCCGTGCTCGGCCGCCACCGCATGCAGGCGCGCCTGCGGCCCCACCAGCACGATGTCGAACAAGCCCTGGTCGCGGGCCTGCAGGGCGGCGCCCAGCGACACGTCGTCGCAGGGGTGGGCCACGACGCAGGTGCGGCTGGGTTCCTTGCGGGCCTTCTGGATCAGGCGGGAGTAATGGCTGGACGTCTGGCCGCCGTCGGCGGCCGAGGACTTGGGAGCGAGGCCAGCATGGCGAGTCATGATGATGGTCTCCGGTAGGATGGTCTGGACACAACCCTACACTACACCAGTTTCATGACAGCCTGTCCTTGATCAGGCGCAGGAAAGCTTGCCTACCGGTCCCGATGCTCCAGCAACTGTTCACGCAGCCAGTCCAGCAGCCGGGCCTCGCGGCTGTCGGGCAGGAACTCCTGGGATGTCAGCAAGCTGTAGCGCGAGCCGTCTTCGATGAAGCCCGCCGGCGCCACCAGCAGGCCATTGCGCAGATCGTCGTTGACCAGGTGGCGGGCGCCGATGGCTACGCCGTGCCCGGCCGCCGCCGCCTGCAGGCTGAAGTAGAAATGCTCGAAGACCTGCTGCGGGCCGGGTCCGGCCTTCTGTCCGGTCAGGGTGAACCAGTCGTCCCAGGCGTGCGGCCGGCTCTGGGTGGCCAGGCGCGGCGCGTCCGGGCGCAGGCGCAACTGCCCGCCGTGACGCTCGAAATATACGTCCACTTTCTCCGGACTGCAGACCAGGCCGATCTCCTCGGCGAACAGATCGCTCATGTGCGCGTGGTCCGGGCATTCAAAGTCCTGGCGCCGCAAGGCCAGGTCTATCCCGCTGGCGAAACTGAAGGCGCCGCCGCCCGCCACCAGCAGGACCTGGTCGCCGGGGTAGCGGCGCTGGAAATCGGGCCAGCGCGGCAGCAGCCAGCGCATCAGCAAGGTGGGCTCGCAAGACAGCACCAGGGGCAGCGCCTGCTCGTCGCGGATGATGTCGCGGCCGGCCTGATCGATCAGGCCCAGTCCCTGCTGCACCGCTTTTTGCAAGCGTCGCCCCGCCTGGGTCAGGAACACGCGGCGGTTGCGCCGCTCGAACAGGCTCAGGCCCAGCTCCTCTTCCAGGCCGCGTATGGCCCGGCTGACGGCGCCGTGGGTCAGGTTGAAGCGGTTGGCGGCCAGGCTGAAGCTCTCCAGCTGGGCGGCCTGCTCGAAATAACGCAAAGCCATCAGCGAGCCGGGCTTGAAACCTTTGAAACGTTCTTTCTTGGGGGGCGACTTGTCCATGCGTCTCCTGCATTGTCGAAGGGGCCGTCCCGGCTTTCCAGCCGGGGCGGCGCGGCTGCTGCGATATTACGCCCCTTCGCCCGCCTCAGCGCGCCATCGGCGCCAGAGCGCCCGCAGTCCGTCCACATCGGCGCCTCACAAGGCCGGCATGTTTTGCTCAAGGCGCTCCAGGGACCAGTCCCATCAGCGCATCCGCAGCAGGCGCTCGACCTGCGTGGCGGGAATGTGGCTCATGCGAGGACCGCAGAAGCGAGGAAAACCAGCGCGCGCCCTTGCGCCGGAACCCCGCAGACAGGCCGCGTCTACAGTCCCAGGTCCGTCAGGCCAGGATGGTCGTCCGGGCGGCTTCCCAGCGGCCAGTGGAATTTACGCTCGGATTCGGCGATGGCCAGGTCGTTGATGCTGGCATGGCGCACCGCCATGTAGCCCTGTTCGTCGAATTCCCAGTTCTCGTTGCCGTAGCTGCGCCACCATTGGCCTTGCGCATCGTGCCATTCGTAGGCGAAACGCACGGCGATGCGATTGCCGTGCCAGGCCCAGATTTCCTTGATCAGGCGGTAGTCCAGTTCCTTCTGCCATTTGCGCTCCAGGAAAGCCTGCACCTGCTCGCGTCCACATGGAAATTCGCTGCGATTGCGCCAGCGCGTGTCCAGTGTGTAGGCCTGCGCCACCCGGACCGGATCCCGGGTGTTCCACGCGTCTTCCGCGGCGCGCACCTTCTGCTTTGCAGTCTCCAGGCTGAAAGGCGGCAATGGGGGACGGCTTTCCATGACGATCTCCTTGAAAATAGGTGAAGGACAAGTCAGTCTACTTGGAAACCGCTCTTCAGCCGACCTTCACCCTTTGGCTTGCTCCCGCTTGCGCTCCCAGCGCCCCAGGCCCGCCAGCACGAGCCAGGCGAATACGGCGCTGAGCACGGCGGTCGCTTCGCGGCCCATGCCGGCGGCCACGCCGATGGCGGCGGTCAGCCAGATGCCCGCCGCCGTCGTCAGGCCGCGCACCTGCTGCTCGTCGCTGGATTTCAGGATCGCCCCGGCGCACAGAAAGCCGATGCCCTGGATCACGCCCTGAAGCACGCGGCTCATGTCCTGGATTTCCATGCCGCCCTGGGCGGGCACCAGGACGAACAGGGCCGCGCCCAGCGCCACCAGCATATGCGTGCGCAGGCCCGCATCCTTGCCGCTGCGTTCGCGCTCCCACCCCAGCAGCGCGCCCAGCAGCAGGGCCAGGCTGAGCCGCAGGATGATGCGCAACACTTCACCCGCATTGGGAATGTCGCCGAACTCGGACACCAGCGTGCCCCACAACTGCGCTCCGATGGATTCCATCTTGCTTCTCCGCTTGGCGGGCAGAATCTATCCAATCCGGGGCTAGCGGTAAACGCACATTGCGTGACTTGCGTATCAAGCCGTTAAACTGCCTCCCCGGGCACCGCGCTGGCCCAGGGCGCGCGTTCGAACTGCTTGACCAGGAACTCGATGAAGGTCTGCACCCGGGCCGGACGCGCGCGACCCGGAGGCGTGACGATATGCAGCGCGATCGGCGGCACTTGCCAGTCCGGCAGGACCTGCTCCAGCCGGCCTTGCTGCAATGGCTCCCAGACCAGGAATTCGGGCTGCACCGCCAGGCCCAGCCCGGCCAGCAGCGGCGGCATCAGGGCTTCGGCATTGTTCACCTGCAGCACGCAGGGCACATCCTGGGCAAAACGTTGCGCATCGCGCTGAAAATGCCAGACACTGCCGCGGCGCTCGTAGGCATAGCGCAGGCTGTGATGGCCGGCCAGCTCGCTCGGGTGGGACGGCCTGCCCTGCCGGTCAAGGTAAGCGGGGGAAGCCACCAGCAGCAGCCGCACGCCGCACAGGCTGCGGGCCAGCAAGCTGGAATCGGCCAGCGAAGAAATGCGCAGGGCCAGGTCGAAGCCCTGCTCGACGATGTCCACCTGGGCATCGTTGAAATGCAGGTCCAGCAATACGCCCGGGTGCGCCTGCATGAAGACCGGCAACACCGGAGCCAGATGAGAAATGCCGAAGGACATGGGCGCGGCCACCTTGATGCGCCCCTGCAGCTGCGCCACTTGTTCGCGGGCCAGAGCCTCCACGGCCTGTCCTGCCGCCAGGATGTCCTGGGCGCGCTCCAGGCTGGCCTGGCCGGTGGCCGTCAGGGACAGGCGCCGCGAGGTGCGATGAAACAGCGACACCTGCAGCTGCTTCTCCAGCCGGGCGATGGCCTTGGACACGGTGGGCTGGGACAGGCCCAGCGCCTGGGCCGCCTGGGCGAAGGAGCCCGTTTCGGCCACGGTGGCGAAGATGGCCCAGGCTTCCAGATCAGGAAGATTACTCATGAAAAATATGGAATAAATAACATTCCATTCATTCTATTTCATTCACAAGGCGAGCGGCATAAGATGGTCCCATCGTGTGAATTTCAAAGGACATCACCATGATCGAACGCAGACCTTTTGCCGAGCTGGGCGGTGCCAACCATGGTTGGCTGGACGCCAAGCACCACTTTTCCTTCGCCAACTACTACGACCCCCAACGCATGGAATGGGGCGCGCTGCGCGTCTGGAATGACGACACCATCGCGGCCGGCACGGGCTTTCCGCCCCATGGCCACGCCGACATGGAGATCATCACCTACGTGCGCGAAGGCGCCATCACCCACCAGGACAGCCTGGGCAACAAGGGCCGCACCGAGGCGGGCGATGTGCAGGTCATGAGCGCCGGCACCGGCATCCGCCATGCCGAATACAACCTGGAGCCCGTCACCACGCGCATCTTCCAGATCTGGATCCAGCCCGACCGCCGCGGCGAATCGCCTTCCTGGGGCTCCAAGCCCTTCCCCAAAGGCGACCGCGCCGGCCAGTTCGTCACCCTGGCCAGCGGCTTCGAGCAGGACGGCGACGCCCTGCCCATCCGCACCCAGGCCCGCGTGCTGGGCGCAACCCTGAAGCAGGGCCAGAGCGCCGAACTGGAACTGCCCGAAGGCCACCTGGCTTATCTGGTGCCCGCTAAGGGCCGGGTCAGCGTCAACGCCGTGGAGCTGGAGGCCCGCGACGGCGCCGCCATCCGCGACGAGCGCAAGCTGACCATCACCGCGCTGGACGAAGCCGAACTGGTGCTGGTGCAGACGGCGCGTTAAAGACCGGCAAGCTGGAAAAGAAAACGGCAGAGCGTGATGCTCTGCCGTTTTTTGTCGTCAAACATCAAACGCTCTTTGAAGCTGGACAGATTGTTCTCAGTTATCCACTGACACGGACAGGCTTTATCTAGAATGAAAAGAAAAATGGCCCTGACAAGTCAGGGCCATATCGTACCTAGCATCGTCACCGGCACAATGTCCGGGAGAGGAATCAATCTAGGGCAGCAGAAGCAGTATGGCGACGACAGACTTTTTTTGAAAGCCATAGACATGGAATGGACACTGCTGGAACGACATTTCTCAGTCCCAAGGCTAAGCCGCTACAAGGCTGCTCGCAAAGGCAATGTTCAATTGGCCGCTTTCGACTATCTTCAAAACATATTGCTGGCCGAATCCTTGCTGCCCATGCTCAACACGCTTGAAATCGCACTACGAAACGGCGTGCATGCCCAATTGGCAAACAGCCATGGTCGAGCAGACTGGTGGGGACACTAGGCCGATGATGGGGGATACATCTGGCAACTCTCCGAAATCAGAAAGGCGCGCGCCAAAGTCATCCACCGGCAGGAGACGCCAACTCCTGACAAAATTCTTGCAGAACTGCCCCTGGGATTCTGGTGTTCTCTTTTCAATGCTCGGCATCAGCATCATCTCTGGAAGGATCTACGTCTGGTATTCCCACACTGCCCCAAACCTTTGTGTCAACGCCGCACTATTTCCAATGCCTTGGGTCAGGTGCGCCTGCTGCGGAATCGCGTATTCCATCATGAACCTTTACTATGGATGCAGCCAGAGTTGATCAAGCAACATGCCATCGGGATAAAGCTCATCGATTGGCTTGACCCGGCTCTGCGCTCGTGGCTGGCTGGACATGATCGTCTGCCATCCCTCCGGGCTGCCAGGACTGCACAGGAGCTCATTCAGTCATCAGCTCCCTCCAGCGGATGCCCGGCCTGGACCCAGGCGTCTATGCCGCCAGACAGAGGGCGCACGCGGGTGTAGCCCAGGGATTTGAGGCGTTGGGCCACGCGCGCCGCCGACGCGTCGTTGGGACAGGAACAGTAGACCACGACTTCGTGACCGTGTTCGGCCGCCACGCATCCCGGACCCTGCAGGTCCTTTTCATCCAGCGCGACCGCGCCGGGAATGCGCCCCTCGGCGCGATAGAACTCGTTGCGCACGTCCAGAATCAGCGGCTGGGCGCCGGCCTGGATCAGCTCATACAGTTCATCCACGCTGATGCGCGCCAGTTTCAGGGTCTTCAGGAACACATGGCGCTGCCAGGCCTTGCGCGCCACGAACAGGGCCAAGGCCACGCCCAGGATCAACAAGCCCCAACGGCCCAGGGCCTCCAGGGTCTCCAGCAGCTCGCCGATGGCCGAGCTGAACAGGCTGCCCAGCAGCAAGGCCGACCCCACCCAGATGGCCGCGCCCAGCATGTCGAACCACACGAAGCGGCGCATGCTGGTGCCCAGGGCGCCCGCCATGGCGCTGGCGACCGAGGCGAAACCCGGGATGAACTTGGCGACCAGCAGGGAGCGCGCGCCCCAGCGCAGGTAAACGGCTTCGGTCTGGCGCACGCAGGAATCCGGAGACAAGGAAATACGGCACATGGTCGCCATGACGCGCCGCCCATAGCGGCGCCCCGCATAGAACCAGAGGATGTCGGCGATCAGGGCGCCCAGCACGGCCAGGGCCAGCAGGCCGGGCAGGGAAAACCGCCCGCCCTGGGCCAGCGCACTGGTCACGACCAGGGTCGGGTAAGCGGGGATGGGCGCCCCCAGCTGTTCGATCAGCACATTGAGAAACACCAGCCCCAAACCATGCTGTTCGATCACATTGACGAGCCACTGCATTGTTCGGATACCTGTCCAGCATCAGTTGAAGAGAATCAAGCCAGCATTGTCCCCCGCGCCCGACCTACGGCCTAGTTTCGGGTCCACACCTGTGGACGCTGCGCTACAGCGTCCCGGGGGAAAGATCCGCAACGGCTTCATTTTTCAATACGACACCGTATCATATAAAAATAATGTGGTTCAGGGCCATCGCCCAGACAGAAAAGGCCTCTTACTGCTCCCACGCGTCCCTCATGTCCGACACAGCCACGTCCTCCAGCAACGCTCCCGCGCGCCGCAAGGGCCGCCTGACCCATCGCGGCGCAGCCCGCCGGCAGCAGATCCTGGACGAAGCCTGCGTGCGCTTCCTACAGGACGGCTATGCAGGCGTGAGCGTGGACGAAATCGTCAAGCAGGTCGGCGGCTCCAAGACCAATGTCTACCGGCAGTTCGGCGGCAAGCAAGGGCTGTTCCTGGCCGTGGTGCAGACCCTGTCCGCGCAATTCCTGCGCGACCTGGACCAGATCGATCTGCGCGACCAGCCGCCCGAACAGGGCCTGAAGATACTGGCTCACGCCCTGCTCAGCATTCTGCTGCAGGAACAGCACTTGGCTTTCCAGCGCCTGATCGTCGCCGAGGCGGCGCGCTTCCCTGAAATGGGGCGGACGTGGCTGGAAAGCGGCCCGCAGCAGTCCCGCCGCATCATCGCCCGCTACCTGCAAAGCCAGCAGACGCAAGGCCGGATACGGCCCATCGATCCCTTGCGCGCCGCATTGTTCTTCCATGACATGATCACCTTCAACCCGGTCCACCTGGCCATGCTGGGCATGGGCTACGGCCCCAGCGAACTGAACCGCTTCATCGAGGACGCCGTGAGCGCCTTTCTGCAAGGCCACCAGACGCGCCCCTGAACGCCGCCCGCCAAAAAACTGGGTTTTCGAGGAATTCCGGGGATTCCTCCGTGTTTGACGAGCCGTTTGGGCCAAGCGGATAGAAGCTCGGGTTCTCGCGAGGCAGGCCGCCTAACGCGTCAACCTCACATCCCGCTGAGCTTTCTGTTTGGTGAATGATGCCTATGGCCGGGTCGATGCCATCGGTATTTTGAGCCGTTCAAGGCGCGGGAAGATCGGACGGGGCGGGTGAAGAACTCCGGGCTGTCGCCCGGAGATTCGTCGCCACGATTCAGGGGCGCCTGCGGCGCCATAGATAGATAGCCCCGCTTAACCCCGCCCTATCTGGCGGGGTTGCCCTTGGGCTCGTGGTCGGATGGCTTGCCGCAGGCGGGGTGCGGGGACGGGAGTTAAGCGTCGTTCTGTTCGACGGCGGCGCTTGTTGCTCGCCCGGGGGGCGAGCAACCCGTCGGAGTTAACGACGCGCCCGGCCAGGCACCCCGACCAGGGTACCGGCGCGGCGCGCCGGCAAGCCGTCAGCTCCGTCCGATCTTCCTGCGCCTTGAACGGCGTCTTCAAAGAACCAGTTCGGCATCGACTTGGCAATTCAGTCCCCGGAATTCTTCGAAGAATCAAAAACTGGCCCTGATCCATCGGCTGCGCCAGACACTCTTGTTACAATTGGTTCACCCCAACGACAGCGGCCGGCTCTCCGGCCCTTGGCCAAACAGTGAATCCAACCGCCGATCAGTACTTCGTCTTGATCGTCCCCGCCTGCTCGGCGCTGCTGGGCGTGGCCATGATCTACTGCTGGAGCCTCCTGCGCGAACACCGCTACCTGCTCTGGATCGCCGCCGGCTACCTGATCACGACCATCCCCTTGAGCGTGCACAGCCTGATGAACAACCAGCAATTGGCGAACTGGTCCGTATTGATGTCGGCGCTGTACCTGGGCGGGGTCTGGAGCATGGCGCATGGCGTGGCGCTGCGCTTTGAAGGCCGAATGAACGCATGGGCCGCGGCTCTGGTCATCGCAGCGACGCTGGGACTGCTGTTCTATTTCTCGCATATCGACGATCAGCTCTGGATGCGCATGGACTGCCTGAACGTCGGGCTCGCCCTGCTGGTCGCCCTGCCGGCCCGCGCCGTGCTGTTCGGGCACCGGCCGCGCATACCCCTGGCCAGGATGCTGCGCGTGTCCTACGTGATCGTGCTGGCCTACGCCGTGATCCGCATCTTCGTGCTGGCCGCCCTTATGCCCCAGGATCCGCAGGTCGAGGTGACCCGTTCGGGCTTCTGGCTGCTGATGCTTGCCGCGAACATGATCATCAGCATCTGGCTGGCCCTGGTGATCCTGGCGAGCACCGCCCTGTCCATCGTGCAGGTCCTGGACCAGGAACGCAGCCGCGATCCGCTGACCCGCCTGCTCAACCGCCGCGCTTTCTTCGAGCAGGCCCGCAAGCGCATGCAAGAAGAAGGCGCACAAGGCTGGGCCGTGCTGATCTGCGACATCGATCATTTCAAGACCATCAACGACACCTTGGGCCACGCCGCCGGCGATCAGGCGCTGCAGGAAGTCAGCGCCCTGCTGGCGCGCCAGGCCCGGCAGGAAGACCTGGTCGCCCGCTTCGGCGGGGAAGAGTTCGTGCTGCTGATGCGCTGCCCCGACCTGCTGACGGCACGCCAGGCCGCCGAACGGCTGCGCACCTGCCTGATGGACCTGCGCATCGCCGGCCTGCCCGACGCCCTGACCGCCAGTTTCGGCCTGACTCTGCTGACGGCGGACGGCGACCTGGACGCCGCCATCCACCAGGCCGACGCCCTGCTTTATCAGGCCAAGCACGCCGGCCGCAATCAGGTTGCCTGGGCTCAGGCCTGAGCCCGTCATCCCCATTCCTGTGGATGCCCGCCAGGGTATTTTTCCTATATCGTCAGATTCGCAGGCGGGCGCATCAGCCGGCCCCGAAACAACATGAGGCTGCGTATGCGGCCAACAGGAGACTCCATGACATTGACGCAGATGACCGCTACCGAACTGCTGGACGGCCTGGAGCAAGGCCGGGCGCTACCGCTGGACGGCATACCGCTGGCGCTCAAGGACAATATCAATACCTGCGACATGCCCACCACATCCAGCATCGGGGCGGACGAACGCCTGCTGGCGCTGTGCCGCACACTGGATCCCTTGCTGCCGCCCACCCCTGCGCCCGTCTGCTGAAGGGAATCAGGCATTCAGGCGCTGGCGCGCCAGCCGGGACGCCCGCCCGGCCCGATTGGCGCAGCCGCATTTGACCAGCAGGCGTCCCCGATGCGTACGCACGGTGGCGAAACCGATACCAGGCATGGAGCCAGTATGACTTTGATCCAACTCGATCGTGTGGCCCGCGCCGACGCCCCCGAGCTGATCGCCGCAAATCGTGCGAACCAGGAATACCATTTGCCGTGGGTCACATCCTTTACGGACCAAGCGGGTTTTGACAACTGGTTTGCACGGTGCCTGACCGGGCCGAATGTAGGCCTTGTGGCTCGAGAGCGGGTTTCCAGGCAGATCGTCGGCATCATCAATATCAACGAAATCGTGGCAGGCTCTTTCCAGAGCGCCTACCTAGGCTACTACGGAATGTCGAACTTTAGCCGAAAGGGGCTCATGACCGAAGCATTGCAAGCTGCCGTCGACCATGCCTTTGATGACCTTGGATTGCATCGCCTTGAAGCAAACATACAACCCGAAAACCAAGCATCGATAGCCCTGGTGCGCCGCCTGGGATTTCAGGAAGAAGGCTATTCGCCGCGCTATCTACGCATCAACGGCGAATGGCGAGACCATGAGCGCTGGGCCCTGCTCGCCGATATGGCAGAGTGGCGCAGAACAAAGCCCATCATGGGTAATACGTAGGAAGCTGCAACCGTAAGCGGGCCACGAACGAGTAAGGTTTTCTGATCGCAGTGCCATGGCTGAATCCTGCTGATTCCATGGCAGCGAGGGCCTCTTCTGTTTCCTCGGCCAGTTCTTTGGACTTTCCGTACTTTCCGCCGTTCAGCTTTGAACTTTCTGAACCGCTCTATAGGGTGAGCCCCAGAAAACTCCGAGTCTAGGCGACCGCTCCTGGCCGAGGCTGTGTGAAAACCCTTCGTTGCTCGCCTGATCCCAATTAAAATGGGCCAACCCGTTTAAGCGAGGTGGCCGATGAAGCGATTTATCGAAGGCGAGGACCGAAGTCAGTTTACATTGCTGCCCGAGTGCTTGGATGATTTCATTGGTGAGGACAACCCGGTGCGCGTTGTCGATATCTTCGTCGATGAGATTGATCTACAGTCGCTCGGCTTCAGTGGTGTCGATCCTGCGGCGACGGGGCGCCCCGCCTATCATCCCGCCGTTCTGCTAAAGCTCTACATCTACGGGTACCTCAACCGTATCCAGTCCAGTCGTCGGCTTGAGCGAGAAGCACAACGCAATGTCGAGCTGATGTGGCTCACGGGCCGATTGGCGCCAGACTTCAAAACCATTGCTGACTTCCGTCGCAATAACGGCCCTGGAATTCGCAATGTCTGCAAGCGCTTCGTCGCCATGTGTCGCCAGTTAAAGATCTTCTCGCAAGCCATCGTTGCCATCGACGGTAGCAAGTTCAAGGCGGTCAACAGCCGCGACCGCAACGTTACGCCAAGTAAGATCGACAGGCGGCAGGAACAAATCGAGCAAAGTATCCAGCGCTATCTTGATACTCTGGAGACCGCTGACCGGACTCAGCCTGTGGAGGCCGAGGCCAAGACCGATCGGCTGCAAGAGAAGATTGGGAAGCTGCGCGAGCGAGTACGGCAACTGAACGGGATGAAGGAGCATTTAAAAACCGTTCCCGATGGGCAAATATCGCTGACGGATCCCGACGCACGCTCAATGATCTCCCAGGCCAAGGGATCCGGCCTGGTAGGCTACAACGTACAGATGGCCGTCGAAGCAGAGCATCATCTGATCGTTGCTCATGAGGTCACGAATATAGGGAATGATCGGGCTCAACTGAGCAAGATGGCTCGTGTGGCCGGCGAAGCCATTGGACACCAGAGTCTGCAAGCGTTCGCCGACCGTGGCTACTTCAACGGCCCGGAGATTAAGGCTTGCGAGGATGCGGGCATTGCCGTGTTCGTACCTAAACCGATGACGTCCAATGCCAAGGCCGACGGCCGCTTTAGCAAGGCGGACTTCATTTACATCGCGCAGGACGATGAGTATCAGTGCCCTGCCGGAGAGCGGGCGATCCACAGGTTCACTACGGTGGAGAAAGGCCTGGGCCTGCGCATCTACTGGCCAAGTGCTTGTCCTCAATGCCCCATCAAACAACAGTGCACGACCAGCAGCTATCGACGTATCCGCCGCTGGGAACATGAAGAGGTGCTGGAGCAAGTTCAGCAGCGCCTAGATCGCAAGCCAGATGCCATGACGCTTCGACGGCGCACGGTCGAGCATGTGTTCGGGACGCTCAAGCACTGGATGGGTTCGACGCACTTCCTGACGCGCACGCTCGAACATGTGAGTACCGAGATGAGCTTGCATGTGCTCGCCTACAACCTGAAGCAATTGATTAGCATGCTGGGCATCGCTGGAACGATGAAAGCTATCAAGTCGGCAAGGGCTTGAGCCCTTTTATGCGCTGTTGAAGCTCGCGAAATAAGCCAAAGCCTCGCTTACAAGGCTACTCAACACATAAGTAAGTTGGATCGCGGCATATGATAAACGGCGTGCTCACTGCCGAACGCTGCACATGCTGAGACTGCCAATACGTTTCCACACAGCCTCGGCCTAAAGCGGACATTAGGATGGAAGCGGACGAAAGCGGGCGGCCGTTAGCGGTCTACGGCCGAACCGCGGACTGGAGGCCGGCGTGTGCCGGCCGCTCCTGGAACGCGTCACCAGCGCATCCGAAAACCCATATTTCCCGACAGCGAGTGATTGCTGCCTACCTGGGCTAGGCTCGTATTTACCATTCCTTCGGCATAGAGCGAATACTTGTCCTTGCCCCAGTTGTAGGACACGCCCGCGCCGACGCCTGCCCATAGGCGATCGGGCCGCGAATTGAATGTCGTCCCCGCAACGTTCACCTGGCTGCCGTCGAGGAACTCGTAATACAGGTTGGCGATGCCGTAGACATGCGAGCGGTTCACCCCGTTCTCGCCGCCCCGTGTCTCGCGGTCCAGCGTAACGCCCAGTCGGCTCTGGAGGCTGGCCCCCCGGCTTGCGCGCACCGTCGCGCCGAACGCATCATCAAAGCGATCGAAGTGGACGCCCGAATAGACCAATTGCGCCTGCGGAGTGAGCGACCATTCAGGGCTAAGCGCGATGCGTTTTCCGCTCTCGACCGACAAGGTGTAACCGGTGCCGTCGTTGCCCTTGACGAGACTGCGACCCGCTGCACGTGAATTCAAATCCGAGGTGAACCACATTACCTGCGCCTGGCCATCGACGTAGTGACCCTCATTGCCATACCACGTCACGGTGCCGCCCAGGCCATAGCCGTCGGTGGCGATGTCGCCATCGCCATGGACGGAGCGGGTCACCGTATTGCCATGCACGTACTGCAGGTACCCGCCGCCCACCAGGGCACCGGTTTCGCGCCTGGACAACAAGGCGTCCCAGCCCGCCTGCATCTTCGTGCGATTCTGCGTGAAATCGGTACCGCTGGTCGAGGTGCTCGGTTCGACGCGGTGATTCCCGCCTTCCACGCGTCCCCACGCGCCGGTGCCGTCGGTATAGGAGCCGCCTTTCTGCGACGCGTCTGCGCGTGCACTTCCATCGGAACCTTGCCCACCGCCAGCGCCGGACCAGTAGCGATTGCCGACTCGCTGTTGCAGCGTCGACACGCCGTTCAGCGTAAGCAGCGCCTGGGGATAGGCCTCATATGCAGAGACGCCGGGCTGATAGAGCGGTTTCGGAGCGGGCGTAGTGCCCGGAGCGGTTGCAGAGCCGTCGGTCAACTCGGAGCGCAGATACCAATTGTTGGTCTCAGTGCCGGAAGCGTTCCCCTTATGGAGCTGATAGGCATAGGCCCCCGCCACGATCGCCGGTTTACCATTGAATTGGTAGTCACCGGACAGGGAGAAGGCCCCGTTCGAAGCGCCGTCCACGGAGACGAGTACGATCCCTTCGGTAGTCGCTGCCCCCGCGCCGCCCGCATTGCTGACCTTCAACACCGAGGCTCCGGCCGTGTCGCCTTTGACGGCGACCTTGTCGGTGACCGACGCATCGTTGCCGAGCACGGTATTGAGGGCGATGACGCCGTCCTTGCCTACATAGTTGCCGTCGATGGTCAAGACGCTGCCTGCCCCACCGCTCCCCAGCGTGATCGTCCCCGCGTTGGTGACGGTACCGCTGATCGTCGTGGCGCCAACGCCAAGGGTCGATGCGAGCATGGCCGTGCCTGCGTCCAAGGACAGATTGCCGTTCAGCACGAAGCCATTCTGCTGAAGGGCGAGCGTCGAGCCGTTGCGCAGAAACACGCCGGTCGTCACATCGCTGGACGCCCCGACCGTCAGGCCGGTGTCCGTCAAGGTCAAATCACTATTGCCGAGATTGAAGACGCTCCAGTTACGAATGTCGCTGCCGGCACGGGTCGCGCCGACGGCATTCGACACATTGAGCGTATCGACACCGCCACCGCCGCCGTCCAGCACCGTAATTCCGGAGTAACCGGCAAGCAGGTCCACAGTATCGCTGCCCGCTCCAAGCTCGATGGCGCCGTTGACGACGGCGCCCTCACGGACGATGACATGACTGTCGCCCTCATTGTTGGAAATCGCGATTCCCGAGGCCGACTCGATGGTGGCATTCGGGCTCAGGTCGACGATGCTCATATCTCCCGAGCTCGACTTCGTCGCGATCGCAGCGCCGGAACCGCCGGCTACGTGACCCAGCACCTTGATGGCGGTCGTATTCCCGGCCGGCCCCGTGCCTGAGCCGTTTACGGCATGCACCCCGTTGCGCCCGCCCTGGGCGTCATTGACAGTGATGTTCAGCGCCGAACCCAGGCCGCCGGTCTCGGCGTAGATGCCGTCCATGGCTGCGCCTCTCGAGCTGGCAGTGCTGTTGATGCTGACATTGCCCGCGTCAGTGCCGCGGAAGAAGATTCCATAGAGGCCGCCATCCGTGTTCTTGGCAGTGATCGAGGCATCACCCGCGCCAAAGTTGGCAACCCAGATCCCTGACCTGGACCCCGTCGCCGTTCCGATGGAAGAGATACGGACAGCGCCAGTGCCGACATTGTGCACGTAAATACCGTTACCGTCGCCGCCATTGGTGTCCGCCGCGGTGAGCGTTATATCCCCCGCTTGGCTGTAAAGCGTAATGCCGTCTCCATTGGTGGCCGTTGCCAGACCCGTTGAGATCACGGTCAACGCGCCAGCCCCCGTCATGGCGACGATGCCATGGACACGGCCTTGCGTGTTGTTCGCTTCGATCGTCAGGTCGGAGCCAGAGATCAAATTGGCGTAGATGCCCGCGTTGTTAAGGCCTGTGGCCGTCCCGGTCGAGACGACACGAACCGAACCGCTGCCGTATCCATTGGCGCCAATGCCATTGCCCTCCCCCTGAGTGTCATTGGCGATGATCAACATGTTTGCGCCATAGTTGTCGCCTCTGATGCCTTCGCCCATCTGGCTCGCCGCAGTAATGGAGCCGGTCGAAGTGATATTGAGATCGCCGCTGGTGTCATTGAAGACATACAGGCCGAACATGCCGGCCGTGCTGATGTTCGATTGGTTGTCATCGACGAATGACACTCCCCCCTCACCCCTGAGGTCGATACCATTTTCTACGACATTTACCGACAAGCCGAATCCAGGCTGCGTGGTAACAGAAATTGGGCTGGCCATATCGATGGCCTGGGGAACGTCGGCGCCAGAAGCTGCGCCAGAACAAACGGATATGGGGCTTCCGGTACAGTCCCCGGCAAAGGCGGCCTGTCCGGTATAGAAGCTTGGTGCAAGGATCAATAGGGGGACGACGACAAAGCCCGTCAGTTGTCGGGGGGGCTTATGGGTAGCAAGAACTTTCGTTGGAAATTCAGGCATGCCGCACTCCTCCACGAGGCATTGCGCGAGCTGCGCGGCTACGATCTCAATGGGGATTACGGCACAACACCAATAAACTTAATGCCCCTCTGTTGCCGCCATTTTGCTCGTGAGCTGTTCAAGCCAAGGCAGGACCAGCCCGGGGGGCAAAACCGTGGCTAACGCTCCGCCTGGCTGCTGGTCGACATGCCACTGAAAGATAAGAATGCCCGAGTTCAAAGCAGATCATTCGGTATGCTGAGGCTCTTCGAACGAGCCAGAACGTACACCTCGCCATGCTCATCAAGCAATGAACCTTCAAGGCCGATGACGTCGCCTTTGAGCTTTGGATTCGGTTCGACCGAGACTATGCGCCATTCCATGCGTACTGTCTGCCCTGCCAGGACCGCTTTTCGAAACTGGAACTCGAACTCCAGACCAAGACCCGCCCCGCGCTCTGTCAAGAAAGTTGCCACCATGCCCATCATCAACGCCGAATAATGCGTGCCGCTGACGATGATCCCGCCGAATCTGGTTGCTTTGGCAAACGCGTCATCGTGATGCAAGGGACTGTGATCTCCGGCGAGGGTCGCAAACCGTCGCACTGAATCAACGTCGAACGTAACGAGTTGCGACGTGGTTTCACCTACTTTATAGCCAGCATCTGACATGAAATGACTCCTCGAATTGTCTAGGTCCGCTGTGGCTCAAACATTAGAGCAACGACATGAGGTCACTTACGGTGCCTCTGCCGGAAAGGAATCCATGCAGCAAGGAAAGAAGCGCATCGGCGTTTCCATTCAGGTTCGTATCCTGCGTGTGTCTGACGCACTTAATGAACTTCTGATCGATTTCCTCCAGACTCATTGGGTTCTTCGGATTGCCTTTGGGACTACCTGTCGAGTCCCTCAGGTGCGAGCCATTCCTGAGGTGAATGTCGATCATGATTCTCCCATGTGCCTCCAGCTTTGGGCTTCGCATTCCATACTTTCCGCCGTTTAGTTTTGAGCTTTCTGAACCATTCTATATGGTGAGCATCGGAAAACTCCGAGTCTGGGCAACCGCTTCCGACCCAAGCCAGTCCTTCGAACTACATTCATTCAATAATTCATCTACAATTGAATTATGAATGAAGATCAAATCATCAAATCACTGGCAGCGCTGGCTCATCAGGTTCGGCTGCGTGTCTTTCGTGCTCTGGTTGTTGCAGGGGCCGAAGGTCTGACGCCTTCTGTGCTGGCCGAACAATTGGAGGTGGGAGCCACCGCGCTGTCTTTTCACCTCAAAGAGCTGGTGAATGCCGGCTTGGTGACACAGGAACGCATAAGCCGCAACCTCATCTACCGCGCCGACTTTGGTCAAATGAATGGTGTCCTTGGTTACCTGACTGAGAACTGCTGTGCAGGTGCTGGCTGTGAGCTAAGCGAATCAACCCGCTGCCCTACGGGCTACAAAGGCTGCTAACCATGACCGCCAATGTTCTGGTGCTTTGCACCCATAACTCTGCCCGTAGCGTTCTTGCAGAAGCCATGTTCAATCATTGGGCTAAAAAGCTGGGCATTGATGCCAAAGCCTTCAGCGCAGGAGCTGCCCCCAGTGGCCGCGTCCACCCACAAGCCCTTGCGGCGCTCAAAGCAGCCGGAGTGGACACTTCCAGCCTCTCCAGCAAGAACATGGACTTGTTTGCCGAGGCTGGTGCCTCCGCAATGCGCGTGGTCATCACCGTTTGCGACAGTGCAGCGGCCCAACCATGCCCCATGTGGCCTGGCGCACCCGTGCGCGTCCATTGGGGCTACCCCGACCCATCAGCAGCGCCCGAGCAGGAACAGTCCCAGCACTTTGAGCTGACGCGTCAAGCTATCGCCTACCGGATGCTGCAACTGGTGCAACTGCCGTTTGCCGAACTGGACAACAAGGCTTTGCAGACGCTGGTGCAGCGCATCGGGGAGTCCTAAGATGCAAATCGCTGCCGCTTCAAAACCTGTGATGGACTTGTTCGAGCGTTATCTCACACTCTGGGTGCTGCTGTGCATCTGCGCAGGAATTGCCTTGGGGTATGCGTTGCCAGGATTGACCCATGCCGTGGCCTCTATGGAAATGGCGAAGGTGAATCTTCCAGTGGGCGTGCTCATCTGGGTGATGATCATTCCAATGCTGGTCAAGATCGACTTCTCTGCCTTAGCGCAGGTCAAGTCTCACGCCCGAGGCATTGGAGTGACCTTGCTCATCAACTGGGCTATCAAACCGTTTTCGATGGCGTTGCTGGCTTGGCTGTTTTTGCGTCATGCCTTTGCGCAGTGGCTCGACCCCGGACAGGTGGACAGCTATGTGGCTGGTCTGATTCTGCTGGCGGCTGCGCCTTGCACGGCCATGGTGTTTGTCTGGAGCCAGCTTTGCAAGGGCGACCCGTATTTCACGTTGTCTCAAGTAGCCTTGAATGACGCCATCATGCTGGCGGCCTTCGCCCCCATCGTAGCCTTGCTGCTGGGTATTTCCTCCATCACCGTCCCATGGGACACATTGCTGACTTCGGTGGTGCTTTATATCTTGGTGCCGGTGGCTATTGCCCAGATGCTGCGCAAGTATCTGATGCGCAAAGGCGAGGACACGTTCAATCGAATCACAGCCTCCATGGGGCCTGTTTCCATACTGGCACTGCTCGTCACACTGGTGTTGCTGTTTGCCTTCCAAGGCCAGTCCATTCTGGAGCAGCCCTTGGTGATTGCTTTGTTGGCTGTACCCATCCTTCTTCAGGTGGTCCTCAATTCAGGGCTGGCCTACTGGCTGAACAAGAAGTTGGGCGTGGCCCATTGCGTTGCCGGGCCTTCTGCCCTGATTGGGGCCAGCAACTTCTTCGAGCTGGCCGTAGCAACCGCCATCAGCCTGTTTGGCCTGAACTCCGGCGCAGCGCTGGCAACCGTCGTCGGAGTGCTGATTGAAGTGCCCGTCATGCTGGCCGTGGTCGCCGTCGTCAACAAAACCAAGCACTGGTATGAATGCTCATTGCCGGCAGCACAACATAAAGAATCCTGATGTATCCCGAATCCATTTCCTCCAAGCTCGACCCAGCCAGCTTTCACGTTCCGACTCAGCAGGCCCTGAAAGCTCCTCTGACCTCCAGCCATGCACCTCGCATCCTGATGCTGTATGGCTCACTGCGTGAACGCTCATACAGCAAGTTGCTGACCCAAGAGGCTTCCAGGCTGCTGGAAGGCATGGGGGCTGAAGTCCGCATCTATGATCCCAAAGGCTTGCCTCAGCCAGATACAGTGCCAAGCGCCCCCCCAAGGTGAAAGAGTTGCGCGAATTAGTGCGATGGTGTGAAGGCATGGTCTGGACGTCGCCAGAACGCCATGGGGCCATGACCGGCATCATGAAGGCCCAGATTGACTGGATACCTCTGTCCGAGGGGGCTGTACGTCCTACACAGGGCAAGACGCTGGCAGTCATGCAGGTCAGCGGAGGCTCACAATCCTTCAATGCAGTGAACCAGCTGCGCATTCTGGGGCGCTGGATGCGCCTGCTTACCATCCCCAATCAAAGCTCGGTTGCTAAGGCTTACCAAGAGTTTGAGGAAGACGGACGCATGAAGCCGTCCTCCTTCTACGACCGCGTGGTGGATGTGATGGAAGAGCTGATGAAGTTCACACTACTGACCCGCGACATCGCTCCGTATCTGGTTGACCGCTACAGCGAGCGCAAGCAAGAACGGGCCAAGATGCATGCCAGGACTTTGGCAAAAATGTAATGGACTGAAGGGCTGCCTCTGGCCGAAAGCGGCCAGCAAGGCATCCTGTATTCGTGCAGCCCCATCTGAACAAAAAAACCGGCAGAATCCGCATTTTCCAAGCCCGCCTCAACCTTATGCTGGGCTCTGAGCTCGCACCAGCGCTGGATGTACGCTCCCTTCAGAGTTCAAAACCCAGTGATGAAAGTCCAAAACTCACTGGCGCTCGTCAGCAAGCGCAGCCCAGATTCGGCGCGGGCTGGACGAAAATGTAACAGGCACCTTCCCCTGCTCTTGAAATTACAGAAGTCATCCCTATAATTAGCACTCGAAGGGGTTGAGTGCTAACGCGTCGCCCCCACTTGGACTGATACAACTAACTGTCATTTTTAACAGGAGTTTCTCCATGGCACTGCGTCCTTTGAACGATCGCGTGATCGTCAAGCGTCTGGACAACGAGCGCACCACCGCTTCCGGCATCGTTATCCCTGAAAGCGCTACCGAAAAACCCGATCAAGGCGAAATCCTGGCCGTCGGCCCCGGCAAGAAGTCCGAGGACGGCAAGGTTCTGCCCCTGGACCTGAAAGTTGGCGACAAAGTTCTGTTCGGCAAATACTCCGGCCAAGCCGTGAAGATCGACGGCCAGGAACTGCTGGTGATCCGCGAAGAAGAAATCTTCGCCGTGATCGAATAAGTATCGCCCACGAACATTCAATAGGATTCAAACCATGACCGCTAAACAAGTTTACTTCGGCGACGACGCACGCACCCGCATCGTTCGCGGCGTCAACATCCTGGCTAACGCCGTCAAGACCACCATGGGCCCCAAAGGCCGCAACGTGGTGCTGGACCGCTCCTTCGGCGCCCCCACCGTGACCAAGGACGGCGTGTCCGTGGCCAAGGAAATCGAACTGAAAGACAAGTTTGAGAACATCGGCGCCCAGCTCGTCAAGGAAGTCGCCTCCAAGACCTCCGACAACGCCGGCGACGGCACCACCACCGCCACCGTGCTGGCCCAGGCCATCGTCGAGGAAGGCCTGAAGTTCGTGGCCGCCGGCATCAACCCCATGGACCTGAAGCGCGGCATCGACAAGGCCGTGGTCGTGGCCGTGGACGAACTGCGCAAGCTGTCCCGTCCTTGCACCACCAGCAAGGAAATCGCCCAGGTCGGCTCCATCTCCGCCAACAGCGATCACTCCATCGGTGAAATCATCGCCAACGCCATGGACAAAGTGGGCAAGGAAGGCGTCATCACCGTTGAAGACGGCAAGTCCCTGGAAAACGAACTGGACGTGGTCGAAGGCATGCAGTTCGACCGCGGCTACCTGTCGCCCTACTTCATCAACAACCCCGACAAGCAAGTGGCCGTGCTGGACGATCCGTTCGTCCTGATCTTCGACAAGAAGATCTCCAACATCCGCGACCTGCTGCCCGTGCTGGAGCAAGTTGCCAAGACCAGCCGCCCCCTGCTGATCGTGGCTGAAGACGTGGAAGGCGAAGCCCTGGCCACCCTGGTCGTGAACAACATCCGCGGCATCCTGAAGACCACCGCCGTCAAGGCCCCTGGCTTCGGCGACCGCCGCAAGGCCATGCTGGAAGACATCGCCATCCTGACCGGCGGCACCGTGATCTCCGAAGAGACCGGCATGTCCCTTGAAAAAGCCACCCTGGACGACCTGGGCCAGGCCAAGCGCATTGAAGTGGCCAAGGAAAACACCACGATCATCGACGGCGCAGGCGACGGCGCCAGCATCGAAGCCCGCGTCAAGCAGATCCGCGTGCAGATCGAAGAGTCCACGTCCGACTACGACCGCGAAAAACTGCAAGAGCGCGTGGCCAAGCTGGCCGGCGGTGTTGCCGTGATCCGCGTGGGCGCTGCCACCGAAGTCGAAATGAAGGAAAAGAAGGCCCGCGTCGAAGACGCCCTGCACGCCACCCGCGCTGCCGTTGAAGAAGGCATCGTTCCCGGCGGCGGCGTGGCCCTGATCCGCGCCCGCACCGCTGTTGCCGCCCTGAAGGGCGACAATACCGACCAGGACGCCGGCATCAAGCTGGTCCTGCGCGCCATCGAGGCTCCTCTGCGCACCATCGTCACCAACGCCGGCGAAGAAGCCAGCGTGGTCGTGAACGAAGTGGCCAACGGCTCCGGCACGTTCGGCTACAACGCCGCCACCGGCGAGTACGGCGACCTGGTCGAGCAAGGCGTCCTGGATCCCACCAAGGTGACCCGCACTGCCCTGCAGAACGCCGCCTCCATCGCCAGCCTGCTGCTGACGACCGAAGTGGCCGTGACCGAAATCGTGGAAGACAAGCCAGCTCCTGCCATGCCCGACATGGGCGGCATGGGCGGCATGGGTGGCATGGGCGGCTTCTAAGCCCCTGCCGACGCCCCGGCCGGGGCGGGAATTGATCACTCCCGCCCCAGCCGCCACGCAGCACGTCATGAAACCGGATGGAATTTTCCATCCGGTTTTTTTTGCCCTGGCGAAACGCCTATAATCACGGCAGTCTCCCAACTTGGCTCTTTCTCCATGTCGGACTCCCCGTTCAAAAGCAAAGGCGGCCTGGGCCGCCTGACCGGCGCCCTGCGCTACTCCTTGCAAGGCCTTGCGGCCGCCGTGCGCCACGAAGCCGCCTTCCGCCAGGAACTGCTGTTGGCCGTGGCGTTGACGCCCGTAGCCTTCTGGCTGGGCCGCAGCCCGCTGGAGATCGCCGCCCTGCTGGCGACGGTGGTCTTCGTCCTGATCCTGGAGCTGATCAACTCCGCGCTGGAAGCCGTGGCCGATGCCGTCACGCTGGAGCGCCACCCCCTGATCGGCCGGGCCAAGGACCTGGGCAGCGCCGCCGTGCTGCTGGCCCTGATATTCGCCGGCGCCGTCTGGCTCACCTTCCTGTACAGCCGTTTATCTTCCTGACCCCATGACATTCGTAGAAAAACTGAACCGCGCCTGGAGCGACAATCATTCCCTGCTGATGGTCGGCCTGGATCCCGACCCGCGTCGCATGCCGCGCGAACTGGCCGGCAAGCCGGACGCCATCTTCGAATTCTGCAAGGCCATCGTCGACGCCACGGCCGATTACGCCTGCGGCATCAAGCCCCAGATCGCCTACTTCGCCGCCCAGGCCGCCGAAGACCAGCTCCAGGACCTGTGCGACTATGTGCGCCGGACCTACCCCAACCTGCCCATCGTGCTGGACGCCAAACGGGGCGACATCGGCTCCACGGCGGAGCAGTACGCGCGCGAAGCCTTCGAGCGCTACCGGGCCGATGCCGTCACCGTCAATCCCTACATGGGCTTCGATTCAGTCGAGCCTTATCTGGAATACCAGGACAAAGGCGTGATCGTGCTGTGCCGCACTTCCAATCCGGGCGGCTCCGACCTGCAGTTCATGGAACTGGCCGACGGCACGCCTCTGTACCTGCACGTGGCCGGCCTGGTGGCCGACAAATGGAACCAGAACGGCCAGTGCGCCCTGGTGGTGGGCGCCACCTTCCCCGAGGAAATCCGCAAGGTGCGCGAACGCGTGGGTGACATGCCGCTGCTGATCCCGGGCATCGGCGCGCAAGGCGGCGATATCGTGGCGACCGTGGCCGCGGGCGCGGACTCCCAGGGAGCGGGCATGATGATCAATTCCTCGCGCGCCATCCTGTACGCCGGCCGCGACGACAACTGGCGCGACGCCGCGCAGGCCGCCGCGATCGCCACACGCAACGCCATCAACGACGCGCGCGAATGACAGCGGCTGTCCATGCAGCGGCGCTGAAAGACCGGGCCCGGGCCCGGTTTTTTTTTATGTTATGCCGCGGGCAAGGCCTCAGGCCGGGTTCAGGATGGCCAGGGCCGTGGTCAGGGCGAACTCGACCGCCTGGTCGCGGATCTGGCCGCGATCGCCATTGAAGATGCGCGTGGCGGCGCGGGTGACGATGCCGTCGCCCGTGCGCTGTGCAAAGCCGAAGCAGACCAGGCCGATGGGCTTGCCGGCCGTGGCGCCGTCCGGCCCCGCGATGCCGGTGGTGGAGATGGCAAGCTCCACGCGAGTGGCGGCTTCCAGCACGCCGGCGGCCATCTCCATGGCGGTTTCCTCGCTGACGGCGCCGAAACGCTCCAAGGTGTCCACGTTGACGCCCAGCTCCTCCACCTTGGCCAGGTTGCTGTAGGTGACATAGCCGCGCTCGAACCAGGCGCTGGAGCCTGGCTCGTCGGTCAGGGCGCCGGCCAGCAGGCCGCCGGTGCAGGATTCGGCGCAGGCCACCATCCAGCCCCTGTCCTTCAGGGCGCGCCCCAGGGACAGGGCTTGAGATACAGGGATAAGGTCATTCATGCAAGCACTCCGAAACGCACCAGGATGGCCATGAACAGCAGCGTGTAGGCTGCCGCCAGGATGTCGTCCCACATGACGCCGAAACCATTGTGCCAGCGCTGGTCAAAGTAGCGCACAGGTGGAGGCTTGAGAATATCAAAAAAACGGAACAAGGCGAATGCCGCCGTCTGCGCCAGCCAGGTCTGGGGCAGCAGCCAGAGCACCAGCCAGAACGCGACTATTTCGTCCCAGTTCATGCCGCTGTGATCGGAGACGCCCAGGTCATAGCCGGTGCGGTGGCAGGCCCAGCAGCCCACTAGAAAAGCCAGGGGCAGGAAAACGGCCATCTGGACGTCGGTCAGGGCATGCAGCCCCAGCACCCACAGCACCCAGGCCAGCACCGTGCCCCAGGTGCCGGGGCCGGGACGCAGCACGCCCGTGCCGAAGCCGAAGGCCAGGATGCGCCAGGGCTTCTTGAACACCCAATCCAGGCTGGGCCGACGGATGGGGTTGAGGGAAGGATCGGGAAAAGTGTTCATGGTGTCAGGCGCCGAAATGGTCGAAACCGCCCTGGGCGGGCGCCGGGCGCAGGCCCTGCGCGTCGCGCAGGTGCACGCCATGGCCGGCCTGCATGCTGCCGATGCGGTTCAGGGACACGCCCTCGCGCCGAGCCAGGGCCATGATCTCGTCCCGCCGCTCGGCAGGCGAAGTGAAACAAAGCTGGAACACGTCTCCGCCGACCAGGGCCGCTTCCCGGCGCAGCGCCAGGGGCAGGCCGTCCAGGCCGGGATCCAGGGGCAAGGCGTCCCATTCCAGGACGGCGGCGCAGCGGCTGGCCGAGGCGATGTGCCCCAGATCCTGCACCAGGCCGTCCGAGACATCGATGGCGGCATGCGCCAGGCCGCACAAGGCATGACCCAGGCGATACGGCGGCCAGGGCTGTTCCAGCGCGGGCCGGCATTGCGCCAGGCGATCGGGATCGGCGGGCAGGCGGCCCTGCAGCAGGCGCAAGGCGATATCGGCGGCGCCCAGCGTGCCGGTCAGCCAGATGTCGTCGCCCGGCTGGGCGGCGCTGCGCAGCAAGGCCTGGCCCGGCCGCACTTCGCCCAGCACCGTGATGCTGATGATCACGCCTTGCGGACTGCGCGTGGTGTCGCCGCCGATGAGCGGACACTGCGCCTGCTCCGCCAACTGGAAAATGCCCCGCGAAAAAGCTTCCAGCCAGTCAGGCTGCACGCTGGGCAGGGACAGGGCCAGCAGGCAGGCGCGCGGCCGCGCGCCCATGGCGCCCAGGTCGGACAGGTTCACCGCCAGGGACTTGTGCCCCAGCAGGAAGGGGGACACGTCGGGAAAGAAGTGCTGCCCCTCGATCAGCAGGTCCACGCTGCTGGCCAGCTGCCAGCCCGGCGTGGGAGCGAACAGGGCGCAATCGTCCCCCACCCCCAGATAGCCTTCGGGAGCGGGACGATTGAAATAATATTTGATGAGACCGAACTCGTTCAGCACGTCTCGCCCAGCCGTCAGCGGCGGGCCTGCTTGGCCACTTCGGGAGCGCGCACGTCGGCGGCCAGCTTGTCCAGCACGCCGTTGACGAACTTGAAGCCGTCGGTGCCGCCGAAGGACTTGGCCAGCTCCACGGCTTCGTTGATGGCCACCCGGTACGGCACTTCCACGTGATGGATGAGTTCGTAGCTGCCGATCAGCAAGATGCCGTGCTCGATGGGCGAGAGCTCTTCCAGCGGGCGATCCACATAGGGCAGGAAACGCTCGCGCAGCGTGGGCGCTTCGCGCATCACGCCGAACAGCAGCGTCTTGAACCAGGCGGCATCGGCCTCGCCGAATTCCTCGTCGCCGCGGATATGGGCGTCGATGGATACCGCTTCCTGCAGGCCGTCCGCCCCGCGCAGCAGCCAGGAGTAGACGCCCTGCAGGGCGAATTCACGCGAACGGCGTCGCGCGGATCGTCCATTGGCCTTGGCGGCCGGGACTTTATTTGTCGTCGTCAAGATCTTCGTCCTCGTAGTCTTCGTCCTCGTCGTCGTCATCGAGCTCGGGCTCTAGCACGGCGATGAGGTTGCCCAGCTCCACGGCCGTGCGGGCGCAATCGCGGCCCTTTTCAGCAGCGCGGACCTGGGCTTCTTCGTCGGTGTTGGTGGTGAGCACGCCGTTGGCCACCGGGATGCCGGTCGCCAGCGAGACGCGGGTGATGGCGGCCGCGCTTTCGTTGCTGACCACTTCAAAGTGATAGGTTTCTCCGCGGATGACCGCGCCCAGGGCGATCAGGGCGTCGAACTCGCCAGTCTCGGCCATCTGCGCCAGGGTGATGCCCAGCTCCAGCGCACCGGGTACGGACAATACGGTCACATCGCGCTCGTCCACGCCCAGGGCTTCAAGTTCCTGCAGGCAGGCTTCCAGTTCGGTCAGACCGATGGACTCGTTGAAACGCGCGCGCACGATGCCGATGTGCAGTCCTTCCCCATTCAGGTCCGGGGTGACGATGTAAGGATTCATGTCGGAATCTCCGCTTAGGATTGAGAATCGGGTTCGCTATGGTAACCCGTGATGGTCAGTGCGAACCCGGTCATGCTTGGCATTTTACGTGGTCGCGACAGCAAACGGGCCTTGCCGACATTGAGGTCGCGCAAAATCTGCGCGCCTATGCCATAGGTGCGCAGGTCGTAGCGGCTGGGGCGGCCGCGCGGCGCCTCAGCGGGGCTTTCCGTGCCCCAGGCCTGGACCTGCTCGAATGACTGTTCCTCGGAGCTCTGGCAATTCATCAACAGCACCACGCCGGAATCGGAGGCCGCGACGGTGCGCAGGGCCTTGGGCAGCGTCCAGCTATGGCCCACGTCGTCCTGGATCAGCACGTCCAGCACCGTGGTGGGCTCGTGCACGCGCACCAGCGTTTCCACATCCGGAGTGATGGTCCCGTGCACCAGGGCCAGGTGCAGGCCGCCCGAGGACAGGTCCCGGTAGGCGTGGCAGTCGAATTCGCCATAGGCGGTCTTGACCGGCCGCTTGTGCAGGTGCTCGATCATGGATTCGTGCTCGCTGCGGTACTGGATCAGGTCGGCGATGGTGCCGATCTTGATGCCGTGCTGCGCGGCGAAAGTGAGCAGGTCCGGCAGGCGCGCCATGGTGCCGTCCGGGTTGAGGATCTCGCAGATGACGGCGGCCGGGGTCAGGCCGGCCATGGCGGTCAGGTCGCAGCCCGCCTCGGTGTGGCCGGCGCGCACCAGCACGCCGCCCTTGGCCGCCTTGAGCGGGAAGATGTGGCCGGGTTGCACCAGGTCCGCGGGACGCGCGTCGCGCGCCACGGCGGCCTGCACGGTGCGGGCGCGGTCGGCGGCGGAGATGCCCGTTTCCACGCCTTCGGCCGCTTCGATGGACACGGTGAAGTTGGTGCCGAAGCGCGTGCCGTTGCGCGTGGCCATCAGCGGCAGGTCCAACTGGCGGCAGCGCTCCTCGGTCAGGGTCAGGCAGACCAGCCCGCGGCCGTGCGTGACCATGAAGTTGATGGCCTCGGCATTGACGAACTCGGCGGCCATCACCAGGTCGCCTTCGTTCTCGCGGTCCTCTTCGTCGACCAGGATGACCATGCGGCCGGCGCGCAGTTCCTCGACGATCTCCAGGACGGGCGAGATCGAGCTGGCGCCGGTCTGGACGGCTTCGGGCTGAAATTCTTGATTCATCGTGCTCTCTGCTCAGACAGATAATAATTACCGCCATTTTACGACACCCGCGCGACAGCGGGCAGGCACTATGCCTGTACACTGAGAACCTGTTCCGATCCGCCGTACATTGCCCATGACCGAACCTGCCCTGGAAGAAAAACGCCGCCGCATCCAATCCATCGAGACCGGCTTCGGGCTGCTCAAGGCGCTGGTGGACTGCGGCCAGCCCATGATGCTGCGCGACCTGGCCGCCCAGGCGGGCATGAGCTCGGCCAAGGCCCACCCCTACCTGGTCAGTTTCACCAATGTAGGGCTGGTGCAGCAGGATCCGGTGACGGGCCTGTACGAGCTGGGCCCCTTCGCCCTGCAGATGGGCCTGGTCAGCCTGCAGAGCCAGAACCCGGTCAAGATCGCCCTGCCGCTGGTGCAGGCGCTGGCGCCGCGCATCGGCCACACGCTGGGGCTGGCGGTGCTCGGTTCGCACGGGCCCACCATGGTGCACATCAGCGAAGCCAGCTACCCGGTGCACGTGAACATGCGCTGCGGCACGGTGATGTCCATGCTGCACACGGCCACCGGACATGTATTTGCCGCCTGGCTGCCGGCGGAAGTGGCGCGCCACTACATCGAGCGCGAGGCTGGCGACAGCGCCGTGGTGACCAGCATCAGCCCGCTGCGTCCCTCGCCTTCGGCCCTGGCCGAACTGCTGGAGCGCATACGCCGCCAAGGGGCGGCCCAGGCGCTGGGCAATCCGCTGCCGGGCATAGACGCCCTGTCCGTACCCGTATTCGACCATTCCGGCCAGATCGTGCTGGCCCTGACCAGCCTGGGGCCCAGCACCTTGTTCGACGCCCGACTGGACAGTCCCATCCTGGCACAACTGCGCCAGTGCGCGGCCACCATCTCCCGCCAGTTGGGCTGGAGGGGCGCGGCAAGCGGGGACAAACCCTGATTCGAGGGGCGGCCGCTACAATGGGCCGCCTCATTCTTGATTGCGGCTTCAAGTTTTGCGGGTTTGGATGCAGAATGACCCTTTAGCGCCCCCATGGGCGCCGGCCGCCGCACTGCCAGTGCCCGGCCGGGTCATTCTTTGAGTGCCGAGCTGTGCTAGAACAAGAACTGAAATTTTTTGTACCCGAGAACGCCCGCCCCGGTCTGCTGACCGCTTTTGAGGCCGTGCGCACCGGCAGCATCACCCTGAACGCCATTTATTTCGACACGCCCGAACGCGAACTGGCGCGTACCGACGTGGCGCTGCGCCTGCGCAAGGAAGGCGGGCAATGGATGCAAACCGTCAAGCTGCCCGGGCCCGACACGCTGTCGCGCATCGAGATCAACCATCCGCGCCCCGGCCCCGAGCTGGACCTGGAACTATACCGGGGAACCGCCGCCGAGGCCGCCCTGCTGCCCTACGCCGGCCGCATACAGGCGCGCTACCAGACCGAGATCCTGCGCGGGCTGGCCGTGCTCCAGCATGCGGGCTCCGAACTGGAGCTGGCCTATGACGTGGGTCACATCGAGTCGCAAGGCCTGCGCCTGCCGGTGAACGAGCTGGAAGTCGAGCTGATCCGCGGCGACAGCGCGGCCATGTTCGAAATAGGACAGCGCTGGCTGTACAAGCACAACCTTATACTGGAGCTGCGCAGCAAGTCCGAGCGCGGCGACGCCCTGGCCAGCCTGGCCGATCGCCGGCTGGCGCGCACCCTGACCGACACGCTGCAACCCGAACAGGTGGCCGCCGCCCTGACGCGCAAGGCCTACCAGCTGCCCAAGCCCCATTTCGTGGACACCCGCGATCTGGAGCAGTTCTATCGCCGCAGCGCCTCCATGAGCCTGGAGCAGGTCATACGCAACGCCGCCCTGCTGGCCGGGGTGGATGGCATACGGCCGGCGGCGTCCCTGCAGGCCGACTACCTGGCCATGATGCGCGTGGGCCTGCGCCGCCTGCGCTCCTGCCGCAAGCTGTTCAACCCCTGGCTCAATGCCAGCGAAGGCTATGCCAACACCCGCCTGGCGCATTATTTCGGCCTGTTCGGCAAGGCCCGCGACCAGGATCTGGTGCAGTTGGAGATCATGCCCCTGCTGCTGCAGGCCGGCATGCCGGGCCCCGCGCCCCAGCTCGAGCCGGCGCACGTGGAGCACGACCCGGTCGAGCTGGCCGCCGCAGCCGAATTCCAGTCGCTGCTGCTGAGCAATCTGCAAAGTCTGGTCTGCGGCCCGGCGCTGGACCTGCACGGCGTGCAGGACCCCGACCATCTGATCGAGGCCCGGATCACCCGCTGGTTCAACAACATCCAGTTGCGCAGCCAGCGCTTCGCCCAGCTGAGCCAGGAAAAGCAGCACCGCCTGCGCAATCGCATCAAGAGCCTGCGCTATTGCCTGGAATTCCTGCAGGGCGCCGACGACGAAGGCCTGCACAAGGTGTTGCGCGAATGCCAGGCGCTGATCGGCGCGGTGACGGATGTGGACGTGGCGCTGCACTGGTATGCCCGCCACGCGGTCTCGCCCGAGCAAGCGCAGTTCGCCCGCCGCTGGCTCACCCAGGCCCGCGAGACGCGCGCCGCCCAGGCGCAGCGCGCCCTGAACGCCCTGGGCCAGCATCGCCCGCAACCCCGGCTGGCGCGGCACTAGCCAATAAAAAAACTCCGGCTCTGCGCCTAATGCCAGTCAGTTAAGCCCTGACTGAGATTTTCTTGGTTCTTCGAAGAGTTCCGGGGACTGAATTGCCAAGTCGATGCCGAACTGGTTTTTTGAAGACGCCGCTATACGCATCCATGCCAAACAGAAAATTCAGCGCATGGCTGATACGTTGTACGGCGTGCGCGGACGTCCCGCCGTTTGGGCCAAAACGACGGGGCCGTTCTCGCGAGGCGGGCCGGCGGGCGAGTCAGGGCCTTCGCCGCAGGCGGGATGCGGGGGCGGGAGGCAAGGGGCGTGCTGCTCGAGCAGGGCGCTGGTGGTTCGTCCAGCGGACGAATCACCCTGTTTGAGCTTAACTGACTGGCATTGGGCTCTGCGCCGGAGTTTTCAGTTCCAGGGCCGACGCCCTGACGGGCGCAGGCCCGATCAGTTCAGGCCGATGACGGCGGCGGCGAATTCGCGCGCCACGAAGGGCTGCAAGTCCTGCATGCCCTCGCCCACCCCGATCCAGTAGACCGGGATGGGGCGCACGCCCTGCGCGCCGGCCGCCACGGCCGCCAGCGTCCCGCCCTTGGCCGTGCCGTCCAGCTTGGTGACCACCAGCCCCGTCAGGCCCAGCGCCGCATCGAAGGCGCGGATCTGCGAGATGGCGTTCTGGCCGGTATTGCCGTCCACCACCAGCAGGACTTCGTGCGGCGCCTGGCCGTCGGCCTTGCCGATGACGCGCTTGATCTTCTTGAGCTCTTCCATCAGGTGCAACTGGGTGGGCAGCCGGCCGGCCGTGTCCACCATGACCACGCCCATGCCGCGGGCCTTGCCCGCGTGCACGGCGTCGAAGGCCACGGCGGCCGGGTCGCCGCCGTCCTGGGCGATGACGCTGACATTGTTGCGCGAACCCCATTCGATGAGCTGCTCACGCGCCGCAGCCCGGAACGTATCACCGGCGGCCAGCAATACCTTGGCGCCCTGAGCCTGGAACGTGTGGGCCAGCTTGCCGATGGAGGTGGTCTTGCCCGCGCCGTTCACGCCGGCGATCATGACCACCAGCGGCTGCGCCGCCTGCAAGGGAAAAGCCTTTTCCAGCGGCTTGAGGTGATCGGCGAGGATATCGCAAAGCGCCTGCTTGACCTGGGCGGCGTCGGTGATCTTCTCCTTGCGGATGCGCGCGCGCAGGGCCGTCAGCAGCTTGTCCGTGGCGTCCACGCCGGCGTCGGCCAGCAGCAGCGCCTCTTCGAGCTCCTCGAAGAGATTCTCGTCCACCTTGGCGCCCACGAACAGCCCGCCTATGCTCTGGCCGGTCCGCGACAGCCCCTGCTTCAGGCGCGAGAGCCAGGAGGACTTGGCCGGAGCGGCTTCGGCGACCGGAACCGGCTGGGGCTCAGGCTGTGGAACCGGTTCCGGTTCGGGCTTGGGCGCCGGCTCGGGCTCCATGACGGAGGCGGGCTCGGGAGCGGGCGCTGGAGCGCTTGCGGACTCCGCGGGATGTTCGAAGGCGGAGGCCGCTTCCTGCACAGGCGGCTGGAACACATCCGCAACGGGCGGCGGCGCCGGTTCAGCGGCTGGCGCAGAGGGAGCGGACGGCTCCCGCGCCACCGGCTCGCCGCGCTCCGGAGCCTGGACGGGGGCCGCGGGCGGCAGCGCCGCGCCGGACTCGGGATCCTGGGGAGAAAGCGGTTCGGTCGGCTCTGTGCGAGGCGCTTCCGGAGCCGGGGTTACCTTCTTTCTTTTAAAAAAACTGAACATACGTTTTACACTAGAAGATTCTGTTGAATGAGCACGCGCCTTTGCGCAAGCTTCGCCGTTCACGACGAGGCTTGCGCAAAGGCAGTATCGATGCGGCGCGCAAGCGCCCCTGCATCGTGGCGAAGAAATCCGGCCGCAAGGCCGGCGTCCTTCACATCATTATCCGATCAAAGCGCTGATGAGAAAACACGCTGTCCGTATTGTAGGCGGTGATTACCGCCGCACGCCGATTCCCGTGATCGATGCGCCCGGCCTGCGCCCCACCCCCGACCGCGTCCGCGAGACCCTGTTCAACTGGCTGCGCCACTTCTGGGGCGGCGAATTCGCCGACAAGAACGTGCTGGACCTGTTCGCCGGCAGCGGCGCGCTGGGTTTCGAGGCCGCCTCGCGCGGCGTGGCTTTCGTGCAGATGGTGGAGCGCCACGGCCCGGCCGTGGAGAACCTGCGCGCCCTGCGCGCCAAGCTGCGCGCCGAGCACGTACGCGTCCATTCGGGCGATGCGCTGCATATCCTGGAACGCAGCCAGATGCGTTACGACCTGGTCTTCCTGGATCCGCCCTTCGCCCGCGACTGGCTGGACAGGATATGGCCGCTGCTGCCCAATGTGCTGGCGCCCGAGGCGCTGGTCTACGTCGAATCGGAAAGCCCTGTACAGGCCCCGGAGCAATACGAGATACTACGCCAGGAGAAGGCGGGACAGGTGCATTATCATCTGTTTCGATTTGCTGCGACGCAGAAAACAGTCAATAATGCCGAACCTCCCGGGGCGCAAGCGACGCGTCCGCAGGACTCCAACCCGCCAACCTGAACCCATCACGCGGACGCACCATGATTACTGCTGTTTATCCCGGAACCTTCGACCCCCTGACGCGCGGCCATGAGGACCTGGTGAGACGAGCCGCCAATCTTTTCGACCACGTGGTGGTCGGAGTGGCTTCCAGCCAGAACAAGCGCCCTTTCTTCACCGTGGAAGAACGTGTCGAGATCGCCTCGGAAGTGCTCAGCCACTACCCCAACGTGGAAGTGAAGAGCTTCTCGGGCCTGCTCAAGGACTTCGTGCGCGAGCAGAACGCACGCGTGATCGTGCGCGGCCTGCGCGCCGTGTCCGATTTCGAGTACGAATTCCAGATGGCCGGCATGAACCGCCACCTGCTGCCCGAAGTGGAGACCATGTTCATGACTCCTTCGGACCAGTACCAGTTCATCTCGGGCACCATTGTGCGCGAGATCGCCGTGCTGGGCGGCGACGTGGGCAAGTTCGTGTTCCCTTCGGTGGAGCGCTGGCTGCACAGCAAGGCCAAGGAGCGGCGCGAGCAGCAGTTGCAGCAATCGGGCTCGGCGCGCTGATCTCGCCCCGCGGAGCAGTCCGTACTACACTGTAGGGTGAATCGATAGTCATCCTCGGGCCGCACTGCCGGGGAGACGGAAGCAATCAGGACATCACGCCATGGCGCTGCACATCACCGAAGAATGCATCAACTGCGACGTCTGCGAGCCGCAGTGCCCGAACATGGCCATCTACATGGGCAAAGAGATCTACGAGATCAACCCCAACCTGTGCACGGAATGCGTGGGCCACTTCGACGAGCCCCAGTGCGTGGTGGTCTGTCCGGTGGAATGCATCGAGGTCCATCCGCAGCATCAGGAAGACCAGGCCACCCTGATGGCCCGCTTCAAGCAGCTCCAGTCCAAGCAGCAGCCCTGAAGCGCTGATCAGGCGGGCAGCCGCTTGAGCAGGCGCAGGGGCTGACCCAGCCAGCGGCTGAACCAGGCCGCCGCCAGTTCCCCTTCATCCACCAGCCGCACGCTGCGGCCCTCCTCCTGCCACAGGGCGCAGGAGTCCTCGTCGTCCTCGATGACGTCCACGGCAATGTCCAGGCGCATCATGCCGGGCGCACGCAGCACCAGGTCGCCAAAGCGCAGGTCGATCTCCAGGTCCGCCAGGCGGGGCAGTTCGTCCGCGGACAGGACGCGGCCCGAGGCGTCGCCCAGGACCCACAGGTCGTGGCAAGCCGCCGCCTTGCCGTTTGCCAGGCCGGGGCCGCCTTTCAAGGGATGAAAGAGCGCTCCGGATTCGGTCCGGCGCTCCGCGCTCGTACAGGAAGTCATGGCCGCAGCAGTCCTTTCAAGGCGTCGCCCAAAGTCTGCACGGCCTGCGGCTCCGGCGCGTCCTGCGCGGATTCCTCGGCCGGCGCCTCCTGCTGGCTGAGCAGATCGAGCAATCCGTCCTGCAGGGCCTTCTTGATGGAAGGGCTGGCGATTTCCTTCCATTGCACTTGATAAGACAGCGCCTGCCAGGGACCGGATACGCGCAAGGGGATGGCCACATTGCGCAGATCCTGCAAGGATTTGCGCTCCTGCGGATCCAGGCGTGCGTTCAAGCGCGCCTGCAGCAGCACGTCCGCCTGCTGGTTGACCATGTCCAGCCCCGCCGGCTTGCCCATGGACAGCGTCAGCAATGGGGTGGACGCCTTCAGGCTGCGAAAGACGCCCTGGCCCTGCTTGATGTCCAGCGAGCTCTGCAGACGGCTGAATACCGTGCGACGCTGCGGGTCCGACTCGGGGCGCAGCAGGGGAATCTGGCCGCTGAATGCATTGCGCACGGCTTCGTTGATGTCGCGCACGCTCTGGTCCAGGTCCACGCCACGCCAGCCGCCGTCCTGCAGGTCGAACTGCAGGCCGCCTTCCAGCGAGGCCAGCCGGGCCGCCACCGTCGCGCCCTGGCCCTTCAGGTTCAATTGCACATCGCCCTGCCCCGACAGCTGGTCATCGCCAAAAGCGTCCAGCAACAAGGACCCGACCTGCATCTTCTGCAATTTCAGCGACAGGTCGAACTGCTTGCCAGGCTCCAGGCTGCCCTGGAACTGGAACTGCCCCTCGTAGCCTTTGCCCGTCAGTTGCTTGAGCTGCAGGTTCTCGCCCTGGTTCTGCAGCCGCCCCTTGACCTGCTCCAGCTTCAGGCCCAGGCTCTTGAGCTGCGCGGCCTCCATGCTCACGTCCAGGCGGGTGGTTTTCAGCCACGCCAGCGGATCGGCGTTGGCCACCAGCGCCTCTTCCACGGCCGGCGCAGGCGCCGGCTTGGGCTCGGGAGATTCTTCCTGTTCGGCAGCCGGGGCCTTGGCGGCCGGCTCGGGCTGCGCCTCGACGCCCTGAGCCAGGCCGGGCGCAGCCAGCCAGAAGATGGAACGCAATTCGTCCAGGTCCAGTTTGTCGGCCTTGAGCGCCGCCTTGAGCAGGCGGCCCTCGTCCTGGCCCTGCAGGCTCAGGTCCAGCGTGCCTTGCGCCTGATCCGTCTGGCTGCTCAACTGCGCCTGGTAGCTGCGCTGCCCCATGTTCAGGTCCGCATCGCCGGACAGGGGAATTTCGAAACGGCTGCCGGCCGCAGCCTCGTCCTCGACGCGCAGATTGGCCGCAATGGCGGGAAAGCGCAGCCATTGGCCCGCAGGCTGCCATTGCGCCGGCGACACCGCCTTGATCTGCGCCACGCGATTGCCCTGCTTGACGGCCCCTTCCAGACGCGCCTCCTGGAACAGCAGCTTCTCGCTGTTCCCCGCGATTCCCTTGAGCGTCAGGCCCAGGCCCAGAACCCGCGGCCCGCTGACCTTCATCGTGGCCACGATCGGATCACCCTCGGCCTGGGTGGGCGAGACCTGGATGCGCGGCGCATCCAGAGCCAGTTCCAGCGCCTGCTGCTCGTTCTTGCCATTGACGCGCAAACCCAGCTTCTCGAAGGAGACCAGGTCGCCGGCGCTGTCGATCTGCATCTTGGGCGTGGCCAGCGTAGCGCTCAGGTCATTCAGGGGATATTGCCCCAGCCATTGGCCTTGCAGCTGGACGTCCAGGCTGGTGGCGTTGAACTGGCGCTGCGAGGCGTTATAGGCCACATTGCCCTTGAGGGCCAGGCTCTGCGCCTTGATCTGGTCCAGTTCGCCGTTGAACAGCAGGTTGAGCTTCTGGGCGGAATACGACTTGGCGGCCGGATCCATGCGGAACTGGCCCTGGCCTTCCAGCATGCCGTCGGCGGACGGGTAGTCGCCCGAGATGCGTCCCTTCAGGGCCACGTCGAAAGGCTGGCCGAAAGTCATCCGGCCGGTGTTGACTTCCAGCTGCACCAGCCGGCCGATGACGTTGCTGCGCTTGCTGTAGTAGTGGATCTCGCCGCCCTTCAGGCTGAGGCCGGCGATATCGATCTGGAAATCCGTGTCGCTTCCCGAACGCTTGGCGATCAGCTCGGGCACGGGCGAGGATGCGTCCTGTCCGGCGGCGGCTGGCTCGGCGGCCTGGGCGGCGGGCAGCAGGGCCAGCGCGGCCGGAGCGGCCTGCGGCGCGGCGGCGGCCGGAGCGGCCTGCAGCAGATCGTCGAAATTGAAATGCCCTTCCTCGTCGCGCACGATCCAGGCCTTGAAGCCGGTCACGGCGACGTGGTCGACCACCAGGCGGTTGTTGATCAGAGGCCAGAGGGCGACGGCGAAGCGGGCGCTCTCCAGCGAGGCGAAGGGATCGTCGGAATTGCGGTCGGACAGAGACAGCCCCTGCACGGACAGGCCGATGCGGGGGAACAGGGAAAGCTCGATGTCGCCGTCGATCTTGAGCGTACGCTGGTACTTCTGCTGGACCACATCGGCCAGCTTCTGCTTGTACGAATTCGGATTGAATGTCAGCAGGAAAATCGCCCCGCCCACGACCGTGACAATTGCCAAGACGACGAGGCTGAACAAGCCCCGCTTAAACCATACTTTCATTTAAGCCTCTAGTACCTCGAGACATGACGCGATAAGCCATATAGCCGGATACGAAATGCTAACCCATGTCGGGCCGTCGCGAAGTACCGGAGCCAAGAAAATTCGGCGCGGAGGCTGAAAAGGAAGGCTCTATAACAAAAACGCTTATCATTACCTCAAGAAATATGAACATAGGGCAAAAGTCTGCGACTTGAAAGCCACTTCATGCCGTACAAGGGTTATGCTTCGCCTATTACAGTCAGCCACTTGATCATCAAGCCCATAACGAATCATGAAATTAGAGACTCTTGCCATTCATGCCGGCTACCAGCCCGATCCGACCACCAAGGCCGTGGCCGTGCCGATCTACCAGACCACCTCCTACGCCTTCGACAGCACCCAGCATGGCGCTGACCTGTTCGACCTGAAGGTGCCGGGCAATATCTACACGCGCATCATGAACCCCACCAACGCCGTGCTGGAAGAGCGCGTCGCCGCGCTGGAGGGCGGCGTGGGCGCGCTGGCCGTGGCCTCGGGCATGGCGGCCATCACGTATGCTATACAAACGATTGCCGAGGCTGGCGACAACATTGTTTCCGTCAGTAAGCTGTACGGCGGCACCTACAATCTGTTCGCTCATTCCTTTCCCCGCCAGGGCATCACCGTCAGGTTCGCCCCGCACGACGACATCGCCGCGCTCGAGTCCCTGATCGACGAGCGCACGCGCGCCGTATTCTGTGAAACGATTGGAAACCCCGCCGGCAACATCGTGGACCTGCAGGCCCTGGCCGACGCCGCGCACCGTCACGGCGTGCCCCTGATCGTGGACAACACGGTGGCCTCCCCCGCCCTGTGCCGCCCCTTCGAGCACGGCGCCGACATCGTGGTGCACGCCCTGACCAAGTACATGGGCGGCCATGGCACCACCATCGCGGGCATCGTGGTCGATTCGGGCAAGTTCCCCTGGGCCGAGCACAAGGAGCGCTTCGCCATCCTGAACCAGCCCGACCCGTCCTATCACGGCGTGGTCTACACGGAAGCCTTCGGTCCCGCCGCCTTCATCGGCCGCTGCCGCGTGGCCCCGCTGCGCAACACCGGCGCCGCCCTGTCCCCCTTGAGCGCCTTCCAGATCCTGCAAGGCATCGAGACCCTGCCGCTGCGCATGGAGCGCCACACGGAGAACGCCCTGAAGGTGGCCCGCTATCTGAAGGCCCATCCGCAGGTATCCTGGGTGAAATACGCCGGACTGGAAGACCACCCCGAGCACGAACTGGCGCAGCGCTACCTGGGCGGCAAGCCCGCATCCATCCTGTCCTTCGGTATCAAGGGCGGCATCGAGGGCGGCACGCGCTTCATCGACGCCCTGAAGCTGGTGCTGCGCCTGGTCAACATCGGCGACGCCAAGTCCCTGGCCTGCCATCCGGCCAGCACCACGCACCGCCAGCTCAACAGCGAAGAGCTGGCGGCGGCCGGCGTCAGCGAAGACATGGTGCGCCTGTCCATCGGCATCGAACACATCGACGACATCCTGGCCGATCTGGAACAGGCCCTGGAGGCCTCGCGCGGCTGATTGGCGCGATCCGAAGCAAAAAGGCGCCCCTCCGGTCTGGAGGGGCGCCTTTTTATTGATACGTGAAAGGTCAGCTCTTGCGGAACAATTGCGTCAGCCCGCCCAGCAGGCTGTTGACGTCCGTCAGGTGAGACGGATCGAAATGGCCGTTCGGGCTGGCCTGGTCGATCAGGGACGGCAGCATGACCTTGAGGTTCTCCAGCACGGTCTGCTGGTTCAGGCCCGACAGGCTGACCAGCTTTTCGATGGCGGGAGCGCCCATGACGCTCGCCAGGTCCTGCTCGCCGATGGCCTTGTTCTCGCCTTGGGACAGCCAGGACGACACCACGTCGGCAAAACCGCCTTCGCGAAAGCGCTCGATCAAACCGGCCAGGCCGCCGGGATAGGTGCTGACCACCTGGATCAAGGCCGGCAGCAGCTCTCCCTGCACCTTGGAGTGCGGGTCCGCCGACGACAAGGCCGACACTACGGAATTGAGCAAGCCCATTTTTCTTTTCTCCCCAATTACAGCAGCCCGCCAGGACAGGCGCAGGCTTGAACCGCAATTATGCCGCGACGGGCGCGCCCTTGGGGCGAAAAACTGTCAAGCCCGGTGAAGAGACCTAGGGTGAATCCGGGTGAGCCCGGTCTTGCCCGGCGCAGGCGCTGGGCTACACTGGTCGGCATGACGCCCGGGCGCCGCCGCGCCGGCGGCCCACCTTGACGGAGACCTGCAATGAACCTGACCCCTTCTTCAGTCCTGTCCGCGGAAGACACCGCCCGCTGCCTGCCCTACCCCGAGCTGGTCGCCTGCCTGGGCAAGGCGATGGCCGAACATGCAGCCGGCAGGATCCTGGCTCCGGAGCGGCAGGTGCTGAACTACCCGCAGGGCGGACAGATGCTCTCCATGCCGGCCGTGGCGCACGATGTGGGCGTACACAAGCTCGCCAACGTCATGCCCGACAATCCGGCCCTGGGCCTGCCCTCCATCCTGGCCCTGGTCGCGGTCTACGACGCGCGCACCGGTCAGACGCTGGCGCTGCTGGACGGCCCCACCGTCACGGTGCGACGCACCGCCGCCGTATCCATGCTGGGCATACAGGCGCTCTGGCCGCAAGGGCCGACGCACGTGGCCACCCTGGGCTGCGGCCGCCAGGCCCTGGGCCATGCCGACGCCATCCTGACGCTGTATCCCAACGCCCGCGTCACCCTGACATGCCGCAATCCGCCCCGGGCGGAACAGGCCGTGGCCGGACTGCGCGAGCGCCATGGCGGCCGCATCCGCCTGACCAGGGACCTGCCCGCCGACGCGGACGTGGTGATCGCCCTGACCGGGAGCCTGACGCCCGTCTATCATGAAGAAGCCCGGCTGGAACGCCTGCTGATCGGAGTGGGCGCGTTCCGCGCCGATATGGCCGAGTTCGAGCCGCATACCCTGCATGCCAGCCGCCTGTACGTCGATGACCTTAACGGCGCCCGCCACGAAGCGGGCGACCTGCTGCAGGCCCAGGTGGACTGGGACCAGGTACAGGGCATCCACCAGGTGCTGCGCTCGCCGGCGCCCAGGGACAAACCCTTCTTCTTCAAGTCGGTAGGCTGCGCAGCCTGGGATCTGGCCGCGGCGCGCTGCGCCTTGCAAATAGCGGAATCAGACTGATTTTTCGCTGTTTATCAATTCTTTAAGACGTGTCCTAAAGCGGGCAAGAATGTTAATCTGGCGGCTGTCCCCGACCACTGATGACTTTTCTTGTCCGCAGCGCAATGACTTCCTCGCACCATCCCCACGACGACGATCCCTACCAGGTCCAGTCCCGATTTGAGATCCTGCGCATCCTGCGGGCCATCGAGAGCAGCGGCTTGCTGCTTCACATGGAAGCGGCCCAGGGAGACACCAGCATCGTCACGACCATCCTGGAGATAGACCCGGACAGCAACACCATCGTCATCGACACGGCCAACAAGCAAGAGCAGACCCGCCGTCTGCTGCAATCCGAACACGTCAACTTCGAGTCGTCCGTGGACAAGGTCAAGATCACTTTCCAGGCCCCGACTCCGGAAGTCACCTCCTTCGAAGGCCAGCCCGCCCTGGCCATTCCCATCCCGGAATCCATACGGCGCCTGCAGCGGCGCGAGTACTTCCGCGTCAATGTGCCGCTGAACGAGCCGGCCATGGTCACCTTGCGACTGAACAATCAAAGCCAGAGCTTTCGCCTGCACGACATCAGCGGCGGCGGCCTGTCCCTGGTGGATGAATCCATGGACATGCCCGAGCCGATCGGCACGCATTACGCCCAATCCCTGCTGGAATTGCCGGATACCGGCTCCTTCCTGGTCGCCCTGAAGGTCGCACGCACGGAAAAACAGGAGCTTCCCAACGGCAAGCAGATCCAGCGCCTGGGCTGCACCTTCATCGACCTGCCCGGCTCCACCCAGACCGCCATCCAGAACTACATTGCCCGCCTGGAGCGCCAGCAGATCGCCAAGCAGCGCGGCCACGCCTGAGCAGTCAGAACAGCGACGGATCCAGGTCGGCCGGCACGTCCACATCCCGCAACACGCCCGCATCGGTCACGGCCACCCAGGCCGTGTCCTGGCTGTGCGCCTGCAAAAGGCCCCGAGCTCCCTCGGCATCGGGCAACGCCAGCAATTCTCGGCGCCACCCGATCCCGAACCCGACCGGATTGCCGGGCTGTCCGTCCACGGCCGGCCGCACCAGGCCGGCGCCCTGACGCAAGGCGCCAGCCAGAGCCGCCAGGGTCCGCGCCTGCACCCAGGGCATGTCGGCCAGCAGCACCAGCCACCCGCAGGCGGGCGAGCTGGCCTGCACGCCGGCCTTCACAGTGACTCCCATGCCGCGCGCAGCCTGTTCGGCGCGCACAAAGCGCAGCGCCAGCCCGTCCAGCTCCTGGCGCAGTTCGGTCTCGTGTACGTCGCAGACCACCACGACCTCGTCCAATACCTCCAGCGCCGTCTCGCAGACCCTGCGCAGCACCGTCACCCCGTCCGCCATGGGCGCCAGCAGCTTGAGCTGACGTCCCGACGGGTCGAATCGCCGGCCCAGCCCGGCCGCCAGCACCAGCCCCGTTACCCCCTGAACTCGTTCAACGCCTGTCATTGCCGCTCCTTGCCCGCGCCTCGACGCGCCGGCCCTGTTCACACCGGTCCGCGCCCGGCACTGCCGCTAGGGTAGCGGCAAAGCCGCGTTCGCGACAGCCCTTGCCGTTGACAGTATGAGCCGGCCGCAATACTACGCTGGATAAACACTTGATCAAGCGGCTGTTCTGAAGGAAGCAATCAGTCATGCTGGTTCCTGGGCTCCACTCCTCCAGGACCCCATCCATGACCCGGTACGACACCTTCTATCGCAGCCTGCTCGACGAGCCTCTGGTGCTGCACGAGTTCATTGCCCACTGCCTGCCCGCCGTGGCTGCAGCGCTACAACTCATCGCAAGCTTTCCTGCTGATTGAGCAAAAACAACTGCTTCTGAACCAGTCCCTGCCTCCCGAAGCCATCATCACCCAAATCTTCCGCCTGCAGCATCTGCAAAGCATGGACGAGCTGCGGGGCTGTCTGCACACTATTGCCAAGCTGACCCATCCCATCGAACACGCTCGGCTGCGCCGACTGCTGAGCAGCTGGGTCCAGCATGTGGTGCTGCCTTTGCACCTGCCCCATCTGGACACCCCCCTGATC
>JAFACG010000024.1 GCA_023425645.1 Pseudomonadota bacterium
GCCGCAACCATTCGCCCCGATTCGCAAGCTGGTTTTTCATGTGGCAGGTGAAGCTCAAGGGTATAGTAAAACCTGTAAGAAACTTCCGATCCGGAGATAGCAGGTGGCCGTATTCGAAACCCAACACATCGTGGACAATCTGCGCGGCGCGCGCGAGGACTGGCGGCATGCGCAACAGCGCCTGAAGGAGCCCGACGGACAGGAATTCCCCTCCGTGCAGGCCCTGACCCGCGTGACCGAACAGCTCAAGGGCGTACTGTTCCCCATGCGCCTGGGCAGCCCCGACCTGCGCCGCGAACACGAAGACCACTACGTGGGCTACACCCTCGGCCAAGCCCTGAACGCCTTGCTGGAGCAGGCGCGCATCGAACTGCGCCGCTCCGCCCTGGCGTTGCGGCTGAACATGGACCGCGAAGCCATCGAGCGGCACGCCCAGGCCGCCATCCAGTCTTTTGCCGACTCCCTGCCCGACATGCGCCGCACCCTGGACCTGGACGTGGTGGCCGCCTACCAGGGCGACCCCGCCGCGCAGAACGTGGACGAAGTGCTGCTGTGCTATCCCGGCGTGCTGGCCATGATCCACCATCGCATCGCCCATGCGCTGCACATCCTGGACCTGCCGCTGATCGCCCGCATCATCGCCGAGCTGGCCCACGGGCAGACCGGCATCGACATCCACCCGGGCGCGCGCATCGATCAGGCCTGTTTCATCGACCACGGCACGGGCGTGGTCATCGGCGAGACGGCCATCATCGGCAAGCGCGTGCGTATCTACCAGGCCGTCACCCTGGGCGCCAAGCGCTTCAGCAAGGACGAAAAAGGCTTTCTGCTCAAAGGCCAGCCGCGCCACCCCATCGTGGAGGACGACGTGGTGATCTACGCCGGGGCGACGATTCTCGGCCGCGTCACCCTGGGCAAGGGCTGCACCATAGGCGGCAATGTGTGGATCACCGACGACGTGCCGGCCGGCGTATCCGTAACCCAGGCCAGCCTGCTGCGCGGCCAATAGCAATAGCGCGCGGCAACGGCAGGCCGGTCCATCGCTGGAAGCGGGCCTGGCCACGGCGGCGCAATCAAGGGCGGCTGGCAGCCTGTATTGCGCCGGGCGAGATCCTTTCCGCTTCTTGCTCAGGCCCGCTGGGGATCCGCATGGCAGCAACGGCGGGCTGCACCGTCTGCTCCGACCAGCCTCCGCCCAGGGCCTTGTAGAGATCGATCAGGTTGCTTGCGCGCGCCAGGCGCGTGCGCACCAGAGTCTGCTGCGCGCCATAGAGCGTGCGTTGCGCATCCAGCAGGCTCAGATTGTCATCCTCGCCTGCCGTGAAGCGCTGCCGGGCCAGCTCATAGGCTTCCTGGCTGGCGGCCGCCAATTGCCGCCCGTACCGGATCTGATCATCCAGCGTGCGCTTGCCGGCCAGACCATCTGCCACCTCCCTGAAGGCCGTCTGGATGGCTTTTTCGTAGGCAGCAATCTGGATGCGTTTGCGCACGGTCGCCGCGTCCAGGTTGGCTTTCAGCGCACCGCCGCTGAAGATCGGCAGCGTGATCCGAGGCATGAAGCTCCATGTGCGCGAACCTGCCTCGAACAAGCCGTCCAGGCTCGCGCTGGCCGTGCCGGCCGCCCCCGTCAAGCTGATCGCAGGCAGGAAGGCCGCCCGTGCGGCGCCGATGCTGGCATTGGCGCCGCGCAGCTGATATTCGGCAGCCCGTACATCAGGCCGGCGTACCAGCAGATCGGACGGCATGCCGGCCGGCAAGTCCGCGGGCACCAGGCCGTCGGGCAGCGTCACGGCCTCATCCAGCAGGCGGGACAGGTCCGGAGTCAATGGCTGCCCCAGGAGCAGCACCAGGGCATTGCGATCATGCGCAGCCAGCCGGACATACATCGCCAGGCTTGCCTGCGCGCTGCGCAGCAACATCTCGGCGCGGCGCAGATCGATCTGACTGGCGCCGCCGGCTTCGACCAGCTGCGCGGTCAGATCGAAAGAGCGTTGTTGAGCGTTCAGTGTTTCTAGAGTCAGGCCCAGCAGTTCCTGGTCGGCTCGCAATGTCAGATAGGTGTTCGCCACTTCGGCGACCAGGCTCAACTGGGCCGCCGTACGAGTTTCATCGAGCGCCAGATAGGATGCCAGGGCCTGTTCGCCCAGGCTGCGAATGCGCCCCCACAGATCAATCTCCCAGGACGCAATGCCCGAAACCTGGTAGCTGCGGTCTATCGTGGCGTCTGCGGCCGGGCCGAGGTCTGCCGGCGCGCGCCGGGCAGCGCCATCCGCACCCGCTCCAAGATGGGGCAGCAGGTCGGCACGCCTTATACGATACTGCGCCCGGGCGGCTTCGACGTTCAGCGCCGCCTTGCGCAGATCGCGGTTGTTGGCCAGGGAAATGGCGATCAGCTGCTGCAACAGCGGATCGCGAAAGAAATCACGCCAGCCTATGTCGGCGGCGCTCGCCTCGCCGGGGCTCCCGGACGCTGCCTGAACATAGGCCGCGCCGGATGGATAGGCCGGATCGACAGGCGCTGCCGGGCGCTGATACGTCGGCGTCAGGGAGCATCCGGCCAGTACGGCCGTCACGGCAAGCAGCGCCGGCATCCTGGTTCTTCGGGTCAGTGCAAAAGATGTTTTCATGTCGATATGTCCTCCCGGCTGTCATGCACTCTGATTGTTCATCCCCGTGACGGAGCCACGGGCTGCGCGACGCAGAGCCAGACGGCGCACCACCATGTAGAACACGGGCGTCAGCAGCAAGCCGAACAGCGTCACGCCCAGCATGCCGGCGAACACCGCGATGCCCATCGCATGCCGCATTTCTGCGCCGGCGCCGGTGGCCAGCACCAGCGGAACGACACCGGCGATGAAGGCCAGCGAAGTCATCAGGATGGGACGCAGGCGCAGGCGCGCCGCCTCGAGCACGGCGCTCAGCGGGTCGGCGCCTTCGTCTTCCTTGGCGCGAGCGAACTCCACGATCAGGATGGCGTTCTTGGCCGCCAGGCCGACCAGCACCACGAAGCCGATCTGCGTGAAGATGTTGTTGTCGCCTCCTGAGATCCAGACTCCCGCGATTGCGGACAGCAGCGCCATGGGCGCGATCAGCAGCACCGCGAATGGCAGCGACCAGCTGTTGTATTGGGCCGCCAGTATCAGGAAGGCGAGCAGCACCGCCAGCGGAAAAATGAACAACACCGAGTTGCCGGCCTGTTTCTCCTGGAAGGTCAGGTCCGTCCACTCGTACACCATGCCGGCCGGAAGCGTTTCGCGGACGAACCTCTCGATGGCGTCGGTGGCCTGGCCCGAGGAATAGCCGGGAGCCGGGCCGCCGCTGATGTCCGCCGAGGGGAAGCCGTTGTAGTGCATCACCCGGTCCGGGCCGGTGCTGCGCGTGATCGTCGCCAGGGCGGAGAGCGGAATCATCTCCCCTGCCGCATTGCGCACCTTGAGCAGGCCAATGTCTTGCGCTTGCATGCGATAGGGCGCATCGGCCTGGGCCATGACCCGGTAGGTGCGGCCGAACCGGTTGAAATCGTTGACGTAAAGCGAGCCCAGGTTCACCTGCAAAGTGTCGAACACCTCGGTCAGCGATACGCCCTGGGACTTGGCCTTCACCCGGTCAATGTCCACCTGCAGCTGAGGCGCATTGGTTTGAAAGCTCGCCAGCATGTTCGCCAGCTCCGGCGCCTGCATGGCCTTGGCCATGATCTGGCCTTGCGCCTGCGCCAGGGCCTGGACGCCCAGCTCCGCCCTGTCCTCGATCTGGAGCTTGAAGCCGCCCATCGCCCCCAGGCCCGGCACGGGCGGCGGCGGAAAGATGCCGACGAAGCCATCCGGGATCTGGCTGAACTTGCCCATCAGCCTGCCTGCAATGGCATTGGCCGACAAGGACGGATCCTTGCGCTCGCCAAAGGGCCAGCGCCGGTTCACCATTGAGCAGGCTGCGCAGGGCGTAGGAGTCCGCGCCCATCGAGACGCGAGCGACGTCCCGCAGGCGTGTCACTTGCCCCTCGGCGCCCGTCTTCACGATGATGTCGCCGAACTGCTCCTCGCTCGTCAGGCGGCCGAGGGTATTGACGGTGACCTGGAAGGCGGCCGAGGCGTCCGGCTGCTGCCCCACCGACCCGGCGGCGACCTGGACGTTCTGCTCGCGGATGGCGGCGACCACTTCGCTCGCGGTCAGCCCGCGTGCGGCGACCCTGGCCGGGTCGAGCCAGACCCGCATGGAATATTCCCCCGCCCCCCAGACCAGGACATCGCCCACGCCGGGCAGACGCGCGAGCTCATCGCGAACCTGCCGGATGGCGAAGTTCGAAAGATAGAGGGGGTCATAGCGTTTGCCCGGCGAGACCAGGTGCACGACCATGAGCACGTCGGGCGAAGTTTTCTGCGTGACCACCCCGATGCGCTGGACTTCCTGCGGCAGCCGGGGCAAGGCGCGCGAGACGCGGTTCTGCACCTGGATTTGCGCCATGTCGGGATCCGTTCCCTGCTTGAACGAAATCGTGAGCACCATGCGGCCGTCGGTCGCCATCTGGGAGTTCATGTAGAGCATCCCCTCCACGCCGTTGACCGCCTGCTCCAGGGGAGAGGCAACCGTATCGGCGATCACCTGGGGGTTGGCGCCCGGATAGCTTGCCGTGACCTGTACCGTGGGCGGGGTGACCGAAGGATACTCGCTCAGCGGCAGCTGGAGGAAAGCCAGCGCGCCGGCGATCAGCATCAGCACCGACAGCACGATGGCGAAGATCGGCCGATTGATGAAAAAGCGGGGAAAGTTCATTGGCCGCCCTCCTGCGCGCCAGCCTCGCCGCTCGGCCCCGCAAGCGCCGGCGCCGCCTGCTGCATGGGTACGATGCGGGGCGCGACGGTCATGCCGGGACGGACCAGGCCCTTGATGATGATCTTCTCGCCGGCCTGCAAGCCGCCATGAACGACGCGCAAGCCATCCACCACCGGGCCGGGTTCTATCGGCCGGTACTGGGCCTGGCTGTCCGGACCGACGACCAGCACATAGCTGCGTCCCTGGTCGGCGCCCACGGCCTGGTCGTCGATGAGGATGGTCTGGCGCGCGGCGCCGGTGGACAGTCTGACGCGGGCGAACAGACCCGGCGCCAGTTGGCCATCGGGGTTCGGCACGACGGCGCGCGCGCGTATCGTGCCCGTGCTGCGATCGATCCTGTTGCCCACGAAGTCGAGCACTCCCTTGTAGGGGAAGCCCTTGTCGGTGGCCAGGCCTACCTCGACGGGCATCGCCGGCGCGTTTGCCTTGGCATCAGGCCGGGCCCCTCTCACGGCGGCAAGATAGGTGGCCTCGTCGATGTCGAAATAGACGTGCAAGGGATCGATCGACACGATCGTGGTCAGCAGCGTGGCAGCGCCTGCAGCGCCGCCGCTGACCAGACTCCCCTCGGTCACCAGCACCCGGTCCACGCGTCCGGAGATCGGCGCGGTGATGCGTGCATAGGAGAGGTCGAGCCGTGCCGCAGCAACAGCCGCCTGGGCCGACTGCACCTGCGCCTGCCGCGCCCTGCGCGCGGAGACGGCATCGTCATAGGCTTTGCGCGAGACCGCGCCGGTGGCCACCAGCCGCTCGGCACGATCGAGATCAGCCTGGGCCTGGCTGGCCAGCACCTCGGCCTGGCGCAAGTTTGCCGTGGCGGTGTCCAGCGCGACCTGGAACGGACGCGGGTCGATCTGGAACAGCAACTGCCCTTTGCGCACGAGCCCGCCTTCGGGGACGCTGACCGCCTCGACGGCCCCGCCCACTCGTGAACGCAGTTCGACGGTCCTGGGAGCGGCAAGAAAGCCCGTGAATTCGATGGCGGGCGCGATGGAACGCGTGATGACCTCGGCCACGGGCACCTGCGGCGCCGCCGGCGCGCCTGCGGGCGCTTCCTTTGGGGGCGCCGCGGCCTTGCCTTCGTCCTTGACGGCGTCGCGGGCAGCGAACGCCGTCCCCCCGAGAGCCGCGATGATGCCCGCCGCCACAGCGATTCTGAATTTTTGACGCATGAACATGCCCCTTTACATGCTGCAGGGCTTCGGCCCTTCCGAAGCGTCTCTGCAGGAATTTGAGGCAAGGCTGAGCGTTACAACGACGGGAAGGTCAAGCCTTCCTTCTGCTGAAAATTGCTTCGTCGCATAATCACACGACGCACCGCTGCACAGGCAGGCCGGGCGCGCCTGCCGTCCGGCTCATGGCCGCCGGGCGCCAGGCATCCCGGCGCTGAAAGCGAGAAGCCGGGTTCCGCCGGCCAGGGACAGGGCTTGACCTTCCTATCATGGCAAGCCTCAAGCTGTGCCATGTCGAATTGCAGCCATGGCAAGCAGCCACGGAGCGCACCCAGCGCCATCGACATCCACCGCTGCGCACTGAGAAAGGAGAAAGTTCATGAACATCGGCGATGCGTCCAAGGCTTCCGGAATCTCTGCCAAGATGATCCGTTACTACGAGGAAATCGGCCTGATCCCCCCCGCCGGCCGGGCCGACTCAGGCTACCGTACCTACGGCCCTGCCGACATCCACCGGCTGCACTTCATTCGCCGCGCCCGCGACCTTGGATTCTCGGTGGCCGAGATCAACAACCTCTTGAACCTGTGGAACGACCAGTCGCGCCAGAGCGCGGGCGTCAAGCGCCTGGCCGAGCAGCACATCGCCGAGTTGAACCGGCGCATAGGAAACATGCGGCAGATGGCGCAATCGCTGAAAGCGCTGATCGACTCCTGCGCGGGCGACCACCGGTCCGACTGCCCGATTCTGAACGAATTGCAGCAGCCCGACCCTGGCCTCCAGGATCGGGAAGCACGTACCGGCGCCGTTGAGCGCCGCGCCCGCGGCCATATCGCCCTGGCTGAGGAGAAATGCCAATGTGCAGGCCAGCACTGAACGTCTGAAGGACGGCGCGCCAGCCGTCGCCGTTCCGCCCCGTCTTGCCGAAACGACGTGAAGGCGCCCGCGCTGTCAGCCGCATCAGGGCGGGCGTCTGCTTTCCGGGGGAACGGATCTATCCGCGCGCCGCGGCGCGCTCGGTGCGCCACCAGCGGATCCCGCCCTCCAGCGCGACCAGCAGCACTGCAATCCAGATGGGGATGTAGGTCCACCACTGGTCGGGGCTCATGGGCTCGCCCAGCAGCAGGAAAGCCACCCAGAACAGCAATATCGGCTCCACATAGCCCAGGATGCCGAACAGCGCCAGCGGAAGCTTGCGGCTGGCCGACAGATAGCTGACCAGCGCCACGGAACTGATCAGCCCCAGCACCGGCACCTGCCAGAACAGGCGCGCATGCTGGATGAATTCCCCCCACATGCCGGCATCCTGCACGAACAGAAGCCAGCAGGCGGGCGGGAACAGGAAGCTCAGGTCGAACCACAGGGAGGCGAGCGAACCCAGGCGCAGATGGCGGCGCAGCATGAAATACGGCGGGTAGCCGAGCACGACCACGGCCGTGGCCCACGATACGCTGCCCACGCGCCAGAGCTCGTGCAGCACGCCGACCGCCGCCAGGGCCACCGCCAGCCACTGCAGCCGCGTCAGGGTATCCTTGTAGAACAGGCGGCCCACCAGCACCATCATCAGGGGCAGCAGAAAATAGCCCAGCGACACGTCCAGCGCCATCTGGTGCAGCGGCGCCCAGACGAAGATCCACAGTTGCACGCCAACCAGGGCCGCGGCCAGGCCCAGCAAGGCGAAGTAGCGCCAGTTGCCCGGCCAATGGCGCAGCACCCAGCGCACTTCCCGCCAGCGGCGCGCCCGGGTGATGACCAAGGCCAGGGCCGGCAGGCCCAGCACGATGCGCCAGGCGAATATCTGCTCGCCGCTGAGCGGCTGCAGCACCGTCGCATAAAAATACAGCAGCGCAAACAGCGACGAGGCGAAAACGGACAGCAATACGCCCTGTTTCATGGCTGCGCTCCTGCCGGCGGCATCTGGAGATGCAGCTGGCCCAGGCGGAACAGGCGATCGCGCTTGAGCAAGGTCGCGGTGTCCAGGGCCTGGGCCTCGGGCGTGACCATCAGCCCCGGCAAGCCTTCCAGCAGGCGCCGCATCAGCTCGGGCTGCCGTTCCATGCACAGCGACAGGAACTGGTCCGGCTCCCAGAGCGTCAAGCCCAGGCGGCGCAGTTCTGAGCGGTTGAAATCCTTGATGTTGCGCGTCAGTATGCCCACTGGCTGTCCTGGATGACGCTGCTGGGCGGCGCGCGCCGTGGCGATCACGTGCCAGTCCTTGGCGTCCGAATGGCGCAGTCCGTCCTTGAACGGCGTCGTATCGCCCAGGTCGGCCTGCGGGTAGGCCTGCTGCAGCTGCTCCCACTGCTCCTCGATGGACAAGGGCATGACCTTCCACAGGCGCGCCGCGTTGCGGCGCCACTCATCGCCGATGACCGGACTCCAGACCGGCTGGAACGTGCCGGCGTCGGCCATGGCCAGCAACAGGCGGCGCAGCACGTTGGAGATCAGCACGCAGGTATCGAGCACCAGCACGGAAGGAAAAGCGGCGGCCATATCAGTAGCGTTGCAATTGCATGAGCACGGTGCGCGTGTGCAAGGGGCGGCCCAACAGGCTGTTGAGCCGCTCGCGCAGGCGGATGCGCAGTTCGGGTTCGCGCTGGGGATCATCGAAATCAGGCATCTCGTCCTCGAAGCCGTAGCCGGTCTCGGTCAGCAGCACCCATTCGAAACGCCGCAAGGCGCCGGCGACCGGCGGCCGGGGCTGCTGTGCCAGATGAGCCAGGGCGGCCTCGTAGGCATCGTACAGCACCGGATGCGGATCCTCGCGCGGCAGCAGGCGGATCAGGAGCTCGTTCATGTACCAGGCCGACATCAGCGCCCTGCCCTTCAGGGGCCGGATGCCGGCGCAGTCGGCCCGGGTCAGGGTCTTGACCTCGTTCTGGCCCGTCCAGCTGAGCAGCAGGGGCTGGAAAACCGACAAGGCGGGCCGCAGGACGGAATGCGGTCGCTTGGCCCCCTTGGCGACCAGCGGCACAAGGCCGTGGTTGCGCGTGAAGGCCTGGCAGATCAGGGACGTTTCGCGCCAGGCGCTGGTGTGCAGTATGTAGCCGGGCTCGTCCTGAAAACGCTGCCGGCGACTATTCATACCCCAGTTCGCGCAAGGCCGCTTCGCGATCGGACCAGCCCTTGCGCACCTTGATGTACACATCCAGGTAGACGGGCTTGTCGATCAGCTTGGCGATGTCCTGACGGGCTTCGGTGGCGATGCGCTTCATGTGCATGCCGCCGGCGCCCAGCAGGATGGGGCGATGGCTCTCGCGCTCCACCACCACGCAGGCGGAAATGCGCGCGCCATGGTCGTTCTCTTCCCATTGCTCGATGACGACCGTGCAGCCGTAAGGCAGTTCGTCGCCCACCAGGCGGAAGATCTTCTCGCGCAGCAGCTCCGAAGTGATGAAGCGCACCGAACGGTCGGTGATGGTCTCGGCATCGAACATGGCTTCGCCTTCGGGCAGGCGCTGGGCGATCTCGTCCAGGAGCTGGTCCAGCTGCACGCGCTTGGCGGCGCTCACGGGGATGACCGAGCCGTACTCGAATTCCTGTGAAAGGCGGGCGATGAAGGGCAGCAGCTCGTTCTTGCTCTTCAAGGCGTCCACCTTGTTGACCACCAGGATGGTCTTGCCGCCCTTGGGCAGCATGGGCAGCAGCTCGGCGTCGGCGGCCGACCATTTGCCGGCCTCGACCACGTGCACGACCACGTCCACGTCGGCCAGCGCCTGGTTGACGACGCGGTTCATCATGCGGTTCATGGCCCCGCCATGCCGGGTCTGGAAGCCGGGCGTGTCCACGAAGACGATCTGGTCGTGCTCGCGCGTCAGGACGCTGTTGATGCGGTGCCGGGTCGTCTGGGCCTTGCGCGAGACGATGGAGATCTTGCTGCCGATCAGGGCGTTGGCCAGGGTGGACTTGCCCACATTGGGGCGTCCGACGATGGCGACGAACCCGCAGCGAAAAGCTTGGTCTGTCATGAATTCTCCTGGGACACCGCCACAGGCAGAGTCAATTGGGACGGGCGGCGATGACGCGAAGCGCGCGTGGTCTTGGCCGGCAGCTGGGCCTGCAGCAAGGCGATGGCCTGGGTGGCGGCGGCCTGCTCGGCCGCCCGGCGGCTGCTGCCGCTGGCCTGGACATGGATGTTCAGCTTGGCGATGGTGCATTCAATGTCGAACATCTGGTCGTGGGCCGCGCCATGAGTGGCCACCACGGTGTACACCGGCAGGTCCAGCTTGCGGCCCTGCAACAGTTCCTGCAGCAAGGTCTTGGGATCCTTGCCCAGGGTCTTGGGGTCCACATCCACCAGCATGGGTTCGTACAGCCGGGTGATAACGGCTTCGGCCTGGGCGAAGCCGGCGTCCAGGAACACCGCGCCGAAGATGGCCTCCACGGCGTCGGCCAGGATGGACGGGCGGCGAAAGCCGCCGCTCTTGAGCTCCCCTTCCCCCAGGCGCAGGTACTCGGACAGGTCCAGCTTGTGGGCGATCTGCGCCAGCGCGGCCTGCTTGACCAGATTGGCGCGCAGACGGGACAGGTCGCCCTCGTCGATGCGCTCGAAGCGGCGGTACAGCAGGGCCGCCACGGTGAAGTTCAGCACCGAGTCGCCCAGGAACTCCAGCCGCTCGTTGTGGCGGGCGCTGTGACTGCGATGCGTCAGCGCCTGCTCCAGCAGCGCGATGTCCTTGAAAGAGTGGCCGATGGCGGCCTCAAGCAAAGATAAACGTTTCATTAGTGGAAGCGGCCGATGCGCCCCGGTTCGCGGAAATTCATCCAGATGAAGAAAGCGCGCCCGACCACGTTCTCGTCGGGCACGAAGCCCCAGTAACGGCTGTCCAGGCTGTTGTCGCGATTATCCCCCATCACGAAGTAATTGCCCTCCGGAACCACGCAGGACACGCCGTTGACGAAGTATTCGCAGGAATCGCGATGCGGAAAAGCCACGATGGGCATCAGGCCTTGCGGCAACGTCTTGTTGAGCAGGATGTTGTGCTGGGTCTTGCCCAGTTCCTCCAGGTAGCGGCCGATGTAGACCGTGCGGTCCGGCTCGTAGTAGTCGCCGTTGCGCACCTGGGCCACGGGCTCGCCATTGATGGACAGCACCTTGTCGCGGTAGTCCACGCGATCGCCCGGCAGGCCCACCACCCGCTTGATGTAGTCCACATCGGTGTCCACGGGATAGCGGAACACGATGACGTCGCCGCGTTCGGGCTGGCCCATGGGGATCACCTTGGTGCCGGTGACCGGCAGGCGGATGCCGTACTCGAACTTGTTGACCAGGATCAGGTCGCCGCTCTTGAGCGTGGGCAGCATGGAGCCCGAGGGAATGCGAAAGGGCTCGAAGATGAAGGAGCGCAGCACGAACACGAACAGGATCACGGGAAAAAAGCTGACGCCGTACTCGATCCACCAGGGCATGCGGTTTTCACGGTCGTAGGCTTCCTGGCGCAGGCGCTGGTTGTCCTCCGGGTCCATGCCGGCCGTGACGGGCACGGCGTCCATGGCCGCCTGGGCGCGGGCCAGCCGGCGCGGGCGCAGGGAGAAACGGTCCAGAAACCAGATCACGCCGGTCACCACCAGCAGCACGAACAAAATCAGAGCGAAATCCCAGCTCATCGGTTTCCTTTAAAGAAGTTAATCCAGCCCTGCGCGCGGGGCCGGGCTCGCACCGGCCCGGTGCGCCAGGATCACTTGTCCTCGACCTGCAGGATGGCCAGGAAGGCTTCCTGCGGGATCTCGACGTTGCCCACCTGCTTCATGCGCTTCTTGCCGGCCTTCTGTTTTTCGAGCAGCTTCTTCTTGCGCGAGATGTCGCCGCCGTAGCACTTGGCCAGCACGTTCTTGCGCAGCGCCTTGACGTTCTCGCGGGCAATGACTTCGGCGCCGATGGCCGCCTGGATGGCGATATCGAACATCTGACGAGGGATCAGGGTGCGCATCTTGGCCACGACCTCGCGGCCGCGGTAGCGGGCGTTGCTGCGGTGCACGATCATGGACAAGGCATCGACGCGATCGCCGTTGATCAGGACATCGACCTTGACCACATCGGCGGAGCGGTATTCCTTGAACTCGTAATCCATGGAGGCGTAGCCGCGGGACACCGACTTGAGGCGATCGAAGAAATCGAGCACGATCTCGGCCAGCGGCATTTCGTAGGTCAGGTTAACTTGACGACCGTGATAGGTCATATTTAACTGCAAACCGCGCTTGGCTGTACACAGCGTCATGACCGGGCCCACGTATTCCTGGGGCATTAGCAGCGAAACCACAACAATGGGCTCGCGCACATCCTCGATGTGGGCCACCTCCGGCATGCGGGACGGGCTCTCGATCATCAGCACTTCGCCGTCGCGCTTCTCGACCTCGTACACCACCGATGGCGCGGTGGTGATGATGTCCATGTCGAACTCGCGCTCCAGGCGCTCCTGCACGATCTCCATGTGCAGCAGTCCCAGGAAGCCGCAGCGAAAGCCAAAGCCCAGGGCCTGGGAGACTTCCGGCTCGAACATCAGCGAGGCATCGTTCAGCTTGAGCTTTTCCAGGGAGTCGCGCAATTGATCGTATTCGCTGCTTTCCACGGGATACAGGCCCGCGAACACCTGCGGCTTGACTTCCTTGAACCCGGGCAAGGCGGCCTGTGCCGGCTTGCCGGCCAGGGTGATGGTGTCGCCCACCTTGGCATGCTCCAGCTCCTTGATGCCGGCGATGACGAAGCCCACTTCGCCGGCCGAGAGCTGCTGGCGATTTTCGGACTTGGGCGTGAACACGCCGATGTGCTCGACCAGGTGCGTGGCCCGCGTGGCCATCAGCAGCACCTTGTCCTTGGGGCGCAGCACGCCGTTGACGATGCGCACCAGCATCACCACGCCTACGTAGTTATCGAACCAGGAGTCGATGATGAGCGCCTGCAAGGGCTCGTCCGGGCTGCCCACGGGCGCGGGCACGCGCGCCACGATGGTCTCCAGGATGTCGTCGATGCCCAAGCCGGTCTTGGCGCTGGCGGCGATGGCGTCGCTGGCGTCGATGCCGATCACATCCTCGACTTCCTGGCGGGCGGCGTCCGGATCGGCCTGGGGCAGGTCCATCTTGTTGAGCACGGGAATGACTTCCACGCCCTGCTCGATGGCGGTGTAGCAGTTGGCCACGGTCTGGGCTTCCACGCCCTGGGAGGCGTCGACCACCAGCAGCGCGCCTTCGCAGGCCGACAGCGAACGGCTGACCTCGTAGGAAAAGTCCACGTGGCCGGGGGTGTCGATCAGGTTGAGGTTGTAGATCTTGCCGTTCCGGGCCTTGTACTGCAGGGCCGCCGTCTGGGCCTTGATGGTGATGCCCCGCTCTTTCTCGATGTCCATCGAATCCAGAACCTGGGTCGACATTTCGCGGTCGGCCAGGCCTCCACAACGTTGGATCAGGCGATCAGCCAGGGTGGATTTGCCGTGATCGATGTGGGCAATGATGGAGAAATTACGGATGTGATCCATAGACCGTTAAAAATAAACAATAAGTTGTGGCTCGATGCCAGGAAAACGCCACGAAAAAGGGGCGTCCAGGACGCCCCCTTCTGACTGACGGCTATTTTAGCCGTTTTGCAGGATTTATTTCGATGGCGTGATCAGAACCCATTGAGATTGGCCCGAACGCAATACCAGCAAGGCGGCCGCTTTGGATTTGTCCAATGAGGCCACCAGTTTAGCGTATTGTTCGGGAGTTCCCACGTCTTTGTCGTTCACGCGCAGGATCAGGTCGCCGGGCTGCAGCCCCGCCTCGCTGGCGGGAGCGCCGGCTTCGGTCACCTGCACGGCGCTGTCCAGACCCAGGCGCTTGAGATCGGCCTCGGGCACCGCGGTCACTTTCAGGCCGAAGGCGTCGGCGCTGGTGGCCGGCGCTTTTTCGGGCGCATTGTTCGGCGCCGAAGACGACGAGGGCACTTCTGTCACTTCGACCTTGACGGTTTGCAGCTTGCCTTTGCGCCAGATCTCCACGGTGGAGCTCTCGCCCGGCTTGGTGCCGCCCACGAAGCGTTGCAGATCAGTCACCTGATTGATCGTGCGCCCGTTGAACTTCAGGATCACATCGCCGGAGCGGATGCCGGCCTTGGCGGCCGGACCGCCCTCTTCCACGCTGCTGACCAGCGCGCCCTTGCTGTCGGACAGGCCCAGCGCCTTGGCCACGTCATCGGCCACCGGCGTGATCTGCACGCCGATGCGCCCGCGCGTCACTTTGCCGTGCGCCTTGAGCTGCTCGACGACCTGCATGGCCTCGTCGATCGGAATGGCCAGGGAGATGCCCATGAAGCCGCCGCTGCGCGAGATGATCTGGGAGTTGACCCCCACGACTTCGCCGTTCAGGTTGATCAGCGGACCGCCCGAGTTGCCGGGATTCACCGCCACGTCCGTCTGGATGAAAGGCAGGTAGTCGCCCGTATCGCGATTGATGGCGCTGACGATGCCGGAGGTCACGGTGGACTCCAGGCCGAAGGGCGAGCCGATGGCCAGCACCCACTGCCCTTTCTTGAGCTTGGCGGAATCGCCTATGGTCATCGGCTTGAGATCCTTGGCCTCGATCTTGATCAGGGCCACGTCGGTGCGCTCGTCGGTGCCGATGATCTTGGCCGGATACTCCTTGCCGTTGCTGAGCGTGACGAAGATGCCGTTGGAGTCGGCGACCACATGGTTGTTGGTCAGGATGTAGCCGTCATTGGAAATGATGAAGCCCGAGCCCACGCCGCGCGGCACGGTGCGCTCCTGGGACTGCGGCTGGTTGCCGCCGCGCGGGCGTTGCGGCGCCATGCCCGGCGGCACGAAGTCCGGGCCGAAGAACCAGCGGAACATGTCGTAGGGATCCGAACCCGGGCCCATGGCCGGCGAACGCACCTGCACGGCCTCGGTGGTGCGGATGTTCACCACCCCGTCCTCGGTCTTGGCCACGACATCGGTGAAGTCGGGCAGCCCGGCGATGCTGGCCTGGGCGACCGGCGCGCTCTGCGCCTGGGCATGGACGGCCGTCAAAGGCGCGGCTGCAGCCAGCAGCGCCGTGGCAGTCAGGGCCGACAGGACATTGAAACGCATTTTATGACTCGATTTTTCCATTGAAAAACTCCTGGTGGACGATAGTCAATGTGTCCGGGATGGGGAAACGAACTGCGTACTTTCGGCCAGCGAGCGCAAGGTCTGCATGGGGACTTCGCCCGTGGTCGTCACGACGTGATCATTGATGCGTGCGCGGAACATGTTCATGGAGCCGCGATGATAGGCGCCCAGGCTGTTCTCTTCGGCTTCGGGCGTGCCGACGCGTTCCAGGAACACGGAAATGGCCGCCAGGCCGTCGGCCATGACCAGATGCGTGACCCGTCGGCCGGCGCGCATGGGCCGGAGCATTTCCGAGCGCATCGTGAATCCGGGCGGCATGGCGAACTGCCAGCCCTGCTGGCTGGAATCGAGCTTGCGCACTTCGGGTTCGACGACTTCCCATTGGCTGGGATTCCAGCTGGTGCGCAGGTCCTGCAGCGCGACCTGGTCGCCGAACGCCACCGAGGCAAAGGCGATCTGGTCCACGATGGCCTGGCGAACGTCCAGCGTCTGCATCTTGAGCAGCAGGCGGTGATCGGTATCGGCGCACAGGCGATAGCCGTAGCGCTGCTCGTCCTTGGGCACCAGCTCGACCACGTCGCAGGGGCGGCCGGCCACGCGTTCGGCTTCGGGCAGGCGGCGCATATCGTAATGCTGGGGCAGCTGGCTGACATCGCCCACCAGAAAGCTGGGGAAGCGTTCATTCTGGCGGCGCTCGATGACCACCATCTTTTTTTCGGGCATCAGGCACTGGGTGACGTCGTTCTGGCGCAGGTATTCGCGCGGGAGCCCGTCCAGTATCTCCAGCCGTTCGCGCTCGCCGGTGCCGTCGACCACATGCACCAGCTTCATGGACTGGCTGGATTCGCCCTGGGTATAGATGATGACTCCGGAATAGTCCAGGTCGCGGGCGGCTTTGTGCACCTGCTGCAGCCAGGGCAGGTCCAGAGGCTGGACGGGACGCTGCTCCTGGGCAAGCGCCGGGGCCGCAAGCAAGGCCAGCAGCGAGGCGGCAAGGCCCTTGCGCATGCGGGCCGCCGTCGTACGCGACGGCAAGGGAACAAGCGTCATTGGCCCAGCGCTCCGCTTTCAAAGGACACATGGCGCACCGGACCGGCCCCGACGAAGTCGCGGTGCAGGTCGGCATAGTCGTTCCAGAGCTGTTCATCCTGGGCGCTGGCGACCAGGGAGCCGCCTTGCGGAGCGTCGGTCACGCCCAGGTAAGGCAGGCCCATCCAGACCGCCGCCGCCACCGCGGCCAGCGCCGCCAGGCCGGGCACGGCATAGCGCTGCGCCAACGACTTCTTGAGCGCATGCGGAGCAAGAATGGTGGGTTCTTCATCGATCGCCTTGGACAGGCGCGCATAGAAGCGGTCCGACGTGCGGATGGCCAGCGCCTCGGTGCGCATGACATCGCCGATCAGGTGATACGTATCCCAGACCTGGCGCCCGTAGGGCGAATCCAGTTCTTCGGGACGCATCTCGGCCTCGCCGTCCACCCAGGAGGATACGGAGGCTTCCCAGGCGTTCAGCTGTTCTTCATCGGAATGGGATTTCAGGGCTTGCATCATCAATCCTTACCACCGTCGTTCACTATCTTCACCATCAAGTATGGGACGCAATTGCGCGGCAATGGCGTCGCGGGCCCGGAAGATGCGCGAGCGCACCGTTCCTATCGGGCAATCCATGGTCTGAGCGATGTCTTCGTAGCTCATGCCTTCGATTTCACGCAGCACGATGGCAGTCCGCAATTCTTCGGGCAGGGCCTGGATCGCACTATTTACGGTTTCGGCAATCTGGCGGCTGACCATCACGGACTCAGGCGTGCTTATGTCAGTTAGGTTGTCGATTTGATCAAAAGTTTCACCTTCTTCATTTTCGATTGCCTGCAGTGCGCTGGGCCGGCGTCCGGCCGAAGCCTGCCAGTTGCGAGCGGTGTTGATTGCAATGCGGTACAGCCAGGTATAAAAGGCGCTTTCGCCCCGGAACTGGGGGAGCGCCCGATAGGCTTTGATGAAGGTTTCCTGCGCCACGTCCTCGATCTCGGACGGGTCGCGTATCATGCGGCTGAGCAGACGCATGATCTTGCGCTGGTATTTCAGCACCAGCAAGTCAAAGGCGCGCTTGTCCCCACGCTGAACACGTGCAATCAGTTCGGCATCGGTATCGCGTTCACTCATTGAGTATCCTTATTCTGAACACGGACCTGCTGTGGCAGCCTGTTCGCACACAGGCGCAAGGCCCGCCAGGCCTGCGGGGGCTGGCCGAAGCGCCACACCGTGACCTGGCTGCGCAGCGCGTCCGGGCCGCCGGCGGCCAGCTGGAGCGTGAGCCACCATGGCGAGCGCCAGACCTGCCTGAGCTGCACGGGCTCGAACCCGGCTCCGTTGCGCTGCAACCAGTATAGCCCCGCCCTATGGCTTAGGATAGCGGTATCCCCCAGCGCGCGCCGGGCGCGAAGGCCGAGAAATATCGCCAGCAGCACGCCCAGTGTCAGGCAGATCGGCCAGGGCTGCCGCCAGGAATGCAGCACCCAGGCGGCGCCGGCCGCGGCAAGTACAGAAGCAACGACGCCCAGCCTGCGGACCGGAGCGGGAGCGCCGGTTCGCCAGGACTGGGCGTGACGAGCGGGGTGGGCCGTATTAGCGAAGACGGCTGACCACCATGGAGCCGTTGGTGCCGCCAAAGCCGAAGGAATTGGACAGCGCCACGTCGATCTTCATCTCGCGCGCCTGGTTGGCGCAGTAGTCCAGGTCGCAGGCCGGATCCTGGTTGAAGATGTTGATGGTGGGCGGCGAGACCTGATGGTACACCGCCAGCGTGGTGAACACGGCCTCGATGCCGCCGGCCGCGCCCAGCAGGTGGCCGGTCATGGACTTGGTCGAATTGATGACCAGCTTGCGGGCATGGTCGCCGAACGCCAGCTTCAGGGCCTCGGATTCGTTGACGTCGCCCAGCGGCGTGGACGTGCCGTGCGCGTTCACGTAGTCGACCTGGTCGGGGTTGATGCCGCCGTTGCGCAGCGCATTGAGCACGCCGCGGCGCGGACCGTCGCGGTCGGGCGAGGTGATGTGGTGCGCATCCGAGCTCATGCCGTAGCCGGAGAACTCGCCATAGATGCGGGCGCCGCGCTTCTTGGCGTGCTCGTATTCTTCCAGCACCAGCACGCCGGCGCCCTCGCCCAGCACGAAGCCGTCGCGGTCCACGTCCCAGGGACGCGAGGCGGTCTGGGGATCGTCGTTGCGGGTGGACAGCGCGCGCATCGCCGCAAAGCCGCCGATGCCCAGCGGCGAGACGGTGGATTCGGCGCCGCCGGCGATCATGATGTCGGCATCGCCGTATTCGATCAGGCGGGCTGCGTCGCCGATGGAGTGCAGGCCCGTCGTGCAGGCCGAGACCACGGCGTAGCTGGGACCTTTCAGGCCCAGGTTGATGGACAGATGGCCCGAGATCAGGTTGACCAGGGAGCCGGGAACGAAGAACGGGGAGATGCGACGCGGGCCCCGCTCGAGATAATCTTTCTGGGTCTCTTCGATGCGGGGCAAGCCGCCGATGCCGGACCCGACGATGACGCCCACGCGCTCGGCGTTGGCTTCGGTGATTTCCAGGCCGGAATCCTTCCAGGCCTGCATGCCGGCCGCCACGCCATAATGGATGAAAGTATCCATTTGCTTGGCTTCTTTGGCCGAGATGTACTGCGTGATATCGAAATCCTTGACCTCACCCGCAATCTGGGCACTCAGGGCCGACGGATCGAAACGGGTGATACGCCCGATGCCCGAACGTCCATTGACGATGTTATCCCACGCGGTGGGGATATCGTTGCCGACCGGGGAAACAATGCCCAGACCGGTAATCACGACACGTCGCTTCACGGATGACTCCTAAACACAAAAAAAGCGGTTCGATGGGAATGACTGCGTCTTGCCAGCCAAAGCTGCAGGGCGCGAGCCATTCTCTGGAAACCGCCTTGGAGCGGGGGCATGCAGGAACGCAGGCCCACACCCTGGATTGAACTTACTGCTTGCTGTGAGAATTGATGTAGTCCACAGCTTGCTGGACCGTCGTGATCTTCTCAGCTTCTTCGTCTGGGATTTCGGTTTCGAATTCGTCTTCGAGCGCCATCACGAGCTCGACCATGTCGAGCGAGTCGGCACCGAGGTCGTCGAGAAAAGAAGATTCGTTTTTGATCTCGGCTTCGTTGACGCCAAGTTGTTCAGCGACGATCTTCTTGACGCGCTGTTCGATGCTTTCCATGCAGATTCTCCAAGTTGGGGAAAAATTCCCGCGAATTATAGCCAATCCAAACTGCTAAAAGATGTAGGCTATGACAAAAAACGGCGTTCTTGTATGAGGCCCAGCGTTACCCGTGCAACGCCGGCTCAAGCAATAGGCCCCAAATAATCCCGCAATTTTACCTCAGCCGGGCGCGATGCCAAGCCCTTACATGTGCATGCCGCCATTCACATGAATGGTGCTGCCAGTAATGTATTGCGCCTGCGGACCGGCCAGAAAGGCGACCGCGTTGGCGATATCTTCGGCCGAACCCAGGCGGCCCAAGGGAATTTGAGACAGGATGGCGGCCGACTGTTCAGGCGTCAATGAGCGCGTCATGTCGGTGTCGATGAAACCGGGCGCCACGCAGTTGACCGTGATGTTGCGGCTGCCCAGCTCGCGCGCCAGCGCGCGGCTCATGCCGGCCACGCCGGCCTTGGCGGCGGCGTAGTTGGCCTGGCCCGGATTGCCGCTCTCGCCCACCACGGAAGTGATGCTGATGATGCGGCCCCAGCGGGCCTTCATCATGGGGCGCACCACGGCGCGGGCCAGGCGGAACACGGCGCTCAGGTTGGTCTGGATGACCGCGTCCCAGTCCTCGTCCTTCATGCGCATGGCCAGGTTGTCGCGGGTGATGCCGGCATTGTTGACCAGGATGTGCGGGCCGCCGTCTTCCTTGCTCAGCTCCTGGATCAGGGCCTCGCAGGCCTGGGCGTCGTCCACGTTCAGCACCACGCCGCGGCTGCCGTTCTGGTCCAGCGCGGCGCTGATGGCCTGCGCGCCGGATTCGGAGGTGGCCGTGCCGATGACCTTGGCGCCGCGCGCCATCAATTCTTTTGCAATGGCCTGGCCGATGCCGCGCGAGGCGCCGGTGACCAGGGCGGTCTTGCCGCTGAGATTGAAATCTTGCATTTACGCTACCTTCAGGGATTCCAGGGTCGCCTGCAGCGAGGCGGGGTCGGTGATGGACAGGGCGACCAGGTCGCGGTCGATGCGCTTGACCAAGCCGCTGAGCACCTTGCCGGGGCCGCATTCGACCACGTGCGTGACGCCCTGGGCCTTCATGGCCTGGATGGTCTCGACCCAGCGCACCGGATGCCAGGCCTGGCGCACCAGCGCGTCCTTGATCCCGGCCGGATCGGCCGGCGACTGCACGTCCACGTTGTTGATGACGGGCACGGACGGCGCCTGCAGGTCGATGTCGGCCAGGGCCTGTTGCAGCACGGCGGCGGCCGGCTCCAGCAGACTGGAGTGGAACGGCGCGGACACGGGCAGGACCAGCGCGCGCTTGGCGCCGGCTTCCTTGGCCAGCGTGCAGGCGCGCTCCACGGCCTCGACGTGACCGGCGATCACGACCTGGGCGGGCGCATTGTAGTTGACGGCTTCGACCACCTGGCCCTGGGCGGCGCGGGCGCAGACCTCGCGCACCTGCTCGTCGTCCAGCCCCAGCACCGCGGCCATGGTCCCCAGCCCCACGGGCACGGCGGCCTGCATGGCGTCCGCGCGCACCCGCACCAGCGGCACGGCCTGCTCCAGCGTCAGCGCGCCGGCGGCGGTCAGGGCGGAATATTCGCCCAGGCTGTGCCCGGCCATCAGATCGGGAGCCCGCCCGCCCGCCTCGATCCAGGCGCGGTACATGGCGACGGCGCTGGCCAGCATGACGGGCTGCGTGTTGGTGGTCAGGTTCAGGTCTTCGGCCGGCCCTTGCGCCATCAGCGCAGCCAGGTCCTGACCCAGTGCGGCGCTGGCCTGCTCGATGACCTGGCGCACGACGCCAGACTCAGCCCAGGCATCCAGCATGCCGACGGACTGCGAACCTTGCCCGGGAAAGACAAACGCAATTTTCATGGTAGAGAGACTCGAAGGAAGTGGACGGACGCGCGGCGCGGCAGGCTTAGCAGCGAACCAACACCGAGCCCCAGGTGAAGCCGCCGCCCACGCCCTGCAGCAGGGCCAGGTCGCCCGCGCGGATGCGGCCGTCGCGACGCGCCGCGTTCAACGCAAGAGGCACGCTGGCGGCGGAGGTGTTGGCGTGCTGGTCCACGGTGACGATGACTTTCTCGGACGGGATGCCCAGCTTGCGACCCAGGAAATTGATGATGCGGATATTGGCCTGGTGGGGCACCAGCCAATTGATGTCGGAGAGCTGCACGCCGGCCTGTTCGCAGACCTGGTGCGCAGAGGCCGCCAGGGATGTGACGGCCAGCTTGAAGACGGCCTGGCCGTCCATGCGCAGGAAAGGATCGCCCACGACCAGGCCATGGGACACATTGCCCGCGGCGCACAGGATGCCCATCTGGCTGCCGTCGGCATTGAGCTGCGCGGCCAGTATGCCGGGCTCCTCGCTGGCCTTGAGCACCACGGCGCCGGCGCCGTCGCCGAACAGCACGCAGGTGCGGCGGTCGTTCCAGTCCAGGATGCCCGAGAAGACCTCGGCGCCGATGACCAGGGCGTGGCGCGCACGACCGGCGCGGATCATGGCCTCGGCCGTGGTCAGGGCGTACACGAAACCGCTGCAGACCGCCTGCACGTCGTAGGCGGCGGCGCCCTTGTTGCCCAATTCGGCCTGCACCAGGCAGGCGGTGCTGGGAAAGACGTAGTCGGGCGTGGAGGTGGCCACGACGATCAGGTCCAGGTCCTGGGCCTGGACGCCTGCGTCCTCCAGGGCCTGGCGGGCGGCGTGCGTGGCCAGCTGGCTGGTGCGCACGCCGGGATCGGCCAGATGACGCTGCCGTATGCCGGTGCGCTCGACAATCCACTCGTCGGAGGTCTCGATGCCCTTTTGCGCCAGTTCGGCGGCCAGGTCATCGTTGGACACGACCCGAGGTGGCAGATAGCCGCCCGTACCGATAATTTTGGCAAATATCGTCATAGTTTTCTTCCCAGTCGAGCCCGGTTCAATGGGATGAGGGCTCTGAAGTATGGAGTGGATCCGGTTCGCCGGGCTGGGCATCGAGCGAATTCAGGCTTTGCCTGATACGCTCCACCGCCTGGCTGGTGCCGTCGAGCAGGCCATTGAGCACCGCGCCGCGAGCCCGCTGCAAAGCATACCCGAAAGAGTAGGCGTCGGCCGAGCCATGGCTCTTGATGACGATACCGCGTAATCCGAGCAGCGCCGCGCCATTGTGACGACGATTATCCACCCTGTCGCGGAAACGGTTCAAGACGGGCCGGGCGACCAGGGCGGACGCCTTGCTCAGGGTATCGCGCGTGAACTCCTCGCGCAGCATGCCGCCCACCATCTTGGCCAGGCCTTCGATGGACTTGAGCACCACGTTGCCGACGAAGCCGTCGCAGACCACCACATTGACGGTGCCCTTGCAGATGTCGTCGCCTTCGACGTTGCCGTAGAAGTTCAGGCCGCTGGAGCGCAGCAGTTCCGCCGCCCGCTTGACGACTTCATTGCCCTTGATGACTTCTTCGCCGATGTTGAGCAGGCCCACGGTGGGACGCTCGTGGCCATCGACGATGCTGGCCAGCGCCGTGCCCATGATGGCGAACTGCAGCAGGTGTTCGGCCGTGCAGTCGACATTGGCGCCCAGGTCCAGCATGGTGGTGGCGCCGCCCTTCTGGTTGGGAATGGACGTGGCGATGGCCGGCCGGTCTATGCCGTCCAGCGTCTTGAGCACATAGCGGGTGATCGCCATCCAGGCGCCGGTGTTGCCGGCGGAGACGCACGCGTCGGCCAGCCCGTCCTTGACGGCCTGGGCGGCCACACGCATGGAAGAATCTTTTTTGCGGCGCAGGGCCACCTCGACCGAATCGGCCATGGTGACGACTTCGGAAGCGTGAAGAATGTCGTACCAGGAGGTATCGACATTGCCTTGCGCTCGCAGTGTTTGCTCGATGGCCTGAGTATCGCCCACCAATAAGCAGTGCACATCCGGGAACCGCTTCGCAAAAAGCAGAGCCGCAGGGACGGTGACCGGCAAACCGACATCGCCGCCCATGCAGTCGATGGCAATACGTATTTTTTTGTTAGTCATCAAGCATGCAACCTATGTTGCTTGCAGAGACAAAGAGACTGATTACTCGTCGTTCTTTGTTTTCAGCACTTTGCGGCCACGGTAGATGCCGTTGGGGCTGATGTGGTGGCGCAGGTGCAGTTCGCCGGTCGTGGGCTCGATGGCCGTCGAAGGACCGGTAAGTGCGTCGTGCGAACGACGCATGTTGCGCCGGGACGGGCTCTTTTTATTCTGCTGAACAGCCATGATGACTCCTGTAGATGGACCGCCCCGAATGGGGTCAGCCCGAAAAATTAACGAATTAGCAACAAACAATCAAGGCTTCTTGAGCGAACCCAGCACGGCAAACGGAGATTCCCGCTTAGGCGCCGGTTCGTCTTCAGGAGCCGGTTCCGCATCCGCCGCCTGGCTGCCGGGGCAGACATCGTGGCGCGGCACGTACGGCACGCTGAGGATCAATTCGTCCTCGACCAGACCCAGGGCATCCAGACGGCCTTCGCAAAAAATGCGATCCGGGCCTTCGACGTCGTCGTCATCCAGCTCAAGCTCGGCTTCTGTTGCCACAACTTCCACTTCGTTGGAAATATCGATGGGCCATTCGAAGGGCTTCATGCAGCGCTGGCATTCCAGCATGACGCCGCCCTTGGCCTGGACGTGCACGAAGCGCCGTCCCGCCGAATCAGCCCGGCCCGCCACGCTCCAGGCCACCGACAGGTCGCCTTGCGCGGGCAGATCCGACACCAGGCGAGACAGATCCGCTACAAGAGCCTGGCCTGCCAGATTCTGGGGACCGCGGCTCAAAGCTTGGGTATCTATGTATTGTTTCGCCATGTGTTTTGCCATGCGGGCAAAAGACCCGGCCAAGGCAATCAATTGACTGCCCGCAAAGCCCTCTTGCCCAACCATTTCAATAACGAAGAAAACATTAGATAATACCGTGCTTGAAGCAAGACAGTCAAACCTAAGCACAGCAAGAACACACCATGCGTATCATCCTTGCATCAAGCTCGGTCTATCGCCGCGACATGTTAGCGCGTTTGGGCCTGCCTTTCACCTGTCAGTCGCCGGACATCGACGAAACCCCGCAGCCGGGCGAGCATCCCGCCGACCTGAGCCTGCGGCTGGCGCGCGAGAAGGCCGCCCGGATCAGCAGCCTGAACCCGGGCGCCATCGTGATCGGCTCCGACCAGGTCGCCACCCAGGGCGCTGACGCCATCGGCAAGCCCGGCGATCATGCCGGCGCCCTGCGGCAGTTGCGCTCCTTGAGCGGTCGCAGCGTGGATTTTCACAGCGCCCTGTGCGTGACCGACGGGCATGAGTTCCTGTGCAGCGATATCATAACGAACTGTCGCTTCCGCACCCTGACCGACGCGGAAATCGAACACTACCTGGCGGTGGAGCGGCCCTACGACACGGCCGGCAGCGCCAAGGCCGAAAGCCTGGGCATCGCCCTCATGCAGAGCATGCGTTCGGATGATCCCACCGCCATCATCGGCCTGCCCCTGATCGAGCTGTGCTCCATGCTGCGCCATTTCGGCCTCAACCCCTTGCAGCCCGGCCTGCTGACCAACCCAGACTAGGAAATCCCGCCCCATGCCCCAAGCCGCCTCCCTGCACCTGATTCCCGTCGGACTGGGCGAGAGCCCGATCAGCGGCTGGCTGCCCGCCGACGTCCAGGCCCTGACGCGCGAGTTGACCGTCTTCATTGCCGAAAACGCCAAGACGGCGCGCGCCTTCCTGAAGCTGGTGGGCACCGCCGCCCCCTTGCAGGAGATCACCATCCACACCCTGGACAAGCGCGGCAACAAGCCCGGCGAACTGCGCGACTGGCTCAAGCCGGCCCTGGCGGGCCAGGACATCGGCCTGGTGTCGGAAGCGGGCTGTCCCGCCGTCGCCGACCCCGGCGCAACCGTCGTTGCCATGGCGCACGACATGGGCATTGCCGTGCGGCCCCACGTAGGCCCCTCGTCCATCCTGCTGAGCCTGATGGCCAGCGGACTGGACGGACAGCAGTTCGCCTTCCACGGCTACGCGCCGGTGGACGGCGCCGCCCGGGCCAAGCAGCTCAAGCAATGGGAAAGCGTCTCGCAGTCGCTGAAGCAGACCCAGATCCTGATCGAAACCCCCTATCGCAATGCGGCCATGTTCGCCACGCTCCTGCAAACGCTCAAGCCCGGCACGCGCCTGTGTGTGGCGCGCGGGCTGACGACCTCCCAGGAATGGGTGCGCACCGCCACCATCGAGCAATGGCGCGAGCGCCGGGCGCCGGACCTGGACAAGATTCCCTGCATATTCCTGTTCCTGGCCGGCCGCTGAGAACCTGTTCAAGGAAAGATCATGACTCTGACTTCCTCCCTGCTGCGACGCGGCGCCCAGGCCGGCATTCTGTCGCTGGCCGCCCTGCTGGCCGCCTGCGGCGGCAGCGGCCCCCTGAAGATCGATGACAGCTACAGCGCCAAAGGCCAGAACAGCCGCGTGCGCTATCTGGTCGTGCATTACACGGCCCTGAACAACATGACGTCGCTGAAAGTGCTGACCCAGCGCGACGTCAGCGCCCATTACCTGATCACCGACGAGCGCCGTCCCACCGTCTACCGCCTGGTCGACGAGAACCGGCGCGCCTGGCACGCCGGACTGGGCTCCTGGTACGGCTTCACGGACCTGAACACCGGATCCATAGGCATCGAGATCGTCAATCTGGGGCGCCTGGACGACGGCCGCTGGATGCCGTACACGCCGGAGCAGATCAAGACGCTGACCGTCCTGCTGCAGGACCTGGCGCAGCGCCACGGCGTCGCCCCGCGCAACATCATCGGCCACAGCGACCTGGCTCCGCAGCGCAAGCAGGATCCAGGCCCCTTGTTTCCCTGGAAGGAACTGGCCCAGGCCGGCATAGGCCGCTGGTACAACGAAGCGCAGGCGCGCCAATTGCAGGCGCAGTACGCCGCCTTGCCCTTGCAGCAGGCCCCCGAAGTGCAGGCCCTGCTGCGCAAGGCGGGCTACGAGACGCCGGAGACGGGCGTCTTCGACAAAGCCACGCAGAATGTGATCGCCGCCTTCCAGATGCACTACCGGCCCTCGCGCTTTGACGGCGTGCTGGACGCGCAGACCCTGGCCATACTGAAAAGCCTGAACTGAACGCCGGCGCCTGTCCGGCGGGCCAGGACCGCATCCACGAAGCCGTGATGCGCCGCAGGCGCCGGACCAGGCGCTTCTTAAGCTAGGCTGACTGGCGGGCTGCGCCCGGCCATTTGCGCAGCAGCATCAGCCCCAGGAACACCGCGCCATATACGAAGACGTCCAGCACATCGTTCTTGCCCGCCCTGACCAGATAGAAATGCACCACCGACAAGATGGCCGCGGCATAGACGCTGCGATGCAGGCTGGACCAGCGGCGGCCCAGCCGGCGCTGCCATCCATGGGTGGACGTTGCAGCCAGCACCAGCATCAGCACGGCCGCCACGGCCCCGAGCGTGATGAAGGGGCGCTGGAGGATGTCGTGCCACATAGAGAGCCAGTCGCCGGAACGGTCCCACCAGGCCCAGGCGACAGTATGCAGCGCGGTATAGAAGAAAGCGAACAGGCCCAGCATGCGTCGCACTCGCACCAGGCCCGGCTGCCCCAGCAGACGCCGCGACGGCGTGACCGCCAGGGTCAGGAGCAGGAACACCCAGGCCCACAGGCCGCTGGAGCGCGTCAGGAATTCCGGGGGATTGGCGGTCAGGCCGCCCATGAAGCCCAGCCAGACCCAGCGCAACAAGGGATACAGGCCCAGCAGGAATACCAGCGGCTTGAACCGGTCGACTTGCGCAGCCTTCCAGGTTGCCATCAATAGTTCCGCTTCAGGTCCATGCCTGCATACAGGCTGGCCACGTCCTCGGCGTAGCCGTTGAACGGCAGGGTGGGCTTCTTGGCGGCGAAGAAACCCGAGCCGATGACGCGCTCGGTCGCCTGGCTCCAGCGAGGATGGGGCACGGCCGGATTCACGTTGGCATAGAAGCCGTACTCGTGCGGGGCGACCTGCATCCAGCTGGACACCGGCATGGAATCGGTCAGGGTGATGCGCACCAGGGACTTGGCGGACTTGAAGCCGTATTTCCAGGGCACGATCAGGCGCACGGGCGCGCCGTTCTGCTCGGGAAGGGACTTGCCATACAGGCCGGTGGCCAATAAGGTCAGCGGATGCATGGCCTCGTCCAGGCGCAGCCCCTCGGCGTAGGGCCAGTCCAGGATGCTGGAACGCAGCCCGGGCATGGCGGCCTCGTCGCGCACCGTCTCGAAGCGCACGAAGCGGGCGTCGCCCAGAGGTTCGGCGCGCTTGATCAGCTCAGACAGGGAATAGCCCACCCAGGGCACCACCATGGACCAGGCCTCCACGCAACGCAGACGATAGACGCGCTCCTCCAGGGGCGCCAGCCTGAGGATCTGATCCATGTCCAGCTTCAGGGGCTTGCCCACCAGACCGTCGACGACCAGCGTCCAGGGTTCTGTCTTCAGGGCGCCGGCGTAGCGGGAAGGGTCTTCCTTGCCGGTGCCGAATTCATAGTAATTGTTATAGGAGGTGATGTCCGATTCGCGGGTGGGCTCCTCCTGGACGGCCCAGCGCGTCGAGCGGGAAAAATTCAGGGGTTCACCCGCAGCCAGGGCATGCGCCCTGCCCGGCAGGGCCGCGGCCAGCGCCAGGGCGCCGGGCGCCTGCAGCAGCAGGCGGCGGCGGGAGCGCCAGACGGATTCATCCGTGATTTCCGAAGGACGCACAGGCACGGAGCGCGACTTGAACATGAAAATCTCCTGTCGGGTTGCCAGCGTGAGACCGGCCGCCGGGCGCAAAGTTCCTGCAAAGGCCTAGAACCTGTTCGTGATGCGCGGCAAGACCCAGTCGCGCATCTGCGCCACGCTGTCCACCATGACGGTGGGCCGGGCCTGGGCCAGCGTGTGCGGATCATGGGCCCCGTAGGTGACGGCCACGCTGTCCATGCCCGCATTGGCGGCCATGTGGATGTCGTGCACCGTATCGCCCACCATCAGCACCTGCGAGGGCTCCAGCATCAGTTCGTCCAGCAGCTGGTGCAGCATCTCGGGATCGGGCTTGCCGCGGGTTTCGTCGGCGCAGCGGGTCGCGTCGAAGAAAGCGCCGAGGCTGGCCTGCTGCAGCACCCGGTCCAGCCCCTGGCGGCTCTTGCCCGTGGCCACGCCCAGCGCCACCCGGTGGCCGCGCAGCTCGCCCAGGAACGGCAGGATGCCGTCGAACAGCTTGATGTGCGGATCACGCTGCAGGAAATGAAAGCGGTAACGCTCCAGGAACTGCGGCATCTGCTCGGCGGTCAGGTCCGGCACCGCCCGGTACAGCGCGCTTTCCAGCGACAGCCCGATCACCCAGCTGGCCTGCTGGATGGAAGGCACGGGCAGCTCCAGGTCGGCGCAGGCCTGCTGGATGGAGCTGGCGATGGAGTAGGTCGAGTCCATGACGGTCCCGTCCCAGTCGAATACAACGGCGGCATAGCGCTTCATGCTTGCTTCTCCAGCATGTCGAGAACGGCCCGGCACTCCGGCGGCAGCGGCGCCTCCAGCACCAGCGGCTGCCCGGTGACGGGATGATCGAACTCCAGGCGGCCCGAATGCAGGAACATGCGCTTGAAGCCCTGGCGGGCGAATTGCTCGCGCAGGGCGTCGTCGCCATACTTCTCGTCGCCGATGATGGGGAACCCCGAATGGGCCAGATGCACCCGGATCTGGTGCGTGCGCCCGGTTTTCAGTTCCGCCTGCAGCAGGCTGAATCGGCCGAAACGGCGCTGCAGGGTGATGATGGTGTGGGCCGGCTTGCCTGCCTCGTCCACCCGCACCCGACGCTCGCCGTTGGCGGTCAGCCAGCGCAGCAGCGGAAAGCGGATGTGCTGGCGATCGTTCACCCAGTCGCCCTGCACCAGGGCCAGGTAGAACTTGCGCGCCCGGATCTCGCGGAACATGTCGTGCAGTCCGACCAGCGCGGCGCGGCGCTTGGCGATGATCAGCAGGCCGGAGGTCTCGCGGTCCAGGCGGTGCGCCAGCTCCAGGAAACGTTCCTGCGGGCGCGCGGCGCGCAGTTGCTCGATGACGCCAAAGGATACGCCGCTGCCGCCGTGCACGGCCACGCCGGCCGGCTTGTCGATGACCATCAGGTGCTCGTCCTCGAAGACCACCGGAAACACCGCGGGCGGCGCCCGGCGAGGCTCGTCGCGCTCGGGCAGGCGCAGCGGCGGCACGCGCACCAGATCGCCGTCCTCCAGGCGGTAGTCGCTGCTGATGCGGCCCTTGTTGACCCGCACCTCGCCGCCGCGAATGGCTTTGTAGATGTGGCTTTTGGGCACCCCTTTGCACTCACGCAGCAGGAAGTTGTCGATGCGCTGACCCGCCCGGCTTTCGTCGATGCGTATCATCCGCACCTGGGGGGATGGTCTTTGTGAATCGTGAGGTTTGCACATAACAAAAAGGGGCATATAATCGCTTCAGCCCAAGGGAGCTGAGACTAGGTCCGGCGTAGAGATGCAAAGGGTGCGTCTCCGTTGGATGGACAAGGTCTTATAATTGTATCCTTGAGTTCCAGCTTCCGGGTCACAAGGTCGCCGGGGTGAGCCCGAAATATAGAAAGTCGAGTCGCGATACGCCCGCTTTCCAGTAGATGCTTCCCTCCCGCGTGCGGCGCTGAATTCCTGCACAGATTGTCCCGCTCTTTTGCACCAGGCGCGTCATCAACGCGACTGCCGTTCCCAGCAACTTTGTATCCGTCAACCACACACGTGAACCTGACCCCCCTGCTGACTGAACTTCGCACTTCCGTGCGATTCGTGCCTCCCAGACTATAAGCCGGCAGGCCGTATACGCCCGCCTGCCCCGTACTGCTGCAGCAATTGCGCTACACACCGAGTGACCCGAGGTCGTGCGCCGATAAACGGTGCGCCATGACAACGGAGATCCTCACTCATGAAACGCATGTTGTTCAATGCGACGCATCAAGAAGAATTACGCGTCGCCATTGTCGACGGTCAGAAACTCATTGACCTCGACATCGAAACAGCCGGGCGCGAACAGCGCAAAGGCAATATCTACAAAGGGGTCATCACCCGCATCGAGCCCGGCCTGGAAGCCTGCTTCGTCAGCTACGGCGAAGAGCGTCACGGCTTTCTGCCCTTCAAGGAAGTGGCCCGCAGCTACTTCAAGGAAGGCGTGGACGTGCGCACCGCCCGCATCCAGGACGCCCTGACCGAAGGCCAGGAGCTGATCATCCAGGTCGAGAAGGAAGAACGCGGCAACAAGGGCGCCGCCCTGACCACCTTCATCTCGCTCGCCGGCCGCTACCTGGTGCTGATGCCCAACAATCCCCGCGGGGGCGGGGTTTCGCGTCGCGTCGAAGGCGAGGACCGCCAGGAACTGCGCGAAGCCATGGACCAGCTGGACATCCCCCAGGGCATGAGCATCATCGCGCGCACGGCCGGCATCGGCCGCAGCGTCGAAGAACTGCAATGGGACCTGAACTACCTGCTGCAGCTGTGGACCGCCATCGACGGCGCCGCCCGCGACAATTCCGCGCCCATCCTGATCTACCTGGAATCCAGCCTGGTCATCCGCGCGATCCGCGACTACTTCTCGCCCGAGATCGGCGAGATCCTGATCGATACCGATGAAATCCACGAGCAGGCCGCCGCCTTCATGAGCGTGGTCATGCCGGACAATCTGCATCGGGTCAAGATGTACCGCGACGACATCCCCCTGTTCTCGCGCTTCCAGATCGAGCACCAGATCGAGACCGCCTATTCGCGCACCGTGCAGCTGCCTTCGGGCGGCGCCGTGGTCATCGACCACACCGAGGCGCTGGTGGCCATCGACGTGAACTCGGCCCGCTCCACCCGCGGCGCCGACATCGAGGAAACCGCCCTGCGCACCAACCTGGAAGCCGCCGACGAAGTGGCCCGCCAGCTGCGCCTGCGCGACCTGGGCGGCCTGATCGTCATCGACTTCATCGACATGGAAGACAGCAAGAATCAGCGCGCCGTGGAACAGCGCCTGCGCGATGCCTTGCACTTTGACCGCGCCCGCGTGCAGATGGGCAAGATCTCGCGTTTCGGCCTGATGGAACTGTCCCGCCAGCGCCTGCGTCCCGCCCTGAACGAAGGCTCGCACGTCACCTGCCCGCGCTGCACCGGCACCGGCGTCATCCGCGATGCCGAGTCCAGCGCCCTGCACGTGCTGCGCCTGCTGCAGGAAGAAGCCATGAAGGAAGGCACGGCGGCCCTGCATGCGCAGGTGCCCGTGGACGTGGCCACCTTCCTGCTGAACGAAAAGCGCAGCGACATCACCAAGATCGAGTCGCGCCTGAACATCGCCCTGGTCCTGATTCCCAACAAGAATCTGGAAACGCCGCACCACGTCATCGAGCGCCTGCGCCACGACGACCCCCGCCTGGACGAACTGCGCAGCAGCTACGAGCTGGTGCAGCAGCCCGAACAGCAGGACAGCCTGGTGCCGCACCGCAGCCACGAGGTCAAGCCGCGCCCCGAAGCCCTGGTCAAGGGCATCACCCCGGCCCAGCCCGCCCCGATCAGCAAGCCCGCCCCTGCCGCCGCCGCTCCCGCGCCGGCCGCCGGTTCGCCCGGTCTGCTCAAGCGCCTGATCGGCTGGCTGACCGGCAGCCCTGCCGAGCCGGCCGCCGAAACCGCCAAGACGGAAACCGCCAAGACCGCTCCCGCACGCCGCCAGGGCCGCAACGGCCAGTCCAGCGGCAGCCGCAGCCAGGGCGAACGCACGCGCGGTCGCCGCCAGGGCAACCGTCCCGAATCCGCCGCGGAAGACAAGCCCGCCGCTGACGCGGCCGCCAGCGGACGCGGCCGCCGCCGTTCCGCATCGGCCGCCTCCGAAGCCGTCCTGGAAACCCGCCAGAGCCCTCCAGCCGCGCCTGCCGCAACGGCTGCCGCCGAGGAAAGCGGCGCCGGCAGCAGCCGCGGCACGCGCAATCGCCGCGGCCGAGGCCGCCAGCGCCGTGAAGAAGGCAGCGTGGACACGCCCGAGCTGAACAAGGACCTCGCCGTCGAGGAACAGCAGGAACAGACGTCGGCTCCAGCCGTCGCCGCTGCTGCCGCCACGGCAGCCACGGTGGCCGGCATCGCCGCCGCCAGCCAGGCCGCTGACGCCCGCGCCGAAGCCGTCGAGGAAAGCGAAGCCGCCGAAACCGAAAGCGAAGAAGCCGCGGACGCCGGCGTGCTGGATCCCGAACGCAAGCGCCGCCGCCGTCGCAGCCGTCGCGGCCGCCGCAGCCCGGACGCCGCCGCCGCGACTGAAAACGAAGACAGCACCGAAGAAGGCGCTGCCATCGCCTACGTGGCCCACGAAACCCCCGGCTTCAACCCCGCCGCCCTGGAAGACCAGGACCAGGCAGGCGCCGCTTCCGGTGACGAGACGGCTCCCGCCGCCCAGGAACCAGCAGTGGCGGCCGCTCCTGTAGCCGTGGAGTCGCCCGTCGAACAGGAGCCCGCTCCTGCCGCCGAGCCCGAGCAGGACGCTCCTGTTTCGGAAGCTGAACCCGTTCCCGCCGAGGCAGCGCCTGCCGAACCGGTCCAGGAACAGCCCGCCGAACCCGTCCAGTCCCAGGAACCTGTTATGGCCCAGCCTGAAGCGCTCGCCCAGGAAGCCGCCGAAGAGCCCGTTCAGGAAGCTGCCGAACAGGTCGTCTCCGAGCAGGCCGAGCCCGCCGTCGCCCCGGCCGCTGAAGAACCAGCGCAGGAAGAAGCCACGGCTCAAGCCGAGCAGCCTGTCCAGGAAGAAGCGCCTCAGGAAGCGCCCAAGGCCTCCCCTGCCAAGGAAGTGACCGAGCAAGCTGTGGAAACGGTGCAGGAAGCGGCTCCCGCTGCCGCCCAGCCCCAGGTGAACGGCACTGCCGGTGCAGCTCAGCCCGCCGAGCTGAACGCCGTATTGGAAGCCGCCGGCATCGAACTGGTCGAAACCTCCCGTTCCGCGGTGCAGGATGACTACCAGCCCGCTCCAGTGCGCATGGGCCGTCCGCGCAAGCGCGTGGTGCAGGCTGAAAGCAGCGAACCGTTGCAGCAAGTCGAAACGCACTAAGCGCCAGACAGAAACGCCGCCCTTCGGGGCGGCGTTTTTTCATGGGCGCACGAAAAATCGCAAGAATAAAAAAAACGCCGCCTGATACACAGGCGGCGCTCTTTCACGCCCTTGCGGGCCAGGCACGGGGTCAGGACTGACGGGAAACGGCCTCGGCGGGCTGGCGGGTCAGCAGGGCCAGCAGTTCGGCCAGCTCGCGCTGCATCTCGCGACGGTCCACCACCATGTCGATGGCGCCCTTCTCCAGCAGGAACTCGGCGCGCTGGAAGCCTTCGGGCAGCTTTTCGCGCACGGTCTGCTCGATCACGCGCGGGCCGGCGAAACCGATCAGGGCATTGGGCTCGGCAATGACCACATCACCCATGAAGGCGAAGCTGGCGGACACGCCGCCCATGGTCGGATCGGTCAGGATGCTGACGAAAGGCAGCCCGGCTTCGGCCAGTTCGGCCAGGATGGCCGTGGTCTTGGCCATCTGCATCAGCGAGAACAGGCTCTCCTGCATGCGCGCGCCGCCCGAGGCAGCCACGCACACGAAGGGACTACGATTGGCGATGGCTGCCTGCACGCCGCGCGTGAAACGCTCGCCCACCACCGATCCCATGGAGCCGCCCATGTATTCGAATTCAAAGCAGGCCACCACGGCGGGCACCGACAGGATCGTGCCGCTGACCACGACCATGGCTTCGGTCTCGCCGGTTTGCTTGGTGGCTTCCGCGACGCGCTCGGTGTACTTGCGAGAATCGCGGAACTTCAAGGGGTCCATGGGACGGGTGTTGGCACCGATCTCCACCTGGCCTTCGGCATCGAGCAGCGCCTTGATGCGCGCACGCGCACCGATGCGCATGTGATGGCTGCACTTGGGGCAGACATTCAGCGTGGCCTGCAGATCTTCCTTGTAGAGCACTGACTCGCACGATGGGCATTTCACCCACAGGCCTTCGGGCACGCGACGGCTGCTCTCGGGATTGCGGTTGATTCGTGGCGGCAGTATTTTCTCGATCCAGCTCATTGTGAGATCCTGTGTTCGGTCAGCCGGCCCGTGGCCGCTGCCCTCTTATTCTGAAAAAAAGCGCCTGTTCACGCGGAACAGGCACATGATTCTAAACGCTAAAAGCGCTTTTGGGCTAATTATCCAGCGCCTGGCGTATCTGTCCCAGCCACTGGCCCGCGGCCGCGATGGCGGCGGCGTCCACGTCCTTCTGGTCCTTGCCGGCATTGGCCTGCACGGCCTCTTCCATGGTCTCGATCAGCTTGGAGCCGATCACCACGGCGTCCGCGTTGCGCGAGATGGCCCTGGCGCTCTGGGCGTCGCGGATGCCAAAGCCCACGCCGACCGGAATCTTGACATGCTTGCGGATGCGCTGCAGGTGATGCTCGACATCAGCCACGTCGATCTGCCCCGAGCCGGTCACGCCCTTGAGCGATACGTAGTACACATAACCCTGGGCCAGGGCGGCCACCTTGGCGATGCGCTCGTCCGTGGACGTGGGCGAAAGCAGGAAGATGGTGTCCACGCCCTGTTCGGTGAGCAGCGCGGTGAATTCCTGGGATTCCTCCGGCGGATAATCCACCGTCAGCACGCCGTCCACGCCGGACTGCCCGGCCAGCCGAGCGAACTCGGCCTGACCGATGCACTCGATGGGATTGGCGTAGCCCATCAGCACCACGGGCGTTTCATCGTCCAGCTGACGGAACTGGCGCACGATGTCCAGCACCTTGCGCAGGCCCACGCCGCGACTGATGGCGCGCTCGGCGGCCCGCTGGATGACCGGACCGTCGGCGGTCGGGTCGGAGAACGGCACGCCCAGCTCGATCACGTCCGCGCCGGCCTGGCGCAGGGCATGCATCAGGGCGACGGTGGACGGCACGGAGGGGTCGCCGGCCGTGACATACGGTACAAGGGCGCAGCGCCCGTTCAAACGCTCAAACGCCGCTTTCAGGCGTACGTTACTCGACATAATGGCTTCCCGATTGATTACAGTGTCAGGCCGCCGTATTCGGCGACCGTGTGCATGTCCTTGTCGCCGCGACCGGACAAGCTGACCAGGATGATCTTGTCCTTGCCCAGCGAAGGCGCCATGCGGGCGGCGTGCGCCAGCGCGTGCGAGGACTCCAGGGCCGGCAGGATGCCTTCGATGCGGCAGCAGTCGTGGAAAGCCTGCAGGGCCTCCTGGTCCGTGATCGTGGCGTATTGGGCGCGGCCGCTGTCCTTGAGCCAGGCGTGCTCGGGCCCCACGCCCGGGTAGTCCAGGCCGGCAGACACCGAATGCGTGGGCATCACATTGCCGTTCTCGTCCTGCAGCACATAGGTACGGTTGCCGTGCAGCACGCCCACCTGCCCTTTGTTCAGGGAGGCGGAATGCTCCAGCGTGTCCAGGCCGCGACCGGCCGCCTCCACGCCCACCAGCGCGACGCCGTCCTGCTCGATGTAGGGGTAGAAGATGCCCATGGCATTGGAGCCGCCGCCCACCGAGGCGACCACGTAGTCGGGCTGGCGCCCGGCCTCGGCCGGCATCTGTTCCAGGCATTCCTGGCCGATGACGGACTGGAAATCGCGCACCAGCATGGGATAGGGATGCGGGCCGGCCACGGTGCCGATGATGTAGAACGTGTTCTCGATGTTGGTGACCCAGTCGCGCATGGCTTCGTTCAGCGCGTCCTTCAGGGTGCGCGAGCCGGACTCCACCGGCACGACGGTGGCGCCCAGCAGCTTCATGCGATAGACGTTGGACGCCTGGCGGCGCACGTCTTCACTGCCCATGTACACCACGCATTCCAGGCCGTAGCGGGCCGCCACCGTGGCCGTGGCCACGCCGTGCTGGCCGGCGCCGGTCTCGGCGATGATGCGCGGCTTGCCCATGCGCCGGGCCAGCAGGATCTGGCCTATGCAGTTGTTGATCTTGTGCGCGCCGGTATGGTTGAGGTCTTCGCGCTTGAACCAGATCTGAGCGCCGCCCAGCTGCTCCGACCATCGACGGGCATGGTACACAGGGCTGGGACGACCGACGAAATGCTTGAGCTCGTAGTTGAACTCGCGCAGAAAGTCAGGATCGTTCCGATACCGTTCGTAGGCGGCCTTCAGCTCGTCCAGGGCGTGAACGAGAGTCTCGGCTACAAACGAACCACCAAACTGACCAAAATGTCCATCCGGGTCGGGCAAGGTATAGGTTTTCAAAGCTAGCTCTCTTGGTTGACAAGAACAATCGCGGGCACAGCGCCCGCGACGTTCGGATTCCACGATTTTACCAGTTCAAGACGAGTAACGGCGGGCGCTCACGCCCGGCAGCTCGTTCAGGGCGGTCAAGGCCTTCTGGATCTGCTCGCCGTCGCGCACTTCGATGGTGAACACCATCTGGGTCAGCGAACGGCGGCTGTGGGTGTTGATGCCGGTGACGTTCAGACGCAGCCGCGCGAAGACTTCGGAGAGATCGCGCAGCAGGTTCGGATGCTCCTGGGCGTCGATGGCCAGGTCCACGGGATACAGGGAATCGCCGGTATTGCCCCAGTCCACGCTGATGGCCCGCTCGGGATGGCGCAGGCTCAGCTCGTGATAGGACTTGCAATCGGCGCGGTGGATGGACACGCCCCGCCCCCGGGTCACGAAGCCGGCGATCAGGTCCGGCGGCGCGGGCCGGCAGCAACGGGCCAGCTGGGTCATGAGCGAATCCACCCCCACCACCAGGACCCCGCTCTTGCCCGTCTTGGCCACGCTGTCGTTGGCGGCGTCGAACACTCGCCGCACGGGCTCTTCCTCCTGGGGGGCGCCGCGGAACAGCGCATCCACCTGGCGCAGGCTGAATTCGTCCTTGGCCACCGCCACGTACAGGTCGTCGGCCCGGGCAAAGCCCAGTTGCTGGGCCATCTGTTCCAGGTTCACGGCCGTGCGGCCCAGGCGCTGCAGCTCTTTCTCGACCATGGCCTGCCCCTGGGAGATGCGCTGCTGCAGTTCGATGGCATTGAACCAGGCCCGCACCTTGGAGCGCGAACGGGGACTGGCCAGGAAACCCAGCTGGGTGTTGAGCCAGTCGCGCGACGGTCCGCCCGACTTGGCGGCCACGATCTCCACCGTCTGGCCCGTGGCCAGTCGTGTGGACAAGGGCACCATCTGCCCATCCACTCGCGCACCCCGGCAGCGATGGCCCAGGTCCGTGTGCAGGTAGTAGGCGAAGTCCACCGGCGTGGCCCCCACCGGCAGCTCGATCACGCGCGCCTGCGGAGTCAGCACATAGATATGGTCCTCTTCCTGCGCCTTCAATGGACGCGGGGCGGCCGGCGCCTGCGCCGCGGCGGCGGGCTCGGCCGGCGCCGCATTGGAGACGCCCGCGTCCCGGTCCCAGGCCAGCAGCTGGCGCATCCAGGCGATCTTGCGGTCGTCCTCGCCATCGGCGGCCACCTGGCCGCCCTGCGGGCCGGCTTCCTTGTAGCGCCAGTGCGCGGCCATCCCGAATTCCGCATACTGGTGCATTTCGCGGGTGCGGATCTGGATCTCGAAAGTGCGGCCCTGCGCGTCGGCCACCACGGTATGCAGGGACCGGTAGCCATTGGGCTTGGGACGCGAGATGTAGTCGTCGAACTCGGCCGGCACCGGCGTCCACAGCGAATGCACGACGGCCAGCGTGTTGTAGCAGCTGCGCTCGTCCTCGACGATGACCCGCAAAGCGCGAAGGTCGAACAACTGGCCGAAGTCCAGGTGCTTGTTGCGCATCTTGTTCCAGATGCTGTAGATATGCTTGGGCCGACCCGACACTTCGGCGTCGATGTGCTCGCGCTTGAGCGCCGCCAGCAGTTGGTCGCGCACCTGAGCGATCAGGGTCTCGCGTTCGATGCGCTTGTCGTCCAGTTGGCGGGCGATGTCCTTGTAGACGTCCGGATTCAGGAAACGGAAGGCCAGGTCTTCCATTTCCCACTTGACCTGCCAGATGCCCAGCCGATTGGCCAGCGGCGTGTACAGTTCCAGGGTTTCGCGCGCGAAGACAATGGGGCACGGCGCCTTGGACTGACGGAACCAGCGCAGCGACTGCAGGCGCGAGGCCAGCCGCATCAGCACGATGCGCAGGTCGGCGGCCATGGCCAGCAGCATCTTGCGCTTCATCTCCTTCTGGTCCCCGGCGCCCGGCTGCTCCTTGGCCTGGCCGGTCAGCGAACCCAGCCGGTACAGGGCGCGCGAACCGCGCACCAGGGTCATGACTTCGGAGCCGAAGGCTTTCTGGACGGGATCCTGCTTGACGTCCCGATCCGGCGCAGGCATGACGGCCAGCAAGGCGCTGGCGCGCGTCTGGGCGTCGGCCCCCAGGCCGGCCAGGATCACCGCCACTTGCGCGCAATGCTGGTCCAGCGGCTCGCCCGTGCTGCCCGGCAGCTCGCGCAGAGCCGGCTCGGCCCACTCGGCCGCGCGCTGCAGGAGCTCGCGCCCCGGTTCGTCCAGCCCGGCGCCGGCCTGCGCCAGCCACTGCGGGCTGAAGGCCGATTCGGCAAGAGGGGGGGATACTGTCTGATTCATGTCGTTTACTTCGGTATGGCGGCCGTTCCGGCGGCGGCTCTCTATACTATAAGTCGTAGTCTATCACCGCGAGTATTAGCATATGAGCCTTATGCCTTCGCCCGAGCATCGCCGCCTGCTGATCGTCTGGCATTCGCGCACCGGCGCCTCCCGCCAGCTGGCCGAGCAGGCCGGTGAAGGCGCGCGCCAGGTCCTGGAGGAACTGCAGGAGCGCGAACGCATCCAGGTCCGCCTGCTGGGCTGTGAACAGACTGGCGCCGAAGACCTGCTGCAGGCCCAGGCCTATCTGTTCTGCGCGCCCGAGAACCTGGGCAGCCTGAGCGGGGCCATGAAGGAATTCTTCGACCGACTCTACTATGCGGTGCTCGACCAGCTCAACGGCCGGCCCTACGGCGCCCTGATCAGCGCCGGCAGCGACGGCCGCGGAGCCCTGACCCAGCTGGAGCGCATCTGCACGGGCTGGCGACTGGAGGCGGCCTGGCCCGGCCGCATCTTCAACTTCCAGGCGCAAACGCCCGAGGCCATTCTCGCCCCCAAGCACCTGAGCACGGAACAGAGGCAGGAGGCGCGGCAAGCCGGCGCCCACCTGGCCGCCCTGCTCTGCCTGTAATGATCAAGCCGGCGGCAGCTGGAAGACCTGGCGCAGATACGCCAGGTAGGCCGGATCGTCGCACATGGTCTTTTCCGGCGCGTCCGAGACCTTGGCCACGGGCTGACCGTTGCAGCGAACCATCTTCATGACGATCTGCAGCGGTTCATGACCCAGGTCATTGGTCAGGTTGGTGCCTATGCCGAACGACACCTTGCAGCGGCCGGCAAAACGCTGCGCCAGCTCGATGGCCTTGGGGATGGTCAGCCCGTCGGAGAACACCAGCGTCTTGGTGCGCGGATCGGTCCGGTTGGCGATGTAATGGGCCAGCAGTCGTTCTCCCCAGATGAAGGGGTCGCCCGAATCGTGCCGCGCACCGTCGAACAGTTTGCAGAAGTACATGTCGAAGTCGCGCAGGAAGGCATCCATGCCGTAGACGTCCGACAGGGCAATGCCCAGGTCGCCCCGGTATTCCTTGGCCCAGACCTCCAGCGCGAAGATCTGCGAATCGCGCAGACGCGGCCCCAGGGCCTGGCAGGCCTGCAGGTATTCATGACCCATGGTGCCCAAGGGGGTGACGCCATGCTTCATGGCCAGCCAGACATTGCTGGTGCCGGCGAAATGCGGCTGCATCTGCTGGATCATGGTGGTGACCACCTCCTCGTGCCACTTCTTGGAGAAGCGGCGGCGCGTGCCGTAGTCGGCCACCCGGAAATCGGCCAGAGCCGGATCGTCCACCACCAGGCGCATCTTGGACTGCAGCCGCTCGCGCCCCTCCTCCCAGGGAGGATTGGGGCGTTCGTTGCGGAAATACACTTCGTTCACGATGGCCAGCACCGGTATCTCGAACAGGATGGTGTGCAGCCAGGGACCCTTGACCAGGATCTCGATCTCGCCGGGCGCGGCGCCCGCCTCCACGCTGATGCAGCGCTCGGGCAGATGGAACAGTCCCAGAAAGTCGACGAAGTCGCTCTTGATGAAGCGCAGTGAGCCAAGATAGGCCAGCTCCTCGTCCGAGAAGCGCAGCTGGCACAGGCTGTGGATCTCTGCGCGGATCTCGTCCAGATACTGGCTCAGGTTGATGTTGGGGGTCCGGCATTTGTAGCGGTACTCCACCTGCGCCGCCGGGAAATGATGCAGCACGACCTGCATCATGGAAAATTTATAAAGGTCCGTATCGAGAAGAGAAGTGATGATCATCGCGGGCATACCGGTTTCGTTTGCGCAACCATAGCACGCCCGCCCCGCCTCGCGCACCTGGCGCAAGGGAGGGCCGGCGCGGCGGACTTGCGCCAACTCAATAAGCAGGAACCCGAATATTCGTTAAAATTGACGGATTGAATCCAGTTTCTGTCGCCCCGCCCTGTGCGCCCGCCCGGCACTCGCGCCCGCCCACAGCCCGCCCCCTTGGTCCGACAGCCTTACCGATCCCGCAGGAGCTTTACTGAAATGACCCATGTCGTCACCGAAAACTGTATCAAGTGCAAATTCACCGATTGCGTGGATGTGTGCCCCGTGGACTGTTTTCGTGAAGGCCCGAATTTTCTGGTGATTGATCCGGACGAGTGCATCGATTGCGCCGTCTGTATTCCCGAATGCCCGGCCAACGCCATTTTCGCCGAGGAAGACGTTCCACAGGACCAGGTCCAGTTCATCGAGCTGAACGCCGAGCTTTCCCCGGTGTTCACTAGCATCAACCGCTCCAAGAAACCGCTGGAAGACGCCGACAACTGGAACGGTGTGGAAAACAAACTACAGTATCTGGAACGCTGATCCGCGCCCGCGCCCTCTGACCGCCGGCGCCGCGCCTGCCTTTCTTCCCTGCCGCGCTTGCGTCGGCCGCCGCACTTTTGATACAAGAAACATTGCTGCAACGCAGCAACGGGATAATCCCAAGTCAAAAGCGGCGGCAAAAGCCGTATTGTTTCAAGTAGCAAATAAGCTTATGCATTTATTTGCATAAGGAATCAGGCAACACCAAGGCGCAACCACCTATGCTCTACGATCTGCACGAACTCCAGCGCTCCTTCCTGGCGCCGCTGGCAGCCTTCTCGGGCACCAGCTCGCAGCTGTTCTCCCATCCCTACAGCCCGCTGGCCTACACCCCCGTGTCCCGGCAACTGGCGGCGGCGTACGAGCTCGTGCATCGCCTGGGCAAGGACTACGAAAAACCAGCCTGGGGACTAAGCCAGACGGAGATCCAGGGGCGCACGGTCGCGGTCGCCGAGCGCGTGCAGATTGCCAAGCCCTTCTGCAACCTGATCCATTTCAGCCGCGACTTTCCTGAAGCCGACCAGGACCCCAAGATCCTGCTGGTGGCGCCCCTGTCGGGCCACCACGCCACCTTGCTGCGTGAAACCGTGCGCGCCCTGCTGCCGGAGCACTCGATCTACGTCACCGACTGGGTGGACGCGCGCATGGTGCCCCAGTCGGCCGGCCCCTTCCATCTGGACGACTACGTGCTGTACATCCAGGAATTCATCCGCGCCCTGGGACCCGACGTGCACGTGATGTCCGTGTGCCAGCCCACCGTGCCGGTGCTGGCCGCCGTGTCGCTCATGGCCAGCCGCAAGGATCCCAAGATGCCGCGCAGCCTGATCATGATGGGCGGCCCCATCGACACGCGCCAGTCGCCCACCCAGGTCAACCGCCTGGCCACCACCAAGCCCTATGCCTGGTTCGAGAACAACCTGATCCACCGGGTCCCGTCCAAATACCCCGGCGCGGGTCGGCGCGTCTACCCCGGATTTCTGCAGCACGCCGGCTTCATCGCCATGAATCCGGATCGGCACATGCATTCTCACTACGACTTCTACCAGCACCTGATCAAGGGCGACGAGGACGACGCCGAAGCGCACCGCCGCTTCTACGATGAATACAACGCCGTGCTGGACATGCCCGCCGAGTTCTACCTGGACACCATACGCGTGGTGTTCCAGGAGCAGCAGCTGCCCAAGGGTCAATGGCATGTGCGCGGCGAACAGGTGCGCCCGCAGGACATCCAGGGCGTGGCGCTCTTCACCATCGAAGGCGAACTGGACGACATCTCCGGCCTGGGGCAGACGCATGCCGCCCAGGGCTTGTGCTCGGGCATTGCCCCGGAACTCAAGCAGCAGTTCACGGCGCCGCGTTGCGGCCACTACGGGATTTTCTCGGGAAGCCGCTGGCGCACGCTGATCTGTCCTAAAATCAAGGATTTCATCCGTCAGCACGCCTGATTTCGCCCACCGCGCATCTCCACGGGGCCGGTCGGCCCCGTTTTTGCATTCATGTCCGACTCACTGATGCGGCGCATCGACGCCCTGCTTCCTCAAACCCAGTGCACGCGCTGCGGCTACGACGCCTGTCTGCCCTACGCCCAGGCCATCGCCCTGGAGGGCGAGGCCATCAACCGCTGCCCGCCCGGCGGCCAGGAAGGCGTGCGCGCCCTGGCCGCCCTGCTGGGGCGAGAGGAAACGCCCCTGGACCCGGAATGCGGGGAATTCGCCGGCCCGAGCCGCGCCGTCATCATCGAGGAACACTGCATAGGCTGCACGCTGTGCATCCAGGCCTGCCCGGTCGATGCCATCGTCGGCGCCAACAAGCTCATGCACACCGTGCTGGCCGATCGCTGCACAGGCTGCGAACTGTGCCTGCCGCCCTGTCCGGTGGATTGCATCACCATGGTGCCCACCGATGACTGGACGCCATCGCAGGCCGAGCAGGCCAGGCGCGATACCGAACAGCGTCGCCTGCGCCTGCTGGCCCGCCACGCCGAGAGCTCGGAGCTGGCAGCGCGCACGCTGGCCAACAAGCCCGTGCTGGCCAACGACGCCGACCAGGCCGACAAGCGCCAGGCCTCCATCGCCGCCGCCCTGGCCCGCGCCCGCGCCCGCCGCGCGGGCCAGGGCGGCAACTGAATCACGCCATGAACGCCGCCAAACGCCACGAAATCTTCAGCCGCTTCCAGGCCGCCAATCCCAAGCCCACCACGGAGCTGGAATACGACAGCACCTTCCAGCTGCTGATCGCCGTCATCCTGTCCGCCCAGGCCACCGACAAATCGGTCAACCTGGCCACGCGCCGCTTCTTCCCGGAGCACGGCACGCCCCAAGGCATCCTGGCCATGGGCGAGGACGGGTTGCGCGAGGCCATCAAGACCATAGGCCTGTACAAGACCAAGGCCGCCAACGTCATCAAGACCTGCCAGATCCTGCTGGAGCGGCACCAGGGCCAGGTGCCCTGCGACCGGGCCGCGCTGGAGGCTCTGCCCGGCGTGGGCCGCAAGACGGCCAACGTGGTGCTGAACACCGCCTTCGGCCTGCCCACCATCGCCGTGGACACGCACATCTTCCGCGTGGCCAACCGCACCGGCATCGCTCCCGGCAAGAATGTGCTGGAAGTGGAAAAGAAGCTGGAGCGCGTCATTCCCAAGGAATTCCTGCTGGACGCCCACCACTGGCTCATCCTGCACGGCCGCTACATCTGCGTCGCCCGCACGCCCAAATGCCCCCAATGCGGCATTGCCGACCTGTGCGAGTTCAAGCCCAAGACGGTCGCCAAGTAGATCGGATCCCGCCGGCGGCTCCTTCGGGGAGCCGCCTTCCCGTCCGCCACCGGAGTTTCCCTATCCTATGACAAACCCGCATGGTTTTTGCCCATGCGGGCTTCCATACTGAAACTCGACGTTAACTCCGCACAAGGGCTGGCAGGCGATGACAGAGTACATTCTGCGCACCGAGAACCTGGTGAAGGAATTCCTGGGTTTCGTGGCTGTCGACAAGGTCAATCTACAGGTGAGGCGCGGGGACATACACGCGCTGATCGGTCCCAATGGAGCAGGCAAGACGACCTGCTTCAACCTGCTCACCAAGTTCATCGCCCCCACCTCCGGCCGGATCTACTTCAACGATACCGAGATCACCCGGGAGCGGCCGGCACAGATCGCCCGGCGCGGCATCATCCGCTCTTTCCAGATCTCGGCGGTGTTTCCGCAGCTGACCGTGCTGGAGAACGTGCGCATCGGCCTGCAGCGCCGCACCGGCGCCTCTTTTCAATTCTGGCGCAACGAGCGCTGCCTGGACGGCCTGAACGAGCGCGCCATGGATCTGCTGGAGCAGGTGGACCTGGCCGGCTTCGCCCAGGACCTGACCGTCAACCTCCCCTATGGGCGCAAGCGCGCCCTGGAGATCGCCACCACGCTGGCCATGGAGCCCGAACTGATGCTGCTGGACGAGCCTACCCAGGGCATGGGCCACGAGGACGTGGAGCGGATCACCGAGCTGATCCGCAAGGTCAGCGCCGGGCGCAGCATCCTGATGGTCGAACACAATATGAACGTGGTCTCCTCCATTGCCGACCGCATCACGGTACTGGCGCGCGGCGCCGTCCTGGCCGAAGGCCCCTACGAGGACGTGTCCCGCAATCCGGCCGTCATGCAGGCCTATATGGGAACCACCGCAACCGAACTGCAAGGAGCGCATCCATGAGCAAGGCCGCCCTGGAAATCGAGGATCTGCATGCCTGGTACGGGGAGTCCCACATCCTGCACGGAGTCAACCTGAGCGTGGCGCAGGGCGAGGTCGTCACGCTGCTGGGGCGCAACGGCGCCGGCCGCACCAGCACGCTGCGCGCCATCCTCGGCCTGACGGACACGCGCCGCGGCTCCATCCGCATCCAGGGAGCCGAATCCATCCATCTGCCCACCTATCGCGTGGCCCACCTGGGCGTGGGCTATTGCCCCGAAGAGCGCGGCATATTCGCCGGTCTGACCTGCGAGGAGAACCTGCTGCTGCCGCCGGCCATCGGCTCCACGCCGGGAGGCGGCATGTCGCTGGCCGAGATCTACGAAATGTTCCCCAACCTGGAGGAGCGCCGCCACTCTCCGGGCACGCGCCTGTCCGGGGGCGAGCAGCAGATGCTGGCCGTGGCCCGCATCCTGCGCACCGGCGCCAACCTGCTGCTGCTCGATGAAATCTCCGAAGGCCTGGCCCCGGTCATCGTGCAGGCGCTGGCCCGCATGATCGCCACCCTGAAGGCCAAAGGCTACACCATCGTCATGGTGGAGCAGAATTTCCACTTCGCCGCTCCCCTGGCCGACCATTTCTACGTCATGGAGCACGGCCAGGTGGTCGAGAGCTTCGCGGCCAGCGAGCTCGCCCACAAGCACGAGACACTCAACACCTTGCTCGGGGTCTGACCCTTTCCCGCCGGCAAGGCCAGACACGCCACTCAACACCACGAGGAGACAGCCCATGAAGCTTGCAACGATCAGCGCCGCCCTGACGACGGCCGGACTACTACTGGCCCAACCGGCAGTTGCGGCCATCTCCGATGACGTGATCCGCATCGGGTTCATCACGGACATGTCGGGAGTCTATTCCGACATCGACGGCAAGGCCGGCGGCGACGCCATCCGCATGGCCATCGCCGATGCGGGCGGCGAGATCAACGGCAAGAAGATCGAGCTGCTGGTGGCCGACCACCAGAACAAGGCCGACATCGCGTCCGCCCGGGCCCGCGAATGGTTCGACAGCCAGAAGCTGGACGTGCTGATCGGCGGCACCAATTCGGCCACCTCGCTGGCCATGGCCGCGGTGGCGGCGGAAAAGAAGAAGCCCTTCATCGCGGTGGGCGCAGGCTCCTCCAACCTGACCAATTCCCAGTGCACGCCCTACACCGTGCACTACGCCTACGACACCATCGCCCTGGCGCGCGGCACGGGCGCCGCCGTGGTCAAGGACGGCGGCAAGAGCTGGTATTTCCTGACGGCGGACTACGCCTTCGGCCACTCGCTGGAACGCGACACGGCCGAGGTCGTGAAGAAAGCCGGCGGCGAGGTCAAGGGCCAGGTGCGCGTGCCTCTGGGCGCCTCGGACTTCTCCTCCTTCCTATTGCAGGCGCAGTCCTCCGGGGCCAAGATCCTGGGCCTGGCCAATGCCGGCGGCGACTTCATCAACTCGGTCAAGGCCGCCAATGAATTCGGCATCACCGCCACCATGCATCTGGCCGGGCTGCTGGTATTCATCAACGACGTGCACGCCCTGGGGCTGGAAGCCACCCAGAACCTGTACCTGACCACCGCCTGGTACTGGGACCAGAGCGACGCTTCTCGAGAATGGGCGCAGCGCTTCTTCAAGGAGCAGAACCGCATGCCGTCCTTCCTGCAGGCGGGCGATTACTCCAGCGCCGCCTTCTACCTGAAGGGTGTCAAGGAAACCGGCACGGACGATGCCGACACCCTTATGAAATGGATGAAGTCCAACCCCATCAAGGACATGTTCACCGACCACGGCGTCGTGCGCGAGGACGGCCGCATGGTGCACGACATGTACCTGATGCAGGTGAAAAAGCCCGGCGAATCCAAGCAGCCCTGGGACTACTACAAGCTGGTCGAGACCTTGCCGGGAGACAAGGTCTATGCCTCGCTGCAAGAATCCACCTGCTCGCTGGTGAAAAAATAAGAACCCGCCGGCCGGCCGCTGCCGCGGCCGGCCCATGCCTGAGGACTGACTACATGCACGGGTCGCGCATACTATGACGGATATTTTCGGTATTCCCCTGCAGGCTCTGCTGGGCCAGCTGCTGCTGGGCCTGGTGAACGGTTCCTTCTACGCCGTGCTGTCCCTGGGGCTGGCCATCATCTTCGGCCTGCTCAACATCATCAACTTCGCCCACGGCGCCCTGTACATGCTGGGCGCATTCCTGGCCTGGATGGGCATGCAATACCTGGGCCTGAACTACTGGGTCATGCTGGCGCTCGCGCCGCTGGGCGTGGCCCTGTTCGGCATCATCCTGGAACGCCTGTTCCTGCGCCACCTCTACCGGCTGGACCACCTCTACGGCCTGCTGCTGACCTTCGGCCTGACGCTGTTGCTCGAAGGCGTGTTCCGCAGCATCTACGGCGTGTCCGGCCAGCCCTACCCCACGCCCAAGCTGCTGCAGGGCGGCTACAACCTGGGCTTCATGTTCCTGCCCATCTATCGCGCCTGGGTCGTGGCGGCCTCCGTCGTGGTGTGCCTGGCGACCTGGTTCATGATAGAGAAGACCCGGCTGGGCGCCCTGCTGAGGGCCGCCACCGAGAATCCCAAGCTGGTCGAGGCCTTCGGCGTCAACGTGCCCTTGATGATCACCCTCACCTACGCCTTCGGCGTGGGCCTGGCGGGCTTTGCCGGCGTACTGGCCGCCCCCATCCTGCAGGTCTCCCCCCTGATGGGCAGCAACCTGATCATCGTGGTCTTCGCCGTGGTGGTCATCGGCGGCATGGGCTCCATCCTGGGCTCCATCCTGACCGGCCTGGGCCTGGGCGTCATCGAAGGCCTCACCAAGGTGTTCTGGCCCGAAGCCTCCAATACCGTCGTGTTCATCATCATGGTCATCGTCCTGCTGCTGCGTCCGGCGGGCCTGTTCGGGAAAGTCAAATGAAACGAGAGATCCCTGTCTTCATCGTTCTGCTCCTGATCGTCGCGCTGCTGCCGGCCATGGGCGCCTATCCCATCTTCATCATGAAGGTCATGTGCTATGCGCTGTTCGCCTGCGCCTTCAACCTGCTGCTGGGCTACACGGGGCTGCTGTCCTTCGGGCACGCCGCCTTCCTGGGCGGGGCGGCCTACGCCACCGGCCAGTCGCTGGCGGTCTGGGGCTGGCCCACGGCGGCCGGGCTGCTCTTCGGCACGGCCTGCGCCGGCGCGCTGGGCCTGGTGATGGGCGCGCTGTCCATCCGGCGCAGCGGCATCTACTTCGCCATGATCACCCTGGCGCTGGCGCAGATGCTGTTCTTCTTCTTCCTGCAGGCGCCCTTCACGGGCGGCGAGGACGGCCTGCAGGGCATTCCGCGCGGCAGCATCCTGGGCTGGGACCTGTCCCGTGACCTGAACCTGTACTACCTGGTGCTGGGCATCTTCACCTTCGGCTTCCTGCTGATCTGGCGCTGCGTGCACTCGCCCTTCGGCCAGGTCCTCAAGGCCATACGCGAGAACGAGCCGCGCGCCATCTCGCTGGGCTACGACGTGGATCGCTTCAAGCTGCTGGCCTTCGTGCTGTCGGCCGCCCTGTCGGGGCTGGCGGGCGCCACCAAGTCGCTGGTGTTCGTGTCGGCCACGCTGACCGACGCCACCTGGCAGATGTCGGGCCTGGTCATCCTGATGACGCTGATCGGCGGACTGGGCACCCTGGCCGGCCCCGTGATCGGCGCCATCATCGTGGTCGTGCTGGAAAACAAGGTCGGCGAATGGGGCGCGCTGCTCGCCCAATGGACGGGCTGGAACGGATTCCGCACCCTGGGCGAATCCGTCACCATCGTCATCGGCCTGATCTTCATCCTGTGCGTGATGGCATTCCGGCGCGGCATCGTGGGCGAGCTGGCCTGGCGGCTGCGCCGCCGCGAGGCGTGAGACGGACGCCAGCGCGGACGCGCATTATCGGACTTGTTTGATCTGGAACAAGTCCCGGCGGGTGCCTGTATCAAGATGTTGCTCTGGGTCAAACCGGGCGCCCCGGCGCTCGGGCATTCTGTAGGTCTGAATCAACCCTACGGAGTTCCCATGAAAACCCGCCACCTGTTTCCAGCCCTGCACCTGTCCCTGCTCGCCGTCGGCGCGGCCGCCGTCCTCTACACGCCGGCCGGCCAGGCCCATGAAGCGGGCGACTTCCTGGTCAAAGGCGGCGTCACCCTGGTCAGCCCCAAGTCCAACAACGGCACGGTCGCGGACGGCGCCGTCAAGCTGGACGTGGGCAACAATGTGCGCCCCAGCTTCTCGCTGACCTACATGGCCACCCGCAACATCGGCGTGGAGCTGCTGGGCGCCTTCCCCTTCAAGCACAACATCGACAGCAACCTGGGACGCATCGGCAGCACCAAGCACCTGCCTCCCACCCTCAGCCTGCAGTACCACTTCCTGCCGGACAGCGACTTCCAGCCCTATGTGGGCGTGGGCCTGAACTACACCATGTTCTTCGACACCAAGTCCCAAGGCGCCCTGGAAGGCGCGGACCTGAAACTGAAGAACACCTGGGGCTTCGCCGCCCAGCTCGGCGTGGACTACAAGCTGGACAAGAACTGGTTCCTGAACGCCGACGTGCGCTACATCAGCATCCGCCCCGACGTGAAGCTGAACGGCCAGTCCATCGGCAAGGCCAAGCTGGACCCCGTGGTCGCCACCATAGGCGTGGGCTACCGCTTCTAAGACGCCCGAATGCAGAACGGGCCGCCCCATGGGGCGGCCCGTCTTGCGTTCAAGGACGCGGCGTCTACGCCGCCTCGGCCTCTCGCTTGCCCAGTCCCAGGTAGCTTTCGATCACCCGCGGATTGTCGGCCAGCTCGCGCGCGGGGCCTTCCAGCACCACGTCGCCCGTCTCCAGCACATAGCCGTAGTCGGCCACCTGCAGGGCGGCGCGCGCATTCTGCTCCACCAGCAAGATGGCCACGCCGGTACTGCGCAAGCGGGCGATGATCATGAAGATCTCGCGCACGATGCGCGGCGCCAGGCCCAGGCTGGGTTCGTCCAGCATCAGCACCTTGGGCTGCGCCATCAGGGCGCGCCCCACCGCCAGCATCTGGCGCTCGCCCCCGGACAGGGTGCCGGCCAACTGGCCGCGGCGCTCCTTCAGGCGCGGGAAAAAGGCATACACCTGCTCCAGCGTATCGCGCCAGCCGGCCTGCCGGGCCCGGTACAGCCGGAAGCCGCCCAGAAGCAGGTTGTCCTCCACCGTCATGCTGCCGAACAGCTCGCGCCGCTCGGGCACCAGCGAAATGCCGCCGGCCACGCGCCGCTCCACCTCCCAGTGGCTGATCTCCTCGCCCTGGTACTGGACCGATCCGGTGCTGCGGCCCACGCTGGGCAGCGCGCCCATCATGGCATTGAGCAGGGTGGACTTGCCGGCGCCGTTGGCGCCGATCACGGTGACGATGCTGCCGGCGCGCACATCCAGGCTGGCGCCCATGACGGCGCTGACCTTGCCGTATTGCGCGGCCAGACTGGTGACTTTCAGGATCACATCCTGGGGTGTTGCCTGACTCATGCGGATGCTCCTGCGTGTGAGGTCGTTGCGGGTTCGTCCAGTTCCAGATCGTCGTCGATGCCGCCCAGATAGGCCTCCAGCACCGCGGGATTCTCCTGGATCTCCTTGGGCAGGCCTTCGGCCAGCTTGGTGCCGAAATCCATGACCACCAGCTTGTCCGTCAGGTTCATGACGAAGTCCATGTCGTGCTCGACCAGCAGGATGCTCATGCCTTCGCGGCGAAGCTGATCCAGCACCTTGGCCAGTTCCTGCTTTTCCTTGTAGCGCAGGCCGGCGGCGGGCTCGTCCAGCAGCAGCAGGACGGGGTCGGAGGCCAGGGCGCGGGCGATCTCCAGGATGCGCTGCTGGCCCAGAGCCAGGTTGCCGGCCTGTTCATACAGATAATCTCCCAGACCCACGCGCTGCAGCTGGATTGCCGCCTCGTGCAGCAGCTCGGCTTCGCTGCGGCGTTCGGCATGCAGCACGGCAGGCACCACGCCGACCTTGCGGCGCAGGTGCGCGCCCAGCGCCACGTTCTCCAGCACTGTCATGGTCGGCAGCAACTGCACGTGCTGGAAGGTGCGGCCCACGCCCAGGCGGGAGATCTCGCGCGCCGGCAACTTGTCGATGCGCTGGCCCAGGAAGCTGACCTGGCCGCTGGTGGCCGACAGCACGCCGGTGATCAGGTTGAAGGTCGTGCTCTTGCCTGCGCCGTTCGGCCCGATCAGGCCCATGATCTGGCCGGCGTCGAGGGTGAAGCTGATGTCGTTGACCGCCACCAGGCCGCCGAATTCCTTGCGGATCTTGTCCACCTGCAGCACCAGCGAACCGGCCTGCGGACGGGCGCGCTGCGGCAGGGCCTGCGCCTGCGGCGGCGGCGCCTGGCGGCGCGTCTGCACGCCGAACACGCGCTCCCAGCCCTTTTGCAGGATGGGCCAGATGCCGTCGCGGGCATATTGCAGGATCAGCACCATCAGGATGCCGAACACGATCAGTTCGAAGTTGATGTCGGTGCTGAGCAGCTTGGGCAGCCAGTTCTGCAGCTGGTCCTTGAGGGTCAGCACCAGGGCCGAACCCAGCACCGCGCCCCAGACGCTGCCGGCCCCGCCCAGCACGGCCATGAACAGGTATTCGATGCCGTAGTTCAGGCCAAAGGGGCTGGGGGAAACGGCGCGCTGATAGTGCGCGTACAGCCAGCCCGACAGGCAGGCCAGCAAGGCGGCGTAGACGAAGATGATGACCTTGTAGGCCGCCATGTTCACGCCGAAGGATTCGGCCATGCCGCTGCCGTGCTTGAGCGCGCGGATGGCGCGCCCCGGGCGCGAATCGAGCAGGTTGCGCGTGCCCCACATGGCCAGCAGCGCCACGACCCAGATCAGGTAATAGATGTCCCTGCCCGAGGCCAGCGACAGCCCGAAGATGTCCAGCGGCGCAATGCCCGAGATGCCGTCGTACTGGCCCAGGAACTGCAGGTTGCCGAACAGGTAGTACAGCGCCAGGCCCCAGGCCAGCGTGCACAGCGGCAGGAAGTGGCCGGACAGGCGCAGCGTGATGGCGCCCAGGATGTAGGACACCAGCATGGTCAGGCCCAGGCCGATCAGCAGGTTGAGCCAGGGCGACCAGCCCAGGCGGGCCGTCAGGTAGGCGGTGGTGTAGGCGCCCAGGCCCACGAAGGCGGCCTGGCCGAAGGAGGTCAGCCCGCCCACGCCGGTCAGCAGGACCAGGCCCAGCACGACCAGGCTGGTCAGGCCGATGTAGTTCAGCTGGGTGATCCAGAACTCGGGCGTGGCGCCCAGCTGCGGCAGCACGAACAGGACGGCGATGAACAATATCGTCAGCAAGCGTTTCATGTGTGTTTACTCCTCGTCGTCCACGTGCTTGCTACCAAAGGAGCGCCACAACAAAACCGGAATGACCATGGTGAATACGATGACCTCTTTATAGGCGCTGGCCCAGAAGGACGAGAAAGCCTCCAGCACGCCGATGAACAGCGCGCCCAGCAAAGCGACCGGGTAGCTGACCAGCCCGCCGAAGATGGCGGCCACGAAGCCCTTCAGGCCGATCAGGAAGCCGGTGTCGTAGTAAATGGTGGTGACCGGCGCGATCAGCATGCCCGAGAAGGCGCCGATGGCGGCGGCCAGGGTGAAGGTCAGCGAGCCGGACATATTGGTGCTGATGCCCACCAGGCGCGCGCCGCGCCGGTTGACGGCGGTGGCGCGCAAGGCGCGGCCATACAGCGTCTTGCCGAAGAAGGCCCACAGCCCCAGGATCAGGGCCACGCAGGCGCCCATCACGAAGAAGGTCTGGGCGGACCAGCTGACCGCGCCCAGGGACACCTCGCCCTGCATGAAGGGCGGCGTGCGCCAGCCTTCAGGTCCGAAGAAGACTAGGCCCAGGCCGGTCAGCGCGAAGTGCACGGCCACCGACGTGATCAGCAGCACCAGCACGCTGGCTTCGGCAATGGGCTGGTAGGCCAGGCGATAGACCATGGGCCCCAGCGGGATGACCACGGCCAGCGAGAACAGCACGTCCATCCACAGCGGCAGGTCGGCGGCCACGATATGGGGCGCGGCGAAGTACACCGCCACGGGAATCAGGATATTGACGAAAAACTTGCGCGGCAGGCCGGCGGCGCTGCGGCTGCGCAAGGCGGCCAGCAGCTCCAGCAGGAACACCAGCGCGCCGGCGATCAGCAGCAGGATGACCGTGCCGGGCATGCGGCCGTTCACCACGAAGGCCAGGGTCAAGGCGCCGAAGGTGACGAATTCGCCTTGCGGGATGAAGATGACCCGGGTGACGAGAAAGACGAGGACCAGGGCGAGTCCGAGCAGAGCATAGATGGCGCCATTCAATATGCCATCCTGCAATAAGATTAAAGCGATGGTGGTATCCATGTCGGACAACATCCTGTACAACAAAAAATGGGCAAGGGGCTTACTGTAACGCAAACCAGTCGCGGGGACGGGCCCGGCCCGCGCCGGGTCCCGCCTTCAGAAAAAACCGGCTGGGAAGCCGGTTTTCGCCTGTGGGAGATTACAGGTCAGGCTGATAAGTCCATTTGCCGTCCACCACCTTCACGATGACGCGGGCGCGCTGGTCCAGGCCGGCGTGGTCCTTGTCGGACATGGTGAACACGCCCTGGGAGGCCGGCAGATCCTTGATCTGCTCGATGGAATCGCGCAGCGCGGCGCGGAACTCGGGCGTGCCGGGCTTGGCGCCGGTCTTCAGCGCGCCGGGAATGGCCTCGGCCACCAGCAGGCCGGCGTCCCACATGTGGCCGCCGAAGGTGTTGATGGAGCCTTCCCCGAACTTGGCCTCGTACTTGGTCTTGTAGTCCATGGCCGTCTTCTTGACGGGGTTGCTGTCGGGCAGTTGCTCGGCCACCAGCAGCGGGCCGGCCGGCAGGATCATGTCGTTGCAGTCCTTGCCGCAGACGCGCAGCACGTCGCTGTTGGCGGCGCCGTGCGTCTGGTAGATGATGCCGGCGTAGCCGCGTCCCTTGAGTTCGCGCTGCGGCAGAGCCACGGGCGTGCCCGAGCCGGCGATCAGCACGGCGTCGGGCTTGGCGCCCAGCAGCTTCAGGGTCTGGCCCGTGACGCTGGTGTCGTTGCGGCCGTAGCGCTCGGCGGCGACCACATTGATGCCCTTGGCCTTGGCGGCTTCGGTCATGACGTTCAGCCAGCCGTCGCCGTAGGCGTCGTTGTAGCCAATGAAGCCCAGGGTCTTGACGTTCTGCTTGACCATGGCGTCGGCCAGCGCGCCGGCCATCAGCTGGTCGTTCTGCGGCGTCTTGAACACCCAGGTGCGGGCGCCTTCCACCGGCTCGACGATCTTGGCGTTGGCCGCCACGCTGATCATGGGCGTCTTGGTTTCGCCGGCCACATCCACCATGGCCAGCGATCCGGGCGTGACCGAAGTGCCGATGACCACGTCCACCTTGTCGTCGGTGATCAGCTTGCGCATGTTGCGCACGGCCACCGTGGTGTCGGTCGCATCATCCAGCACGATGTATTCGACTTTCTGGCCGCCGACCTCGGTAGGCAGCAGGCTGACGGTGTTGCGCTCGGGAATGCCCAGCGAGGCGGCCGGCCCGGTCGCGGCAATGGTCACGCCCACTTTCACCTGAGCGGATACAGCCAGCGGCGCGCACAGCGCCAGGGCGGCCGCCAGCGTGGTCAGGCGCACGGTTGGAAAGCAGTTCATTCTTATCTCCCAGATCTGTTCATTGTTGTTGGCCGTTTCGGCGGCCGGAAAATCGTAATACAGATAATCATCAGCACATACCGGAACCGTATCAAGTCGTGCTGAAACAAGGTATTGGTGTTTACCTTAAATATTAAAAATTTGAATACTGCACTAAATGCGCCGCGGTCAAATCGAGCGGGGTAAGACACCGCCGCTATCATAGGGCCAACCGGTCCGCCGTGGTGCATCGCGGAACCTTGGAACGCAAATTGGCTCTAATTCTCGTTTAACATGTGGTGTTGCGCCTGCTGGAACGTGTTCATGCAGGCGTCCATCCCGTTTTTCAAAAGGCAGCTCTCGTGGAAAAAGTACGGAAAACCGAGGCCGAATGGCGCGCCCTGCTCAGTCCTGAAGAATTCATCGTGACCCGGGAAAAAGGCACGGAACGCGCCTTCACCGGCCGCTACTGGAACACCACCACGCCAGGCATCTACCGCTGCGTGGGTTGCGGCACGCCGCTGTTCGCCTCGGACACCAAATTCGACGCCGGCTGCGGCTGGCCCAGCTACTTCGAGCCCCTGAATCCGGACAATGTCCGCGAGGAGGCCGACTTCAGCCACGGCATGACCCGCACCGAAGTCCTGTGCAATGTGTGCGACTCCCACCTGGGCCACGTCTTTCCGGACGGCCCGCCGCCCACCGGCCTGCGCTACTGCATCAACTCCCTGTCGCTGAAGTTCGAACCCGAAGCATGAAGAAACTCCTGTTCGACCTGTTCCCGCTGGTCCTGTTCTTCCTGGTCTTTCGCTTCTCCGACATCTACATGGCCACCGGCGTAGCCATGCTCGCCTCGGTGCTGCAGATAGTCTGGCTCAAGCTGACCGGCAAGGCCATCGAGGCCTCGCACTGGATCAACCTGGCCGTCATCGTGGTGTTCGGCGGCGCGACCCTGATCTTCCACAACGACGTATTCATACGCTGGAAGCCCACCGTGCTGTACTGGATCTTCGCCGCGATCCTGCTGGGCGCGCGCTACCTGATGCGCCGCAACCTGATGCAAAAGCTCATGGGCGGCCAGCTGGTCCTGCCCGAAGGCGTCTGGGACAAGCTGAACCTGGCCTGGTCGCTGTTCTTTGCGGCCGCGGGCGTCGTCAACCTGTACGTGGCCTTTTCCGGACATTTCACCGAATCCCAATGGGTGAACTTCAAGGCCTTCGGGCTGCTGGGCATGATGCTGGTCTTCGTGATCGCCCAGTCCCTCTGGCTGGGCCGCTATCTGGAAGACCACTCCGACAAATCCAATCCACCCAAACCCTGACGCAATCATGACCGACTCTCTCGAACAGGTGCTGCGCGAGCGCCTCCAGGCGCTGGAGCCGGCCGAGCTCGACATCATCAACGAATCCCACCTGCACGCCGGCCACGCCGGAGCGCAAGGAGGCGCCAGCCACTTCCGCGTGATTATCGCCTCGAAACAATTTGATGGAATTTCAACACTGGCAAGGCACAGACTTGTGTATGATCGCGTCCACGATCTCATGCCTTACCCGATTCACGCACTGGCTATCCAAGCCAAAACCATAGCTTAAGGATGCACATGAAACGTTTTGCCGCCCTCGCCCTGACCTGCGCCCTGGCCGCGCCTGCCTACGCCCAGACGGTTGCCACAGTCAATGGCAAGGCCATCACCCAGAAAGACATGGACCAGTTCGTCGCCCTGCTGGTCGAGCAAGGCGCAAAGGATTCGCCCGAACTGCGCGAGCAGGTCAAGCAGGAGATGGTCAACCGCATGGCTGTCGTGCAAGCCGCTGAAAAAGCCGGCCTGGACAAGAAAGCCGACGTCCAGCAGGAAATCGAACTGGCTCGCCAGGGCATCCTGGTGCGCGCCCTGATGGCCGACTACCTGAAGAAGAACCCCGTCTCCGAAGCCGACATCAGCAAGGAATACAACACCATCAAGGGCATGGAAGAAGGCAAGCAGGAATACAAGGTGCGCCACATCCTGGTCAAGGATGAAAAGGCCGCCAAGGATCTGCTGGCCCAGATCAAGTCCAAGAAGATCAGCTTCGCCGACGCCGCCAAGAAGAACTCCATCGACACCGGCAGCGGCCAGCAAGGCGGCGACCTGGGCTGGGCGCCCAGCTCCACCTACGTGCCCGAGTTCGCCCAGGCCGTTGAAAAGCTGAAGAAAGGCGAACTGGCCGCCGCTCCCGTGCAGTCCCAGTTCGGCTGGCACATCATCCAGGTGGAAGACGCCCGTCCCGTGACCTTCCCCGCCCTGAACGACGTCAAGCCTCAGTTGGAAGAAATGCTGCGTCAGCGCAAGCTGGCCGAGTACCAGCAGAAGATCCTGAAAGACGCCGACATCAAATAAGGCGTCCAGGCCCGGTTTTAAACGCCGGGCCAGAAAGGCACGATCGAACCGGCGCCCCTCATCAAGGCGCCGGTTTTTTGTTCTTCGGACGGATTTACCGGAGGATGAATGAAGCGCGAATGAAGCCGCAGCTCGAAGGTGTTCGAGTCCCTTGCAGGCTGAGGACTTGCCGGTGCTGCGCACCGGTTCCCTGGTCGCCAGCCCTCGCCGGGCGCGTCGTTAACTCCGGCGGGTCGCTCGCCCCCCAGGCGAGCGACAAGCGCCGCCGTCAAACAGAACGACGCTTGCCTCCCGGCTCGGCTTGCCGCCGACAGTCACGCGAGCCGGGAGGCAAGCGGCCTGCTGTTCGAGCGCGACGCTTGTGGTTCGGAACGAACCACCGCGTGAGTTCAGGCCGCGCCCGGCCCGCGTGACTGGCAAGGGTACAGGCGCATAGCGCCTGCAAGCCGTCAGCCGAGGCGGTTCTGGGGCCAGGCCTGAGCGGCGGCTTCCTAAATACTCCATTTAATCCCCAACGGTTAGCGAAAAAACTACTTTGGGGTCTATGACTAGTCTGTAAGAATCAGCGCGCCAAACCGCCGCTAAGCCAGCATCGCCAGGAACTGCTCTTCGTCCAGCACGGTCACGCCCAGCTCCTGGGCCTTGGTCAGCTTGGAGCCCGCCTCGGCGCCCGCCAGCACGAAAGCGGTCTTCCTGGACACTGAACCGCTGACCTTGCCGCCGGCCTCCAGCACGCGGCGCGTCGCCTCGTCCCGGCTCATGCTGGGCAAGGTGCCCGTGATCACGAAAGTCTTGCCTGCCAGGGGCAAGGCGCCGCTGTTGGCGCGCGCCTGGGCCTGCCGGGGCGTCACCCCGGCCGCCAGCAAGGCGTCCAGCACCTGCCGGTTGTGCGGCTCCTGGAAGAAGTGCCGTACCGAGGCCGCGACCACGGGCCCCACGTCATTGACCTGCAGCAGGGACTCCTCGTCGGCCTGCTCCAACGCCTGCAGAGAGCCGAAATGCTGCGCCAGATCGCGCGCCGTGGTCTCGCCCACGTGCCGTATCCCCAACGCATACACAAAACGATTCAAAGGCGGCTGGCGCACCTTGTCGATGGCTTCGATCAGGTTCTCCGCCGACTTGCGCCCCATGCGTTCCAGCAGCACCAGGTTCTCCACCCTGAGCTTGAACACATCCGCCAGCGTCTTGACCAGGCCCGTATCCACCAGCTGGTCCACCAGCTTCTCGCCCAGCCCTTCGATGTCCAGCGCCTTGCGGCTGGCGGCATGGATCAGCGTCTGCTTGCGCTGGGCGGGACAGATCAATCCGCCGGTGCAGCGCCAGGCCGCCTCGCCTTCCAGCCGCTCCAGAGCCGATCCGCAGGCCGGGCAGGCGCTGGCCATGACGAAAGGCAGGCTGCCTTCGGGCCGATGTTGCAGCACGACCGCCACCACTTCGGGAATGACGTCGCCGGCGCGGCGCACCGTCACCATGTCGCCTTCGCGCACGTCCTTGCGGCGGACCTCGTCTTCGTTGTGCAAGGTGGCGTTGGTGACCGTGACGCCGCCGACGAAGACCGGCTTCAGGCGCGCCACCGGCGTCACCACGCCGGTGCGTCCGACCTGGAACTCGATGCGTTCGACGCGCGTCATCTCTTCCTGGGCCGGAAACTTGTGCGCCACGGCAAAGCGCGGCGCGCGGGCCACATAGCCCAGCACGCGCTGCGCCGTCAGCGCGTTTACCTTGTACACCACCCCGTCGATCTCGAAGGGCAGGCTCACTCGCCGCTCCTGCGTCCGGGCGTAGAAATCCAGCAGGCCCTGCGCGCCCTGCACGACGCGCCGGTCGCGGCTGACGGGCAGGCCCAGGCTTTCCAGCCAGTCCATCATGCCGGCCTGCGTGTCGCGCGGCAATGCGTCGGGCAGCGGCTCCTCGAACAGGCCGCCCTGCCCCACCGTCACCATGGGCACGCCGCTGATTTCGCCCCAGCCATAGGCAAAAAAGCGCAGCGGGCGCTGCGCCGTGATGCGCGGATCCAGCTGCCTCAGGCTGCCGGCCGCCGCATTGCGGGGGTTAACGAAGACCTTCTCGCCGCGGCGCGCCTGGCTTTCGTTCAGGCGCTCGAAGTCGGCGCGGTTCATGAGCACCTCGCCGCGCACTTCCAGCACGGCCGGCAGGTCGGCGGCGGCGCCGCGCAGGCGCAGGGGGATGGACTTGATGGTGCGGATATTGCTGGTCACGTCCTCGCCGGTCGCGCCGTCGCCGCGCGTGGCGGCCTGCACCAGCCGGCCTTGCTCGTAGCGCAGGCTGATGGCCAGGCCGTCGAACTTGTACTCGGCGACGTAGTCCACGCGCCGGTCCAGCCCCGCCAGGCCCGCCTCCACCAGGGTGTCGGCCACGCGCTTGTCGAAAGCCAGCACGTCCTCGTCCTCGAAGGCATTGCCCAGGGACAGCATGGGAACGGCGTGCTGCACGGACGCAAAACCAGCCAGCGGCGCCGCCCCCACCCGCTGGGTGGGCGAATCCGGCGTGATCCATTCCGGATGCTCGGCCTCCAGGGCCAGCAGCTCGTTCATCAGCGCGTCATACTGCGCGTCCGAAATCGTGGGCGCATCCTGAACGTAATAGGCCCAGTTGTGCTGGGCCAATTCCTGATGCAGTTCCTGTACTCGTTTCAATGTCACGAAAAAACCCTGCCAGTCCGTTCCTGGCCGGCGGTAAAGCCCGCCTCGTCCAGGCGACGGTATAAATTGCTCAATTGCTCATCGATGTTCTGGTCCGCGCTTTCGGGCAGCGGACGGCCCTGGTCGTCCAGCACCACGCCATCCAGGCGGCCGGCCAGATCGCGCGCCACTGTGGCCATGCGGCTGAAGGCGTGATCGTCGGCGGGACTGTTGGGCAGGTCGAGCAGCAGGTCGATGCGCTCGACGCTGGCGGACTGGATGTCGTTCGGGTTGGCGCTGTCGAACATGGCGGTGAAACGGGGCTGCCCCGAATCGGCCAGCCAGGCCAGTTGCTGGCCATAGGGCAGGAAGCCGGCATCCCTGACCGCCTGGATCACCTTGGAAGCCGGCAGCGGCCCGGGCAGGCGCACCGAAATGCCGACCAGCGCGTCCAGGTCGGCGCAGGCATTGTCCAGCGCGGCAGCGCGGCGCAGCACGTCATTCTGTTCGGGGCCTTCGACCGAGGCGTCGAACTGCTGCGCCAGGGACTGGGCCGCCGTCCACAATTGCGACCATTCTATGGCGGACAGAGGTCCGCTGCGGTTGGCCAGCAGCACGGCCAGCTGCATGCTGGAATAGGATTCGCCGGCGCGCAGCCGGGCGCGATGCCCGCCGCCCTCGCATTCGGCGAAATAGCGCACGGGCTTGCCGCCCACGCGCTGCACGCCCTGCAGGGCCTGGGCCAGCGCCTGCGCCTGCACGGGCTGGCTGAAGCTGATGTCGATGACCGCTTCGGTCGTGCAGTCCACCTCGGCAGCGTCGTGCTCGCCGTCGGCGCTCGCCGGCTCGCCGCGTCCCATGCTGGGTTCGCGCCGCTCGGCCTCGGACAGCTGGCTCATCAAGGGGTCCGTATCGCCGTCCGGGAATTGGCTCTGCATCTGCTGGCGTATGCGGCGGTCCTGCCACCAATTAAACACCACCACGAGCAAGATGAGCAAAATGCCCAATAAAATCAGTGCGATTTGCAAATCACTCATTGTCAGTTCCGTCGTATCAACGCTGTAACGGTTAAAAAATCAGCTTCAAGCATCGGCCATCTGCATGGCGGCGTCCACATCCACCGCCACGATACGGGAGACGCCCTGTTCCTGCATGGTGACCCCAACCAGCTGCTTGGCCATCTGCATGGCAATTTTATTGTGGGAAATGAACAAAAACTGCGTCTGATCGCTCATGCTGGCCACCAGATTGGCATAACGTTCCGTATTGGCGTCGTCCAGCGGCGCATCCACCTCGTCCAGCAGGCAGAACGGCGCCGGATTCAGCTTGAAGAAGGCAAACACCAGAGCCGTCGCCGTCAGCGCCTTTTCACCGCCCGACAACAGATGGATGGTGCTGTTGCGCTTGCCCGGCGGCTGCGCCATGACCTGTACGCCAGCCTCGAGCACTTCCTCGCCCACCATGGTCAGTTTAGCCTCTCCGCCGCCGAACAGACGCGGAAAAAGCTCGCCGAAATGTTGATTAACAATGTTGAACGTTTCCATCAGCAACTGACGCGTCTCGCGATCGATCTTGCGGATCGCGTCTTCCAGCGTCTCGATGGCGTCGCTCAAATCCTTGTGCTGGGCGTCCAGGTAAGTCTTGCGTTCCTGCGCCGTGGTCAGCTCTTCGAGCGCCGCCAGATTCACCGGACCCAATGCCTCGATCTGGCGGGAAATGCGCTGGACTTCGGACTGCAGCCAGCCCACGCGCTGCCATTCGGGTGTCTTTTCCTGTAACAAGGCCCACAACTGGGCGCGATTCACCTGGCGCGCATCCAGCTGCTCGGCGAACTGTTCGACGGCCAGGCGCGAAGCCTGCTCCTGCAGTTGCAGCTCGGTCACCTGCTCGCGCAGAGGCTGCAGGTTCTTTTCGATCTCGACCCTGGCCTGTTCATTCTCGCGCAGTTGCGCCGCCAGCGTGTCCAGGTTGATCTTGGCCAGCCGCACGTTCTCCTCGCGCTCGGCGCGCAGCTCCAGGGCTTCCTGCAAGCCCGCCTGGGCGGCGGAGGCGTCCAGCTCCAGCAATTCGCCCTGCAGGCCCTGCAGCTCGCCGATGGCGCGCTGCGCCTGTTCCTGGGCCAGCGTCAGATTGCGTTGCAGTTCGGCCATGCGCTGCACCAGGGCGCGCTCGGCGAACTGGGCGTCCTGCACGGCGCGTTCGCGCTCGCGCAGGGCGTTGCGGGCGCGCTCGGCCTGCTCGGCCAGCGTCTCGCCCGCCATCTGGGCGTCGGCAAAGCGCGTCTGATGCTCGGCCAGTTCCTCGTCCAGGGCCTCGAAGCGCGCCTCGGCCTCCTCCCGGCCAGCCTGCAGTTCTTCGCGCTGCAGGCGCAGCTCGTCCAATTCTTCGCGGATGCGTCCGGCGCGCTCCTCCGATTGCTGGGCCTGCTGAGCCAGACGGGAATGCTCCAGCTGCACATCATGCATGCGGCGCGTCAGCTCCCCCACGCGCGCGCGGGCCGGCGCCAGGCCGGCGCTGACCTGCTGCAAGGCGGCCTCGGCCCGGGCGCTGGCGCCCGTCAGCTCGTCCACGATCAATTGCGAGGCCTTGAGTTCGCGCTCCAGGTGAGCGATCTCCTGCTGGCGCGCCAGCATGCCCGCCTGTTCGGAATCGGGTGCGTAGAAGCGGATGCTGTGGCGATCCACCACGTGTCCGTCGCGCACCACGATCAGCGCCTGATCGGATAACCGCTCCCGCAGGCTGAGCGCCTGCTTCAGGTCCTGGCAGGCATAGACGTCCCGCAGCCAGGCGTCCATCAAGGTGCGCAGCTCCGGTTGATTCAGGCGCAGCACCGAAACCAGCAAAGGCAATTCAAAACCGCTGGCCGGCTGAGGAGCCGCCGTCGGCAACTGGTAGAACGCCAACCGCGCCGGCGGCGCGTCGGAAGCGAAAGCGGCCGACATGTCCAGGCGACGCAGCTCCAGCGCCGTCATGCGCTCGCGCAGCACCGACTCCAGCGCCGTCTCCCAGCCTTTCTCCACATCCAGGCTCTGCCAGAGGCGCTTCATGCCATCCAGCCCGTGCTTGGCCAGCCAGGGTTCCAGCGTGCCCTTGCGCGCCACATCTTCCTGCAGCCGGCTCAAGGCCAGCAGCCGCGCTTCCAGCCGGGCCAGCTCCTGCCCGCCCTGCAAGGCCTGCTGCTGCGCCTGCTTGCGCTCCGCCTCCAGCCGCGGCAACTGGCCTTCCAGCTGCTGCATGTGCTCCTGGGCCTGGGCGAGCTGCGTCTGCAGCATGTTCAATTCGCCCTGCAGGCGCTCCAGATTGTCCGGATCGGGCGCGTTGAGCAGGCGCAGCTCCTGGGTCAGGCGCTCGTGCCTGACGTCCAGGCCCTGTATCTGCCGGTCGGCGTCGCGCTGCGACTGGGCCGCCAGCGCCAGATTCTGCTCCACGCGCGCCAGGGCCATGCGCATCTCGTCGCGCAGTCGGGCTTCTTCACGCACGCGCAGCTCCAGGTCGGGCAGGCTGCCCTGGGCCTCTTCGGCCAGCATCTGCAATTCCTCGACCCGGACCGCCGCTTCTTCGCGCTGTTCCTCGCTGACGGCCAGCTCTTCCTGGCAATGCTCCTGCTGCTCCTGCCAGTCGCGCTGCTGCTGCTCCAGTTGTTCACGACGCTGCTGCATGCGATTGCGCGAGTCCAGCACGTGACGGATCTCCGCCTCCAGGCTGGATACCTGCGAGCCGGCCTCGTAAAGTTGGGCCTGCGCGGCGTGCAGGGCGTCGCCCGCCTGCAGATGGGCCTGGCGCTGGGATTCCAGCGACGATTCCGTATGGCGCAGGCCGGCGATGGCCTCCTCCAGCTTGGTCTGGGCCTGCTCGATGGCCAGAAAGCGCGACTTCTGGTCGCTCTGGGCATTGGATTCCTTCACCAGCCACAACAGATTCTGCTTCAGCTCACCTTCCTGCTGCAGGTCGCGGTACTGGCGGGCCACCTCGGCCTGGGCCTGCAGCTTCTCGAGCTGGGTTTCCAGCTCGCGCTGGATGTCCTCGACGCGCAGCAGGTTCTCGCGCGTGTCCTTCAGCCGGTTTTCTGTCTCGCGGCGGCGTTCCTTGTAGCGCGATACGCCCGCGGCCTCCTCCAGGAAGACGCGCAGCTCTTCCGGCTTGGCCTCGATCAGGCGATTGATCATGCCCTGGCCGATGATGGCGTAGCCGCGCGCGCCCAGGCCCGTCCCCAGGAAGATGTCGTGGATGTCGCGGCGGCGCACCGCCTGGTTGTTGATGAAATAGCTGCTGGCGCCATCGCGCGTCAGCACGCGGCGCACGGAAATTTCGGCGTAGGTGCTCCATTGGCCGGAGGCGCGGCCCTCGGAGTTGTCGAACACCAGCTCCACGGACGCGCGGCCCGCCGGCTTGCGTTGGCCCGAGCCGTTGAAGATCACGTCCTGCATGGATTCGCCGCGCAGTTCGGACGCCTTGCTTTCGCCCAGCACCCAGCGCACCGCATCGATGATGTTGGATTTGCCGCAGCCGTTGGGCCCGACCACGCCCACCAGCTGGCTGGGTGTGGGAATGGAGGTCGGGTCCACGAACGACTTGAAGCCGGCGAGTTTGATCTGGGTTAAGCGCACAGGTAGGAATCAGCTAGATATGGTCCGGTTCGAACAGGCGCGAGCCTCGGGCGGCACGACCCGGCATCGCGCCACGTATGATACCGCAGCGCCTGCTCTGCACAGCCAGGAAGGGCAAAAAACAATTGAGCGGCAATTATTGGTCAGCCTGGGCAATCAGGCGGTAAACTCTTGTGGAATTCAATCTTCAAACAACCCTTTCCTGACTTTGGTCCGTGTCTCGCAATCGTCGCCATCGCCTGGCCAGAGGGGACACACGCATTCGAGACGCATTTTGAATAAAGGATTCTATCTGGTCATGGCAGCGCAGGCCTTGTCGTCAGTCGCCGACAACGCCCTGCTGATCGCCGCCATTGCCCTGATCGCCGACCTTCAGGGGCCTGCCTGGATGGCCCCCATGATGAAATGGTGGTTCGCGCTGTCCTACGTGGTTCTGGCCGCTTTCGTCGGCGCCTTCGCGGATTCCTTCCCCAAGGGCCGCGTCATGTTCGCCACCAATGCCGTCAAGCTGATCGGCTGCCTGATGATGTTCTGCCACCAGTATTTCGGCATGACCGACTCGCAGCAGCTCATCCTGGTCTTTGCCTCCTATACGCTGGTAGGCGTGGGCGCCGCCGCCTACTCGCCGGCCAAGTACGGCATCATCACGGAGATGCTCAAGCCCGAACTGCTGGTCAAGGGCAATAGCTGGATCGAAGGGCTGACCGTGCTGTCCATCATCGTCGGGACCGTGCTGGGCGGCGTACTCATCAGTCCTCATGTCGCCGCCGTGCTGGCCGAGCACCCGCTCATCGCCCCCCTGGCCCAGACGCGCGCCGAAGTGGCCATCCTGCTGATCTCGCTGGTCTATCTGATGGCGGCGCTGTGCAATCTGCTGATTCCCCGCACCAATATCCACTACCCGCCGCAACAGAAGCATCCGGTCAAGCTGCTCAAGGAATTCCGCAACTATGTCCAGATCCTGTGGCGGGACAAGCTGGGCCAGATCTCGCTGGCCGTCACCACGCTCTTCTGGGGCGCCGGCGCCACCTTGCAGTTCATCGTGATCGAATGGGGGGCCCAGCACCTGGGCTACCGCCTGGACCAGGCTTCCATCCTGATGGGGGTGGCCGCGCTGGGCACCGTGTTCGGCGCCGTCTTCGCGGCCCGCGTCCCCTTGAAGAAGTCGCTGCAGGTCCTGCCGGTCGGCGTGCTGATGGGGCTGATCGTGCTGCTGATGCCCTTCGTGTACGAAAAATGGGCGGTCTACACCCTGCTGATGAGCATAGGCGGGCTGTCGGGATTCTTCGTGGTGCCCATGAACGCGCTGCTGCAGCATCGCGGCCACGTCCTGCTGTCGGCCGGCCACTCCATCGCCGTGCAGAACTTCAACGAGCAGCTCAACATCCTGTTCATGCTGGCCTTCTACAGCCTGCTGCTCTGGCTGGGCCTGCCCATCAACTACATCATCGTGCTGTTCGGCGTGCTGGTGGCCTGCCTGATGACGGTCTTCATCATGTGGAAGAATGCCAACCTGCGCGCGCAGCCGCAGCTGGAGGCCAGCATAGGCCAGGAAGGCCACGGCCAGGCGCTGGCCTCGCATTGATCGGAGCCTGGTGATCAGTCGCCGGACTGCATCCGGCGCAGCAGCAACAGATCGCGCCAGGCATTGGCCTTGTGCTGCGGGCGAAGCAGCAGCGAGGCGGGATGATAGGTCACCGCCAGCGGCAGCTGGCGCCCCAGCGCATCCGTATAAGACAGGACCTGGCCGCGCAGGGTTTCCAGATCTTCATTGCGGCCGCTGAGCGCCGCCGCCGCCAGATTCCCCACCGCCAGCAGACGACGCGGCTGAACCAGCCGTATCTGGGCGTCGAGAAAGGCCCGGCAGGCCGCCATTTCTTCCTGGGTGGGCGGCCGATTGCCCAGGGGCCGGCACTTGACCAGGTGCGCCAGGTATACCGACGCATGCGGCAGCGCGCTGGCCAGCATGGCCTGCAGCAGCACGCCCGCCTTGCCGTCGAAAGGCTGGCCGCTGCGATCGTCGCTGGTGCCCGGCGCCTCGCCGATGATCATCCAGTCCGGTTGCGGCGAGACGCCCGCGCCGAACACGGCCAGGGAGCGCCCCGTATACAGGCCGCATTCCTGGCAGGCTTCGATCTGCTCCTGCAAGGCCTGCAGATCGGCGGCCTGCTCAGGCTGGATCAGCACGGCGGGCTGGACGGCGGCCGCTTCCTCGGGCGCCGGCGCCGCGGCGGGCTGACGGCCCGGCTTGCGCAGCAAGGCAAGGGCCTGGTCGCGCGCAGCACGGGCGGAATCAGTCACGTGGGCCGTCGCAATGGCGGATTCGGTCTGCTCAGGGGCGTCGGCAACTCCTTGAGGGGCGGGCTGGGCGCCATCCTGCTGCGGGACCGGCGCGGGCGCAGCTTCGCCGGCCTGCGGCAGACGCGCCAGGAACGCGCGATCCAGTCCCAGTTCCAGCAGCCAGGCCCGCTGCAGCAGCGACAAAGGCTCGAACGCGCTCATGCCGCCGCCTTGTCGGCCAGGACCAGGCTCATCAGCACGGCATCTTCGCGCTGGCCATGGTCGGCCGGATAATAATTCTTGCGCACGCCATCCATCTGGAAGCCCTGGCCGCGATAAAAGGCAATGGCCTGCGCATTGGAGGCGCGCACTTCGAGCACCACCCTGTCCAGCCCCTGACTGCGGGTCCAGGCCAGGCCGTCTTCCAGCAATTGGCGACCCAGTCCGCGGCGCTGAAACAGGGGATCCACGCCGATCAGCAGCAACTGCATGACATCCGGCGCGGCCAGCCAGACGGCAAAGCCCTGCACACGGCCCTGCTGGTGGGCGACGCGCGCGTGATAGCCGGCGCCCGCCAGGCTGTCGGCGAAATTGCCCTTTGTCCAGGGGTGGCTCTGGACGCCGCGTTCGATCTCCAGCACAGCGTCCAGGTGGCCGGCGCGCATGGTCTCGATGGACACGGGCTGGTCCTGGGCCGCCGGGTTGCCGCCCTGCCCTTGTTCCCGTTCAGTGATGGTGTAGGCAACCTTGTCGCGCACATACAGCGGCATGGCCAGTTCCGGCGCCACGCCCAGGCCCTTGTCCAGATCCTGCAGCGCAAGCTGCGCCACGCTGCGGGCGCCGGCGCGCCAAGGCTCGCCGACCTGCCAGCCCCTGGCGCGCACCTGCACAGCCAAGGCGGGGAACTGACGGACCGCATCGCCCAGCACCTGGATGCGCGCCTGCGGCATGCCCGCGGTCCAAGAGCCATGCAGGCGCTCCATCCAGTCCACGAACTGCGCGACATCCAGCAGCACGGGGCTTTGCAGCACCTGCCAGCCCTCTTGCTCGCTCCAGGCGAACACGCCGGCATAGAGCTCTTGCATGCGCGCATCCTGGGCCACCACGTACACGGTGTCGGCCTGCCCGGGCGCACGCGCGGCGGCGGCCAGCAGGGACGAGACCGGCAGCACGGGCAGGTCCAGGGCGAAGGCCATGCCCTGGGCCACGCCGCAAGCCACGCGCAATCCCGTGAAGCCGCCCGGCCCCTGGCCGAAGGCGACGGCCGTCAGGGCGCGTCGCTCCAGGCCGGCCTGCGCGAGCAGCTGATCGGCCATGGGCAACAGGCGCTCGGCATGGTCGCCCGTGCCGTCGTGGGCTATCTCGAGCACGCGCACGCCCGCGCTCGTGCGCGACAACAGGGCCAGCTCGCAAAGGCTGGAGGAACTTTCCAGGGCAAGAATATGTGCATCCATCGCGCTATTTTAGTTTAAGCACGGGCAAATGGGCGGCAGGTTCCGCCCCTGCTCCCGGGCCGGGGCGGACCATTTCAACGCGCACGTCCCGCAACGCCGTTTTTGCCGCTAAACTTGCTCTGCCGAACAGCGCCGAAGACCCCTTCGGCCCCCTTTCACGGAGGCTGTAAAACGGCTGAAAGGCGCGCAAGTCGTACAAAACGCTTAATGTGTAATATTTTTCTACGGCCCCCTGTACGCGCTTTCTGATGCCTGTTACATTTTCGCTATGAACACGCAGACCCCCCCCCTCACCCGCAAAATCCTTGTCGTCGACGACGATCCACGACTGCGCGACCTCCTGCGTCGCTATCTGTCCGAACAAGGATTCAACGTCTTCGTCGCCGAAGACGGAAAGGAAATGTCCAAGCTCTGGCAACGCGAGCATTTCGATCTGCTGGTACTGGATCTGATGCTGCCCGGCGAAGATGGCCTGTCCATCTGTCGTCGACTGCGTGGCGGACACGACAACACTCCCATCATCATGCTGACCGCCAAGGCCGAGGAAATCGACCGCATCGTCGGCCTGGAGATGGGCGCTGACGACTACCTCATCAAGCCGTTCAACCCGCGCGAGCTGCTGGCCCGCGTCAACGCCATCCTGCGGCGCCGAGGCACCGAGGAACACCCCGGCGCGCCCAGCCAGGAAAACGAATCCATCGAGTTCGGCCCCTATGTGCTGAACCTGTCCACCCGCACCCTGACGCGCAACAACGAGGTCGTGCCCATCACCACGGGCGAATTCTCGGTGCTCAAGGTCTTCGCACGCCATCCCAAGATCCCGCTGTCGCGCGACAAGCTCATGGAACTGGCGCGCGGCCGCGAATACGAAGCCTTCGATCGCAGCCTGGACGTGCAGATCTCGCGTCTGCGCAAGCTGATCGAGCCCAACGCCTCCAAACCTGTGTTCATCCAGACGGTCTGGGGCCTGGGCTACGTCTTTGTGCCCGACGGCGGTAACTGATTTTGTCCACCGGACAGACAGCAGGGCGGCCCCCCGCGGCCGCCAAGCGCCGCTCCCCCAAGAGATCGAGCATCCGGCTGGGCTTGTTCAGCCGGTCTTTTTTATTGCTGGCCGCCCTGATGCTGGTCAGCCTGGGAGCGTGGCTGCAGGTGTTCTTCAGCATGGAGGAAGGTCCGCGCGCCGCCCAGATGGCCCAGCGCGTGGCCTCCGTGGTCAGCATCACGCGCTCCGCGCTGGTCTATGCGCCGCCGGCCGTGCGTCCCGCCCTGCTGCTGGACCTGGCCACCAAGGAAAGCCTGCGCGTCCAGCCCCGCGAAACCACAGACGAACTGGAGCCCCTGCCGCGCTCCAACTACTGGCAGCACGTATCCACCGAAGTGCGCGGCGCCCTGGGCAGCCAGACGCTGGTCATGTGGTCCGTCAACAACGTCCCCGGCGTGTGGGTGTCTTTCGACATCAATGACGATCAGTATTGGCTGGTGTTCGACCGCGAACAGCTCAGCCTGACGGCGGGGGTCGAATGGCTGGGCTGGGGCGCCACCGCCCTGCTGCTGGCGCTGATCGGCGCGGCCGTCAGCGTGCGTTTCGTCAACCGTCCGCTGGCCCAGCTGGCCAAGGTCGCCCAGCAGCTTGCGCGCGGCGAAACGCCCAATACCCTGCCTGAAAAAGGCCCGGCGGAAATCCGCGACATGAATATCGCCTTCAACCGCATGGCGCGCGACATACGCCAGACGGAAGCCGACCGGGAAATCATGCTGGCGGGCATCTCGCACGACTTGCGCACGCCGCTGGCGCGCATGCGCCTGGAGATCGAACTGAGCCAGGTCTCGGACGAGACGCGCGCCGCCATCGACGAGGATCTGGCCCAGATCGACCACAGCATCGGCCAGTTGATGGAATACGCCCGGCCCGCCACCGCGGTGCCCGAACACGGCATCGACGTGTCCGCCGTGCTGAACGATGTGTACGAGCGCGAGCGCACCCATACCGAGACCCTGGGCGGGATCCTGACCGCGTCCATCGAACCCAATCTGTACGCCCGCATCAGCGCCCACGACCTCAAGCGCATCGTCTCCAACCTGATCGAAAATGCGCGCCGCTACGGCCGCAGCCCCGAAGACGATCGCGCGCGCATCGAACTGTCCGCCCACCAGCATGGCAATATCCTGGAGATCGCCGTCAAGGACCAGGGCGTGGGCATCGCCCAGAACGACATCCAGCGCCTGCTGCGTCCGTTTTCCCGCGGCGTCTCGGCCCGCACCGGGGTCAGCGGCGCGGGCCTCGGGCTGGCCATCGTGGAGCGTCTGCTGGGCCAGGTCGGCGGCCACTTCGAGCTGATCAGCGCGCCATCCAACGGGCTGACCGCCCGTATCCAGCTGCCGCGCATCCGCGCCGGCCGGAACGCTCCTGCCCCGCTGGCGGACAAGGAAGGCTGAAGGCGCGGCTCAGGCGCGCACCAGCAAGGCCACGGCCGTCACGGCGATGCCTTCCTGGCGCCCCACGAAGCCGATGGCCTCGTTGGTCTTGCCCTTGATGTTCACGCAACCCGGCTCCAATTCGAGATCCGCCTGGATGTTGGCCGCCATGGCGGGCGCATGCGGAGCGATCTTGGGCTTCTGGGCGTGAATGGTGGCGTCCACATTGCCTACCTTCCAGCCCGCCGCCTTCACCTGCCCGAAGGCGTGCCGCAACAGCACCCGGCTGTCGGCGCCTTTATAGCGTGGATCGGTATCGGGAAAATGCCGGCCTATGTCGCCCAGGCCAGCCGCGCCGAGAATGGCGTCGGTGATGGCGTGCAGCAGCGCATCGGCGTCCGAATGCCCCATCAGGCCATGCGTATGCGGGATCGTGACGCCGCCCAGGATCAGCGGCCGGCCTTCGCACAACACATGTACATCGAACCCCTGCCCCACACGAAACGGTATTGTCATAGCCATTTTTCCATCAATTCAAAATCGTCCGGCCAGGTCACTTTAAAATTGCGCGCCGACCCCAATATCAACAAAGGCTTGTCGCCCGCCAATTCCATGGCGCTGGCCTCGTCCGTGACGGGCCGCCCCTGCGCAGCGGCCTGTTCCAGGGCCTGCCGCAAGCCTTGCGCGGAAAACATCTGCGGCGTCTGCGCCAGCCATAGCCCTTCCCTGTCCACCGTGGCCTGCACGGCGGGAACGTCGCCCGCCGCGCTGCGCTTGACCGTGTCCGGCACCGGCTGGGCCAGCAGGCCGCCGCGCCCCGCCCGCAGGCAGGCGTCGATCAGGCGCGCCAGCGCCTGGGCGGGCAGGCCCGGCCGGGCCGCATCATGCACCAGCACCCACTGGTCCGGGTCAGGCTCCAGGCTGCGCAGGGCGTTGAGCACCGTGTCGGCACGGGTGGGACCGCCGCAGGGCAGGCAGACCGTGCGCGGCAGGCCCCGCAGCGCATCGGCCGCCCAGGTATCGCCGGGCGCCACCGCCACGCGCACCTGCGTCACGCGCTCGTCGGCCAGCAGCGCCTGCACGGAGCGGCGCAGCATGGGCTCTCCGCCCAGCAGGCGGTACTGCTTGGGCAGGCCCTGCGCCTTCGTGGCAGAATCCAGGGCGCGCAAGCCTATGCCGGCGGCCGGAACAATCGCAATCAACGTAGTCTTCATAGGTGGGTGATTTTATAATGACAATCCTGATGGAAACCGAAAAACAGCACTCCCTGTCCCTGCCCAGCACCCACGAGGTGCTCGCCGCCTTGCGCCCCGGCCAGCGCTACGTTCAACCCATGCCGCCCGGTTCGGGCGACGCCTGCCTGATTGCCGACCTGGCGCGCCGGCACGGCGCGCCCCTGGTCGTGCTGTGCGCCGATCCCCTGTCCGCGCAGCGCCTGGCCGAAGAAGTGCTGCTGTTCGCGCCGGAGCTGCGCGTCCGCCAGCTGCCCGACTGGGAAACGCTGCCCTACGACAGCTTTTCGCCGCACCAGGACCTGATCTCCGAACGCCTGCGCACCCTGCACGCCCTGATGATGCAGGAGGTGGATGTGCTCACGGTGCCCGTCACCACCGCGCTCTACCGGCTGGCGCCGCCGTCCTTCCTGGCCGCCTACACCTTTTCCTTCCGCCAGGGCGACGCCCTGGACGAGGCCAGCCTGCGCGCCCAGCTGACGCTGGCCAACTACACCCACATGACCCAGGTGAGCGCGCCGGGTGAATTCAGCATCCGCGGCGGCCTGATCGACCTGTTTCCCATGGGCTCGGCCCTGCCTTACCGCCTGGACCTGTTCGACGACGAAATCGAGACCATACGCAGCTTCGACATCGACACCCAGCGCAGCCTGTACCCGGTCAAGGAGATCCAGTTGCTGCCGGGACGCGAGTTCCCGATGGACGAAGAGGCGCGCAACAACTTCCGGGCGCGCTTTCGCGAACAGTTCGAAGGAGATCCTTCGCGCGCCCTGCCCTACAAGGACGTGGGCAACGGGATCGCCTTCGCGGGCATCGAGTATTATCTGCCGCTGTTCTTCGAACAGACGGCCACCCTGATGGACTACGTGCCGCAAGGCAGCCTGGTGGTCACGCACGGCGACGCGCAGACGGCCATCCAGCGCTTCCAGAACGACACGCACAGCCGCTACGCGTTTCTGAAGAACGACCGCGAGCGCCCCATCCTGCCGCCCGCCAGCCTGTTCCTGTCGGACGAGCAGTTCTTCGGCGAGATCAAACCCTTCGCCCGGCTCAGCCTGGGCGGCGCGGCGCCTGGCGCGTCGAAACCCGACACGGCGGCAGCCGATACACCGGACGCCGCCCCGCTTTCGCACCCGGACTTCGAGCCTCTGCCAGCCGTGGCCGTGAACCGACGCGCCGAGGACCCGCTTGCGCTGCTGCGCCGCGAAGTCCACGACCAGCGCCGCCGCACCGTGCTGTGCGCCGATTCACCCGGGCGTCGCGAGACGCTGCTGCAGATGCTGCTGGAGTATGACTTGCGGCCCGCGCCCGACTGCCAGAACCTGGCCGACTTCCTGGACTCGGACGCGCCCTTCGCCCTGATCGTGGCGCCGCTGTTCCATGGCTTCGCCCTGGTGCACGGCGGCCTGAGCCTGCTGACGGAAAACGACCTCTACCCCACCCAGGCGCGCACCCAGCGCGGCCGCCGCCGCAACGAGCGCAGCAGCGACGTGGAAGCCATGGTGCGCGACCTGTCGGAACTGCGCGAGGGCGATCCGGTGGTGCACGCCGAGCACGGCATAGGCCGCTACTGCGGCCTGAAGGAGATGGATCTGGGCGAAGGCCCGGTGGAGTTCCTGCACCTGGAGTACGCCAAAGGCAGCACTCTGTATGTGCCCGTGGCGCAATTGCACGTCATCGCTCGCTATAGCGGCTCCGATCCCGAACATGCGCCGCTGCACCAGCTGGGCTCGGGCCAGTGGGACAAGGCCCGCCGGCGCGCGGCCAAACAGGCGCGCGACAGCGCCGCCGAGCTGCTCGCCCTGTACGCCCAGCGCGCCGCCCGCCAGGGCTACCAGTTCAAGCTGCCGCTGAACGACTACCAGGCTTTCGCCGAGGGCTTCGGTTTCGAGGAAACGCCCGACCAGGCGGCCGCCATCGAGGCCGTCGTCCAGGACATGACCTCGGGCCGGCCCATGGACCGCCTGGTCTGCGGCGATGTGGGCTTCGGCAAGACCGAGGTCGCGCTGCGCGCCGCCTTCCTGGCCGTGGCCAACGGCAAGCAGGTGGCGCTATTGTGCCCCACCACGCTGCTGGCCGAACAGCACGCCCAGACCTTCGCGGACCGCTTCGCCGACTGGCCGGTGCGCGTGGCCGAGCTGTCGCGCTTCCGTTCCAGCAAGGACACCCAGGCAGCCATAGCCGGCCTGCGCGAAGGCAGCGTGGACATCGTCATCGGCACGCACAAGATCCTGTCCTCCGACGTGCGCTTCAAGCAGCTGGGCCTGGTCATCATCGACGAAGAACACCGCTTCGGCGTGCGCCAGAAAGAAGCCTTGAAGGCGCTGCGCGCCGAGGTGGACGTCCTGACCCTCACCGCCACCCCCATCCCGCGCACGCTGGGCATGTCGCTGGAAGGCATACGCGACTTCTCCGTGATCGCCACCGCGCCGCAAAAGCGCCTGGCCATCAAGACCTTCGTGCGCCGCGAAGACGGCAGCACCATACGCGAGGCCCTGCTGCGCGAATTGAAGCGCGGCGGCCAGGTCTACTTCCTGCACAACGAAGTCGAGACCATCCACAACCGCCGCGCCCGTCTGGAGGAGCTCGTGCCCGAGGCGAGCATCGCCGTGGCCCACGGCCAGATGCCCGAACGCGAGCTGGAAGCCGTCATGAAGGGCTTCTATCAGAAGCGCTACAACGTGCTGCTGTGCACGACCATCATCGAGACCGGCATCGACGTGCCCAGCGCCAACACCATCGTGATCCACCGCGCCGACCGCCTGGGCCTGGCCCAGCTGCACCAGCTGCGCGGCCGGGTCGGGCGCTCGCACCACCAGGCCTACGCCTACCTGCTGACGCCGGGCGAGGACGCCATCACCAGCAATGCCAAGAAGCGGCTGGAGGCCATCCAGGCCATGGAAGAGCTGGGAGCCGGATTCTTCCTGGCCATGCACGATCTGGAGATCCGGGGCGCCGGCGAAGTGCTGGGCGAATCGCAGTCGGGCGATATCCAGGAAGTGGGTTTCTCCATGTACTCGGACATGCTCAATGCGGCAGTAAAAGCGCTCAAGGCCGGCGAAGAGCCCGACCTGGATTCGCCCTTCGCCCTGCAGTGCGAGGTCAATCTGCGCACCTCCGCCCTGCTGCCTTCCAGCTACTGTCCGGACGTCAATGCCCGCCTGGGGCACTACAAGGCGCTCTCGCACGCGCGCAACGAGGAAGACCTGTTCAGCATCCAGGAGGAGCTCATCGACCGCTACGGCCCCTTGCCCGAGCCCGGCGAGCATCTGCTGGCCGTGCATCGCCTGCGCATCCAGGCCGAGCCGCTGGGCATCGTCAAGATCGACGCCAGCGAAGCCCAGGCCACCGTGCAGTTCTCGACCAAGCCCAATGTGGACCCGGTCAGCATCATCGAACTGGTGCAGAAGAACAAGCAGGTGCGCCTGGCCGGTCCGGACAAGCTGCGCATCGAGATCCGCGACGGGGAAGTCGTCAAGAACCGTGTCCAGGCCGTGCGCAGCGTGCTGGCGAGCCTGAAGAAAGAAAATGGCAAGCCAGCCTGAGACCAGCCGCTGACGGGACGGCCTGTCGCCCCTCCCGCAGACTTTTCGCGCCGGACCGGCCGACCATGAAAAAAATCCCCGTAGACCTGCGGTTTACGGGGATTTTATCTGCCTGGGCCGGCGTGAACGTCTTACACGTCCAGCCTGAACCAGTTCAGCACCGCGTCCAGCGGCGAATGATTCAGGGCGAAGCGGGCCTGCTCCTGGACCACGGGCTTGGCCCGGTATGCAACGGCATACTTGGCCTTGGCCAGCATCAGCAGATCATTGGCGCCATCGCCCATGGCGATGCACTGCTCGGGGCCCGCGCCCAGCTCGGCGGCAAGCTCCTGCAGGAAACGCGCCTTGGCCTGTCCGTCCACGATATCGCCCAGCACCTTGCCGGTCAGCACGCCATCGACGACTTCCAGCGTATTGGAATAGGCATAGCTCAGGCTCAGGCGGTCCTTCATGCGTTCCGTGAAGAAGGTGAAGCCGCCGGATACCAGCAGCGTCTTGACGCCGTGCGCGTGCGCCGCGGCCACCAGCCGCTCGGCGCCGGGGTTGGGCTGCAGGCGCTCTTCATAGACGCGCGCCAGGTCATTCACCGTCACGCCTTCCAGAAACGCCACCCGGCGGATCAGGCTCTCCGAGAAATCCTTGATCTCCCCGCGCATGGCGGCTTCGGTAATGGTGGCGACCTGTTCCTTGCGGCCCGCCATGTCGGCGATCTCGTCGATGCACTCGATATTGATCAGTGTGGAGTCCATGTCCATCGCCAGCACGCGCATCTCCTTCAGCCGGTCGATCTGGTCCAGGAAAGCAAAGTCCATGCGGGCCTCCTGGCACAGGGCCTGGACCTGCGGCTTCTGCTGCGCGTCGGCGCCCAGCAGGCGCACGGCCGTCGGCCCCAGTTCCTGGACGCCGTCCGCCTGCACCAGCGCGGCGATTTTTTCGATGATGGCGCCATCCAGGCGCGGCCCCTGAAGAATGAGATGAGACATCAATACGTCCACGAAACAAATAAACGGGGCGCGCGCGGCGAGCCCCAAAAAGCCCCCACGCTGCGCCTTCGGCTTGCTCCCCCCCGAGGGGGCGCTTTTTGCCTTGGGGCGGCCCGGCGGCAAAAAAGCCCCCACGCTGCGCCTTCGGCTTGCTCCCCCCCGAGGGGGCGCTTTTTGCCTTGGGGCGGCCCGGCGGCAAAAAATTGCTATTGTATCGCGCCGACAGTGAGAAACGGCGCCCGGACGAAGCGGCTTGCCTCGGCGCGGGCGCCGGTTTTCAGCCCGGACTCATCCTGCTACGATGAAGCACACAGGAAAACAAGGACTCTTCTATGTACGTCTGGCCCAACAATACCTTGCTGGATCTGCTGAACATCGAACATCCCATCATCCAGGCTCCCATGGCCGGCGCCCAGGACAGCGCCCTGGCCATCGCCGTGGCGCGCGCAGGGGGCCTGGGCTCCTTGCCCTGCGCCATGCTCAGCGTGGACCAGATACGCGAACAGGCGGGCCTGTTCCGCCAGGCCACGGATCGCCCCTTGAACCTGAACTTCTTCTGTCACCAGGACCAGCGCCTGGAACCCGAAGCGGTGCAGGGATGGCGGCTGCGCCTGATGCCTTACTATCAAGAGTACGGACTGGACCCGAACCAGGAGCTGCCCAAGGCCTCGCGCGCGCCGTTCTCGTCGGCGCATGCGGACCTGCTGGACGAGCTTCGCCCTGAAGTCGTCAGTTTTCATTTCGGCCTGCCCTCCCCCGATCTGCTCGAGCGCGTCAAGCAGGCGGGCGCACTCACGATGGCCAGCGCCACCACCGTGGCCGAAGCCATCTGGCTGCAGGAGCACGGCGCCGACGTCATCATTGCCCAGGGCTCGGAGGCCGGCGGCCATCGCGGCCTGTTCCTGGGCGAGAATGTCTCCACCCAGGTCGGCAGCCTGGCCCTGCTGCCGCAGATTGCGGATGCCGTGGACAAGCCCGTCATCGCGGCGGGGGGCATTGCCGACGGACGCGGCATCGCCGCCGCATTCGCGCTGGGCGCCTGCGCCGCCCAGATCGGCACGGCCTACCTGTTCTGTCCTGAATCCAAGATCAGCGAATTGCACCGCAAGGCGCTGAACAACAGCACCTCGGACGGCACCGCCATCACCAATCTGTTCTCGGGCCGTCCGGCGCGCAGCATACGCACCCGGCTGATGGATGAGATCGGCCCCCTGGACGCCAGCGCGCCTGTCTTTCCGCACGCCGGCTCCGCACTCAGCCCTTTGCGCATCGAAGCCGAAAAACAGGGCCGCAGCGACTTCACCTCGCTCTGGAGCGGTCAGGCCGCCTCGCTCGGGCGGCGCCTTCCCGCCGAGCAGCTGACACTGGTGCTGGCCCAGGAAGCCCAGGGCGTCTGCAAGCGCCTGGGCGTGGCCGGCGCGCCCCATGCCCCGCTGGGCGGACGATGATCCCGACCGGCCATAAAAAAACCCGCATGCATTGCGGGTTTTTTTATGGCGGATCAGCCGGCTTATTCGAACTTGCCCTTGGGATGGCGCATCAGGTAGCGATACACATAGCCTGGATAGGCCAGCACCAGGAACAAGGCGAAGGTGATGGTGTAAAACACCCAGGTCTGGCTGAATGGATTGCCGATGCTGGCTTCAAAGGCGAAGCCCAGGGCGCCGACGATGCCGTAGAACGCACACACTTCCAGCAAGCGGAAGAAAAAGCTTTTGTGGACATTCTGGCCTCGCGCGCGCCAGGCCGGGAAGTAGAACACCGCCGCGGCCACAGCCAGCGCCAGCGCCACCTTGCCCAGCATGGCGGGCGTGGAGCTCAGGCCCGAGCTGCGGCCGATTAGGCTGTAGATGCCCAGGCCCAGCGCCGTCACCACGGCCAGGAAGGCCACGCCGCTGAGCAACTGCAGCCAGGCGGGACGCGGCGCTTCTCCCCGCGCGGACCAAGGCAGAACCAGCAAGGGTTTCTCCACGAAGAACGGCAGATTGGCCGTGATCAGCGCAAGAACGATCAACACCCAGATGGAAAGGCTTTGGTCCATGTCGTCACCTCGATCAGAATTGCAGGGATGCCTGGATCACGCGGATGCAGGTGTCCATCAGGCCGCCGGGCAGCAGGCCCAGGCCGATGATCAGCACGCCGTTCACCAGCATGACGGCCTTGGTCAGCAGGCCCGTCGCCAAAGGATGCGCTTCGCCTTCAGGCTCGTCGAAATAGGCAACCTTGACCACGCGCAGATAGTAGAACGCGCCGATCAGGGACATGACCACGGCGAAGACGGCCAGCCAGATGTAGCCTGCGCCGACCACGGCCTGCAGCACGCTCAGCTTGGCGCCGAAGCCGGCCAGCGGGGGAATGCCCGCCAGCGAGAACATGGACAGCAGCCACACCAGGGCCAGGCCGGGATTGCGGCGGTTCAGGCCCTTCAGGTCGTCGATGTTCTCGCACTCGAAGCCGCGGCGGCTCAGCAGCAGGATCAGGCCGAAGGTGCTCAGCGTGGTGAGCACGTAGATCACGACGTAGAACAAGGAAGCGCCGTAGGCCTGGGCGCTGGTCTGGCCGTCGAAGACGCCGGCCAGCAGGCCCAGCAGGATGAAGCCCATGTGCGAGATGGTGGAGTAAGCGAGCATCCGCTTGAGGTTCTTCTGCACGATGGCGGTCAGGTTGCCCAGCGCCAGCGACACCACGGCCAGCACCAGCAGCATGGGCTGCCAGTCCAAGGCGATGCCGTGCAGGCCTTCGACCAGGAAACGCAGCGTCACGGCAAAGGCCGCCAGCTTGGGAGCCGCGCCGATGATCAGGGTGACAGTGGTGGGCGCGCCCTGGTAGACGTCGGGCGTCCACATATGGAAGGGAGCGGCGGTCAGCTTGAAGGCCAGGCCCGAGACCACGAACACCACGCCGAACACCAGGGCCAGGCGCTCGGCCTTGCCCGAGCCGACGACTTCGGCGATGCGGGTCAGTTCCAGATGGCCGGTGGCGCCGTAGATCATGGACATGCCGTACAGCAGCACGCCGGAGGCCAGCGCGCCCAGCACGAAGTACTTCATGGCGGCTTCGATGGACTGGCGATGCTCGCGGCGCAGGGCCACCAGGGCGTACAAGGCGAAGGACATCAGCTCGACGCCCAGGTAGACCGTCAGCATGCTGTTGGCCGAGATCATGATCATCTGGCCCAGCAGCGCCATCAGCGACAGAGTGTACAGCTCGCCGCCGCGATCCAGCATGTCGCGCTGCTCGGCGTAGTCACGGCCGTAGATCAGGGTGACGGCTACGGCCGCGCAGGACAGCAGCTTCAGGAAGTGGGACAGCTCGTCCACCACGAACAGACCGCCGAACGTGGTGCCGGTCATGCCCTGCGACCACTGCCAGGCGACGCCCAGCGCGACCACCACCAGCGTGCCCAGGCTGAGCACGAAGGTATTGTGGCGCTGCTTGTGCGCGCTGAAGGAGTCGAAAATCAGCACACACGAGGCCAGAACCAGGAGCAGAATCTCAGGCAGGGCCAGAGAAAAGTTGAAGGTAGTTTCCATAGTGTTTCGGCCTACAGTTTCGAGATGGAGACGTGTTGCAGCAACGCTTCAACCGAAACGTGCATGACATCGGTGAATGGTTTTGGATAAACACCCATACCCAACACAGCAATCGCCATTACGCCAAGAACGAAGAACTCGCGGCTGCTCAGATCGCTCATGCCCGCAACGTTCTCGTTGCCCACGGGACCGAAGGCCACGCGCTTGAGCATCCACAGCGAATAGGCCGCGCCGGTGATCAGGGCCGTGGCCGTCAGCAGGCCGATCCAGAAGTTGTGCTGGACCGCACCCATGATGACGGTGAATTCGCCGATGAAGCCGCTGGTGCCGGGCAGGCCGCTGTTGGCCATGGAGAACAGCACGAAGAACGTCACGAAACGGGGCATCACGTTGACCACGCCGCCGTAGTCGGCGATGCGGCGGGTATGCAGGCGGTCGTACAGCACGCCGATGCACAGGAACATCGCGCCGGACACGAAGCCGTGCGAGATCATCTGCATGATCGCGCCTTCCATGCCGGTCGTGTTGAACACGAAGAAGCCCAGGGTGACGAAGCCCATGTGCGCCACGGACGAATACGCCACCAGCTTCTTCATGTCGTCCTGGACGATGGCGACCAGGCCGATGTAGATCACGGCCACCAGGGACAGCGCGATGATGATGCCGGCCAGGCCCTGGGACGCATCGGGGGCGATGGGCAGGGAGAAGCGCAGGAAGCCATAGGCGCCCAGCTTCAGCATGATGGCGGCCAGCACCACGGAACCGCCGGTGGGCGCTTCCACGTGGGCGTCAGGCAGCCAGGTATGCACGGGCCACATGGGCACCTTCACGGCGAAGGCCATGAACAGGGCCACGAAGATCAGCACCTGGGCGGTGTAGCCCAGCTTGGTGTCGTGCCAGGTCAGGATGTCGAAGGTACCGCCGGACACGTTCCACAGGTAGATGAACGCGATCAGGGTCAGCAGCGAGCCCAGCAGCGTGTACAGGAAGAACTTGATCGCGGCGTACACGCGGTTCGGACCGCCCCACACGCCGATGATCAGGTACATCGGAATCAGGGTGGCTTCGAAGAACACGTAGAACAGCAGGCCGTCCAGGGCCGCGAACACGCCGACCATCAATCCCGACAGGATGAGGAAGGCGCCCATGTACTGGGCCACGCGGCTGGTGATCACCTGCCAGCCGGCCAGCACCACGATGACCGTGATGAAGGCCGTCAGCAGCACGAACCACATGGAGATGCCGTCCACGCCCAGGTGGTAGTTGACCTTGAAGGCATCGATCCAGGGAGCCAGCTCGACGAACTGCATGTCGGCCGTGCCCGGATTGAAGCCGGTGTACAGGGGGATGGTGACAATCAGGCCGGCAATCGAACCCAGCAGGGCCAGCCAGCGGGTGAACTCGGGACGGTCGTCGCGTCCCAGAGCCAGCACCAGCAGGCCGGCGACGATGGGTACGAAAATCGCCAGCGTTAACCAAGGAAGAGTAGAAGACGCCATATCGCTAGCCATTTACCGAACCGTCAGTACAAAAAAGGTTAAGAGCGCCATGATGCCGATGATCATGGCGAAGGCGTAATGGTAGACGTAGCCGGATTGCAGGTGACGGCTGATCGCAGCCACCCAGCCCACCACGCGGGCGCTACCATTGACCAGCAGGCCGTCGATCAGGCCGCGGTCGGCGCCTTTCCACAGACCCGTACCCAGGCAGCGGGCGCCGCGAGCCAGCACCTGCTCGTTGAACCAGTCAACGTAGTACTTGTTCTCCAGGATACGGTAGATGAAGGAGCAGTTCTTCTTGATGGCGGCAGGCAGCGCTGGATTGACCAGGTACATGTACCAGGCCACGACGGCGCCGGCCACGACCAGCCAGAACGGCACGGTGGCAAAGCCATGCAGGGCGTAGGCCATCCAGTCGGTCCAGTGATGGGCCAGGGTAGCCATGGCGGGATGATCGGGCAGGACCGTGATCACGCCGTCGAAGAACGAGCCGAACAGCAGCGGATCCACGAACCAGATGCCGGCGAAGATCGACGGAATGGCCAGCAGGACCAGGGGCAGCGTGACGACCCAGGGGGATTCGTGCGGATCGCCGCCATGCGCGTGGTGATCGTCATGACCATGATGGTCGTTGTGCTTGACGTCGCGGAAACGCTCCTTGCCGTGGAAGACCAGGAAGTACAGGCGGAAGGAATACAGCGAGGTGACGAACACCCCGATCAGCGTGGCGTAGTAGGCATAGGTGGAGCCCCAGATGCCGGCTTCGCGGGCGGCCTCGATGACGTGCTCCTTGGAGTAGAAGCCCGAGAAAAATGGCGTGCCCACCAGGGCCAGGGTGCCGATCAGGAAAGTCAGCCAGGTGATGGGCATGTACTTGCGCAGGCCGCCCATGTTGCGGATGTCCTGGTCGTGGTGCATTCCGATGATGACCGAGCCGGCGCCCAGGAACAGCAGGGCCTTGAAGAAAGCGTGCGTCATCAGGTGGAAGACCGCGGCCGAGTAGGCGGAGGCGCCCAGCGCGACGGTCATGTAGCCCAGCTGCGAAAGCGTGGAATAGGCCACGACGCGCTTGACGTCGTTCTGGATGATGCCCAGCAGGCCCAGGAACAGCGCGCCGGTGGCGCCGATCACGATGATGAAGGACAGCGCGGTGGTCGACTGTTCGAACACGGGCGAGAAGCGGGCGACCATGAAGATGCCGGCCGTCACCATGGTGGCGGCGTGGATCAGCGCGGAGATCGGGGTGGGACCTTCCATGGAGTCAGGCAGCCAGCTGTGCAGCGGGACCTGGGCGGATTTGCCCATGGCGCCCACGAACAGGGCCAGAGCCGCCACAGTCAGCAGCTGCCAGTCCGTGCCGGGGAAGATCATGGCGCTCAGCTCCTGGACCTTGGCGAACACGTCCGAGTAGTTCATGGAGCCGGTGTAGGCGTACAGCAGGCCGATGCCCAGGGCGAAGCCGAAGTCGCCGACGCGGTTGACCAGGAATGCCTTCATGTTGGCGAAGATCGCGGTCTTGCGCTCGTACCAGAAACCGATCAGCAGGTAGGAGACCAGGCCCACGGCTTCCCAGCCGAAGAACAGCTGGAGCATGTTGTTGGACATGACCAGCATCAGCATGGAGAAGGTGAACAGCGAGATGTAGGAGAAGAAGCGCTGGTAGCCCGGATCGTCCTTCATGTAGCCGATGGTGTAGATGTGCACCATCAGCGACACGGAAGTCACCACCACCATCATCAGGGCGGTCAGCTGGTCGATCAGAAAGCCGATGTCCCACTTGATGCTGCCTATGGTGATCCAGGTGTAGACGGAGCCGTTGAAGGTCTGGCCGTCGAGCACCTGGAACAGCACGGTGACCGAGCCGATGAAGGAGATCAGCACGCCGGCGATGGTGATCAGGTGGGCGCCGGTCTTGCCGATGATCCGCCCTAGAAAGCCGGTGCCAAACAGGCCGGCCAGCGCAGCTCCCGCCAGGGGAGCAAGCGCAATCGTCAGATAAAGATTTATGGAGTTCATTGTTGTGCTATCCCATCAACCCTTGAGCTGGTCGAGATCCTCGACATTGATCGAATTCAGATTGCGGAACAGCAATACGAGAATCGCGAGACCAATCGCCGCCTCGGCCGCAGCGACCGTCAGGACGAAGAAGACGAACACCTGCCCGGCCGCATCCCCCATCCAGGTGGAGAAGGCGACGAAGTTCATGTTGGCGGACAGAAGGATCAGTTCCACCGACATCAGCAGGATGATCAGGTTGCGGCGGTTCAGGAAGAAGCCGAACAGTCCGATCGTGAACAGCACGGCGCTCAGGACGAGATAGTGCGCAAGCGACAGCGTCATCATCATTTGTCTCCTGGAACGACGGCGTCAGCCGAATTGGATACCGACGGCTTTTCGGTTTGGGCGGGCATGGACACCAGGCGCACGCGATCCTGTGCGCGCACCTTGACCTGCTGGCCGGGGACGGTGCGTTTCACGCCGTCGCGCTTGCGCAGCGTGAGGGCAATGGCCGAAATCATGCCGACCAGCAGCACGATGCCGCCGATCAGGACGGCCAGGACGTACTGCGAGTACATCAGTTCGCCGATGACGCGGGTGTTGTTGTAGTCCTCGGGCATGACGGCGGCCGGACCGGCCTTGAGCCACAACTGGGTCAGGACGAAGCCCATCTCCAGGATCATGATGGCGCCGATCAGCAGGCCCAGGGGAATGTAGGCCTTGAACTTGGTGGCTACCGACTCCTGGCGCACGTCCAGCATCATGATGACGAACAGGAACATGACCATCACGGCGCCCACGTACACCACCACCAGCAGCAGCGACAGGAACTCGGCGCCCATCAGCATCCACAGCATGGCGGCCGTGAAGAAGGCCAGGATCAGGTGCAGCACGGCGGTCACCGGGTTGCTGGCGGAGATCACGCGGAACGCGGCCACCACCAGCACCAGCGCCAGCACATAGAACAGAACAGTAGTAAATAACATGTGTGTAGAGCTCCGGCCTTAGCGATAAGATGCGTCTGCGGCGCGACGACGAGCGATCTCGTCCTCGTAGCGGTCGCCAATGGCCAGCAGCATGTCCTTGGTGTAGTACAGGTCGCCGCGCTTTTCACCGTGGTATTCGTGAATGTGCGTTTCCACGATCGAATCGACCGGGCAGCTTTCTTCACAGAAACCACAGAAAATGCACTTGGCCAGGTCGATGTCGTAGCGCGTGGTGCGGCGCGTGCCGTCCTCGCGTTCGGCCGACTCGATGGAGATGGCCAAGGCCGGGCACACGGCTTCGCACAGCTTGCAGGCAATGCAGCGCTCTTCGCCGTTGGCGTAGCGGCGCAAGGCGTGCAGCCCGCGGAAACGTGGCGAAGTCGGCGTCTTTTCCAGCGGGTAGCGCAGGGTCACCTTGCGCTTGAAGAAATACTTGCCGGTCAGGCGCATGCCCTTGAGCATTTCGGACAGCATCAGGCTGCCAAAGAAATCTTTGATTGCTTCCATAATCTTGCCCCTTAGCCTTACTGCCAGATGTTCCATGGCGTCTGCATCCAGATCGCCACGATCAACAGCCACACACCCGTCAGAGGGATGAACACTTTCCAGCCCAGACGCATGATCTGGTCATAGCGGTAACGGGGGAACGTTGCGCGGAACCAGATGAACATGGAGACCACGACGAAGGTCTTCAGACCCAGCCACAGCCAGCCCGGGATCCAGGTGAAGGGCGCGAACTCGACGATGGGAGTCCAGCCGCCCAGGAACATGATGGAGGCCAGGGCCGACAACAGGATCATGTTGGCATATTCGCCCAGGAAGAACAGGGCGAAGCCCATGCCCGAATACTCCACCATGGGACCGGCCACGATTTCCGACTCGCCCTCCACCACGTCGAAGGGGTGGCGGTTGGTTTCGGCCACGGACGAGATCACGTAGATCACGAACAGCGGCAGCAGCGGCAGCCAGTTCCAGGACAGGAAGTTCAGGCCCTTGTCCGCGAAGTAGCCCTGCGTCTGGCCGGTCACGATGCCCGACAGGTTCAGCGTGCCCGACACCAGCAACACGGTCACCAGCACGAAGCCGATGGCCAGCTCGTAGGACAGCACCTGGGCCGCGGCGCGCAGGCCGCCCAGCAAGGCGTACTTGGAGTTGGAGGCCCAGCCGGCCACGATCACGCCATACACGCCCAGCGAGGAAATGGCCAGGATGTACAGCAGGCCGGCGTTCACGTTGGCCAGCACGGACTCCGGACCGAAGGGAATCACGGCCCAGGCCGCCAGGGCGGGCATCAGCGTGACCACGGGAGCCAGGATGTAGAGCGTCTTGTTGGACTTGGCCGGAACGATCAGTTCCTTGGTCAGCAGCTTGAACACGTCGGCGAACGGCTGCAGCAGGCCGCGGTAACCCACGCGTGTGGGTCCCAGGCGCACGTGCATGAAGCCGATCATCTTGCGTTCCCAGTAGGTCAGGTAGGCCACGCACAGGATGATGGGCACGGCGATGACCACGATCTTGATCAGCGTCCAGACCACGTACCAGGCGGTGGGGCCGAGCAGTTCGGTGCCGAAGTTGTTGATGACAGAGAGAAATTCCATGTTATGCACGCTCCACTGTCAGTTGACCGAATGCGCTGCCCAGTGCGGCGGTTTCAGGGAAAGCCGTGGCCACGCGCACCGACGATGGCGCCACGGTGTCGTCCAGCTGAGCTGGCAGGGTGGCTTCGCCTTGCGAGGAGCGGACGCGCACCAGATCGCCGTCGGCCAGGCCCAGCTGGGCCAGGGTGGCGGCGGCCATGCGGGCGCGCGGCGCGGCCGAAGCCGGCGTCTCCTGCAAGGGAGCCGAACGGCGCACCAGGGCGTCGCTGCGGTAGATGGGCACGTCGGCGACGCGCTCCAGGCCGCTGGCGGCTGCCACGACCGAAGGGGCCAGCTTGATCTGGTTGGACAGGCGCGATTCCACGCCGGCGGCCATGACGGAGTCACGTACCGATTCGGAGGTCTCGTCATCGAAGCCGTCGAGCTGGAACAGATTGCCCAGCACGCGCAGCACCTTCCAGCCCGGACGGGTGTCGCCCAGGGGAGCGGCGGCGCCCTTGAAGCTCTGCACGCGGCCTTCGGCGTTCACGAAGGTGCCGGAGGTTTCGGTGAAGGGAGAAACCGGCAGCATGACGTCGGCCCAGGCCTCGGCGGCCGAGCGGTAGGACGTCAGGGCCACGGAGAACGTGGCGGACTTCAGGGTTTCCACGGCGCGCTCGCCCAGATCGCTGTCCAGGGCGGGTTCGACGTTCAGCACCAGGTAGGCGCGCAGGGACTGCGCCAGCATCTGTTCGGCGGTCAGGCCGCCCTTGCCCGGCACGGCATTGGCCAGGTAGCCGCCCACGGTGTTGCCGCCGGCGGTCAGAAAGCCCAGCTTGCCGCCGCCGGCCTGTGCGATGGCGGAGGCATTGGCGGCAATGACGCTGGCCTGGTCCGAATTGACGGCCATATTGCCCAGCAGCACGGCCACGCGCTCGCCCGAGGCAAGGCTGTCGGCGATCTGTTGGGCCTGGGCGGAAACCTGCACGCCTTCCAGGCCGGCGGGCACGGCGCTTCCCTTGGCCTTGGACACGGCCACCAGGACTTCGGCCAGGGCGTTGGCCAACTGGCTGGGAGCCACGGTGAGACGGCCTGCAATGGACTGGAACAGCGGATTGTCGGCGGCGGAATCGATGAAGGACACCTGGGCGCCGCGTTTGACGGCCTGACGCAGGCGCTGAGCCATCAGTGGATGGTCCTTGCGCAGGAAGGAGCCCACGACCAGGACGCGATCCAGATTGTTCAGTTCGGCCAGGGGCAGACCCAGCCAGGGCACGCCGGCCAGGGCGCCGTCCAGGCGCGCGTCGGTCTGGCGCAGGCGGAAGTCCACGTTCTCGGTGCCCAGGGCGCGGCCCAGGCGGGCCAGCAGCGCCAGTTCTTCCGTGGTGGAGGTGGCCGAGCCGATGCAGCCCAGCTGGTCGGCGCCGAACTTCTCGCGCACGGCATTCATGCCCGCGACCACCGTCTGCAGGGCGTCGTTCCAGGACGCCTCGCGCCACTGGCCGTCATCGCCGCGCACCATGGGGTGAGTCAGGCGGTCTTCGGTATACAGGCCTTCGTAGGAGAAACGGTCGCGGTCGCTGATCCAGCACTCGTTGACCTCTTCGTTTTCGAAGGGCACCACGCGCAGCACCTTGTCCATCTTGGCCTGGATCACCAGGTTGGCGCCCACGCTGTCGTGGGGGCTGACGCTGCGGCGGCGGGCCAGTTCCCAGGTACGGGCGTTGAAGCGGAACGGCTTGGAGAGCAGCGCGCCCACGGGACAGACGTCGATCATGTTGCCCGACAGCTCGGATTCGACGGCCTTGCCCACGAAGGTGGTGATTTCAGAGTGTTCGCCACGGTTGAGCATGCCCACTTCCTGCACGCCGGCGATTTCCTCGCCCGTGCGCACGCAGCGGGTGCAGTGGATGCAGCGCTGCATGGCGTCGGTGGAGATCAGCGGCCCCATGGACTTGGGGGCCACCACGCGCTTTTCTTCCTTGTAGCGCGACTCGGAGCCGCCGTAGCCCACGGCCAGGTCCTGCAGCTGGCACTCGCCGCCCTGGTCGCACACGGGGCAATCCAGGGGGTGGTTGATCAGCAGGAACTCCATGACGCTTTTCTGGGCGGCAATGGCTTTTTCCGAACGAGTACGCACGACCATGCCGTTGGTCACGGGCGTGGCGCAAGCCGGCAGCGGCTTGGGCGCTTTTTCCACGTCCACCAGACACATGCGGCAGTTGGCGGCAATACTCAGTTTTTTGTGATAACAGAAGTGCGGCACATAGACCCCGGCGTCATGGGCAGCCTGAATGACCATGCTGCCTTCCGGGGCGTCAACTTTAATGCCATCGATGGTGAGTTCTACCATTACGTTGTCCTGGCCTACAGATATTGAGGCACCACACAGCTCTTGTGCTCGATGTGGTGTGCGAACTCGTCGCGGAAATGCTTAACGAAACTGCGCACCGGCATGGCGGCGGCGTCACCCAGGGCGCAGATCGTGCGGCCCATGATGTTGTGTGCGATGTCGTCGAGCATGTCCAGGTCTTCCTTGCGGCCCTGGCCGTTCTCGATGCGGTGCACCATGCGCCACAGCCAGCCCGTGCCTTCGCGGCAGGGCGTGCACTGGCCGCAGCTCTCGTGGTAGTAGAAATACGACAGGCGCAGCAGCGACTTGACCATGCAGCGCGTCTCGTCCATGACGATGACCGCGCCCGAGCCCAGCATGGAGCCGGCCTTGGCGATGGAGTCGTAATCCAGGTTGGTGGCCATCATGATGTCGGCCGGCAGCACCGGAGCGCTCGAGCCGCCGGGAATGACGGCCTTGAGCTTGCGGCCGCCGCGCATGCCGCCCGCCAGCTCCAGCAGCTTGGCGAAAGGCGTGCCCAGGGGCACTTCATAGTTGCCGGGACGCTCCACGTCGCCCGTGATCGAGAATATCTTGGTGCCGCCGGCGTTGGGAATGCCCACTTCCAGGTACTGCTGGCCGCCGTTGCGGATGATCCAGGGCACCGCGGCGAAGGTCTCGGTGTTGTTGATGGTGGTGGGCTTGCCGTACAGGCCGAAGCTGGCGGGGAACGGCGGCTTGAAGCGCGGCTGGCCTTTCTTGCCTTCCAGCGATTCCAGCAGCGCGGTTTCCTCGCCGCAGATGTAGGCGCCGTAGCCATGGAAGGCGTGCAGCTGGAAGTTGAAGCCCGAACCCAGGATGTTGTCGCCCAGGAAGCCGGCGGCGCGCGCCTGCTCCAGCGCCTCTTCGAAGCGCTGGTAGATCTCGAACACTTCGCCGTGGATGTAGTTGTAGCCCACGCTGATGCCCATGGCATAGGCGGCGATGGCCATGCCTTCGATCACGATGTGCGGGTTGAAGCGCAGGATGTCGCGATCCTTGAAGGTGCCGGGCTCGCCCTCGTCCGAGTTGCACACCAGGTACTTCTGGCCGGGGATGGCGCGCGGCATGAAGCTCCACTTCAGGCCGGTTGGAAAGCCCGCGCCGCCGCGGCCGCGCAGGGCCGAGGTCTTGACTTCGGCGATAACGTCCTCGGGCTTCATGCCGCTGGTCAGCACCTTGCGCAGGGCCTCGTAGCCGCCGCGCTTGACGTATTCTTCCAGACCCCAGTTGTCGCCGTTCAGGCCGGCCAGGATCTGGGGCTCGATGTGGCGATCATGAAAAATCATGCTGCGCGACAGGTCGGCCCCGGGGTTGGGCTCCAGCCCCTGGGCGAGCTTGCGCAGAATGTCCGGTGCACTCATGCCGACTCTCCGTGTTTCTTCAATTCTTCGAGCATGGCGTCGATGCGCTCGGCTTCCATGCGCACGCACATGTGCTGATTGTTCAGCAGCATGACGGGCGAGTCGCCGCACGAACCCATGCACTCTCCCATGATCAGGGAGAACTGGCCGTCGGCGGTGGTCTCACCGTAATCGATGCCCAGCTTTTCCTTCAGGTATTCACCTGCCTTGACGCCGTCACGCAGCGCACAGGGCAGGTTGGTGCAGACCGAGATGGTCACGCGGCCCACGGGCTTGGTGTGGAACATGTTGTAGAAGGTGGCGACCTCCTGCACGGCAATGGGTTCCACCCCGATGTAGCGGGCCACGTCGGCGATGATCTCGGGCGAGACCCAGCCTTTTTCCTGCTGGGCGATGGCCAGCGATGCCATGATGGCGGAACGGCGCTGGTCGGCCGGGAACTTGCCCAGTTCCCGATCTATCTGTTGGTAGGCTTTTTCGGAAAGCAACATAATTCGGTTCCGTATTTCCAGGCGCGACCTAGCGGTCGATCTCGCCAAACACAATGTCCTGCGTCCCGATGATGGTGACGGCGTCGGCGATCATGTGGCCGCGGCACATTTCATCCAGGGCCTGCAGGTGCACGAAGCCCGGGGCGCGGATCTTCAGGCGGTACGGCTTGTTGCCGCCGTCGGACACCAGGTAGATGCCGAATTCGCCCTTGGGATGCTCGACGCCGGCGTACACTTCGCTGGTCGGCACGTGCATGCCTTCGGAGAACAGCTTGAAGTGGTGGATCAGGTCTTCCATGCCGGACTTCATGCGTTCGCGCGAGGGCGGGGCGACCTTGTGGTTGCCGGTGATCACGGGGCCGGGATTGTTGCGCAGCCACTGCACGCACTGGCGGATGATGCGGTTGCTCTCGCGCATTTCGGCGATACGCACCAGGTAGCGATCGTAGGAGTCGCCGTTGCGGCCGACCGGAATGTCGAATTCCATGCGGTCGTAGACTTCGTAGGGCTGGACCTTGCGCAGGTCCCACTCCACGCCCGAACCGCGCAGCATGGGGCCGGTGAAGCCCAGGGCCTTTGCGCGCTCCGGATCCACGACACCGATGCCCACCAGGCGCTGCTTCCAGATGCGGTTGTCGGTGAGCAGGGTTTCGTACTCGTCCACGCAGGCGGGGAAGCGGTTGGTGAAGTCCTCGATGAAGTCCAGCAAGGAACCCGAACGGGCCTCGTTCATGGCCTTGAGCTCTTTTTCGGAACGGTACTTGTTGCCCTTGTACAGCGACATGCTGTCGGGCAGGTCGCGATACACGCCGCCGGGCCGGTAGTAGGCCGCGTGCAGGCGTGCGCCCGAGACGGCCTCGTAGCAGTCCATCAGGTCCTCGCGCTCGCGGAAGGCATACAGGAACACGGCCATGGCGCCCACGTCCAGGGCGTGCGAGCCCACGGACATCAGGTGGTTCAGGATGCGGGTGATCTCGTCGAACATGACGCGGATGTACTGCGCGCGCAGCGGAACCTGCACGCCGACCATCTTTTCGACGGCCATGCAATAGGCGTGCTCGTTCACCATCATGGACACGTAGTCCAGGCGGTCCATGTACGGCAGCGTCTGCAGATAGGTCCGATGCTCGGCCAGCTTTTCCGTGGCGCGATGCAGCAGGCCGATATGCGGATCGGCGCGCTGGATGACCTCTCCGTCCAGCTCGAGCACCAGGCGCAGCACGCCGTGGGCGGCCGGGTGCTGGGGACCAAAGTTCAGGGTGTAGTTTTGAATTTCTGCCATGATGATTAACGCCCTACTCCGTAGTCGTCCTCGCGCACCACGCGCGGCGTGATCTCACGCGGCTCAATGGTGACGGGCTGGTAAATGACCCGCTTCTGCTCGGTGTCATAGCGCATTTCGACGTAGCCGGAAATCGGGAAGTCCTTGCGGAAAGGATGGCCGATGAAACCGTAGTCGGTCAGGATGCGGCGCAGGTCCGGGTGGTTCTCGAAAATGATGCCGTACAGGTCGAACGCCTCGCGCTCGAACCAGTTCACCGATGGCCAGACCTCGAACAGCGTGGGCAGCGTCGGGAAATCGTCGTTGGGCACGAAGCAGCGCACGCGCAGGCGCCAGTTGTGCGTCAGCGAGGTCAGGTGCAGCACCACGGCGAAGCGATAGGGAAACTGGCCGGCCACCGGCTGGTACGTGGGCGCCTTCCAGGCGGAATAATCGATGCCGCACAGGTCGATACAGGTTTCGAAGCGCAGGTCAGCGTGGTCGCGCAGCAGCGTGCAGGTGTCCACCCAGGCGTCCGCCGGCACTTCCAGGGTCAGCTCGCCCAGCGCCTCGGTCAGCGCGGCCTGTTCGCCCAGGACGGCGAGCAGGTTGGTTTTCAGTGTTTCTAGCCGTGTCATAGTCTTTCTTAGCCTGTTCTAGCCGATCAGCGCGCAATGGTGTTGGTCAGACGGATCTTGTTCTGCATCTGCAGCAGGCCGTAGACCAGGGCCTCGGCCGTGGGCGGACAGCCCGGCACGTAGACGTCGACCGGCACGATGCGGTCGCAGCCGCGCACGACGGAATAGGAGTAGTGGTAATAACCGCCGCCGTTCGCACAGGAGCCCATGGATACGACCCAGCGCGGTTCGGCCATCTGGTCATACACCTTGCGCAGGGCGGGAGCCATCTTGTTGCACAGCGTGCCCGCCACGATCATCAGGTCGGACTGACGGGGACTGGGCCGGAAGATGATGCCGAACTGGTCCAGGTCGTAACGCGCCGCGCCCGCGTGCATCATTTCCACCGCACAACAGGCCAGGCCGAATGTCATGGGCCACATGGACCCCGTCTTTGCCCAGTTGAGGAACTTATCCGCACTGGTCGTCACAAAACCTTCTTTGAGAATGCCGTCGATAGCCATAGTAGTTGCCTTTTGCCGGATCCGGCCCGGAGAACCCCGCCGATCCTATTGCTGACCAAACTTGCCGCCGCAAAGGCGCATCCCGGTGCGCCTTGAGTTCAGCAAGAGACGCGAAGATCCGCCGCGCGGACCTCCGACCGGAGGGTTACTCCCAGTCCAGGGCGCCTTTTTTCCATTCGTAGATAAAGCCGACCGTCAGCACGGCCAGGAAGGCCATGACGGTCCAGAAGCCCACCAGGCCGACGGTGCCATTGGCCATGGCCCAGGGAAACAGGAAAGCGATTTCCAGGTCGAACATGATGAACAGGATCGCGATCAGGTAGTAGCGGATGTCCACCTTCATGCGGGAGTCGCCAAACGCTTCGAAACCGCATTCGTACGGCGAGAGCTTTTCGGCATCGGGACGGTTCGGGCCCAGCAGCCGGCCGGCCGTGAGCAGCGCCAGGCCGATGCCCGTGGCGACAATGATAAACAGCAAAACGGGAAAGTACTCTTGCAGGTTCATGCAAAGCATCCAATCGCAGTAAATAAACTCTTGGATTGTAGCATTTTGAGAGCACAGTTTTGAGGGATAACCCCAAACCATTACATCTTGACGGCGATGTTGCGCATGCGCAGCAAAAATCCCTCAGCCGCCTTGCAAAACCCGGTTCCTTATTGATTATTTGGCTTATTTAAGGTTGGGTTTTTCTGCACTTGAATATTTATTCTACCCTCTTTTGTCAGGTTTATGTCAGACATCCGACAGGAAAAACACGTCCGACTGCATCTAATTTGTAACCACAAGCTCATCAGAAAAGATGTGCCATTGCCCAGCCGAACCAAGCCGGCACGCACCCGCCCATGCCGCGATGGAATTCAGCCATGCGGCCTTGCCCGGCTTGCCGGTGCCGGGCCCTCTCCTGGACTATCAGGCATAGAAAAAGCCACCCGCAAGGGTGGCTTTTTCGTACAGCTTGTACTGCTAGTCAGTTCAGCAAGCCCGAAGGCTTGCCATTGAGCGCGTAGACAAGCTACGCGGCACAATTAGAACTGGTGACGCAGACCAACGCCCACCAGGGTGGACTTAGCATCAGGCAGGTAGTTCACGTTCTTGGCGTAGGAGCCGATAGCGTAAACGTTGGTGCGCTTGCTGATTGGGTGGCTGTAGCCCAGGCTGTAAACGTGTTGTTTCTTGACTTCACGCTCAGGCTGACCAGCTTGATCCCAGCTGTCGGGAGTGCCACGAGCGTCGGACAACTGCCAGGAAGCCATCAGGCTGCCAGCACCTACTGGGGCGCTCAGGCCGACCAGGTAGTTGTTGGCCTTGAAGCCCTTGCCAATGATACCGGCATTGGCGCTCTTCAGCGTACCGAAATCCTGGCCAGCGAAGATACCGTTGCGGGCTTGACCGAAAGCCAGGTAAGCCTTCACAACTTCGAAGTCGTAGCTACCACCGATGTTCCAAGCCTTGACAGTAGTGTCTTCGCCTTCGCTGTAGTTGTATACTTTGGATTCGGCGTCGTAGCTCAGGCCGCGTTGACGAATTTGGTCATAGGTCAGAGCCAGACCGATGGGACCGTTGGCGTAACGCAGACCGGCAGTGACAGCCTGGCGGTTCAGGTCTTTAGTGTTAGCCTCGATTCGGTTGCCGTTGCCGTCAAATGCGGGAACTTGGGAATCCCAGTATTGAGCGCGATCGCCGTTGAAGGAATAACCAACGCCGAACTGGAAGCCGGAGAAGTTGGGGGTCTGGTACATGACCATGTTGTCGTAGCGAACGGTGTTGGCCGACGAGAACGATGCGCCAATGTTGGCTTGACCGAAGCCGCCGCCGAAAGGATCGGCTACGCCAGGCAGGTACTTGGAGGCAATGTTGGTTTGGCGGCCCAGATCCAGCTGACCCCAGCTGTCGCCAGCCAGACCCAGAGTGGCCTGACGGCCGAACAGGCGACCACCTTGACCGCTTTCACCCGTGCCCAGGTCGAAACCGCTTTCCAGTTGGAACACAGCGCGCAGGCCATCACCCAGATCTTCGGAACCCTTCAGGCCCCAACGGTTGCCGGACTGAACGCCGTTGATCAGGCCGGTCTTCTTGCTGCTGAATTCAGTTGCATCGCCACGATTGGTAGCGTAGCTGGAGTTACCGCTAGCCTTTTGGTAGCCAATACCGCCATCCAGAATACCGTACAGGGTAACAGACGTTTCTGCGTGTGCGACGCCAGCGAAGCCGGCCATCAGAGCAGCAGCGAGCAGAGTCTTTTTCATGTAAGAAATCTCCGTAGATTTGAGTAAATCAGAGCAGCCCAACTACAACAGTGCTGCTGCTCTTTCTAACTCCGCGATGGGAAGTTAACGTTATTGCATCAAAATTCCCGACGCTTGACTACGAAACCATTCAGAATCGTGAATCTTTGTGCGCGCCTTGTTGGCTATACACAACAAAACAAAGTCACAACGCCCGTGTCGCAAGGGTTTACCCGTGGTTTGGCGGCCTTTACAGGACCATTAGCAGCCTGATGACCCAAGGCACTCTTGAGAACTCGCTTTAAGTCCCCTTTTCAAGCCGTTCGAAAGCCTCTCTTTTTCGATTCGAGCAGCCAGCGAGTCCGAAAACAGTCGCCGCTTGGCGGCGCTGCTCCCCGTTCACGCCGAGGCGCGGCCCCGGCGGCTTCATGTCCGCTCGATTTCTCTTGGGCTGATAAATTAGCCACATGCCTTTGCGAAAACCTCACCGCTCAAAGCAGGACCCAGCACGAGCAAATGGATGCAACGCCGAAAACGCTCCCTGCGCCAGGGCAGACAATTTCGCATATGAAACAATCCCTGCCGGCTGCTCTGCGCATGGCGAATCCAGCACAGGTTTCGAAGCAGAGAAGCCCTAACGCACCATAATCATACCGCCCATTCCAGGTCCGAAAGTTGTGAACCTGCCGAGGCATACGAAGCCCATCACAGGACCGAAGCATCTATCGTCGACAAGGTCCTCGCCGCGCCAGCGAAACAGGCCCCCTGCCCAGAATGCGCACCCGCGACCCCGTATTGAAGCGCCGGCCAATTTGCAGGCAAAAAAAAACCTGTCCGCAATCGGATCAGGTTTTGTCTGGCAGCGTGCGCTGCGTACTTTTACTTATGCGATGGTGCCGACGACGAGACTCGAACTCGTACAGCTTTCGCCACTACCCCCTCAAGATAGCGTGTCTACCAATTCCACCACGTCGGCAAGGCAATCAAGACAGCGATATTAGCACGAGAAAGAATGGCTTGTCAGCATTCCAGCCCTGCCCTTCGCAGGAAAAACAGGATTTCGTTTGCTCAGCGCGACAAACCAGGGCGCAGTCCATGAAAAAGCCCGCCTGACGGCGGGCTTTTCGACCCTCTGACTCTCTATATATTAGAGGTCAGGGCTTGGCGGCCGGTTCCGACTCCGCCTTGGGGGCTTGCTCACCGGCAGCAGGTTCAGGCTTCTGCTCCTGGGCCTGCGGGGCCGCGGAAGGAGCTGCCGGCACCGACGAAGGCGCCGGGGAGGGAACGGCGGCGGGTGCAGCGGCGGGTGCAGGTACGGAAGAAGCCCCGGAAGGAGCGCCGCCGGGCACGGGGGACTCATAACCTTGCATCACGCCGGATTCCGCCTGCTTGGCGGGATGGTGCGCCATCCAGGCCAGGCCGCCGGTCGAGGCAAAAAACACAATGGCCGCCCATTTGGTCATGCGCGACAGGAAATTGGCGGCGCCCGCGGCACCGAAGACGCTGCCGGCGGAACCGCCGCCAAATGCGGAGCCCATGTCGGCGCCCTTGCCTTGCTGCAGCAGCACCAAGCCAATAATCAGCAGCGAGGAAATGACCTGCACGGCCATCAGAACGGAAGACATCCAATGTTGCATTCAAAGACTCCGAGGCCTCAAGCGGCCACAATACGTAAGAATTCCCGTGCATCCAGAGACGCACCGCCCACCAGGGCACCATCAATATCCGGCATGGCGAACAGCTCGGCGGCATTGTCCGCCTTGACGCTGCCGCCATACAGAATGCGCAGCCGATCCGACCCCATGAACGCGCGGATCTGTCCGTGCATATCCTGCGCCTGCTCCGGGGTGGCCGTGAGACCGGTGCCTATGGCCCAGACCGGCTCGTAAGCCAGCACGATGCGTTCCACGACATCCTCGCCCAGCGCCTTGATCGGCTCGAGCTGGTCCTGCACCACGCAGGCCGCCTGCCCTGCTTCGCGATCAGCCAGCAGCTCGCCGATGCAGACAATGGGCGTCAGACCCGCATCCAGGGCCGCCACCACCTTGGCAGCCACTAGGGCGCTGCTTTCCTGATGGTACTGCCGCCGTTCCGAATGGCCGACGATGACCCACTGGCAACCAATGTCCGCCAGCATGGAGGCGGATACCTCGCCGGTATAGGCCCCCTTGGCATGCACGCTGACGTCCTGGGCGCCCAGGGCGATGCCCGATTCCTGCAAGGCGTCGGCCAGCTGGGGCAGGTATACATACGGCGCACACACCAGCACCTCGCATTTCGGCCGGGCCGCGTTCGGCTGGGCCGCATTCGGCTGGGCCTCATCCGGCCGGGCCGCGGACGGCTGAACATCAGACTGGGCAAGCAATTCATCCAGCAGACGGCGGTTGCCATCGAGCGAACCGTTCATTTTCCAATTGCCCGCAACCAGTCGTTTTCGCAAAGAAGGTACGCCCATTGCTCCCTTGATGTCAGTCAGAAGTTACACCCGACGCCCGCAATGCAGACGCAGCTAACCCGCTATTGTAGCGCGAGCTTGGCGAATTCGCTCGACATTGCCCCAAATAGGCGTGGAAAAACCAACGGGAGCCCCAGGACGATCCATTAGCGGCTCAAGGCACCAGGATGATCTTGCCCACCTGCTCGCCCGCCTCCATCATGGCGTGGGCGCGATCGGCCTGCTCCAGCGGAAACGTCGCGTGCACCACCGGCCGGATCTGGCCTGATTCCAGCAAGGGCCACACGCGTTCGCGCAGGGCCCGGGCCAGGGCCGCCTTGAAGGCGACCGGACGCGGGCGCAGGGTGGAGCCCGTCACCGTCAGGCGGCGGCGCAGGATCTCACCGCAATTGATGGTGGCCTTGGCACCGCCCAGCAGGGCAATGATGACGATACGGCCGTCGTCCGCCAGGCACTTGAGATCGCGGTCGATGTAGTCGCCGGCCACCATGTCCAGGATGACGTCCACGCCGCGCCCGCCAGTCTTGGCCTTGATGACTTCTTCGTAGGCCTGAGTCTTGTAGTTGATGCCGATGCCGCCCAGGCGGTTGATGGCCTCCACGCGCTCGTCACTGCCTGCCGTGGCATAGACCGTGTTGCCCAGGGCGACCGCCAGCTGGATGGCGGTGGTGCCGATACCGCTGGCTCCGCCATGCACCAGCAGGGTTTCGCCATGCGTCAGGGCGCCTCGCTCGAAAACATTGCTCCAGACCGTGAAGAAGGTTTCGGGCAGGCCCGCGGCCTCGACCAGGCTGAATCCGGCGGGAATGGGCAGACATTGCTGCACGGGCACGACACAGTACTCCGCATAGGCGCCGCCGGTCACCAGGGCGCAGACCTGATCGCCAATCTTGAATTCGCTGCCCTGCAGATCGCCGGACACGATTTCTCCCGCCAACTCCAGCCCCGGCAGATCGGAGGCGCCGGGCGGCGGCGGATAGGTCCCCGCGCGCTGCAGCGCATCCGGGCGATTCACGCCCGCCGCCAGCACCTTGACCAGCACTTCTCCCGCGCCCGGCTGCGGCGTGGGCCGCTGCACCACGCGCAATACTTCCGGACCGCCAAACTCAGCAATTTCAATGGCTCGCATGCCTGCTCCCGATGTTCAGAATTCCATGGCGGAAGGCCCCGCGCCGTGCGGCGGCCTTCTCACCTTATCCCCGCAATCTACCATACGCGCCCTGCTCTGCCTGGCAAAGCCGCCGCGGCGACCATAATATTCCGATGACGCTCCCGGCCTTTTACGTTACACTTTAGAGCTTTCCCGCCTGTCTGAGCGGGGGAACGGCGCCCCGCCCCAAGGCGCGGAGCCGAACAGGAACAAAAAAACAGGAAGCGTGCCAGAGCGGTTGAATGGACCGGTCTTGAAAACCGGCGATGGGGTAACCCATCCGTGAGTTCGAATCTCACCGCTTCCGCCAGATTTTCCCGCTGCATCCATGGCGGAATTGGTAGACGCAAGGGACTTAAAATCCCTCGATCCTTGATCGTGCCGGTTCGATTCCGGCTGGATGCACCACTTGCCCGCCCTATTCAGGGCGACCAGGGCGCAGGACGCTTCCTGCCCCGCCACCGGAGACCTATGCGCAGAGGCCCGCAGCATCACCCAACGAGCCCTTGACCCGGACCTGAAACCCGGCGTCTTTCTGCGTATTTTTTCCGGTTTTTCATCATGCTTATCTTCTTACAGGCGGGAGCTTGCGCTCCGGCCTTTTCCGCGTCCGTCCGGCATTCTGCTCCCGGAGGGCGGCCATGAACGTTTCGCGCCAAGAGCGCCGCGTCCTGCTCATGCTGGCCCAAGGCGGCCACATCCAGCTCAAGCGCGATGCGCACAAGAAGATCGAATCCGTCACCTTCCTGTCCCGCGAAGGCTGGGTCATGAGCGGGGTCGCCGCGGACATGTGGGAACGGCTGCGCGCGCGAGGCCTGGTCCGCTCGCGCGGCACAGGCATCTATGTGATCAGCCGCGCCGGCCTGCTTGCCATGCAAGCCTAGGACGGACCAGGCGCCTGCCCGGCCAACAGACACGGTGAGGCCAGGCCAAAAAAAAAGCCCGTCCGAAGACGGGCTTTTTTCGGCATCCGAAGATGCGCAGACTTACTGGGCCACTGGAACGGACAGGCCGCCTTGGGCTTCGATGCCGCCGATCGCCTTGATGGACAGGCGCAGACGGCCTTTCTCGTCGGCTTCGATGACCTTGACCTTCACGACCTGGCCAACCTTCAGGACATCATTGATGTTGGCAATGCGGTAGTTGGCGATCTCGGAGATGTGCAGCAGGCCGTCGCGGCCAGGCAGGACCTGGACGATGGCGCCGAAATCCAGCAGACGCATCACGGGGCCTTCGTATTCCTGACCCACTTCCACTTCGGCCGTCAGTTCCTTGATGCGGCGCTCGGCTTCGCGCGCTTTTTCCAGGTCGGCGCTGGCGATGGTGATGGTGCCGTCATCGGAGATGTCGATCTGCGTGCCGGTTTCTTCGGTCAGGGCGCGGATGGTTGCGCCGCCCTTGCCGATCACGTCGCGAATCTTCTCGGGGTTGATCTTGACGGTCAGCATGCGGGGAGCGAACTCGGACATCTCGGTGCGGGAACCGTCGATGGCTTCCTTCATCTTGGACAGGATGTGCATGCGGCCTTCGTGGGCCTGGGCCAGGGCGACCTGCATGATTTCCTTGGTAATGCCCTGGATCTTGATGTCCATCTGCAGGGCGGTGATGCCCTTCTCGGTGCCCGCCACCTTGAAGTCCATATCGCCCAGGTGGTCTTCATCGCCCAGGATGTCGGTCAGGACGGCGAACTTGTTGCCTTCCTTGATCAGGCCCATGGCCACGCCGGCCACGTGATCCTGCACAGGCACGCCGGCGTCCATCATGGACAGCGAGCCGCCGCACACGGAGGCCATCGAGGACGAGCCATTGGACTCGGTGATCTCGGAGACGATGCGGATGGAATACTGGAAGTCCTCGGCGGCTGGCAGCAGCGGGCTCAGGGCACGCTTGGCCAGGCGGCCGTGACCGATCTCGCGGCGCTTGGGCGCGCCGAAGCGGCCGGCTTCGCCGGTGGCGAAGGGAGGCATGTTGTAGTGCAGCATGAAGCGATCACGGTATTCGCCCATGATGGAATCGATGATCTGCTCGTCCTGCTTGGTGCCCAGCGTGGTGACGACCAGCGCCTGGGTTTCGCCGCGCGTGAACAGGGCGCTGCCGTGAGCGCGCGGCAGCACGCCCAGGCGGATGCTGATGGGGCGCACGGTACGCGTGTCGCGGCCGTCGATGCGGGATTCGCCGCTCAGGATGCGGGTGCGCACGATACGGCTTTCCAGGTCGAACAGGATGTTGTCCACGGCCACGGAATCAGGCTGCTCTTCGCCCTTGGCCTGGGCATGGGCGGCCAGCGTTTCCTTGACTTGCGCGTAGACGGCGCGGACCTGTTCGGTGCGGGCCTGTTTTTCGCGGATCTGGTAGGCCTGGGTCAGGCCGTCCTGGGCGGCGGCGGTGACGGCGGTCAGCAGCGCTTCGTTGACGGGAGCGGGCTGCCAGTCCCATTCGGGCTTGCCGGCCTCTTCCACCAGTTCGTGGATGGCATTGATGGCGGCCTGCATCTGCTCGTGGGCGTAGACCACGCCGCCCAGCATGACTTCTTCAGACAGCTGCTTGGCTTCGGATTCCACCATCAGCACGGCGGCTTCGGTGCCGGCCACGACCAGGTCCAGGTCCGAGGACTTCAGTTGCGTGGCCGAAGGGTTCAGCACGTACTGGCCGTCCACATAGCCGACGCGGGCGGCGCCCACGGGACCGTTGAACGGAATGCCCGAGATGGCCAGGGCGGCGGAGGCGCCCAGCATGGCGGCGATGTCGGGATCGATCTCGGGATTGACCGAGACCGTATGGATGATGACCTGGACTTCGTTGTAGAAGCCTTCAGGGAACAGCGGGCGCAGCGGACGGTCGATCAGGCGGGAGATCAGGATCTCGCGCTCGGACTGCTTGCCTTCGCGCTTGAAGAAGCCGCCGGGGATCTTGCCGGCCGCATAGGTCTTTTCGACGTAATCCACGGTCAGGGGAAAGAAATCCTGGCCGGGCTTGGCCTTGCTGGCGCCCACGACGGTGGCCAGCACGACGGTGTCTTCGATGGAAACCAGCACGGCACCTGACGCCTGACGTGCGATCTCCCCGGTTTCCAGGACGACGGTGTGTTCGCCGTACTGGAAGGACTTGGTGACTTTATTGAACATTAGGAGAATCCTTACAATAAAAAAACCGTGCACACTGCGAAACCGGTTCGCAGTGTGCACGGTTGTCTAGCGGGGAACCAGCCCCGGTATCACTTACGCAGACCGAGTTTTTCGATCAGTGCACGGTAAGCATCTGGATTACGGCCTTTCAGGTAATCCAGCAGTTTGCGGCGACGGCTGACCATGCGCAGCAGACCACGACGGGAGTGGTGATCCTTGTTGTGAGCCTTGAAGTGGTCGGTCAGTTCGTTGATGCGAGCGGTCAGCAGGGCCACTTGCACTTCTGGGGAACCGGTGTCGCCTTGTTTGCGCTGAAACTCGGAAACGATATCGACTTTTTTGATATCTGCAACTGCCATTTTATTTAGCCTCTAGGACATGCGTTAGGACCGAGGTGCCCTAACGTGTTTGACATTGAATTGAATGTGTCCGCCGGACACAAGCGGCCATTATAACCACAAAGCCCGGCGCAGTTCAGGGTTTCAGGCAAAATCCGCGCCTGTATCGTCCCGCTTAGTTGTTTTCGCGCCGACGACGGCTCAGATCGCGGGCGCGGCGCCAGCGCCAGGCCATGACCACCCAGCCCGACAGGCCATAGATGCAGAACAGCGCAAACAGGATGACAGGCGGATCGGTGGAGACGAAGACGAACACCAGCACGAACAGCAGCATTCCCCAGAACGGCACGCTGCGACGGATCGCGAAGGACTTGCCGCTGTAGAACGGCGCGTTCGAGACCATGGCCAGGCCCGCGTAGACGGTCAGCGCGAAAGCCACCCAGGGGACGGAGCTGGCCTGCAGCGACAGCTTGTTGTCCACGGCCAGCCAGATGAAGCCGGCCACCAGCGCGGCGGCGGCCGGGCTGGGCAGGCCCTGGAAGAAGCGCTTGTCCACCACGGCGATGTTGGTGTTGAAGCGCGCCAGGCGCAAGGCCCCGCCCGCCACGTAGATGAAGGCGGCCAGCCAGCCCCAGCGGCCCAGTCCCTGCATGGCCCAGACATACATGACCAGCGCGGGCGCGGCGCCGAAGGAGATCATGTCGGCCATGGAATCGTACTGCTCGCCGAAGGCCGATTGCGTATTGGTCAGGCGCGCCACGCGGCCGTCCATGCCGTCAAAGACCAGCGCCAGGAAGATGGCGATGGCGGCCGCTTCGAAACGGCCGTTCATGGCCTGCACGACAGCATAGAACCCCGCAAAGAGATTGGCCGTGGTGAAGGCATTGGGCAACAGGTAGATGCTGCGCCGACGGCGGGTTTCATCGTTGAGGAAATTGGGCATAAGACTCGATGTTGATTCTTTGGAAAAGCATCCCGGCCCTCGAGGGGCGAAAAGGGAACAAACCGCTACATCCGCAAGAATAACGCAACTTGCCCCCGCTCAGACAGTCCGCACGCCCCAAAAGCCGCCGGGCCGTAAGCCGCCCCCCAAGGT
>JAFACG010000006.1 GCA_023425645.1 Pseudomonadota bacterium
AGGAAGAAGGCGGCCGCCACACCCCATTCTTCAAGGGCTACCGTCCCCAGTTCTACTTCCGTACGACGGACGTGACCGGCACGATCGAGCTGCCCGCCGACAAGGAAATGGTTCTGCCCGGCGACAACATCTCGATGAAGGTCTCGCTGATCGCTCCGATCGCCATGGAAGAAGGTCTGCGCTTCGCCATCCGCGAAGGCGGCCGTACCGTGGGCGCCGGCGTGGTTGCCAAGATCATCAAGTAATAGGCCTTGGCCTCGGCGGGGGTAATCATCCCCCCGCTCATTTCGTTCTTTAGGACTACACATGAAAAACCAGAAAATCCGCATCCGTCTGAAGGCCTACGATTACAAGCTGATCGATCAATCCGCAGCTGAAATCGTGGAAACCGCCAAGCGCACCGGTGCCGTTGTCCGTGGCCCAGTACCACTGCCAACCCGTATCCGCCGCTACGACATCCTGCGTTCGCCCCACGTGAACAAGACGTCGCGCGATCAGTTCGAAATGCGCACTCACCAGCGTCTGATGGACATTGTCGATCCAACCGACAAGACCGTCGATGCGCTGATGCGTCTGGATTTGCCAGCTGGTGTAGACGTCGAAATCGCTCTGCAGTAATCCTGCCGACGAATTCGTCATACATCGAAAAACGCCATGCTTCGCGCATGGCGTTTTTTTTTGGTTCTAGCCCGCTTTTGACGTGGGCTCCGCGCGCAGGCGCTTGACAGGGCGATATCGCGCTAGTTGCCCGTGCGCAGTTGCCGGATGATGTCCGGATCAACCTGTACGCCATCCTGTTCGGCCTGGGCCGCCAGATGCCGGCGGCGCTCGCCCGGCAGGCGTACGTCGGCATCCTGCAGCATCGCCTCGACCAGGACCTCGAGGCGTTCGTCGTAGCTGTCGGAACCTGCGAAAGCGGCGGGATCGATGAGCAGGAAGACATGGCACAGGTTGGGACGATTGCCCTGCGTCTTGAAGAACGAATCAGCCTCGAAGGCCCAGGCGCCGCCCCCCAGTCCGACACAGAGCAGCTCGACCATCAAGGCCAGCATTGCGCCCTTGACCCCGCCGGCCGGACACATCATGCCGGCCAGCCCGGCCTGGGGATCCGTGGTCGGCCGTCCCTGTTCATCCAGCGCCCAACCCAGCGGGATGGATTCTCCTCGTCTTGCAGCGGTCATGAGCTTGCCGCGCGCCACTTCGGACAGGGACAGATCGATGCTGATCGGTGTGCGGCCCCGGCGGGGGAAGGCGGCGGCGATGGGATTGGTGCCGAACAAGGCTCGGGAGCCTCCCCAGGCCGGCATGGCCGATGGTGAATTGCTGAATGCAAACGCCATGTAGCCCTTTTCGGCGGCTTGGCGCAGATGATAGGAAGCCATGCCGAAATGATGACTGCGGCGTACGGCCGCGCAGGCGACCGCCGTTTGAGCCACTCGCTCCATGGCTGCCCGCAGGGCCAGGTCGCACGCCGGATAGGCCAGGCCGTCCTGCGCATCCACCAGAATGCCGGCGCCTTTCTCGGCGGCCACGCGCGGCTGCGCCCGGGGGTCGATCCGGCCATGGCGCATGTGGCTGATGTATTGCGGCAGGCGGCTCAGGCCGTGAGAAGGCAGGCCCTGCATTTCTGCCTCGACCAAGGCACGCGCCGTGCTGGCGGCCGCCAGGCCGGACACCCCTTCGCGCAGCAGCGCCTGTTCGGCCAGTTCCAGCAGCTCGGCCCGGAAGTAGCGTTGGGAAGTGGCGGCAGGGGAGGCATGGGCGGGGTTGTTCATCAGGATGGGCTCCGTAGTTGGCGGGCGACGGCGTCCGCGACGAAGGCGCTGACGCGGGTATTGGCCTGGCGGCTCAAGCCGGCAATATGAGGGGTCAGGATCAGATTCGGTACATCCTGGAGATGCTCGGAGCAGGGCAGGGGCTCCTCATCGAACACATCCAGGGCCGCGCCGCCCAGCCGCCCGGCTCGCAGGGCGGCTGCCACGGCTGCTTCGTCCACCACGCCACCTCGTGCGGTATTGATCAGGATCGCGTCGGGTTTCATTTGCTCCAATCGCCGGGCGTCGATCAGTCCGCGGGTACTGGGCAACAAGGGCACATGCAGGCTGACGATGTCGGCCTGAGCGAGCAGTTCGTCCAGGGCCAGCGGCCTGGCGCGATGGGCTGCCCAGGCGGGATCGTCGGGCGCCAGCCCGGGGTCGTGGGCGAACACGGACAGACCCAGGTGCCCGGCCATTGCGCTGAGTTGCCTGGCGATGTCGCCGAACCCGATCAGGCCCAGGGTCAGGCCGCCGATCTCGCGGCCTTGGCCCAGCGCGGTGCGCGGCCATTGGCCGCTGGCGACCGCCCTGGTGGATCCGAAGGCGCCGCGCGCCAGAAGCAGCGAGGCTCCCAGTACGTATTCGGCGACGGCCCTGGCATTGGCGCCCGTTGCGGGGATCACTTGCACGCCGCGGTCCCGGCATGGCCCCTGTTCTATATTGTCCAGCCCCACGCCCAGCCGGCCGACGACCTGCAGCCGGGGCGCGTGCTCCAACAGGGCCTGGTTCACCTGCGTGCGGTTGCGCACGATCAGGGCGCGTGACCGGGCCAGCGCGGACTGCAAATCCAGTGGGCGATCGACCAGCCCCGGGTCGTACAGCACTGAAAACTGTTCCCGCAGACGCTGGACGGCGGGCTCGTCCATGAATTCACTGATGACAATGTCCATGGCCTCTCCTTGCGAGAGCCCATGCTAAAGCTGTTGACCATCTAAGTCAACAATATCATATATATGAATTGATTGAATTCTACGCATTCAATGGTCGCCGGCTTCATGGCCGATGTATTCGTACTCCTGAACATTGACGCGGCTTTGACGCCATTCCACAGCCTGCATCTTGTAGGAGTAGGCGACCCGGCGCACATCCAGCAGGGGCTGGCCCGGCTCCACGCCCAGCAATCGGCTGTGGAGCTGGTCGGCGGCGAATATGCGCACCTGCTCGTCGGTGGTGATGACGTTGACGCCGAAGCGCTCCTGATAGAAGCGGTAGAGCGTGCTGTTGCGTTCGCGCAGGAGCGTTTCATCCAGGCCCATGAAGATGCTCTCGGGCACGGTGACGGTGTCGACCATGACGTTCTGGCCGTTCAGGCTGAGCAGGTTGATGAACTCATAGACATGGGCTCCGGCGCCCAGACGCAGCTTTTCCCGCGCCTCGTCGCCGGCCCGCAGGCGACGGAACTGCTGCAGCCGGGTTTCAGGATAGGAGCGCTTGCCGTCCTGGCGCGCGATGCGGAAGAACTTGAAGAAATGCTGGTTGTGCGCATGCTCGGCCACGAAGGTCCCCCGCCCCTGGTGGCGCACCAGGATGTTTTCCGAGACCAGGTCGTCGATGGCCTTGCGCAGAGTGCCGATGGAGACGTTGAAACGCGCCGCCAGCACTTTCTCGGGCGGTATGGCGTCGCCCTGGTTCCATTCGCCGCTGGCCAGGGCGGTGAGCACGGCCTGCTTGACCTGCTGATAAAGCGGGATGCCGGTGGGCGCAAGGGCGCCGATGGGGTGGGGAGGAGCGAAATTATCCATGGGTTTCTCTGCTGAGGCGCGATCATTCGCATTTTACCGTTGCCGTGGCGGAATTGACACAATCAACTCATATAGATGATATGCTTGACTTGGATGAGTTGACTAATTAGTATTTATTTCAACCCGGAAGCAATCGCGATTTCTGGCATTTCCTTTTCATTCAAGGAGCGTATCGATGATTCACGCTGTATTGCACGACGCAAAGGACACGGTGGCCGTCGCCGTGGTGGAAGGCATCAAGGCAGGCACCGAGCTCAATGCCTGGATCATGGACGAGGACAAGATCATCCAAGTCCGGGCCCAGCAGGACATTCCCATCGGCCACAAGGTGGCGCTGCATGCGATGCAGGTCGGCGACACGGTCTACAAGTACGGGGTCGACATCGGCAAGGTTGTCGCCCCCATCCAGCCGGGCGACCACGCCCATGTGCAGAACATCAAGACCAAGCGCTGGTAATACGCCTGCCCGCACGAATCTGAACAATCATTCAAGGACATCACTATGTCGGTCATTTCCGCAGACACCACATTCATGGGCTACCGGCGCGCCAATGGCCGGGTGGGGGTACGCAACCACGTCATCATCCTGCCTGTGGACGATATTTCGAACGCGGCGGCCGAGGCGGTCGCCAACAACATCAAGGGCACGCTGGCCTTGCCTCATCCTTACGGCCGTCTTCAGTTCGGCGAGGACCTGGAGCTGCACTTTCGCACCCTTATCGGCACGGGCAGCAATCCCAACGTCGCCGCCGTCGTCGTGATCGGCATCGAGGAAGGCTGGACCAAGCGCGTGGTGGACGGCATCGCCAAGACCGGCAAGCCCGTGGCCGGCTTCAGCATCGAGCTCAATGGCGACCACAGCACCATCATGCGCGCCTCGCGCGAAGCCAAGGAATTCGTGCACTACGCCACGGCGTTGCAGCGCGAGCCCTGCCCGATCAGCGAACTTTGGGTGTCGACCAAGTGCGGGGAATCGGACACCACCTCGGGCTGCGGCGCCAACCCGACCGTGGGCAATGCCTTCGACAAGCTGTACGCGCTGGGCAGCACCTTGTGCTTTGGCGAGACCTCGGAGCTGACCGGCGGCGAGCATATCGTGGCCGAGCGCTGCGCCGATGATGCCGTGCGCGAGCGTTTCATGTTCATGTTCAACCGCTACCAGGACATGATCAACCGCTGGAAGACCAGCGACCTGTCCGAATCCCAGCCCACCAAGGGCAATATCGCGGGCGGCCTGACCACGATCGAGGAGAAGGCCATGGGCAACATCCAGAAGATCGGCAAGCGCTGCCGGGTCGACGGCGTGCTGGACAAGGCCGAAGTGCCCAGCGGCAGGGGGCTGTGGTTCATGGATTCCTCGTCGGCCGCCGCCGAGATGGTGACCTTGTGCGCCGCCTCGGGCTATGCCGTGCATTTCTTCCCCACCGGCCAGGGCAATGTCATCGGCAACCCCATCCTGCCGGTGATCAAGATCTGCGCCAACCCGCGCACGGTGCGCACCATGGGCGAGCACATCGACGTGGACACCTCCGCGCTGCTGCAGCGCGAGATCGACCTGGACAAGGCCGGCGACCTGCTGCTGGAGAGCATGCTGGCCACCGCCAACGGGCGCTGGACCGCCGCCGAGGCGCTGGGGCATCGCGAATTCGTCCTGACCCGGCTGTTTGAAAGTGCGTAGGAGGATCTGGTTCAGCAGGATGTAGTCGATGGCTTCCCCGGTTTGCCGGGGAGGCCATTCTTGTTTCACGGGCCTGAGAGCTCGCAGCGGCACATACCCATAATTATTTGTTGGAGAGACAAAATGAATTATCGCTTTCGTGCTTTGTTGCGCTTGAAATCAGTGGTTGCGGTAGCGAGTATTTCCGTCTGTGCCTGGGGTCCCGCCCAGGCCGCGGACTGGCCCAGCGGGCCGGTCACGCTGGTGGTGCCTTTTTCCGCCGGCGGCACGACCGACGTGGTCGGGCGGCTGATGGCCCAGAAGCTGGGCGAGCTGTGGGGGACCAGCGTGGTGGTGGACAACCGGCCGGGGGCCAGCGGCAACATCGGCGCGTCCCTGGTGGCCCGGGCCACGCCCGACGGCCAGACCATCCTGATGGCCTCGGGCAGCAATCTGACCGTCAATCCCCACCTGTACAAGGCCCTGCCCTACAACGTGGACAAGGACTTCACCCTGGTGACCAATGTGGCGGCCGGCCCCATGGTGGTGGTGACCTCCACGGCGGTGCCGGCCAAGAACCTGCAGGAGCTGATCGACTATGCCAGGCAGAACCCGGGCAAGCTGAACATGGGGTCGGCAGGCATAGGCAGCCAGGTCCACATGGCGGGCGAGAACTTCGCCGATGCCGCCAAGATCAAGGTGACCCATGTGCCCTACAAAGGCGAAGCCGCCGCCTACACGGACCTGATGGCCGGACAGATAGACATGGTGGTCGGCAATATAGGCGCCGTCAGCACGCTGGTGTCCAGCGGCAAGATCCGGGCGCTGGGAGTGACCTCCAAGGAGCGGGCGCAGATGCTCTCCGACATCCCGACGGTGGACGAGGCCGGGGTGGCGGGCTTCGAGAACAAAGGCTGGTTCGCCTTCGTCGTACCCAAGAAGACGCCCCAGGCGGTGGTGGACAAGCTCTACGCCGATACGCGCAAGGTGCTGGACATGCCCGAGGTGCAGCAGAAGCTGGCCAGCCTGGGCATGCAGGCGGTGGGCAACAGTTCGGACGAACTGCAGCAGGAGGTCCGCAGCGAGTCTGAGTTGTGGGAGCGCATCATCAAGGAGCAGGGCATCACGCTGCAGTAGGGAGCGGGGCCGGCTTGCGCCGGCCCCTATGCCCGCGCGGACATCAGGCCTGGGCCGACGCCGGCAGGGCCTCGTCGGCCGCAAGCAGGCTCCGGCCGGGCTGTACGCGCGTGAAGCGCACCGGGCGCCGCTCGATGATCAATCCGTCCGGGCCTTGCTGCGCCACTGAAAACCAGGACCGCTCCAGGTCCCGCACCAGGGGGAAGTCGCTGCGAAAATGAGCGCCGCGCGAATCGTCGCGCGCCAGCGCCGCCTGGGCAATGACCCGGCTGACCTGGATCTGGTTATCCAGGTTGAGCCAGTCCTGCCAGCTCAGGTTGAAGGCGCGTTCGCGCGTATCCAGCCCCACTTCCTGCAGCTGCGCATGCAGCGCGTCCAGCTCGCCGACAGCCTGGCGCAGGCCCGCGGCGTCGCGCTCGATGCCCACCCGCTCCCACATGCATTCCGCCAGGCGCTCGCGCAAGGCATTGAGGTCGCCGGGCGGGAGGGTGTAGGGCCGTTCGGCGCGGCGGATCGCCTCGCGCACATGCGCATGGCTCCAGTCCGGCAGGCTTCGGCCTTGCGCCCAGGCCGCCATGGTGTCGCCGGCGATGCCGCCGAACACGGTGGAGTTGGCCACGCCATTGCCGCCCAGCCGATTGGCGCCATGCACGCCGCCCGTGTCCTCACCGGCGGCGAACAAGCCTTCCCATGGGGTGGAACAGTCGGGGCGGAAGGTGATCCCGCCCATCATGTAATGCGCGGTCGGCACCACCTCCACGCGGCCGCCCGCCAGATCGAAGCCGCAATCGGCGCAACGCTCCACCATGCCTTTGAACTGGCGCCGCACCTGGTCCGGGCCCAGGTGGTGCATCTGCAGGTAGACGCCGCCATTGGGCGTGGTGCGCCCGGCGCGCATTTCGCTGAAGATGCCGCGCGAGACGATGTCGCGGGTGGCGCGCTCGCCGCGTTCGTCGTAGTTGTGCATGAAACGCTCGCCCCGGCCGTTGAGCAGGTGGCCTCCCGCGCCGCGCAGTCCTTCTTCGAGCACGGTGCCCGTCATGCGCGTGTCGGATCCGGCCAGCAGCCCTGTGGGATGGAACTGGACCATTTCCATGTCGCGCAGGGGCAGGCCGGCGCGCAGGGCCATGGCCAGGCCGTCGCAACTCTTGTCGCCCGAGGGCGTATGGTACTTGTACATGGTCGGGCCGCCGCCGGTGGCCAGCAGCACCGCCTTGGCGCGCACCAGCCGGTACAGGCCGCTGCGCAGGTCGATCATCAGCACGGCGGCGATGCGCCGGCCGTCGCCCGACGGAATGAGCTCGATGGCCCTGTGTTCCTCCAGGCGGTTTATCTGGCGCGCCCATACCTGTTCGGCCAGGCGATTGATGATCTCGATGCCGGTCAGGTCGCCCTTGTGCACGGTGCGGTCGAAGGTCTGTCCGGCGAAGGCTTTCTGGTGCAGGCTGCCGTCGCTGTTGCGGTCGAAGAAGCAGCCCAGCTCATTTTCCAGTTCGTGGACCCGCTCGATGGCCTTGTTCACCAGCGTCCAGGCCAGGTCCTGGTCGGGCAGCCATTTGCCGCCCTCTATCGTGTCCATGAAATGGCGTTCGGGCGAATCGCCCTGGGCCAGGGCCACGTTGTAGCCGCCCTGGACCATGCGGGTGCAGCCGCACTTGCCCAGCAGGCCTTTGACGGCGACCGTGATGCGCAGATCCGGCGCGGCCTGATGCGCGTGCAGGGCCGCGAACAGCCCGGCCCCGCCCGAACCCAGGATCAGGATGTCGGTTTCAATGATGTCGGCCGGTTCCATCACGCCACTCCCAGGGTTTGAAGCACCGCCGCCTGCCGCCGGGCGGCCTCCTGGTCCACGTCCTCGTACAGGGAGCGGCCATGACTGTCCATGCCCACCAGCAGGGGGCCGAAGTCGCGGATGCGGAACTGCCACAGCGATTCCGGATTCAGGTCGTCCAGGTCCACGTCTTCGATTTCTTCGATCCAGGTCGTCTCCAGGGCGGCCGTGCCGCCCACGATGGCCAGGTAGGCGCCGCCCAGTTCCTGGAAGGCCGCCAGGGAGCCGGCATGCATGCCGCCCTTGCCGATGATCAGGCGCACGCCCAACTGCTGCATCAGCTGGCGGGTGAAGCGCTCCATGCGCGAGGAGGTCGTGGTGCCGATGCACACCGGCTGGTAGCCGGCGGGCTGGCCGGGACCGGGCGCCACGCGGCGCACATTGGGGGCGGTATGGATCACGGCGTGGCCCTGGAGATCCAGCCGTGTGGTCCGGCCTTTGTCGAACAGGGCGATGTAGCTGGCGTCGCGGATGCCGAACAGGCGATGCTGCAGGGTGACCGTGTCGCCCACCCGCAGCGTCCGGGCCTGGGCAGCGGAGATGGGCATGGTCAGGATATGGTGCGTCATGGCGGACTCCGGTTCAGAAGCCATACTCGATGCGCCCGTCATGCAGGCGGGCGCGGGCGCGGCGGGCGGAATGGCATTGCATGTTCACCGCCACGGGATTCATGGTGATATGGGTGGCGGCCAGCTCCACGTGCACGGCAAAGGCGGTGCCGTCGCCGCCCAGGCCCTGCGGACCGATGCCCAGATGGTTCACGGCCTGGCTCAGTTCGTCTTCCAGCTGCGCGCCCAGCTCGTCTTCGCACCGGCTCCCCAGGGGCCGGGTGGCGGCCTTCTTGGCCAGGTGCATGCACAGGTCCGACGTGCCGCCGACCCCCACCCCCACGATGGTGGGCGGACAGGTCTTGCCCCCGGCCTTTACCACGCAGTCGATCACGAACTTCTTGACCGCCGCCAGACCGTCGGCCGGGATGGCCATGTGCAGGAAGGAATTGTTCTCCGAGCCGCTGCCCTTGGGGATCATCTCGATGTCCAGGGTGCCGGCTTGCGGTACGTATTCGATGTGGATCACGGGCACGCCGGGACCGCAGGAGGTCTGGTTGTTCCGGCGGCTGATGGGATGCACCACGCTGGAGCGCAAGGGGTGTTCCTCGGTCGCGCGCCGGCAGCCGGCCCGGATCGCCTCGGTCAGGCGCCAGCCGTCCACCCGCGCGTCCGGCCCCAGGGTGACGTTGTAGATGGGAATGCCCGTGTCCTGGCACAGCAGATTGTCCTGCTGCTCGGCGACCTGGATATTGGTCACCATGGTCTGGAGGATGTCCTGTGCGCGGGCCGAGCGTTCGCGCGCCTGCAGGCGCCCGAAGCCGGCCTTGATGTCGTCGGGCAGTTTTTTCAGGGCTCGGATGTAGAGCTGGCAGGCCGCCTCTTCAATATGCGCATAGTCGATGGAAGTCATGGGTCACGTCCCGGAAACAAGAAGAAACAGGAAGGAGACGGCCAGGCCGCCCAGCACGCTGCCGGCGATCCAGCCGCGGCGCAGCCCCTGCCAGGGGCGGAACTCGATCAGCAGGATGCGTACGCCGCCCAGCAGATGCACGGCCAGCAGAGCCACCAGGGCCCACTCGCCGGCGCGGAACAAGGGGGCGTCATACCAGCGCAGGGCCTGATCCAGGCTGGCTTCGCCCTGCAAGGCCAGGCCCAGGGTCCAGAAGTGCAGGGGCAGGAAGATCAGCAGCAGCACGCCGGAGACACGGTGGAGGAAGAAAGCCAGCCAGCTGGCGTGGCGGCGGTTGGAGTAGCGGTTGCCGTGCATGGTCAGGCTCCTGCCAGGGTGACGGCCCAGACCGCCCGCAGTCCCAGGACCAGCAGGACGGCGCCGATGGCCAGCGCGGCGCGGGCGCAGGCAGCAGGGCCCAGGCGCATCCATTCCAGCAGGATGGCGCGCAGGCCCAGGGCGCCGTGCAGGCTGACCAGAACGACGAAGACGCCGTAGAACAGGCCCCACAGCGCATTGCCGCGGGTGCGCTGCAGGATTTCGGCGGCCGTCAGTCCGCCTTGCATGGCATACAGGATCAGGGCCAGGTGCGTGAACACGAACACCGTCATCAGCATGGCGCTGAGCCGTTGCCAGTACCACATGCGCACGGCGCGCACCGTAGCGCGCGGCGGGTTCATGGCGCTTCTCCGGACAGCAGCGCCTGGACGGTCCGGCGCTTGAGTCCGGCGATCGAGGCGGTCGGCGTCAGGTGCTTGGGGCAACGCAGGGTACAGGAGCCCTGGCTGTGGCAGGCGTGGCAGCCGGCCTCGCCGGCCACGGCCAGCAGGCGCTCGCCCTGCTGTACATCGCGCTCGTCGTTGACCAGGGTCCAGGCGCGGTTCAGCGCCGCCGGCCCCAGGAACTCGGGCCGCCAGCCGACGACGTCGCAGGAGGAATAGCAGACGGCGCAGCCTATGCATTCGATGCCCGCATCGGCGGCCTGGCGGGCTGGAGAGTCCGGGCTGATCCGGGCCACGGGCTCGCCCCGTCCGGACAGGCCCTTGAACTGGCCGCGCGCCTGGCGCTGCTTGTCGAAGAATTGGGCCATGTCCACTGCCAGGTCCTTGATGACCGGCATGTTGGCCAGGGGTTCCAGGCGCAGGAGGGGCCCCTTGGCGACCTTGGCCACATGGGTGCGGCATGTCCAGCGTGCGACTCCGTTGACGCGCATGGCGCAGGAGCCGCACATGCCGACCCGGCAGGCGTAGCGGTAGGACAAGGTGGGGTCCAGGCGGCGCTGGATGTAGGTGACGATGTCCAGCACGGTCTGGTTGTCGCGCCGGGGAACGTCAAAGCGCTCGAACCGGCCGTGACGGGCGCCGCGCCAGATCTCGACGCTCAGGGTGGGGGCAGGCTTCATGTCAGGCTCGCGAGAGTGGGTTCACGAGCACCATGTTGCGGCGAAACCAGTTAATAGTAAAACTAGTAATTATTGTAAAATACATAAAAATATTTTATGGATAAGTCATGTCGTCCATCCGTCAGTTCCGCACAGCCCTGGCCGCCGCGCAGGCGGGCAGCTTCACCGAGGCCGGTCGCCGGGTCGGGTTGACGCAGGCCGCCGTCAGCCTGCAGGTCCGCAATCTCGAAGAGGAGCTGGGAGTGGTGCTGTTCGAACGCGGCAAGACCGCCTTGACCGTGACCGCGGACGGGCAGTCCGTGCTGGAGCGCCTGGCGCAGCTGGTCGACGTTTATGACAAGCTGTGCCGGCCCGACGATGGCGTCTTGCGCGGCACGCTGCTGGTGGGGGCGCTGGTGTCCGCCCTGATGGGCTCATTCGGCAATGCGCTGGCCCGCATCCGCACGGATTTTCCGGAGCTGGACCTGCGGCTGTTCGCCGGGCAGTCCGGCGACTTTGCCCGCAAAGTCGCCGCGGGCGAGCTGGATGCGGCCGTGGTGGCCGAGCCGCCTTACGAAGTGCCGGCGGGCTTGATGTGGACGCCTTTCTATCGCGAACCCCTGGTGCTGATCGCGCATCGGGACCTGGCGCCGGCCGATCCTCTGGAGTTGTTGCGCCGGGAGCGCTTCCTGCTGTTCGATCGATCCTTGTGGACGGGGCGTCTGGTCAGTTACGCCCTGGAGCAGTTGGGCGTGCGCCCGGACGTGGCGCTGGAACTCAATTCCGTGGAGGCGATCGTGCAATTGGTGCGCAAGCAGTTCGGGGTGGCCATCGTGCCGCATCTGGCCAATGCCGAATGGGATGAACAGCAACTGCAGGTGCTGGCCCTGCCGGGCGTAGCGCTGCACCGTTCCGTGGGCATGCTGGAGCGCCGGGTCCACGGCAAACAGGCCGTGACGCAGGCCTTGTGCGCATGGTTCGGCCTGGAGCGCCAACAGATCCATGCTGGACGCCTTCCAGGCGATTGAAGTACTCTGGACCGGCACGAACCACGATCCAGAATCTTGCCGCCGCCCTGGCGGGAAGTGCGAGGCTCGTCCGGACTGCCATTGGAAAAGGTCCGGCCGCGCCAGTACTCGCAGCGGCTCGCCGCTGTGGCATGGAGGACGAACATGGCAGAGAGGGGGGAAGCGCCGTTGGCGAGGTGGTGCTGGCTGATGCTGGCGATATGCCTGCTGTGGCCGGCCGCGCGGGCGCAGGCCTGCACGGCGGGCCAGCCCATACGGCTCGCTGACCTGAGCTGGGAAAGCGCGGCGTTCAGCACGCAGCTCTATCAGGAAATCCTGGAGAAGGCCTACGACTGCCGTACCGAGCGCGTGCCGGGGTCGTCGGCGGCGCTGGAAACAGCCCTGGCCCAGAACGATATCCAATTGATCGGCGAAATCTGGTCGGGCCGGACCGAGATCATCGAGAAGGCGATCGCGGCCGGCCAGGTCAAGGTCATCGGCAACACGCTGGAAGGCGGCGCCGAGCAGGGCTGGTACGTGCCCGACTACGTCATCGACGGCGACGAGGAGCGGGGCGTGGCGCCGGCGGCGCCCGAACTGCGCCGCATCGAAGACCTCGGGCGTTACGCGCAGGTCTTCAGCGATCCCGAACAACCCGGCCGCGGCCGTTTCTACAACTGCCCCTCGGGCTGGGTGTGCGAGACTTTCAACAGCCGCCTGTTCGAGCTGTACGGCCTGGACCGGCAATACCAGAACTTTCGCCCCGGCACGGGCGCGGCCCTGGACGCGGCCATCAGCGCCGCCTATGACCGGCGCCAGCCCATCCTGTTCTATTACTGGCAGCCGGCCGGACTGATGGCCAAGTATTCCTTTCGCAAGCTGGCCAGCGCGCCCTTCGACCAGGCCTGCTGGGATGCCGCCGTCTCCGGCAAGGGCAAGACCTGCCCGACCGATTTCATCCTGGCCACGATCGCGGTGGCCGCGTCCACGCCGTTCGTGCAGGCGCATCCCGATCTGGTCGCCCTGTTCGAAAAGATCCAGCTGCGCCCCGAACAGATGAATGAAATCATCCTGGGCATGTCCGAAGGAGGCCAGAGCGCCGCGGCCCAGGTGCGGCGCTTCTTGAAAGAAAATCCGGAGCAGTGGCGCGCGTGGATGCCGGCCGCCCAGGCCGATCGGCTGCAGGCGGCCCTGGAGCCGGCAGGCGCGTCCAGCCGCCCGGCTGCGGCCCCGGGCTTCTTTCCGCATTGGTCGGCGGCGGACTGGATCAATCGCCAGTTGCTGGCGGCGGTGCGCGACTGGGGCACGGGCTTTCGCAGCGTCAGCGCCTGGATCCTGAATCGCGTGATCCTGCCCGTGGAAGGCGTCCTGCAGGCCGCGCCGCCCTGGGCCATGCTGCTGCTGGCCGGCGCCGCGGCCTGGTGGGGCCAGCGCCGCTGGCTGCCGCCCCTGCTGTACGTGGCCGGCCTGTACCTGATCGGCGCCATGGGCCTGTGGGACAAGCTGATGCAGACCTTCACCCTGGTGCTGGTGGCCACCTGCTTCTCGGTGCTGATCGGCATTCCCGTGGGCGTGCTGGCTGCACGCAGCCGGGCGCTGCGCCGCGTCCTGACCCCGGTGCTGGACGTCATGCAGACCATGCCCAGCTTCGTCTACCTGATTCCCGTGCTGATGCTGTTCGGCCTGGGCAAGGTGCCGGCGGTCCTGGCCACCGTGGTGTATGCCGTGCCGCCCCTGATACGCCTGACCAGCCTGGGCCTGCGCCAGGTCGACCCCAATGTGATGGAAGCGGCGCAGGCCTATGGGGTGACGCGCTGGCAGATGCTGGTCAAGGTGACGCTGCCGCTGGCTCGCCCCAGCATCATGGCCGGCATCAACCAGACCACCATGATGGCCTTGTCCATGGTGGTGGTGGCCTCCATGATCGGCGCCCAGGGCCTGGGCGAAGACGTGCTGGCCGGGATACAGACGCTGGACATCGGCCGGGGGCTGCAGGCGGGGGTCGCCATTGTGATCCTGGCCATCGTGATGGACCGCATTTCCCAGTCGTACGGACGTTCGCAGCGCCGCCGGCGGCGGGACAGGAAGCAGCCATGAAGCCAGATACGCAAAGCGATAGCGCCGTTCAGGACTGCAAGGTCGAACTGCGCGAGGTCTACAAGGTTTTCGGCGCTCGCCCGCAGCAGGCCGTGGAACTGTTGCGGCAGGGCCAGGACAAGCAGGCCGTGCAGCAGCAGACCGGCTGCATCGTGGGCCTGGCGGGCGTGAACGCCTGCTTCCCGGCGCAACAGATTTCCTGCGTCATGGGCTTGTCGGGTTCGGGCAAGTCCACCCTGGTGCGCCACATCAACCGGCTGATCGATCCGACCGCGGGCCAGGTGCTGGTGGATGGGGAGGACATCCTGAAGCTGGACATGGCGCGCCTGCGTCAGTTGCGCCGCCACGGGATCAGCATGGTGTTCCAGGCCTTCGGGCTGCTGCCCCACCTGACGGTGCGGGACAATGTGGCCTTCGGCCTGGAGGTGCGCGGCGAGGGCCGCCGCCAGTCGCGCGAGCATGCCCTGCAGTGGCTGGAGCGGGTGGGGCTGCAGGATTATGCGCTCAATTATCCGGACGAGCTGTCCGGCGGCATGCAGCAGCGCGTGGGCCTGGCCCGCGCCCTGGCCGTGGATGCCGAAGTCCTGCTCATGGACGAAGCCTTTTCGGCCCTGGACCCGCTGATACGCTATGAAATGCAGGACGAGCTCCTGCGCCTGCAGCAGAGCCTGAACAAGACCATCATCTTCATCACCCACGACATAGACGAGGCTCTGCGCATGGGCCGGCACATCGTCGTGCTGCGCGAGGGCAAGGTGGAGCAGAGCGGCACCCCGGCGCAGATCCGCGACGAGCCCGCCAACGATTATGTGGCGCGCTTCGTGAACAAGCCCCGCGCCTGAAGAGCGCCGGATCGCCCCGCGCGCCGGGAAAAAGACCCGCCTTGGACAGGCGCTCCTCAAAAAACTGTTGTGTATCAAGCAGTTTGAGGACGATTTTTTGTGTGGATGTTTGCTCTGATTTACAAGTGCGTGGTATATTAGGCAGCTTAGCCAAAAAGTTTTGGCTAAAGTCGCTAGCGCAAAGATTTTTTTGCGTGCACTCTCAGTTAGCCCCGACCAATCGTAGTCGGGAATGGAGAAAACGATGTCGAACTCGACACCTACGCCTGCCGCGTGGCGGCTGGGCCTTGTTGGGCGTAAAGTCGGCATGACCCGTGTGTTCACAGAGGAAGGCGAGTCCATCCCTGTGACCGTACTGGACGTGTCCAACAACCGCATCACCCAGGTCAAGACGCCCGCAGTTGACGGTTACGCCGCTGTACAGGTTGCCTTCGGCACCCGCCGTGCATCGCGTGTCACCAAGCCCCAGGCAGGGCACTATGCAAAAGCCGGCGTTGAAGCCGGCAGCATCCTGAAAGAATTCCGTCTCGATCCCGCCGCCATCGCCGACCTCACGGCCGGTTCCGTCGTGGCCGTGGAAAGCATTTTCGAAGCGGGTCAGAAGGTTGACGTCACGGGCACCACGATCGGTAAAGGCTTCGCCGGCACCATCAAGCGCCACAACTTCGGCGCCCAGCGCGCCAGCCACGGTAACTCGCGTTCTCACCGCGTGCCCGGTTCCATTGGTCAAGCCCAGGATCCAGGCCGTATTTTCAAAGGTAAGAAAATGTCGGGTCACATGGGTGACGTTACCCGTACGGTTCAAAATCTTGACGTGATCCGCGTCGACGCCGAACGTGGCTTGTTGCTGGTCAAGGGCGCTGTCCCCGGCCACAAGAACGCCAACATCGTGGTGCGTCCTGCAGTGAAAGGAGCCTAATCCATGGAACTGAAGCTCCTGAACGAACAAGGTCAAGCGGCTTCCACCGTCGAGGCCAAGGATACCGTTTTCGGTCGCGAATTCAACGAAGCCCTGGTTCACCAGATCGTCGTTGCTTACCAAGCCAATGCTCGCAGCGGCAACAGCAAGCAGAAGACCCGCGCCGAAGTCAACCACAGCACCAAGAAGCCATGGCGCCAGAAAGGCACCGGCCGCGCTCGTGCTGGCATGACGTCCTCGCCCGTATGGCGTGGAGGCGGTCGCGCATTCCCCAACACCGGCGAAGAGAACTACTCGCACAAGGTCAACAAGAAGATGTATCGCGCCGGCATCAGCGCGATCCTGTCCCAGTTGGTCCGCGACGAGCGTCTGCTGGTCGTTGATTCCTTCGCACTGGAAGCCCCCAAGACCCGTCTGGCAGCCAACAAGCTGAAAGACCTGGGCCTGGAATCCGTGCTGATCATCACCGACGTGCTGGACGAAAACGTGTACCTGGCTACGCGTAACCTGCCCCACGTTGCCGTGATTGAACCACGCTACGCCGACCCGCTGTCCCTGATCCACTACAAGAAAGTGCTGATCACCAAAGCGGCTGTCGCTCAGCTCGAGGAGATGTTGGGATGAACGCCGAACGTCTGTTGCAAGTCATTCTGGCTCCCGTCGTGACCGAAAAGGCCACGTTCGTAGCCGAGAAAAATCAGCAAATCGCTTTCCGCGTTGCCGCTGACGCCACCAAGCCCGAAATCAAGGCCGCCGTCGAACTGCTGTTCAAGGTGGAAGTGGAATCGGTGCAGGTGCTGAACCAGCAAGGCAAGGAAAAGCGCTTTGGCCGTTTCATGGGTCGCCGCCGCAATGTGCGCAAGGCATACGTCTCGCTCAAGGCCGGTCAGGAACTCGACTTTTCAGAGGTGAACTAATATGGCACTCGTAAAAGTCAAGCCTACGTCGCCTGGTCGTCGTGGCATGATCAAAGTGGTTCACAGCGAACTGCACAAAGGCGCTCCCCACGCGGCCCTGCTGGAAAAGAAATCCCGCTCCTCCGGCCGTAACAACAACGGTCACATCACGGTTCGTCACCGTGGGGGTGGTCACAAGCAGCACTACCGTATTGTCGACTTCCGTCGCAACAAGGACGGTATTCCTGCCAAGGTGGAACGCCTGGAATACGACCCTAACCGCAGCGCCCACATCGCTCTGGTGTGCTACGCCGACGGCGAGCGTCGTTACATCATCGCCCCTCGTGGTCTGGAAGTGGGTGCAACGATCGTTTCTGGCCAGGATGCTCCCATCCGCGCCGGCAACACGCTGCCTATCCGCAACATTCCCGTGGGTCAGACCATTCACTGCATCGAGATGCTGCCTGGCAAGGGCGCTCAGATCGCACGTTCGGCTGGTGGTTCGGCTGTGTTGCTGGCTCGCGAAGGCACGTACGCTCAAGTGCGTCTGCGTTCGGGCGAAGTCCGTCGCATTCACATCGACTGCCGCGCCACGATCGGCGAAGTGGGCAATCAGGACCACAGCCTGCGTCAGATCGGTAAAGCCGGTGCCGTCCGCTGGCGTGGTGTTCGTCCAACCGTTCGCGGTGTGGCCATGAACCCAATCGATCACCCACACGGTGGTGGTGAAGGTCGTACGGGTGAAGGCCGTGAGCCAGTCAGCCCATGGGGTACTCCTGCCAAGGGCTACCGCACCCGTCGTAACAAGCGCACAGACAATATGATTGTCTCGCGCCGCAAGCGCAAGTAAGGGGCGAACACTATGTCACGTTCGATCAAAAAAGGCCCATTCGTCGACGCTCACCTGATCAAGAAGGTGGACGCCGCTGTCGCGGGCAACGATAAGAAGCCGATCAAAACCTGGTCGCGCCGTTCTACCATCCTGCCCGAGTTCATCGGGCTGACGATTGCCGTGCACAATGGCCGTCAACACATTCCCGTTTACATCAACGAGAACATGGTTGGCCATAAGCTCGGTGAATTCGCCCTGACCCGTACGTTCAAGGGTCACGCCGCGGACAAAAAGGCCCGGAGATAAGCGATGGAAACTACTGCAACTATCCGTGGAGTCCGTATTTCGGCTCAGAAGGCACGTCTGGTCGCGGATCTGATCCGCGGCAAGTCCGTTGGTCACGCCCTGAATACGCTGACTTTCACTCCCAAGAAAGCCGCCGGCATCATCAAGAAAGCTCTGGAATCGGCCATCGCCAATGCCGAGCACAACGACGGTGCCGACATCGACGAACTGAAGGTCACCACCATCTACGTGGACAAGGCCCAGTCGTTGAAGCGTTTTTCTGCACGAGCAAAAGGCCGCGGTAACCGTATCGAGAAGCAGACTTGCCACATCGTGGTCAAGGTCGGCGCTTAAGGAGTCACAATGGGACAGAAAATCCACCCAATTGGGTTCCGCCTCGCTGTCAACCGCAACTGGAGCTCCCGTTGGTACGCCGACGGCGCCGAGTTCGGTACCATGTTGGCCGACGACATCCGTGTGCGCGAATACCTGAAACGCAAGCTGAAGAGCGCGTCCGTTGGCCGCGTGGTCATCGAGCGTCCAGCCAAGAATGCCCGCATCACCATCTACTCGGCTCGTCCCGGCGTGGTGATCGGCAAGCGCGGTGAAGACATCGAAAGCCTGAAGGCTGACCTGCAGCGTCTGCTGGGCGTGCCCGTGCACGTCAACATCGAAGAAATCCGCAAGCCTGAAACCGACGCTCAACTGATCGCCGACTCCATTGCCCAGCAACTGGAAAAGCGCATCATGTTCCGTCGCGCCATGAAGCGTTCCATGCAGAACGCCATGCGTCTGGGCGCCCAGGGCATCAAGATCATGAGTTCGGGCCGTCTGAACGGTATCGAAATCGCCCGTACCGAATGGTACCGCGAAGGTCGCGTGCCTCTGCACACCCTGCGCGCCAACATCGATTACGGTACGTCCGAAGCGCACACGACTTACGGGATCATCGGTATCAAGGTTTGGGTCTACAAGGGCGACATGCTGCCTAACGGCGAAATGCCTGCTGAAACTGTAGCCCCTGAAGAACGCCGTCCACGTCGTCCTCGCGGCGATCGTCCTGAAGGTCGTCGCCCAGGCCGTGGTCGCGGTCCTCGTAAAGACGCTGCTCCTGCTGCGTCCGAAGGAGAATAAACATGCTGCAACCTTCTCGCAGAAAGTATCGCAAAGAGCAGAAAGGCCGCAACACCGGCCTGGCTACTCGCGGTGCTCAAGTTTCGTTCGGCGAATTCGGCCTGAAAGCCACGGACCGTGGCCGTCTGACCGCTCGCCAGATCGAAGCAGCACGTCGTGCGATCAACCGTCACATCAAACGTGGTGGCCGTATCTGGATCCGTATCTTCCCCGACAAGCCGATTTCGCAGAAGCCTGCTGAAGTCCGTATGGGTAACGGTAAAGGTAATCCAGAGTACTGGGTCGCTGAGATTCAACCCGGCAAGGTCCTGTACGAAATGGAAGGTGTCAGCGAAGAGCTGGCGCGCGAAGCATTCCGTCTGGCCGCCGCTAAGCTGCCAATTTCGACGACGTTCGTAACGCGTCACATTGGTGCTTAAGGAGACGTCATGAAAGCCAGCGAACTCCGCACCAAAGATGCCGCCGAGCTGCAGAAAGAGCTCGAGAGCCTGTTGAAAGCACAATTCAACCTGCGCATGCAGCGTGCTACGCAACAGCTTTCCAACACCAGCCAACTGGGCAAAGTGCGCCGCGACATCGCTCGCGTCCGTACCGTCATGGCTGAGACCGCAGGAAAGTAAGATGAGCGAAACTCAAACTCAAGCCCCAGCAAAGCGTCAACGTACCCTGATTGGTCAAGTTGTCAGCAACAAGATGGACAAGACTGTCGTCGTTCTGGTTGAACGCCGCGTCAAGCACCCTCTGTACGGCAAGATCATCATCCGCTCCAACAAATACAAAGCGCATGATGAGAACAATCAGTACAACGAAGGCGATACCGTCGAGATCTCCGAAGGCCGCCCAATCAGCCGCAGCAAGTCCTGGACTGTCGTGCGTCTGATCGAAGCCGCCCGCGTGATCTAAGCGCTTGCTCTGGCGTCAGGCTCCGGCCCGGCGCCGCGTAGTACCCGAACCCCGATCTGTTTCAGGTCGGGGTTTTTTTTTGCCGGGCTGCTGCTCGCCGCCTTTGAAGCAGGCGAGCGGGTGGATTCGGGTCATGGATCGCGTTCAGCGGGCCTCTTGCCGACGCCACTGGGCCGGACTCATGCCGACGCTGCGGCGAAAGGCGGCGCTGAAGGCGGCCGCCGAGCTGTAGCCTATGCGTTCAGCCACCTGCTCCAGCGCCAGGCCCTGTTCCAGGTAGCGCCGCGCCAGCTGCATGCGCAGCTGCAGCAGCACCTGCGCCGGCGCCAGGCCGCACAGCAGGGTGAAGCGGCGGTGAAAGGCGGCGCGCGACATGTTCAGGCAGGCCGCCATCTCGTCCACGGTCCATTCCCGAGCGGGGTCGCGCATCAGTTGGTCCAGCAGGCTTCCAAAGGCATGGTCGCGTGCTAAATTGATCAGTCCGTGGGGCAGTGCGCCCTGGCCGGGCGCCTGACGCGCATGATGGCGCAGCGTGTAGAACAGCAGCAGTTCCACCAGCCTTTCCAGCAGGCGCGGATTGGGCCGGGACTGGCCGCGCACCTCGGCCCGGATCAGTTCGAACAAGGGGCTGCCCGCTTGGGCGCTGGCGCTGGCGCCGTCCAGCAAAAGCACCTCGGGCAGGTTGGCCAGCAGCAGTTCGCTCAGCCCCGAGCCCAGGTCCAGGAAGCCGCACAGCAGGCCTGTGCTGTTGGCGATGGCCGGACGCAGTTCCTGCATCGCCTGGCGCTGCAGGGGCGCATCAAAGGCGGGGCAGGCCTGGGACGCGCTGAGCCGGTGGGGCACGTCGCGCAGAAAGAAGACGGCGTCGCCCGCATGCAGTTGCAGCGAAGGGCTGTCCTTGATGTGCAGCCAGCAGGGCCCGTGCAGCACCAGGTGAAAGCCTGCGCGCTGGTGGCCGTTCAGGCTGCTTTCCCAATGGTCGCAGTACTGGCCCAGGTGGAACAGGCTGGCCGTGATCTCCAGCCCGGACAGCAGCAGGTCCTCGACTGGATGCAGCGGGTCGGCGGTCTCGGGGCTTGCTTGGGGAGCGACTGAAGCGGGGGGGCTCATGGCAGGAATATGCTTATTTCTTTTCGTGGATATTTTCAATATGAATACAGCTAGACCGGCATATGGAAGCGTCGGGCCGCAGGGCCGACAATGAAGGCCTGCCATGACTCATCAAGGACCTAACGCTACCATGTCTCGCCTCACTCTTCATACTTTGGATTCCGCCCCTGAAGCCGTCAAGCCCGCGTTGGAAAAGGCCGTGCGCGGCAGCGGCTTCCTGTCCAATCTGCTGGCCGTGCTGGCCAGTTCGCCCGTGGCCCTGCAGGCCTACCAGGACATGTCGGCGCTGAATGCCACTGCCAGCCTGTCGCTGATCGAGCGCGAAGTGGTGCAGTTGGTGGCCGGCACCACGCACGGCTGCCGGTTCTGCGTTGCCGGCCATACCGCCATCGCCACCAACAAGGCCAAGCTGGATCCGGAGATCCTGGCGGCGCTGCGCGCCCGCGGCTTCGAGCAGATCCAGGACGAACGCCTGCAGGCGCTGGCCCTGTTCACCAAGGCCGTCATCGATACTCGAGGCCAAGTGTCCGACCAGGCGCTGCAGGATTTCCGCGACGCCGGCTATGGCGACCAGCAGGCGCTGGAAGTGATTGCCGGCGTGGGCCTGGCGACGATCTGCAATTTCGCCAATAATCTGGCTCGCACCCCTCTCAACAGCCAACTGGAGGCCTACGCATGGGAAGCGCCCTGAACGCCGCGTCCGAGGAGCTGACCGGCGCGCCGACCGTGCGCCTGTCGCCCGGACTGGTCCAATGGCTGGAAGAAAACGCCCTGGAGCTGGACACCGGCGCATCGCTCTCGGACGAGCTGCTGCCGCGCCTGGCCGAAGAAGGCCTGTTTCGCCTGGGTCTGAAGGAGGACCTGTCGGATTTCGGTGAAGCGGTGCGTTCCGTGGTGGCCGTGGCCGAGCATTCCCTGACGGCGGCGTTCGTGCTGTGGGGCCAGCGGACCTTCATCGAATACCTGCGCAACGTGCAGGATCCCGCCATGCGAGAGCGCTACCTGCCCAGCCTGCTGGACGGCCGCCTGGCCGGCTCCACCGGCCTGTCCAATGCCATCAAGTTCCTGGGCGGCATCGAAGGCCTGCAGTTGCAGGCGCGCCCCGACCAGGGACAGTGGCGTTTCGAAGGCCGCCTGCCCTGGGTGACCAATCTGCGGCGCGACAGTTTCCTGGTGGCCGTGGTGGCCGGCATGCCCGACGAGCAGGTGGGCATCTGGGCGTTCGAACATGGCGACGCCGGCCTGCAGCGGTCGGAGGACCTGGAGCTGGTGGGCTTGCGCGGCAGCAGCACGGCGGCGCTGACCTTCGACGGCGTGCGTGTGGGTCAGGAACGCCTGATGCACGCCAATGCCGCCGAGTTCGTGCGCGCCGTGCGCCCGCGTTTCATGGCGCTGCAGTGCGGCATGACCATGGGCCTGGCGCGCCGTTCCCTGCAGCTGGTGCTGCAGGCGCCGCGCCGCCAGTGGGTCCAGGAACAGCCGGCCAGGCGCCTGCTGGCCCGGATCGAGGAGCTGGCCGACATCCTGATCGGCGCCGCCAGCAAGCCCGGCTCGGTGCCGCCGCCCGACCTGTTCCGCGTACGCATCGAATTAAGCGCGCTGGCCGCCGAGGCCGTGTCGCTGGAAAGCTCGGTCACCGGCGGGGCGGCCTATCTGGATGGCAAGCATCCGCAATTGCTGCGCCGCTATCGCGAGGCCCTGTTCGTGCCCTTGATCACGCCCACCGTCGCCCAATTGAAAGCGGAGCTGGGGCCGGACGCCGCATGAGCACGTCCGCCGCCACTCCGCCTCGCGCCCAGGAGCAGGCTCTGCTGGCCGGCCGGGGCATCACCCTTGCCTATGGCGGCCATACGGTCCTGCAGGGCCTGGACCTGACGGTGCGGGCCGGCGAGATCGTCGCGCTGCTGGGGCCCAGCGGCGTGGGCAAGTCTTCCCTGCTGCGCGTACTGTCCGGCCTGCAGGCGCCCACCCAGGGCGAGGTGAGCTTCCTGGGGCAGCCCGTGCGGGGAGTGCATCCGGCGCTGGCCATGGCCTTTCAGGAAGCCATCCTGCTGCCCTGGCTGAACGTGCAGGCCAATACGGGCTTCGGCCTGGGGTTCGCCCGCCAGCCGCGCCTGCAGGCCGCCGAGCGCCGGGCGCGCGTCGAGCAGGCCTTGCGCCAGGTGGGACTGTACGACAGCCGTCACCTGCGTCCTTCGGCCTTGTCCGGCGGCATGGCGCAGCGCGTGGCGATCGCCCGCTGCCTGGCGCGTCGTCCGCGGGTTCTGCTGATGGACGAGCCTTTCGGCGCCCTGGACGAGGTCACGCGTCGCCAGATGCAGCAATTGATCCTGTCCATCCGCGACCAGACCGGCTGCGCCATCGTGCTGGTCACCCATGACATTGACGAGGCCCTGTTGCTGGCCGATCGAGCCTTGTTGTTGGGCGGACGCCCTGCCGGCCTGCGCCGTGAATGGGCCTGCCCGGCCCATCCCCGCTCCCATCTGGATTCCTGGTTGCAGGCCATACGCCTGGAGGTTGTGGCCTGCCTGGAGCAGAGTCTGGCCCAGGCCGCTCCTTCTTCCTTTTTGCAAGGTATGCCGTCATGACCGACACCCCCACTTCCCGGACCCGCCGCGATCTGCTCAAGCTGGCCTCGCTGTTCACCGCGGCGGGCGCCGCTCCCTTGCTGGCCCAGCGCGCTGCGCGCGCCCAGGCCGAGCCCGATGCGCCGCTGCGCATCGGCTATCTGCCCATCACCGACGCCACCGCCATGCTGGTGGCGCACCACAACGGGTACTTCGAAGAGGCCGGCGTTGCCGTCGAGAAGCCCGTGATGGTGCGCAGCTGGGCCCAGTTGATCGAGGCCTTCATCTCCGGCCAGGTCAATCTGGTGCACCTGCTCACGCCCATGACGATCTGGGGGCGGTATGGCAGCCGCGTGCCGGCCAAGATCGTGGCCTGGAACCACATGAGCGGTTCGGCCATCACGGTCGAAAAGAGCATCACTTCCGCCGAACAATTGGGCGGACGCACCGTCGCCATCCCGTTCTGGTATTCCATCCACAATGTCGTGCTGCAGCACGTGCTCAAGGCCCACGGCCTGACGCCCGTGTCGCGCGGTTCGCAATCCGTGGCCGCCAAGGAGATCAATCTGGTGGTGATGGCGCCGGCCGACATGCCGCCGGCCCTGGCTTCCGGGCGCATCGCCGGCTTTACCGTGGCCGAACCCTTCAATGCCATGGCCGAGACGCAGGGCGTGGGCCGCATCTTGCGCTTCACGGGCGACGTCTGGCGCGACCACGCCTGCTGCGTGGCCTTCATGCACGAGCACGACCTGGAACAGCGCCCGCAGTGGGCGCAGGGCGTGGTGGACGGCCTGGTGAAGGCGCAGGCCTGGATACGCGACAACCGCGCCGAGACGGCCCGGATCCTGTCGCGGGAAGGCGGCAACCGCTACACGCCGCACACCAAGGAAAATCTGCTGAAGGTTCTGGCGCCCGATCCGGCCGACCGCCGCCAGTACGTGGAGTCCGGCGTCATCCGCCATCCGGATTGGGACGACAAGCGCATCGACTTTCAGCCGTATCCCTTCCCCAGCTATACCGAAGAGCTGGTGGGCATGCTGCAGGGCACTCTGATCCAGGGCGAGCGCCGCTTTCTGGACAGCCTGACCCCGAAGCAGGTGGCGGCGGATCTGGTGGATGACCGCTTCGTGCGCGCCGCGGTCGAAAAACAGGGCGGCCTGGCGCGCTTCGGGTTGCCCGGCCAGTACACCCGTACGGAGACCATCGTCGCATGAGCGCGTCCGTATCCGCATCGGTCGAATCGCCAGCGAATCGCGGGCGCGCCGCGTCGTCGGGGCGCCGTCGGCTCCTGCATTCGACCCTGCGCTCGGCCGCCTGGGGGTTGGGCGGTCTGGCGGCGGGCGTGCTGCTGTGGTGGCTGGCCACGGCTCTCAGCGACAGCGCCTTGATGCGCCAGTTCGGCCCCGGCCAGGCGCTGGCCAGCCTGGCGGACATGCTGGGCTGGTCCGACACCTGGATGCACGTGGGCGCCAGCCTGCGGCGCATTTTCGTGGGCCTGGCCATCTCCCTGGGCGTGGGCGTGCCGGCCGGCCTGCTGCTGGGGCTTTCGGCGCGCGCCCACGCGGCGCTCACCCCGTTGTTCCAGTTCCTGCGCATGATCTCGCCCCTGTCCTGGATGCCCATTGCCGTCATGGCCTTCGGCATTGGCGATGCGCCGATTTATTTCCTGCTGGGCGTGGCCGGTGTCTGGCCCGTCCTGTTGAACACGGCCTCGGGCGTGCGTCACCTGAATCCGCGCTGGCTGATGCTGGGCCGCAGCCTGGCGGCCACCCGCCTGGAAACCTTGTTCCATCTGGTCCTGCCGGGCATCGTGGGTTCGGTGCTGACGGGCAGCCGCCTGGCCATCGGCGTGCTGTGGATCGTGCTGGTGCCCTGCGAAATGCTGGGCGTGTCCGCCGGCCTGGGCTATCTGGTGTTGGATACGCGCGACCGCATGGCGTATTCGGAGCTGATGGCCGTCATCGTGCTGATCGGCTTGATCGGCTACGTGCTGGACAGCGCCCTGCGGGCCTTGTTCGCCGCCTTCGGGCAGAAGTAGGCGGCTAGAGCTGGGCGAGCGCCGTCATGCGGCTGCGCACGTCCAGGGAAAAGCGCTGCTTGACGCGTTCGTTGGCGCCCATGCAACGATAGAAGGCGATGCCTGCCTGGTTGTCGGGCGGCGTCTGCCATTCGATCCAGCCTATCCCGCGTTCATGGGCGAAGGCGGCCAGGGTTGCGATCAGGTTCCTGCCTGTTCCCTGGCCGCGCATCTCGGGCTCCAGGTAGAGGCAATCCAGGTAGACGAAAGGCGCCGCGTGCCACGTGGAGCAGTCGATGGTCGCGCTCATGTAGCCGCCGATCGCTCCGTCCTGTTCCACGACCCAGAGGAAGATCCTCGGCGGCTCGTCCAGGACCAGCTTGCGCAGTCTTTCCAGATCGACAGGCTCGGACAGGGGGGCGCCTTCGTAGGCGGCATGGTTTTCGATCAACTGGCCGAGCTGCTTGAAATCAGCATGAATGGCGGGACGAATCATTCAATGAGCTCCTGAGGGGCGATGACGAAAGAATGCCCAGCGGCGCCTGCGCATGCCCGTAGTCATGCGCAGGCGCTGTTTTGGATCCCGACCGTGCCGACGAAGGCAAAACCTGGGGCCATTCAAGGTCAGGCGGGTTCCAGGATGCCGTCTTTATGTATCGGGTGATGCTGGGGGCTGAGCAGGTCGATGAGCTCGCCATGCCAGGACAAGGTTGCGCCCAGGGTGGCGACCTTGCCGATGAGCAGGATGGAGGGACTCTTGAACTCGTGCTGCTGGGCATCGCGCGCAATATTGTGCAGCGTGGACAGCAGGGTGCGCTGTTCGGGCCGGGACCCGTTCTCCACCAGGGCGCAGGGCGTGTCGGCATCGCGGCCGCGCAGCAGCAGCTCTTCGCTGAAGCGCAGGATCTGCTGCAGGCCCATGTAGACGGCTACGGTCTGGGAGGGATCCAGCAGGGGGGGCCAGTCCTGGATGGCGTGGCCGCTCTGGCGGTGCGCCGTGACGAACTGCACGGATTGCGCATGGTCGCGGTGGGTCAGCGGGATGCCGCTGTAGGCGGCGCAGGCCAGGGCGGCGGTGATGCCCGGCACCACTTCGAAGGCCACGTCGTGCCTGGCCAGATATTCCAGTTCCTCGCCGCCCCGTCCGAAGATGAAGCCGTCGCCGCCTTTCAGGCGCACCACGGTGCGCCCGGCGCGGGCGTGTTCCACAAGCAAGGCATGAATGCGGGCTTGCGTCTGGTGATGGTCTTCGCCCAGCTGCTTGCCCACGAAAATGCGGGTGGCGTCGCGGCGGGCCAGCTCCAGCACCTGGTCCGACACCAGGCGGTCGTACAGGATGACGTCGGCGCGGTTCAGGGCGCGCAGGGCGTGCAGGGTCAGCAGCCCTGGATCGCCGGGCCCGGCTCCCACCAGGATGACGCGCCCCTGGCCGTCCTGGGCGGTCTCGGGGCCTTGCAGCGCGTGTTCCAGCGCCAGGCGGGCCTGTTCGTCCCGGCGGCCGCGCAGGGCGGCGCCCACGGGGCCGTCCACCAGCCAATCGTAGAAGCGGCGTCGCGCGCCCAGTTCGGGCCGCGCGCGACGTATGGCGCCGCGGTACTCATGGGCCAGGCGGGCCAGCGCCCCCAGGGAATGGTCCATCATGGTTTCCAATTGTTCGCGCACGCGGCGCGCCAGCATGGGCGCCGAGCCGGTGGATGAAATGGCGATGATCAGCGGCGAGCGGTCCACGATGGCCGGCACCTGGAAGCTGGAGAGCTCCGGATCGTCCACCACGTTGACCAGAATGCGGGCTTGCTGCGCGTCCTGCGCGATGCGCTGGTTGACGGGTCTGTCGTCCGTGGCGGCAATGATCAGCCAGGCGCCGTCCAGGTGGCGCGCCTGGTAGCGTTCGCGGTAGAGGACGATGCGTTCCTGCCGGGCCAGTTCCTGCAGCGCGTCCACGGCGTACGGCGCCACCACGCTGACGCGTGCGCCGGCCGCCAGCATCAGGCGCACCTTGCGTTCGGCGATCTCGCCTCCGCCTATGACCAGCACGGCGCGATGCCTCAGGTTGGCGAACAAGGGGAACAGAGTCATGATCAGGCCGGCTGCAATACCAGGGGAATCAGGCGGGCCGAGGGTTCGGCGACAACGCCCGCGCGCACCAGGAAGTCCCCGAAATGTTCGCCGGGCTGACGTTCGGCGGCGAAGCGGCCGAACAGTTCGCCCAGGATGGCGAGGATCTCGGTTTCCGGGATGTTCTGGCGGTAGACGACATTCAGGCGTTCGCCGCTGAAGTTGGCGCCCAGCCGAAGGTCGTAGCGGCCCAGCGCGCGGCCCACCAGGGCGATCTCGCCCAGATAGGGGCGCGAGCAGCCGTTCGGACAGCCCGAGATGCGGAACACGATGCGTTCATCGCGCAGGCCGTGCTGTTCCAGCAGCGCTTCGAGCTTGGGCAGCAGCACGGGCGCGTAGCGTTCGCTCTCGGCCATGGCCAGGCCGCAGGTGGGCAAGGCCACGCAGGCGATGGTGCTGCTGCGTATGCCGCTTTGCGTCTGGTAGACGTCCAGCTTGTGTTCGGCCACCAGCTTGTCGATCCCGGCCTTGTCGCGCGCGGCCACGTCGGCAATGATCAGGTTCTGGTTGCACGTCAGGCGGAAGTGGCCCTTGTGCACCTGGGCGATGGCTCGCAGCCCGGACAGCCAGGGACCGTTTTCCGTGTCCATGAGACGGCCCGAGTCCACGCGCAGGCCCAGGTGCCAGCGTCCGTTGGCGCCCTTGACCCAGCCGAAGCGATCGCCGTTGTGATCGAAGTGGTAGGGACGCGAGGGCTCCAGCGTCTGGCCGCTGCGGCGCTGCACTTCCTCCAGGAACCAGTCCGCGCCCAGGCGGTCCACGGTGTACTTCAGGCGCGCATAGCGGCGTTCGTCCCGGTTGCCGTGATCGCGCTGGGTGGTGATGATGGCTTCGCACACGGCCAGCAATTGTTCGGGACGTACGAAACCGATGATGCTGCCCAGGCGCGGGTAGGTGGTGTCGTCGCCGTGCGTCGAGCCCATGCCGCCGCCGATGGCCACATTGAAGCCCAGGAGCCGGCCGTTCTCGATGATGGCGATCAGGCCGATGTCCTGCGCGAACACATCCACGTCGTTCAGGGGCGGCACGGCGATGCCGATCTTGAATTTGCGCGGCAGGTAGGTCTTGCCGTAGAGGGGCTCGACCTCTTCGCCTTCCGTGGCTTCGTCGATCTTCTTGCCGTCCAGCCAGATCTCGGCATAGGCGTTGGTCTTGGGCAGGAAGGCGTCGGAGATCTTTTCGGCCCACTCCTGCACCAGGGCGTGCTGTTCGGACAGCAGCGGGTTGGCGGCGCTGACCACTTGTCGGTTCACGTCGCCGCAGGCGGCGATGGTGGTGGCCATGGCGTCGTGGATGGCGCGCAGCGTGGGCTTGAGTAAGGGCTTGCGCACGCCGTGCCACTGGAAGGTCTGGCGCGTGGTGATGCGCAGGCCGAACTGGGCCCAGTCGCGCGCGATCTTGTCAAAGGCCAGCCACTGCGGCGGGGTGACCACGCCGCCGGCCAGGCGGGCGCGGATCATGAAGCTGTAGGCGGGCTCCAGTTTCTGCTTGCGGCGCTCCTCGCGCAGGTCGCGGTCGTCCTGCTGATAGCTGCCGTGGAACTTCAGCAGCTTGTTGTCGTCTTCGCTGATCGCTCCGGTAACGGGATCGGCCAGGCCCTGGGCGATGGTGCCGCGCAGGTAGCGGCTGTCCACCTTGAGTTGTTCTATGGGGGCGAGTTTCTTGTCGGTCATGATCTTGCTTCAGTAAACGTCACGGGCGTAGCGGCCTTGGGCGGACAGCTCCTCCAGCCAGGCGCGGGCTTGCTCGGCGTCCAGTCCGCCTTGCTGGCGGGCGATGTCCTGCAGGGCCTGGTGCACGTCCTTGGCCATGCGGGCGGCATCGCCGCATACGTAGATGTGCGCCCCGCCCTGGATCCAGGCGTAGACCTCGGCGGCTTTTTCCAGCAGCCGGTGCTGCACATAGATCTTTTCCTGCTGGTCGCGCGAGAAAGCCAGGTCCAGCTGGTGCAGCTGGCCGTCCTGCAGGGCGCGCTGCCATTCGGTCTGGTAGAGGAAATCGGAATGGAAATGCGGATTGCCGAAGAACAGCCAGTTGCGGCCTTCGCCGCCCTGGGCCGCGCGCTCCTGCACGAAGGCGCGGAACGGGGCCACGCCGGTGCCGGGGCCTATCATGATGACGTCGCGGCCAGGGTCTTCGGGCAGGCGGAAACGCGTGTTCGGGTCGATGAAGACCGGCACGGTGTCGCCCTCGGCCAGGCGCGCCAGGTAGTCGGAGGCCACGCCCCAGCGGTCCTGCTCGTTGAACTGGTATTGCACCTTGGCCACGGTCAGGTGGACTTCTTCGTCCACCTCGGACTGGCTCGACGCGATGGAGTACATGCGCGGGGCCAGGGGGCGCAGGGCGGCGACCAGCTCGGCGGCGCTCCAGGCGGCGGGAAAGCGTTGCAGGACGTCCAGCACCTGATGCGTGCCCAGCAGCTCCTGCAGGGTCGGCAGGCCTTCGGGGCCGACAGCGGCCTGCAGGACGGGATCATTGTTGCGCTTGGCCAGTTCCGCCAGAAAGGGCTTGGTCAGCTGGGTCAGTTCCCGGTAGTGGCGCAGCCAGTCCTGCAGGCTGCGGCTGTTGTCCTGGATGGCGACCTGCTCCTGGGGATCCAGCTTCAGGGTCTGGATCACGGCCTGGACCAGGTTCTCGTTCTGGGTGGGCCATACGCCCAGCGCATCGCCGGGCTGGTACTTCAGGCCGCTGCCTTCGAGAGACAATTCGTAGTGGCGGATGTCGCGCGAGCTGCCGCGGCCCGTGATGGGCTGGCTTTGCAGCACCGTGGCCAGGAAGGGTTTTTCGCGTGTGTAGGCGTTGGCGCGCGATTGCGCGCCCAGCACCGTGACATTCCCGCCAGGGGCGGCCGCAGGGGCGACCGCAGGGGCGGCCGCCTGGCGGTCCTGTTCGAGCAGGGCGAAAGCCTTGTCCTGCCAGGGGCCGGCCACGGTGGCGATGTCCAGGTCGGCCAGGCCGGTTTCCTGGATGCGCTCGGCGCCCAGGGCCTGCAGGCGCTGGTCGATCTTTTCGGCGATGCCGCAGAACAGCGGATAGCTGGAATCGCCCAGGCCCAGCACGCCGTACTTCAGCTTGGGCAGCTTGGGGGCGCGGGCGCCCGACAGGAATTCGAAAAAGGCGATGGAGTCGTCGGGCGGATCGCCTTCGCCCTGGGTGCTCATGATGATGTACAGCAGGCGCTCGTCCTTGAGTTCGCGCGTGGGATAGCGATCGGCGCGCAGCAGGCGCACCGGGATGCCGGCGGCTTCGCAGCGCTGCGCGAAGGCCTCGGCCACGTGCTGGGCGTTGCCGGTCTGGCTGCCGAAGACGATGGTGGCGGGCTTTTGGGACGGAGCGCTGGCGGCGGGCACCAGGGACAATTCGGGCGAGGGCGCCGCCTGTGCTTGCGCGCCGCCGTTGCGTACCTGGGCGACGCCGGCAAGATAGCCGGACAGCCAATTGAGGGAAAACGGATCGAGCTCTTCGGCGATCTGCTGGATCAAGCCGCGGTTCGACTCAGAGAGACGGGACAGGGCGTGCATGCTAACACTCGGTTATAAGAATGGTTTGTTCCATTCTAAAGAGCGCCCTGTTAGTGGCGAACGATCCGATTCTTATTTGTTTATAAGCACTTCGGTTATTAAGGAGAGGGCATTGCGTCCCCTGGGCGTGCCTGCGTCGGTGCGGACGCAGGGCCTGAAACGCCCGGGCCTGTTCAGGCGGAATCGCGCGGCCGCAGCTCGCGGCGCAGGATCTTGCCCACGTTGGTGCGCGGCAGCTCCTCGCGAAACTCCACCTGGCGCGGCACTTTGTAGCCGGTCAGATTCTTGCGGCAGTGCGCAATGACCTCGGCTTCGGTCAGGGAAGGGCTGCGCCGTATGATGAACAGCTTGACCGCTTCGCCCGAACGCTCGTCGGGCACGCCGACGGCGGCCGCTTCGATGATGTCGGGGTGCTGTACGGCCACGGCCTCCACCTCGTTCGGATAGACGTTGAAGCCCGACACCAGGATCATGTCCTTCTTGCGGTCCAGTATGTAGACGTAACCTTGCTCGTCCATATAGCCCAGGTCGCCGGTGCGCAGGAAGCCGTCGCGGTCGAAGGCCTTGGCGGTTTCATCGGGTCGGTTCCAGTAGCCGGGCGTGACTTGGGGCCCTCGTATGCACAGTTCGCCGTTCTGGCCGGGCGGCAGGTCGTTCTGTTCTTCGTCGCGTATGCTCAGTTCGGTCGAGGGCACGGGCAGGCCGATGGAGCCGGTGAACTCCTGCTTGTCCAGGGGGTTGATGGTGGCGGCCGGCGAGGTTTCGGTCAGGCCGTAGGCCTGGGCCAGGGGTTTGCCGGTGGTCTGCAGCCAGCGTTGCGCCACGACTTCCTGCACGGCCATGCCTCCGCCCAGGGTGAAACGCAGGGATGAGAAATCCAGTTTGCGAAAGTCCGCATTGTTCAGCAGGGCGTTGAACAGGGTGTTCACGCCGGTGATGGCGGTGAAGCGGACCTTGCCCATTTCCTTGACCATGGCCGGTATGTCGCGCGCATTGACGATGAGCAGGTTCTGGGCGCCCAGGCGCAGGAACACCAGGCAGTTCGCGGTGAAGGCGAAGATGTGGTAGAGCGGCAGGGCGGTGACGATGCAGTCGATCTGGTCCTGTTTCAGGCAGGGCCGGACCCAGGCCAGCGCCTGGCACAGGTTGGAGACCAGATTGCCGTGCGTGAGGATCGCGCCCTTGGCCACGCCGGTGGTGCCGCCCGTGTATTGCAGGCAGGCGATATCGTCGTGATCCAGTTCCACGGGCGCGGGCAGGCGGGCGCGGCCTTGCGCCAGCGCCGTGTTGAAGGGGACGGCCTGCGGCAGGGACCAGGGCGGCACGCCTTTCTTGACGTGGCGCACGATCTGGTTGACCAGCCAGCCTTTCAGCGTCCCGAGGCGGTCGCCCACGCCGGTGACGATGATGCGCTTGACAGGCGTGTCGTGCAGGACCTCCTGCAGGACGTGGGCGAAGTTCTCCGCAATGATGATGGTCTGCGCGCCGCTGTCCTGCAACTGGTGGCGCAGCTCCCGGGCCGTGTACAGGGGATTGGTGTTGACCACCGTCGCGCCGCAGCGCAGCACGCCGTAGAGGCTGATCGGATATTGCAGCAGATTGGGCATCATCAAGGCGACGCGGTCGCCTTTGCGCACGCCCTCGTGCTGCAGCCAGCCGGCCAGGGCCAGGGCATGCTGTTCCAGTTCACGATAGCTCATGCGCCGGCCCATGCTGATGTAGGCTGTGCGTTCGGCAAATTCGGCGCAGCTGCGCTCGAACACCGAGAGCAGGGAGGGATACTGCCGGGCCTGGTCCTCGATGGACTCAGGGACGGCCGGCGGGTAGTGTCGTAGCCAGATCTTGTCCATGGCGCGCTCCGGGCAGACGGGTCACGATTGGCCCAGCAGGGCTTTCTTCAGGGATTCCTGGGCGGGTTTCCTGCCCAGCCAGATCTTGAGCAGCGCCGGAGCCAGGTCGGGGTGGGAGACCCGTCCCAGCGGCTTCTGGTTGAATACGATCTGCACGCCCTGCGCGTCCATGTCCAATTGCACGAGATCGCCTTCCTTGGCCTGTCCGACTTCGCGCATGCGTTCCTCGAACTGGGCCAGCGCGGGGTCCAGCTCCCGCCTTTCCTGTTCGTCCAGATTGTTGTGCACGCCTTCCTTGAGCGCGTCGATCAGGGTCTGCGCATCCAGGTCGCGCTTGAGCGTCAGGCGCATCTGGCGCGGGCGCCTGTCGTTGATGACCGCGTCGGCGTCCTGGGTGCGCGCGGCGGTGTACAGGGCGGCCACGTAGACGTCGAAGATGACTTTCTTGCGCAGGCCCGCGCCGTTCAGCGTCAGGGTCTGCGCGTCCACGGCGGCGGTCTCGGGCACGGTCACGCCGGCGACGGTGGCGGCCTGGGCGGCGGGCAGGCCCAGGCTCAGGGCTAGGACTAGGGCGGCACAGCGATGGGTGAACATGAGGCGGTCCTCCTGGGGAGTCAGCGTGATGTTGATTTCTGCCGGTAGAAGTCGGCGTCCGCGATGTACAGCGTGCGTTCCACAATGGTGTAGACCAGGCCTTGCGGGTCCTTGAGCTCGACCGTGAAGGTGGCCTCGGTTTCGTGATGCTGGTCCAGCTGGCGGCGTATGCCGTCCAGTTCCTGCAGGCTGACGCGAAAGTCCGCGTACAGGGTCTGATAGCCGGGGCGGCGGTAGCGTATCTGCGCGGCCTTGTCCCAGACCACGACAGGACGGTTCAGGCCGGCCATGAGCATGGCGGCGTGCACGCCGTCGGTGATGGCGAACAGGAAACCGCCGTACAGCGAGCCGACGATGTTGCGGGTGCGCCGGCGCAAGGGCAGGCGCACCACGATGTGCTGCAGGTCGGCGGATACCTGCTGGACCCGCCCGCCGGTGGCCCGGAAGGCGGGATGCCAGTTGAAGCCCAGCTGCAGCAGCCGCGAGCGCCAGCGCGGCGGCAGGCGCCGGAGCAGCTCCATGCGGCGGCTGCGTGCCATGGCGCGTCCTTAGAAGCGGTAGCTGAACTGCACGCCCAGGATGTCTCCGCTGTTCTTGTAGGTCCCGCGCACCAGGCCGCGCTTGGCCAGGTCCGAATCGTTGTTGATGTCGGTGTTCTTCAGGAACAGGTGGGTGTAGCCGAAATCCAAGGTGGCGTTCTTGGTGGGCCGATATTGCGCGCCTATGGACACCCAGTAGCGGTCGCTGTCCGGCAGGGAGGTGGGCCGGTAGTTTTCATCGCGCACCGGGGATTGGTCCCAGGCCACGCCGCCCTTCAGGGTCCATTGTTCGTTGTAGTGGTAGTTGGCGCCCAGGGCGACGCGCCAGGAGTCCTTGAAGTTCAGCTTCAGGTCGGAGTTCTGGGCGCCTGCGCCGCTGTTCTCGATTTCCAGGTGCGGGATGCTGCTCCAGCCGGTCCAGGAGATGTCGGCCAGCAGTTGCCAACGCGTGTTCAGGTCGTGCACGACGCTGAAGATGGCCGTGTCGGGCAGTTTGATGGTGGCTTCGGCGTCCCAGTTGAAGTTGGGGGCGGGCAGGCCGGGCGGAATGTTGCGGTTGCTCAGCTTGGTGGTGCCGTCCGGCGTGATCTTGACCTGCGAACGGTAGGACAGGCCCAGGCGGGTGCTGGGGGTGGCCTGGTACAGGATGCCGGCGTTCCAGCCCCAGGCCTCGCCCTTCATCTTGACGCGGGTGTCCAGGTCCAGGGAGCCGAGCAGGGGATGGAAGCCTGCCGGCGTGGCCAGGCGATAGTCGGCGTCGATGTGCATCCAGTTCACGCCCAGGCCCAGGGACAGCTGGTCATTGACCTTGTAGGCGACGGACGGATTGATGTTGATGGTCTCGATGGCGAATTTCTCGGAGTGGTAGCGGCCCACCCAGCCTTCCTCGTATTCGGTGGTCAGACCGAAGGGCGCGCCCACGCCCAGCCCCAACCACCACTGCGGATGTATCTGGTAGGACAGGTAGATGTTGGGCACAGCCGCCCATTTGCCGGCGTCCCCGCCTTCTCCGCCCGTGGCTGGACGGGGGACGCCGCCCGTCAGGCCCAGGGGCAGCGTGCTGCCGTCGTCGGAAAACTTGAATGTGGGCTTGATGGCGTTGAAGCCGGCGGAGAAGTTGCCGCCCGGCAGCTGGGTCATGCCCGCCGGGTTGAAATAGATGGTGCTGGCGTTGTCGGCGATGGCGGCCGACCCGGCATAGGCGTTGCCCAGGCCGCTGGCGTTCTGTTCCAGCAGGTTGAAGCCGGCGGCATGGACCTGGCTGGCGCCCAGCGCCATGAGCAGGGCGGGAATTGTTCGTAAAGCAACAACCGTCTTTTTCATGTGTCTTCTCCAGTTGGTATGTGCTGCTGGTGGCAGCGGCCGAGGGGCAGGTTTTAAAACGCCTGTTTGTTTTCTATGGTGCATGACCCCGGCCGTTCGGCGTATAGGTAGTTGTGCCAATCCGTGCTAAATGTGTTGTTTCCGTGCCGCTTTGTAATGCAGCGGACCGCCGCGAAACGGCGCGAAGCCCGTGCCGAAGATGACGCCCGCATCGGCCAGGTCCTCGTCGCCCACCACGCCGATATGCACCTGCTCCCGTGTCTTGGCGATCAGCGGCTGGATCAGGCGCTCGGCCAGGCCCGGCGGCACAGTGCCGGCGTGGGGCTTTTGCGCCTTGCCGTTTTTCCACGTGTAGAAGCCCTGGCCTGTCTTGCGGCCCAGCTCTCCTCGGTCCAGGCGCTGCCTCAGGCAGGCGGGCGGGACGGCCTCGCCGCTGAGCTGCGCGCCCGCGTCGCGGGCGATGTCCAGTCCCACGGTGTCGGCCAGCTCCAGCGGCCCCATGGGCATGCCGAACTGCTCCATGGCCTTGTCCACAGTGGCAGGGGACAGGCCTTCGTCCACGCAGCGCATGGCCTCCAGCATGTAAGGCGCCAGCACGGCATTGACCAGGAAGCCGGGGTTGTCCTGCACCGGCAGGGGCAGCTTGCCGATCTGGTTCACGAAGGCGTAGGCGGCGCTGCGCACGTCCGGCGCCAGGTGCGCGCTTTCCACGACTTCCACCAGCGGCATGCGCGCCACGGGGTTGAAGAAGTGGATGCCCACCAGCCGGTCCGGCTGCAGCAGGCTGCGTCCCAGCTCGGTCAGGGACAGGCTGGAGGTGTTGGTGGCCAGGAAGGCTCCGGGCTTGAGCCGGGGTTCCAGGGCGGCGTACAGGGCGCGCTTGGCATCGGCGTTTTCGAAGATCGCTTCCAGCACGATGTCGGCCCTGGGCACGCCGTGGCCGTCGGGGTCGGGAATCAGCCGGTCCAGCGCGGCCTGGACCAGGCGGCGGTCCTTCAGGCGGCGCTGGAACAAGGCGGCGGCCCGGCCCTGAGCCTGGGCGATGCGTTCGCGGTCCTGGTCCTGCAGAGTGACGGTCATGCCCTTGAGCGCGCACAGCGCGGCGATGTCCCCGCCCATGACGCCCGCGCCCACCACATGCAGGCGGGCGATGTCCGGGTGAGCCGTACGCTTGCCTATGCCTTTCAGGCGTTCTTGCAGATGGAACACGCGCAACAGGTTCTGGGCCACGTCCGACTGGGTCAGGCGCTCGATCAGTTCGGGTGCCTGCAGGGCGTCGCCGTCGTGCTTTTCCCAGACTTCCAGGATGGCGCGCGGCGCCAGGTAATGCTGATACGGGTCGCGCCGATCGATCTGCTTGCGGATCTGGCGGGCCACCAGGGGGCGCAGCCATTTCTGGTTGAGCAGGGCGGCGGCGCCGCGCGCCTTGCGCTCGGGCTTGCCGCTGAGCACCTGCTGGGCGGCGGCCTGCATGGCCAGCCGCGTGGGCACGAGCGCGTCGGCCAGCCCCAGGCGCACGGCCTTGCGCGCGTCCACGCTCTTGCCGCTGAGCATCAGGTCCATGGCGGCCGCCGGCCCGATCAGGCGCGGCAGCCGCCTCATGCCGCCCCAGCCGGGAAAGATGCCCAGCATGACCTCGGGCAGCGCCAGACGCGTGTCGGGCTGGTCCACGACCAGTCTATAGCGGCAGGCCAGGGCCAGTTCCAGGCCGCCGCCCAGGCAGTGGCCTTGTATCAGGGCGAGTGTCGGGTAGGGCTGTTTGGCCAGCTTGTTGAACAGGCGCCAGCCCCGCGTGACCAGGGCTTGCCCTTTCTCCGCGTTGTCCAGCTCGGCGAATTCGTCGATGTCGGCGCCGGCGACGAAGCCGGCGGATTTGCCCGAATAGATCACCAGGCCGTTGGGCGGATGGCCGTTCAGGTAGTCCAGCGCCCGCGCCAGTTCCTGGAGCACGTCGGCGGACAGCCGGTTCACGGCGCTGCCGGCGCAGTCGATCTTCAGCCAGGCGATGTGCTGTTCGTCCGTGTACAGGGTGAAGTTCTGCAGTTCGAGCGTGAGGACCGGGGTCATGATTGGACTCCTTGCAGCGATTCGATCAGCATGGCGCCGCCCTGGCCGCCGCCGATGCAGATGGCGGCCAGCCCCAGGCGCAGATTGCGCCGGCGCAGCGCGTTCAGGCAGTGCAGCACGATGCGGGCGCCCGAGGCGCCCACCGGATGGCCGATGGCGATGGCTCCGCCATCCACATTGAGCCTGTCCAGGTCCAGCAGGCCCAGGGCGTCGCGTCCCAGGTGCTGGCGGCACCAATCCTGGTCGTTCCAGGCGGCCCGGCAGGCCAGCACCTGGGCGGCGAAGGCTTCATTAATCTCCCACAGGTCCGGCGCGTTCAATCCGAGCCGGTTGCGCTCCAGGATGGGCGTGGCGGCAAAGACCGGGCCCAGGCCCATGGTGGCCGGGTCCAGCCCGGCCCACTGCACGTCCATGATGCGGCCCAGGGGTTCGAGCTGGTGCTCGCGCACGGCCGCTTCGCTGGCCAGGATGAGCAGGGCCGCGCCGTCGGTGACCTGGGAGCTGTTGCCGGCGGTGACATTGCCCCAGGGCGGATCGAACACGGGCCGCAGCTTGGCCAGTTTTTCGGGCGTGGAGTCGGCGCGCACGCCGTCGTCCTGGGGGTAGTTCTTGCCGCGCGCATCGGTCAGGGGCACGATCTCCCCGAAGGCCCCGTCCTGCTGGGCCTGCAGCGCCAGGCGGTGGCTGCGGGCAGCATAGTCATCCATGTCCTGGCGGCTGATGCCGAATTGGTGGGCCAGGTTCTCCGCGGTCTGTCCCATGGAAAGGCCGACCACCGGGTCGGTCAGGCCCTTGAGCAGGCCGATGACCGGCTTGAGGTAGCGCGGGCGCAAGCCGCGCAGGGCCTTGAGGCGAGCGCCCAGGCTGCGCGCCTTGTTCCAGCCGGCCAGCCAGCGGACCATGTCGTCGCTGAGCAGCACGGGCGCGCGCGACAGGGCGTCCACGCCGCCGGCCAGCACCAGGTCGGAGCGGCCGGTCTGGATGGACTGGATGGCCGAATCCAGCGCCTGCATGCCCGAGGCGCAGTTGCGCATGACGGTCCAGCCCGGCACGCGGTGCCCCGCGCCCAGCCGCAGGGCCACCACGCGGCCGATATTGGTTTCGTCGGCGGAAGGCGCGGCGCAGCCCAGGATGACTTCGCTCAGCTGGGGCGCGGTGAAGCGCTGGCGCAGCAGCAGTTCGCGACCGGTCTGCAAGGCCAGGTCGCCGGCCGAAAAGGGGCCGGGCGCGTTGCGTGCTTTCAGGAAGGGACTGCGCGCGCCATCGATGATGTAGACAGGCTCGAAACTCATGGCTGGCTTCCTCGTTCATCGTGTCGGGGGGCGGCGGGCTCCGGGCGCAGGTCAAAAGGGAAGTCGTCGACGGCGATCACCCGATCCCGCAAGGCATTGCGAGCCTTAACCATATCGTATTCCTGGGCGGTGATGCCACCGGCCTGGAAGACGGCCTCGGCCAGGTCGCGCACATTGGCCTTGGGATCGGCTTCCAGCCGTCCGCTTTTCTCGAACTGGCGGATCTTGGCGTCGATGTCGCGCGTGTTCAACGTGGCCTGCAGGGCGGCTTCGATCGCGCCCACCGGGTCCTGGTCGTTGGCCGGCAGGTAGACGTCGTAGGTCAGGCGGTCGCGCGTGGCGCCGGCTTGCGTCAGCAGCTTGGCCACGGCGTGGTCCAGCCTGTCGTCCGGTCCAAGGCGGCGCGTGCCCAGGGGAAAGACCAGCACGCGCAGGACCCAGGCGAGCGGTCGGTTGGGGAAGTTGCGCAGCACGCCGTCCAGGGCCTGCTGGGTGCGCTGCAGGGCGTCCTGGGCGGCCCAGTGGGCCAGGGGGGCGTCATCCTGTTGCTGGCCTTCGTCGTGGAAGCGCTTGAGCACGGCGCTGAGCAGGTAAAGCTGCGAGAGCGCATCGCCCAGGCGCGAGGACAGGCGCTCGCGCATTTTCAGCGAACCGCCCAGCACCAGCATGGAGGCGTCGGCCAGCAGGGCGAAGGCGGCGCTGTAGCGGCTGGCCTGGCTGTAGTAGGAGCGCATGGCGCCGGTCGTGCCGCGCGGCGCGCGCAGCAGGCGCCAGCCGCCCAGGCCCAGCCACAGCGAGCGGCCGGTGTTGGCCAGCGTGTAGCGCACGTGGGCCCAGAAGGCGCCGTCGAACTTGTCCAGGCCGGCTTCGCGATCGGGATCCAGCGCGGCCTTCATTTCGTCCAGGATGTAGGGGTGGCAGCGGATGGCGCCCTGGCCGAAGATGATCAGGCTGCGCGTCAGGATGTTGGCCCCCTCCACCGCGATGCCCACTGGCAACTGCTGGTAGGCGCGGCCCAGGAAGTTGGACGGGCCCAGGCAGATGCCCTTGCCGCCTATCACGTCCATGCCGTCGTTGACCACGATGCGGCCGCGTTCGGTGATGTGGTATTTGACGATGGCCGAGACCACGGAGGGCTTCTCGCCCAGGTCCACGGCGGCCGCCGTCATGGTGCGGGCGGCGTCCATGGCGTAGGTATGGCCGGCCATGCGCGCCAGGGCTTCTTCCACTCCTTCGAACTTGCCGATGGGGCTGCGGAACTGCGTGCGCACGGCGGCGTAGCCGCCCACGGCGCGGCTGGTCAGCTTGGCCATGCCGGTGAAGGAGGCCGGCAGCGAGATGGAGCGGCCGGCAGCCAGGCATTCCATCAGCATGCGCCAGCCCTGGCCGGCCATGGCGGGGCCGCCGATGATGAATTCCAGCGGCATGAAGACATCCTTGCCGCGCGTGGGGCCGTTCATGAACATGGCGTTCAGCGGGAAATGGCGCCGGCCGGTCTGCACGCCGGGATGGTCGCTGGGCACCAGCGCGCAGGTGATGCCTATGTCTTTTTCCCCGCCCAGCAGGCCGTCCGGGTCATACAGGCGAAAGGCCAGGCCCAGCAGCGTGCACACGGGCGCCAGCGTGATGTAGCGCTTGTCCCAGGTGACCTTCATGCCCAGCACTTCCTGGCCTTGCCACTGGCCCTTGCAGACGATGCCCACGTCGGGGATGGAGGCGGCGTCCGAGCCGGCCCAGGGGCTGGTCAGCGCAAAGGCGGGGATGTCGCGCCCGTCCGCCAGGCGCGGCAGGTAGTGCTGTTTCTGTTCAGGGGTGCCGTAGTGCAGCAGCAGCTCGGCCGGTCCCAGGGAGTTGGGCACCATGACGGATACGGACAGGGCGGAATTGCGCGTGGACAGCTTGGCCACCACGGCCGAGTGGGCCTGCGCGGAAAAGCCGCGCCCGCCATATTCCTTGGGGATGATCAGGCTGAAGAAGCGGTTCCGCTTCAGGTAGTCCCACACGGCCGGCGGCAGGTCGAAGTCTTCCTGGCTCAGCTTCCAATCGTCGACCATGGCGCACACGGTCTCCACTTCCGTGTCCAGGAACTGGCGCTCTTCGTCCGTGAGCCGGTAGGCCGGATAGGCGGACAGCCTGTTCCAGTCGGGCTTGCCGCGGAACAGTTCGCTTTCCCACCAGACCGTGCCGGCCTCCAGCGCGTCGCGCTCGGTCTGGGACATGGAGGGCAGCACGCGGGAAAAGGCCCGGTAGATGGGGCGGCTCAGCCATTTGATGCGCAGTTCCCGGTTCTTCAGGACGTAGGCGCAGCCAAGCAGGATCAGGATCAACAGCAAAGTCAGAAACATAGGGACTCCGGCTAGCTCTGGTTGGAGGGTGGAGCCGCCGCCCGGCGTCAGGCGGAGGGCGAGGTCGGCAGGGGAGCGCGCAGGCCGCCCAGCAGAAAGCTCATCAGGCGTTCCTGCAGTTGCTGGCCGCCGTCCTGCGCGTCATTCAGGGGCAGCTGCAGGGCTCGGCGCAGCGATTGCGTGCCCATCAGGGCGTAGGAGGTGGCGCCCAGCATGAAATGAAAGCGCCAGATGATTTCTTCCTCGGGCACGATGGGCAGGGCTTCCAGCAGGGCCTGCTTGAAAGGCAGGAAGATGGCGACCTGTTCGTCCCAACAGATGGACTGGATGAAGTCCTGGGGCGCGGGCCGGTCGCCGCTGGGCAAGGGAATGAAGGAGCGGTTCGGCCCGTCGCCCGAGCCGGCCAGCCGGATCAGCGGGCCGAAGAAGGCGTCCACCACCTGCGAGGCCTTCAATGGGCCTGACCCCGCCAGTTTGCGGTAATGGGCCAGCTTTTCCAGGCGCTCCTGGTTGATGACGTTGAGGCGGCGCTGGAATACTGCCTGGGTCAGGCCGTCCTTGCTGCCGAAGTGATAATTCACGGCGGACAGATTGACGCGCGCTTGCGCCGTGATCTGGCGCATGGAGGTGTTTTCGTGACCGTGCAGCGCGAACAGTTGCTCGGCTGCATCGAGTATGGCGGACCGGGTCCGATCGGAACGTTTCACCGTCACTCCCTGATTCAAACGCTTGTTTGAATATGCTAGCGGGTGTGCGCTGAAAGTGCAGTAGGGATTGCCCCTAGCCTGTATGGCCAGGGGCAGGCGGTTCAGATCTGCGTGACGAACTTGGTGACCAGGTAGCCGTCGAAGGTTTCGGCGCCGCCCTCGCTGCCGATGCCGCTGTCCTTGACTCCGCCAAAGGGGGTTTCGGGCAGGGAGCTGCCGAAATGGTTGATGTTGACCATGCCCGATTCCAGTTCATTGGCCAGCTGGTGCGCGGCCTGCAGAGACTGGGTGAAGGCGTAGGCGGACAGGCCGAAGGGCAGGCTGTTGGCGCGCCGGATGGCCTCGTTCAGATCCGTGTAGCGGGTCAGCGGCGCGATCGGGCCGAAGGGCTCCTCGGTCATCAGCATGGCATGGTCAGGCAGGTCGGTGACCACCGTGGGCGAGAAGAAGAAGCCGTCGCGCTCCAGGCGCTCGCCGCCCAGGATCACCTTGCCGCCCAGCTGGCGCGCATTGTCCACGAATTGCTTCATGACGGGTACGCGGCGTTCGTGCGCCAGCGGGCCCATCTGTGTGTCCGGGTCCAGTCCGTCGCCCACGCGCACGCTGGCCAGTTCCTCCGTGAAGCGCTGTTCGAAGGCGTCGTAGATGTCGTCATGGATGTAGAAGCGGGTGGGCGAGATGCAGACCTGGCCGGCGTTGCGGATCTTGAAGCGGGCCAGTTGGCGGGCGGCGCGTTCCACATCGGCGTCGGGCAGCACCAGCGCGGGCGAATGCCCGCCCAGCTCCATGGTGATGCGTTTCATGTGGGCGCCGGCCAGCGCGGCCAGCTGCTTGCCCACGGGCACCGAGCCGGTGAAGGAGACCTTGCGCACGATGGGCGAACGGATCAGGTAGTCCGACACTTCCTGCGGCACGCCCCAGACGATGTTGAGCACGCCGGGCGGCAGGCCCGCGTCATGGAAGGCCTGGGCGATGGCCATGACGGCGCTGGGGGAATCCTCCGGGCCTTTCAGGATGATGGTGCAGCCGGCGCCGATGGCGGCGCAGATCTTGCGGATGGCCTGGTTGTAGGGGAAGTTCCAGGGCGTGAAGGCGGCGCACACGCCGATGGGCTCGCGCAGCACCATCTGGCGCACCTTGGGATTGCGCGGGCTGATGATGCGGCCGTAGATGCGGCGGCATTCCTCGGCGTGCCAGTCGGCATGATCCGCGCAGGACATGATCTCGCCTACCGATTCGGCCAGCGGCTTGCCCTGGTCCAGCGTCAGGTTGCGGCCGATTTCCTGGGCGCGTTCGCGGGACAGTTCGGCCACCTTGCGCAGGATGGCGCTGCGATCCATGGGGGAGCTGTGGCGCCAGCTCTGGAAAGCGGCCTGCGCGGCTGCCAGGGCGGCGTCCAGATCCGCCTGGCCGGCCAGGGGCAACTGGCCCAGGGTCGCGCCGCTGGCGGGGTTGATGACGGGCTGGGTCTTGCGACCCTGGCCGTCCAGAAACTCACCATTGATATACAGGTGCAGGTCGGGATACATGTCGTCTCCTACTTGATGTTGACGATAGCATAAGGAAAAAGAATGGAACGGGGCGGGCGGACCGTGAAGGTTTGCAAACTTCGCGATTTATTTATAAAACTTAGTATTGTTTTCGTACAATTTTGAAATTGTTGGGCACTGTTTTTTTGCAAATCGTGTTGCATATATTTTTATAGTCGTGCAGTGTCTCTGTGTGAACATCCTGAATGAGGGTTAAAGGCTGTCCATGGGCTTCTTGAAGCTAAGACAAAAAAAACATCTTACCAGCCAAGGCTCGCAGGCCGCGGAGGTAGGGGCTTTGTTGCCGTTCGTGGACCTGCCTGTCGAGTTCGCGCAGCTGCAGCGCGGCGGTTTGTATGCCGTGGGCGTCTACGGACACAGTCAGACCCGGGACCTGGCCGCTCAGACTTTTCTTGCTCTTCCCCGGGGCAGCCGCGCCGTATTCGTAGACGTCGCCGACCAGGTGGACGCACTGATGGCCGAACTGGCCCGCGCCGGCGCAGCCGCGGAAGTGCGGGGCTTTGCCTGGGCTGCTCAGACGCCCAGGGCGCTGGCTGAATTTCCGCTCGATCTGGACAAGTTGTTGCGGCCCCGCAGCCGCCTCATCGTGGCGCACGTATCGGCTGATGCCTTGCAAGCCCTGCCTGATGTCGGGCGCTTGATGAAGGCCTGGTCGAACTGGCTGCTGGCCGGCGATTGCACCCTGATGCTGATCATGGCCGGAGCCGCCGCCAAGCCCATGCTGGAGCACATGAGCAGGCTCAACCAGTACGTTCGCGGCGCAGCGCACCTGGTCGAGCTGGAGGCGGGCGCGCGCTGGGAGGTTGCGTTTTGGCGCAATACGGAAGGAGTCTGCGGCCCGGCCGGATTGGGTCTGGCAAGGCAAGCGGTAGTCGGATGGCGGTACACGGGACTGAGGGATTCGCAGTCTGCGCATGAGGCCCCGAGAGCCGGCGGCGTGCTTGACGAACAGAAATGCATCCTGCAGGAGCCGGTGCTGGAAGGGACGCCGGTTTTCATGGCCGAGGACTGGCAGGTCCACGCTACGGCGCAGCAGGTGTACGAGCAGGCGCTGCGCGCCACGCATGCCACGGTGGTCTTTGCCTTGGATCATGTTTCCCAGGTGGAGGATCTGGCGCGCAAGCTGTACAACTTGCGCAAGCAACGCGGCCCGGACCTGAAATTGGTCGTGAGGGAAATGCGGCGGACCTTGCGTTATCAGGACGATCAGATCCTGCATGCCTGCGGGGCCACCTTGCTCGTCCCGGCCGATACGCATATCTCCCGTTTCTTCAGTCTCCTGGAAAGCATCCAGGGACAGACGTACACGCGCAGCCTGCCCGAGGGCCTCGAGCAGGTCCTGAAAAGGCGTGCGCCTGTCGAGGTAAAGGGCATGATCTCTCCTTCCGCCTTTCTCGATTATGTGCACCGGAGCCTGCCCTTGCTGGTCCAGCCCGGCGGTGCGGCCGTGCTGGTGGCTCTGGAGCCCGTGCCCGGGCTGAACACGTCCCAGGTCATGACCCAGCTCATCATGCGTCGTAACGGCGATGTCGCCTGCCATGTGGGCGGTGTTGTGTATTTGTTCTTGCTGGGCTGCCGTCCCAACCTGGTCGAACTGGCTCTGGCGAACGTGTTTCGGCTTCCCTACACGGATATTTTTGTTGAGCATCGTGTGTATTCGAGCCATTCACAGATCGAGGTTCAATTGCAGAACCTGCGCCAGCAACTGGACCAGGGCCTGCAGGAGCCCGACGAGTCGATCGATGCGCCGGATCTTGTCTCCGGGCCGGGGCCGGCAGCCCGCCAGGATGCGGAACGAGCCTGGAGCGTGCGTCGCTACAGCCTGAAGCTTGCCTCGGGAGAGCTGTCATGACGCAGTTGTTCGTGGCCATCGCCATGGCGGCGTTCGTGCTGGGCCTGTTCCTTGGCCGCCCCTTCTGGCGAGTTCTGCTTGGATTTTCATTATGGTTCAAACTGAATTTCATGCCTGCCCGCTATTTGCGCAGCAGGGGTGTCTACCGGCCCCAGGGGCAGGACGAGGGTCGCTGAGGAAATGACTAAAAACAAAGATCAGGATTTGCCGGCGCCCTTTTACGCCATATGGCGCGGCCTGGGCCTGTGGAATCTGTATTTCATTGCCAAGCTTTTCTTGTATTGGGCCGGGCTGCTCAATTTTCATGCTTTTTATAATTTGATTTTTGCCTGCGCGTTGCTGCTGCCGCTGCCGCCTTTGTGGCTGCATCGCCTGCGCCACTTGCTGGCGATTCCGGTGGGCGCGGCTCTTTTTTACTATGACACCTGGTTCCCGCCCATATCGCGCCTGCTGGCTCAGCCCGATGTCCTGAATTTTTCGACCGTTTACCTGCTGGAGCTGGCGCAGCGCTTCATCAACTGGGATCTGGTGGGCGCCGGCTTCGTGCTCCTGGTGGTCTACCTGTTCCTTTCCCAATGGTTGCGCTTGACCATGTTCAGCATGGTGGCGCTGGTCGGGACCAGTCTGGCCGGCGTCATTTCCTTGCCGGCAAGCCTGTGGGGCACACAGCCGGCCGTGATGGCGCAGGGGCAGGCGGTGGCGCCGGCTGCGGGCATCGCGCAGCCGCCTGAGCCGGTCGCGGGCAAGCCGCTCAACGAACAGCTCAACCAGGCGTTGCAGGACTTTTATGCAGCGGAGAAAAAACGCGTGACCCAGTTTCCGGTGGAACTGGGTGATTCGGCGGCGTTTGATGTGCTGCTTCTGAATATCTGCTCCCTGTCCTGGTCGGATCTGGAAGCGAGCAATCTTCGCTCCCATCCCATTTTTCAGAAAATGGATGTGGTCTTCAATAATTTCAATTCGGCAACCTCGTACAGCGGTCCCGCCGTGCTGCGCCTGATGAGGGCCAGTTGCGGCCAGGAGTCCCACCATGATTTGTACGAGCCGGTGGATGACCAGTGCTATTTGTTCGAAAACCTCAAACGGCTTGGTTTTTCTCCGCAGACCGCTTTGAACCATAATGGGCAATTCCAGGGATTCATCGAGGAACTGACGGCCGGCGGGCGTTTTCCCGCACCATTCATTCCCAAAGATTCCAAGCGCCGCTGGTCCGCATTTGATGACTCTCCAATCTGGGATGACCGCGAGACCCTGCAGCAATGGTGGCGTAACAGATTGGCTTCGGGTCAGAAGAACGCGGCGCTGCTCTACAACACCATTACCTTGCATGATGGAAATCGCGAAATCACGTCCACGGGCGGCAGCCGGTCTTCTCCTTTCCAGAACAGGGCTCAGGTGCTGCTCGACGAGCTGGACGCATTCATGGACGAACTGGAGTCCAGCGGTCGGCGCGTACTGGTGATCCTGGTGCCCGAACATGGCGCCGCCTTGGTGGGCGACAAAATGCAGATCTCTGGCATGCGGGAAATTCCCGCGCCCTCCATCACCAATGTGCCGGTGGGCGTGCGTCTGATCGGCGGCAAGAAAACTCAGCAGCCTCGCCAAACGCTGCATATCGAGGAGCCAAGCAGTCACCTGGCGATTTCGGAGCTCTTGTCGCGTCTGCTGGCCGCGCATGCTTTCGAACAGGACACGGTGGACTGGGTAAGCCTGACCTCCGGGCTGCCGCAGACGCTGGCGGTGTCGGAGAACGAAGGCACGGTGCTCATGCCTTACCAAGGCGTGTCCTACGTCCGCATGGGCGGGCGCGACTGGATTCCTTACCCACGATAGGGGCCGTCATGCAAGAACGTTCCAAACTGGTATTGGCCGATGATGTGGTTTCGTTGCGGGAATTCCTGAAGTTGCGCTCCTTGCTCTACGTGGACGTGGTCGCGCGCGAAGAACACGAGAAGCTGCTGCAGCGCTGGCCCTTGATGGGCGAAATGCATCGCCTGGCGCAGCAGCGCGACCGCGATCCGGAGCTGCCATCATGAAACTCATGACGGTAGGGACCCTGCGTGGCGGAGCGGGCGCCACGACGGTGGCCGCCATGGCGGCGGAAGCCCTGGTCGGCCAGGGAGAGCGCGTGCTGCTGCTGGACGCATGCCCGGAAAACATGCTGCGGTTGTTCTTTCCCATTGCCTATGAAGCGCAGGACGGCTGGGCGCATGCGCCGCAGGCATGGACCGAGCAGGCCTTCGAGGTGCAGGAGCGGCTCGTGCTTTGTCCGTTCGGCCAACCCGCGGACGGCGCACAGGCTTTGAATGCGGATGCGGCGGTTGAATTCTGGATGCAATCCCTGCCACGGCTGGCGCCCGAGTTCGACTGGGTGATCGCCGACATCGGCGTCATCGGCCCGGGCAGCGCGTCATGGCGCAGGACCGCCTTTATGGATCTCATCGTGCTCAACCCCGATATCGGCACTCATGTGCGAATGGGGCAAAGTTCATTGCTTGCTCCGGAAAGCCGTTTGCTGATCAACCAGTTCGATCCGGCGCGCAAGCTCTCGGCCGACCTGGTGCTGGACTGGCGGGTGCGCTATGCGGACCAGTTGCTGCCGGTGTTCGTGCATCGGGACGAGGCGCTGCACGAGGCCTTGGCCAAGCGCATGACCATAGCGGACTATATGCCTCGCTCGGCGGCGGCATTGGACTTTTCGGCCCTGGCGGTCTGGGCGCTTGCGCAGCCAAGGCTCGAGCAGCCATGCTGACCCGTCTTTTCCTCGCCCCTGCCGCCCAGGCCTACCTGGAACGGACCCGCGTCTACCTGCGCGAGGAGCGCGGCATGGGACGGCGAACCGCAGCCTGGTATTCGTTCTGGTTGGGCGTGTGCTTCATTTTCTTCAGACTGGAAGGCCCTGCCTGGCAGTCGCTGCGGCGCCGCTCGGCGCCCTGGTTCGAGCACCTGCGCAATCGTCCCTGGAGGTTTGCGGATCCGTTGCGCTATGTCTTGCAGGCGGGCTGGATGCTGCTGTTCATCTCGCCAGGCGAGCAGCGCGGCTGGCCTGCGGCCCGCAAGATCCAGCGTTTCATGCAGGCGGCTCGCGTCAGGCTGCTGCGGCGCCGCCGTCGCTGGTTCGAGCATCTGGGACAGATGACTCTGCGCATGCGTCAGGACGGGTATGGCCGCTATGTGGCCGAGCACTATGCCGCGCTCGGGCGGGGCGCGCGCGGGCTCGTCCTGCTTCTGGCCGGGACGCTGGCCTGCGGCATGGCTCTGCTGCTGGTGACCCAGCCGTTTTCCTATTTTGCGCAGCTGATCTTCGTCATCTTGCTCTGGGGCACCGCCATGGTGGTGCGGCGCATGCCCAGTCAGCTCTCCACCCTGATGCTCATCGTCCTTTCCGTGACGGTGTCCAGCCGCTATATCTGGTGGCGCTATACGTCCACCTTGAATTGGAGCAGCAATCTGGATCTGGCCTTTGGCCTTGCCCTGCTGCTGGCTGAAACCTACTCCTGGATCGTGCTGCTGCTGGGTTATGCGCAGACGGCCTGGCCATTGCGGCGCCAGCCCGCATCCCTGCCCGAGGACCAGTCCCAATGGCCCACGGTGGACTTGATGATCCCCACCTACAACGAGGACCTCAGTGTCGTGAAACCCACGGTCTACGCCGCCTTGGGGATGGATTGGCCCAAGGACAAGCTGCGCATCCACATCCTGGACGACGGGCGTCGCGAGGCTTTCCGGGAATTCGCGCAGCAGGTGGGCGTGGGCTACATCATCCGGCCCGACGGGCGTCATGCCAAGGCGGGCAACCTGAACCATGCCTTGCAATATACGGATGGCGATCTGGTGGCGATCTTCGATTGCGACCACATACCGACGCGTTCGTTCCTGCAGCTGACCACAGGCTGGTTCCTGAAGGATCCCAAGCTGGCCTTGGTGCAGACGCCCCACCACTTCTTTTCACCCGATCCCTTCGAGCGCAACCTGGGGCATTTCGGCAAGCAGCCGAATGAAAACGCCTTGTTCTACGGTTTGCTGCAGGATGGCAACGACTTGTGGAACGCCGCCTTTTTCTGCGGTTCGTGCGCGGTGCTGCGCCGCTCGGCCATCGAGGACATCGGCGGGTTCGCGGTGGAAACCGTCACCGAGGACGCCCACACGGCCCTGCGGCTGCACCGCAAGGGCTACAACTCCGCGTACCTGCGCATCCCGCAGGCGGCCGGCTTGGCCACTGAAAGCCTGTCGGCCCATATCGGGCAGCGCATCCGCTGGGCGCGCGGCATGGTGCAGATCTTCCGCACGGACAATCCCTTGCTGGGCAAGGGCCTGAGCTTCTTCCAGCGCATCTGCTATCTGAACGCGATGCTGCATTTCCTGGCCGGCATACCGCGCATCATCTATCTGACGGCGCCGCTGGCCTTTCTCTGGTTCCATTCCTACATCGTCTACGCGCCGGCGGTGGCCATCTTGCTCAATGTCGTTCCGCACATGGTGCATGCCAACATCACGAACTCGCATATCCAGGGCTCGTACCGGCGCACGTTCTGGGGCGAGGTCTACGAGACCGTGCTGGCCTGGTACATCGCCCAGCCCACGACGGTGGCCCTGTTCGCGCCCAGCAAGGGCAAATTCAATGTGACCGCCAAGGGCGGCCTGGTCGAGCGCCAGTATTTCGACTGGACCATCTCCCATCCCTATGTGCTGCTGGCCCTGGCCAATGTGGTCGGCCTTGGTTTTGGCATCTGGCGACTGTTCACGGGCCCCTCGCATGAAATCATCACTGTGCTGATCACGATGCTCTGGGTTTTCTACAACCTGATCATCCTGGGCGGGGCGGTGGCCGTGGCGGCGGAAGTGCGCCAGGTGAGGCAGACCCATCGCGTGCCTGCCTCGCTGCCCGCTTTCGTGCAGAGTGAAGACGGCCATATCCTGCCGGCCGTGCTCACCGACTATTCTGAAGGCGGTGTGGGCCTGACGCTGGACGAGGCGCGCGGCTTGACGCACGGCCAGCGCATAACCCTGATTCTGGCTCGCGGCGAGAGGCGTTTCAGTTTCGCCGGCACGATCAGCCGCAGCCTGGGGCGCAATATCGGCATACAGTTCGACAGCCTCAGCCAGCAGGATCATATCGACCTGATCCAGTGCACGTTTGCACGCGCCGACTCCTGGCTTGCCTGGAGCGACCGGTTCCGCCTGGACCGGCCCTTGCGCAGTCTGCGCGACGTGGTGGTCCTTGGCTTCAGCGGCTACCAGCGCCTGGCCACGCACGCGCCATTCCCGTTCAACGTGATGCTGCGCGAAAGCACGAACGCCCTGTCCTGGCTGATGTCCTTCGTGCCACGTCGCAATGTCGACGCACCCGTTTCCAAGTTTTGAGTGACCGTAACTTTTTGCCTTATGAAAAAAATGATGAAATTCCTGTTTGCGGCACTTGGCATGGCGTCCAGCGCCCTGGCCTTTTCGCAAGAAAACACCCCGGCGGGCCTGACGGCGCCGGCCGGGATCGTGGAGCCGCCGGCCAGCAGCGCCGCGCAGGAGCAGAATGACGCGCCGCGGACCGTGCGCACGGAGCTGAGCCTGAGGCGGCTGGCCAACGGCGACGTGGCGGTGCTCAACGGCCTGCAGAATGTGCAGACGCTGGAGTTCACCCTGCGCAAGGACCAGGTGGTGACCCAGGCCTACCTGGACCTGGCCTTTACGCCGTCTCCAGCCTTGCTGAGCAAGCTCTCGCACATCAGGGTGTACCTGAACGAGGAGATGATGGGTGTCGTGCTGGTGGACGAAACCGCCCCGGGAACCGTCCAGTCGCACCGTGTCGGACTGGATCCGCTCTACCTGACCAGCTTCAACCGCCTGCGGCTCGAATTCGTCGGGCATTACACCAATATTTGTGAAGATCTGGCTCACACGTCGCTGTGGCTGGACCTCAGCCAGAAGACGCGCGTGGTCCTCGATCAGCAAGCCCTTCCGGTCGTGAACGACCTGGCGTTCTTTCCGGAGCCATTTCTGGACCTGGGCGACATGAATGGCCAATCCATTCCGTTCATGTTCCAGCAATTGCCCGATGCGCCCACTTTGCAGGCCGCCTCGGTGCTGTCCTCCTTTCTGGGCAGTCGGGCCGCGTGGCGCGTCCTGGAGTTTCCGACCCTGATCAACAGCCTGCCCGCGCAGGGTCATGCGGTGGTCTTTGCCGACAATGACCATCGCCCCGACATCCTCAAGGATTATCCCAAGGTCGATGCTCCCACCGTGGAACTGATCAGCGTTCCCGACAATCCGACCCGGAAACTGCTGCTGGTGCTGGGGCGAGACAGTGCGGACCTGCTGACGGCGGCTCAGGCGCTGGCCCTGGGCAACCCCTTGTTCCGCGGCCAGAGCGTCACCATCAAGGATGCGGTAAGCCTGCAGGCGCGCAAGCCTTACGACGCTCCCAACTGGACGCCGACGGATCGGCCTGTCCGTTTTTCGGAGCTGGTCGAGTATCCGGGGCAGCTGGAAGTGTCGGGCCTGAGGCCCGCGCCCATCACCTTGCGCCTGAACCTGCCGCCCGACCTGTTCGTCTGGCGCAACAACGGCATTCCCATGCAGGTGCGCTATCGCTATACGCCCCCGGCTTCGGTGGATGAGTCGCGGTTGAGCCTGAGCCTGAACAACCGCTTCGTGGACAGTTATCTGCTCAATCCCCAGGGCGGCACCCGGGCCTTGAGCGACATGCGCCTGCCTTTGCTCAGCAATGATTCGACCGCCACGCAGGAGAATCTCTTGATTCCGGCCCTGAAGATCGGGGCGCACAATCAATTGCGGTTTGATTTTTCCTTTGCCGCGCTGGTGGGCAGTTCGCAGCCGGACCGTTGCCAGACCATCCTGCCGGTGGACACGCGGGCCGCCGTCGACGAGAACTCCCACATCGATTTTTCGGGTTATCGGCATTACCTGGAAATGCCGAATCTGCAGGCTTTCGCCATGAGCGGCTTTCCATTCAGCAAGATGGCCGACCTGTCTGAAACCCTGGTCGTGCTCCCGGCCAAGCTCAACAAAGAGAGCGTCTCGACCGTCCTGGAGTTGATGGGCCATATCGGCGCGCAGGTGGGCTATCCCGCCGTCAAGGTGCGCCTGAGCCAAGACCTGAATGCGGCGGCCGCCCAGGACGCCGATGTGATCTGGATCGGAGAGATGCCGGAGGCGGCGCGCCTCAGCCCTAACGCCAATCTCTTGTTGCAGGAGGCTGGAGACAGTGTGAAGCAGCCCCGGCAGTCCGGATTGCGCGTCAGCGACAGCCTGCGACATACCGAGTTCTCCGAGCGTCCCGAGCTGGACGCGGTGACGCGAGTGGACGTGAAGGCGCTGGCTCCGCTGGCGGCGGTGGTCGGCATGCAATCGAGCGCATACCCTCAGCGCAGCTGGGTGGGCCTGCTGGCTTCCACGCCGGAGGATTACGCCTTGCTGCGTACGGCCTTTCGCGACGAAGGCCGCCGGGACGCCATCCAGGGCTCCGTGGCCCTCATCCGGGATTCGGGCGTCGTGAGCGAAGCGGTGGGGCCGCGTTATTTCGTCGGTCAACTGCATTGGTGGCAATTGGTATGGTTCCACCTGTCCGACAAACCGCTGCTGCTGGCCGCCGTGGCGGCGCTGACGGTGGTGCTGATCGCGCTCATGCTGTGGCTGGCCTTGCGGGCAGTGGCTCGCCGGCGGTTGAGCAAAGATGCTTAAGCGCCTGCTTGCGGCATTGTTGCTGCTGGCGGCCGGGCCGCCGGCCTCGGCCGATACCTGCCAGCCGTCCGCCTTCGAAGCGCGCTGGCAGTATTTCAGCCAGCACCTGATCACGGACGAGGGCAGGGTGGTGGATTATTCGGACCAGAGGCAGATCACCACATCCGAAGGGCAGAGCTATGCAATGTTGTTTGCCTTGCTGGCCGGCGATCAGCCCATGTTTCGCCGCTTGCTCGCCTGGACCCGGGACAATCTGGCCCAGGGAGACCTGGGCGCGCATCTGCCGGCCTGGCTCTGGGGCAGGCAGCCCGAGGGCGCCTGGGGCGTGCTGGATGCGAATTCAGCCTCGGATTCCAATGCCTGGATTGCTTATGCGCTGCTTGAGGCTGGCCGTTTGTGGAAGCAGCGCGAGTACACGGTGGCGGGGCATCTGCTGCTGCAGCGCATGGGCAAGGAAGAGGTGGCGGATCTGCCCGGCTTCGGGGCCATGCTGCTGCCGGGTCGGCAAGGTTTCGTGCATGAAGACCAATGGCGCTTGAATCCAAGCTACCTGCCGCCCATGGTGATGGAGCGTTTCGCGCAGGAAGCCAGCCAGCCGTGGGCGCAGGTTCTGGAAGGGACGCGTCGTCTTCTGGTCGAGTCCGCTCCCCGGGCCGTGTCGCCGGACTGGGTGGATTGGGACGGGCAGGGGCGTCGTCTCGTCAGCCGTGACGGAAAAGACGCCCAAAGCAGCTATGACGCCATCCGCGTCTATCTATGGGTGGGAATGATGCCCGCGGGCATGACGGGCGCGGTGGAATTGAAGGCGCACTTCGCCCCCATCGGGCAATGGATAGGTGCCGACGGGCGTTTTCCCGAGCGCATCGACAGCCGCGACGGGACGGCGCTTGGCGTCGGGCCGGCCGCTTTTTCCGCCGCCTTGCTGCCTTTGTTCGCCGATGGCGATAAAGCCAGGGCCTTGCGCACGAGGGCGGCGGGGGTGCCGATGGAGCGAGACAACTATTACAGCCAGGTGCTGAGCCTTTTTTCCGCTGGGTGGGACGCCGGCTTGCTGCGATTCGACCCTCATGGTTTCCTTGATTCACAACAGTCGCCATGCCTTTGAATCGACTCAACTTCATCCTGCTGGCCGGCATGTTCGCGGCCAATCCGGTTCAGGCTCAGCCGCAGGCCGACGCCGAGGCCCTCAAGCGGCGCATCATTGAACAGATCCATGTAGGCGAGTCCGCCTATCGGGATGATATCGTCAACGATGCCGTGCAGCGCCTCTATCGTTTGGAGCCGGGGCATCCTGCGGGGGTGTTCGCCCAGTTCAACCAGGCTTTGCGAACCGGCAAGCTGGCTGAAGCGCAAGCCTTCCTGCAGGATCTGGAAGCCCGGGCGCCGCAGTCCCAGGAGTTGCGCGAGGCGCGCGTCCTGCTGCGCCTGTCCCAGCCCGCCGGCTCCCAAGCCCTGGGCCAGGCTCGCCTGCTGGCGGCGGCAGGGCGTGTGGAAGAGGCCAGGAAAGCGTATGACGATCTGTTCCAGGGCGTTCTGCCAGGAGCGGACTATGGGGTCGAGTACTGGCAGCTGCGCGCCCGCGAAGAGGGCGGCAGGCAGGCGGCCTACCTTCAATTGCAGCAGCTCCAGAAAACGTATCCCAGGCATGTCGCCCTCCTCACCGTACTGGCCAATCTGGCGTTCAACCTGAACCAGCCCGCCCAAGCCCGGAATTATCTGCACCAGTTGGCCAAGCTGCCCGGCGGCCTTGGGGCAGCCGCCACGCGGGAATTCGATTATCTGTCCACGCTGCCGGTGTCGGCCGAGTCCTTGGGCGCCTGGCGGGAGTTCGTGGTCCTGTACGCAGGCCACAGCCTGGTCGCCAAGGCACAGGCCCAGGTGGATCGTCAGGCGGCATTGTTGAGCGATCCTCGTTGGGTGGCCGGCCAGCAGGGGATATCCGCCATCGAGGCGGGAGGGTCGAGCGCCCGCAGCCTTGCCCAGCTGCAACAGGCCGCGCGGGCCTATCCGGACGATGTGGAGGTCCTGGGCGCATTGGGCCTGGCTTACCTGCGCCGCGGCGATCGCGTACGGGCCCTGCAGTATTTCGAGCAGGCCAAGCGGAGCGAACCTCGGGAGGACCAGACATACCGCTGGGTGAGCCTGATCGATTCGACGCGTTATTGGCTGTTGCTCGAGCAGGCGGAGGCGGCCTTGAAGGCTTCCCGCCTGGACCAGGCGCAAGCTCTGTATGCGCAGGCGACGCGCCTGGATGCGCGAGACGTCCATGCGCCGCTGGGGCTGGCGGATGTGGCGGCCGCACGCGGCCAGTACGATGCCGCCCTGGCCGGCTACATGCGCGTTCTGTCGCGGGAGCCCGGGCAGGCGGAGGCGCTGCGCGGAATTGCCCGGACCCTGGATAAATACGAGCCCGCCCAAGCCCTGGCCTGGCTGGACTCGATCCGCGGGCCAAATGCCGCGGCATTGGCGCAGACGCGGCGTCTCGCCCAGTTGCGCGTGTACCTGGCCCAGGCGCAGGAGCAGGAGCGGGCGGAGCAGTGGAGCGCATCGGCGACCTCCCTGGAGCAAGCCCAGCAATTGGACCCGGATGACCCATGGCTGAGCTATCGCCTGGCCGAGATGTGGTTCAAGGCCGGCGAGACCGAGCGCGGCCTGCAGGCATTCCAGCGCCATCTGGACAAGCATCCGCGCGCAGCGGTCAGCCGCTATGCCCATGGCCTGCTGCTGGAATCCCTCGATCGCTGGAGCGAGGGACTGGCGAGCCTGGAGCGGGTGGCTCGTACCGACTGGACCGCGGACATGCAGTCCCTGGCGCAGCGTCTGCACGACAGGGAACGGATCGAGCAGGCTCGCAGCTTGTATGCCGTGGGCCGGGTCCAGGATGCGATAGCCTCGCTCGAACGTGAAGACCGGCCCAGCAATGCCGTGCGCCTGCAGATCGCGGCATGGGCCATGGAGTCCGGCGACGTGGCGAAGGCCAAATCCCAGTATGCGGCGGTGCTGCGGGCCGAGCCGGGGAACCCGGACGCCTACCTGGGCCAGATGGAAGCCTGGCGGTCCGAAGGGCGCATGGCCACGGTCGAGCAGGCCTTGAGCGACAGGCCGGCGGGCTTGCGCGACTCGGCAAGCGTCAATGAGAAGCGGCGCCTGTCGGCGCTTTATCTGGCCTTGGGCGAAAGGGCGCAGGCGCGCACTCTGCTGGAGCAGGCCGCCAGCCAGGCCCAGGGGCCGGAGCCTCTGCTCTACCGCGACTTGGGCCGCATCGTCGCCAAGGATCAACCCGAGCAGGCGCTGGGACATTTCGAGACGGCCTTGCGGCAGGCCGGAGCCTTGCGGGATTATTCGGCGGCAGGGCAGGAGCGGCGCAAGACGGAGCTGACCCGGGCGACGCGCAGCAACGAGAGCGATGACTGGCTGTTGCGCAGCTTGCGCAGCGACACGGCCGAGCTCTATCAGCAGCAGAGCCCCGTACTGCATCTGCATGAGGACTTCTGGGGGCGCAACGACGGCACGCCGGGCCTGTCGCGGCTGAGGGCCAGCACGACCATGGCCCAGCTGGATTTCCCGCTGGGCGGGGGCACCATGTATGTACGGGCCGATCATGTGCGCATGAATGCGGGCTCGTTCGATGTCGAGACGAACGGCGCCCACCAGGAGCGATTCGGCACCTGTTCGTTCACGGCGGACGACGCCGACGGAAATACAGTCGCCCTCCCGGGATGCAGCAATGACCTGCGCCAGCGCGCCAACGGCACCAGCTTTGCGCTGGGTTACCGGAACGGGCGCTTCGCCGCCGACATAGGCCGCACGCCGGCCGGCTTCCCTGTGGAGAACTGGGTGGGCGGCGTCAGCATCAGCGGGGACGCCGGACCGCTTGGCCTGACGCTCACCGCTTCGCGCCGGCCCTTGTCCAATTCGCTGCTGTCATTTGCAGGCGCCCGCGACCCCCGTACCGGCATCACCTGGGGCGGAGTTCTGGCCACCGGGGCAAGCCTGGGCCTGAGCTGGGACCAAGGCCTGGCCCACGGGATATGGGCGGATCTGGGGCTGCATCGCCTTACGGGCCGCAATGTGCAAGGCAACACCCGCACCACCGTGATGGGCGGCTACTATCACCGCCTGATCAATCGGCCCCACGAGCAATTGTCCGTGGGGGTGAATGCGCTTCACTGGCGGTTCTCGCAGGACCTGGGGGAATACACACTGGGGCAGGGGGGGTATTTCAGTCCGCAGCGCTTCACCTCCCTGTCGATGCCTGTCACCTATGCCCGGCGCACGGCCAACTGGTCATTCGAGCTGCAGGGTTCGGTGTCCCGCTCCTTCACGCGCAGCCAGGCATCCAGCTACTATCCTCTGGAAGGGCTGGTCTCGGGGCCCGCAGGCCAGATGATGGCCATGGGCGTGCCTTACGCCAATCTGCTGGCTTCCAACTCCATCGAGGGCGGCTCGAGCAAGGGATGGGCCTATTCCTTGCGGGGAGTGGCCGAGCGCAGGCTGGACAATCATTGGGTGCTGGGCGGCGGTGTCGACTGGCAGAAGGGCAAGGAGTACGCCCCGAGCCGCTTCATGCTCTACCTGCGCTACAGCTTCGAGCCTTGGCAGGGGGACCTGCCCTTGCCGCCCCGGCCCCTGACTCCCTACGCGGATTTCAAGTGAACGGGGTCCCCACGCCGGTCGCCAGGTCGCCTGGTGTGGGGAAAAGTCCGCAAGCTCAAGGCTTTACTGAATTTATCCTTGCTTTCCGGGCTGGGTTTTAGTATTATGAATAGCTTACCTGTCCATTTGTCCGAATGGCGTTGTGCTTTGGCATGGGGTCTGGCTGGCAAGCCTGGCAGGTAATACACGTTTTGTCTCTCGCAAGATTTCAACCTAGGGTTCGGCTTGCCGGACCAGATCGAGATCGGGTTTACGGTATCGAACTGGCTGGATCCGAATCTGACGGGACCAAAACTGGTTGTGTGACCCGGTCATTTTGGCTGGATCGTTGCAATTAAGTTGGAACAGGAAAAATCATGATTCAAATGCAGACCACGCTGGACGTGGCCGACAACACAGGTGCGCGTTCCGTAATGTGCATCAAGGTGCTGGGCGGCTCGAAGCGCCGTTATGCCGCCATCGGTGACATCATCAAAGTTACCGTCAAGGAAGCGGCCCCGCGCGGACGCGTCAAAAAAGGCGAAATCTACAACGCTGTAGTGGTTCGTACCGCTAAGGGCGTGCGCCGCAAGGACGGTTCGCTGATTCGTTTCGGTGGCAATGCCGCCGTTTTGCTCAACGCCAAGCTGGAACCCATTGGCACCCGCATCTTCGGACCCGTTACGCGCGAACTGCGTACCGAGAAGTTCATGAAGATCGTGTCTCTGGCTCCCGAAGTGCTGTAAGGAGCGCGAAAAAATGCAAAAAATTCGCAAAGGCGATGAAGTTATCGTGCTGACCGGCCGTGATAAAAAACGCCGCGGCACCGTACTGCAACGCGTCGATGCAGACCACGTCATCGTGGAAGGCATCAACGTAGTGAAAAAACACGTTAAGGCCAATCCCATGGCTGGCACGCAAGGCGGCATCGTCGACAAGACCATGCCCATCCACATCTCGAACGTTGCTCTGTTCAACCCCGAGACCGGCAAGGGCGACCGCGTCGGCATCCAGGTGATCGACGGTCAGAAGACGCGTGTTTATCGTTCCAACGGCAAAGTCGTTGGCGCCAAGGCATAAGGGGCGGATAACATGGCACGTTTACAAGATTTCTACCGCGAAAAAGTGGTTGCCGACCTGCAGAAGCAGTTCGGTTACAAGAGCATCATGGAAGTACCCCGCATCACCAAGATCACCCTGAACATGGGCGTCTCGGAAGCGGTTGCTGACAAGAAGATCATCGAGAACGCGGTTTCGGACATGACCAAGATTGCTGGTCAGAAGCCCGTCGTGACCAAGACCCGCAAGGCTATTGCCGGTTTCAAGATTCGCGAAGATTACCCGATCGGTTGTATGGTGACCCTGCGCGGTCAACGCATGTACGAATTCCTGGATCGCCTGATCGCCGTGGCCCTGCCGCGCGTGCGCGACTTCCGTGGTGTGTCGGGTCGTGCGTTCGACGGTCGCGGCAACTACAACATGGGGGTTAAAGAGCAAATCATTTTCCCCGAAATCGAGTACGACAAAATCGACGCAGTGCGTGGTCTGAACATCAGCATCACTACTTCTGCCAAGACGGACGAAGAGGCCAAGGCGCTGCTCGGCGCGTTCAGCTTCCCGTTCCGCAACTAAGGGGCGCAACGTGGCTAAACTTTCCCTGATCAATCGCGACATCAAGCGCGCCAAGCTGGCTGAGAAATTCGCCGCCAAGCGCGCCGCACTGAAAGCGATCATTGACGACCAGTCCAAGTCTGACGAAGAACGCTACCAGGCTCGCCTGCAGCTGCAGCAACTGCCTCGCAACGCGAACCCAACCCGTCAACGCAACCGTTGCGTTATCACCGGGCGCCCACGTGGTGTCTTCAAGAAATTCGGTTTGACTCGCCATAAAGTGCGCGAAATGGCAATGCGCGGCGAGATCCCCGGTATGACCAAGGCCAGCTGGTAGGAGAAATACACATGAGCATGAGCGATCCAATCGCCGATATGTTGACCCGCGTGCGCAACGCGCAGATGGTCAACAAAACGTCGGTCAGCATGCCCTCCTCGAAGCTGAAGGCAGCCATTGCTGCCGTGCTGAAAGACGAAGGCTACATCGAAGACTTCCGCATCGCTGGCGAACAAGCCAAGCCCGAGCTGGAAATCACCCTGAAATACTATGCCGGCCAGCCAGTCATCGAGCGCATCGACCGCGTCTCGCGCCCTGGACTGCGCATCTACAAAGGCAGCGCAAGCATTCCTCAAGTCATGAACGGCTTGGGTGTTGCCATCGTGTCCACCTCGCGTGGCGTGATGACCGACCGTAAAGCACGCGCAGCCGGCGTCGGTGGCGAAGTGCTGTGCTACGTGGCATAAGGAGAACATCATATGTCACGCGTCGCTAAGTATCCCGTTTCTCTGCCCAAGGGCGTGGAAACGACCATTGCCGCCGATCAGATCACGGTCAAGGGCCCCCTGGGCACCCTGGTCCAGCCTCTGACTGGCGATGTCACCATCGAGCTTCAAGACGGTCAGCTGTCTTTTGCCGCTGCGAACGAAACCCGTCACGCAAACGCAATGTCCGGCACCGTGCGCCAACTGGTCAACAACATGGTTGTTGGCGTCAGCGCCGGTTTCGAGCGCAAGCTGACCCTGGTTGGCGTGGGTTTCCGCGCACAGGTCCAGGGCAATGCCTTGAAGCTGCAGCTTGGTTTCTCGCACGACATCGTGCATGAACTGCCTGAAGGCATCAAAGCCGAGTGCCCCACCCCGACGGAAGTCGTGATCAAGGGTTCGAACAAGCAGGTGGTTGGTCAGGTTGCCGCTGAAATTCGTGGCTATCGTCCACCAGAGCCCTACAAGGGCAAGGGTGTGCGTTATGTCGACGAACGCGTCATCCTCAAGGAAACCAAGAAGAAATAAGCCTGCAGGCAAGGACGAATCATGGACAAGAAACAATCCCGTATGCGTCGTGCAGTGGCTACTCGCCGCAAGATCGCCGAGCTGCGCGTACACCGCCTGTCGGTGCACCGCACGAATTCGCATATTTACGCGAGCATCATCTCGCCCGAAGGCGACCGCGTTCTGGTCAGTGCTTCCACTGCCGAGGCCGAGGTTCGCAAAGAATTGGCCGTTGGCAGCAACGTTGCGGCCGCCAGCCTCATTGGCAAGCGCGTCGCCGAAAAGGCGAAGGCCGCGGGTATCGAGTCGGTTGCTTTTGACCGCTCGGGCTTCCGTTACCATGGCCGCGTGAAAGCGCTGGCCGAGGCCGCGCGTGAAGCCGGCTTGAAATTCTAAAGGAATTATCAAATGGCTAAAGCACAAGGCAGACAGGCTCCAGAGCAAGAGCGCGATGATGGCCTGAAAGAAAAAATGATCGCGGTCAACCGCGTCAGCAAAGTGGTCAAGGGCGGTCGCACCATGAGCTTTGCATCGCTGGCCGTGGTCGGTGACGGCGATGGCCGCATCGGCATGGGCAAGGGCAAGGCACGCGAAGTGCCCGTGGCCGTTCAGAAAGCCATGGAACAGGCCCGCCGCGGTCTGATCAAGGTGCCTCTGAAGAACGGCACGCTGCACCACACCGTCGTTGGCAAGCACGGCGCCTCCACCGTTCTGATCTCGCCCGCGGCCGAAGGTACCGGCGTGATCGCCGGCGGCCCAATGCGCGCTATCTTCGAAGTGATGGGCGTACGCAACGTCGTGGCCAAGAGCCTGGGTTCCAGCAACCCTTACAACATGGTTCGCGCTACATTGAACGGTCTGCGTGCCTGCTCGACACCGGCTGACATTGCTGCCAAGCGCGGCAAGACGGTCGAAGAAATTCTGGGGTAAGTCATGGCACAGAAACAAATCAAAGTAACGCTGGTGCGTTCGATCATCGGCACCAAGCAAAGCCACCGCGACACCGTGCGCGGCCTGGGTCTGCGCCGAGTCAACTCCAGCCGTGTATTGGTTGATACTCCTGAGGTTCGTGGGATGATCCGCAAGGTGGATTATCTGGTTACGGTCTCGGAAGCCTGAAAGGAATCGGGATGTCTGAATTGCAATTGAACAAGCTCAAGCCCGCCGCCGGCGCCAAGCACGCTGCTCGCCGCGTAGGCCGCGGCGTGGGTTCCGGCTTGGGTAAAACCGGCGGCCGTGGCCACAAAGGCCAGAAATCCCGTGCCGGCGGTTTCCACAAAGTCGGTTTCGAAGGCGGTCAAATGCCTTTGCAGCGTCGTCTGCCCAAGCGTGGTTTCACCACCCTGGACGGCCACCTGTACGCCGAAGTGCGTCTGTCCGAACTGCAGAAGCTGGATGTCGAAGTCATCGACGTCCAGGCCCTGAAGCAGGCCGGCGTGGTTGGCCAAATGGTGCGTTACGCCAAAGTCATCAAGTCTGGTGAACTTTCCCGTAAAGTTGCGCTGAAAGGCATTAATGCAACGGCCGGCGCCCGCGCCGCGATCGAAGCAGCCGGCGGCTCGCTGGAATAAAGAAGGGGTCACGGTGGCAAAAGCTCAGGCACAGAGTAAATCGGGTCCGCGCTACGGCGATTTGAAACGTCGTCTCGTTTTCCTGTTGCTCGCCCTGGTTGTCTACCGCTTGGGTACGCACATTCCGGTACCAGGCATCAATCCTGATGCCTTGTCCGAACTGTTCACTCAAAACCAGAGTGGTATTCTGGGTTTGTTTAACATGTTCTCCGGTGGTGCTCTGGAGCGATTCTCGGTGTTCGCGCTGGGAATCATGCCCTACATCTCTGCGTCCATCATCATGCAATTGATGACCGCTGTGGTGCCCACGCTGGAAGCGATCAAGAAAGAGGGTGAGTCTGGTCGTCGCAAGATCACGCAATACACCCGTTACGGAACCGTGTTTCTGGCACTGTTCCAGGGAGTCGGGATTTCCATCGCTCTCGAATCGCAGCCCGGATTGGTCATCGACCCCGGCATGCTGTTCCGCTTTACTACAGTGGTTACGCTGGTAACCGGCACCATGTTCGTCATGTGGCTGGGCGAGCAGATCACTGAACGAGGCCTGGGCAATGGTATTTCCATCCTGATCTTCGCCGGTATCGTAGCAGGCCTGCCTAATGCACTGGGCGGCATGCTGGATCTGGTGCGTACGGATTCCATGTCGATTCTGTCGGCACTGTTTATCCTCGTTTTGGTAGCCGCCGTCACGTACTTCGTCGTCTTTGTCGAGCGTGGTCAGCGTCGTATTACGGTCAACTACGCCAAGCGTCAGGTAGGTAACCGTATCTATGGTGGTCAAAGCTCGCATTTGCCGCTCAAGCTGAACATGGCAGGCGTGATCCCTCCGATCTTCGCCTCGTCCATCATTCTGCTGCCAGCGACGATTGCCAACTGGTTCTCCAGCTCGCCCGGCCTGGGCTGGCTGCGTGAAATCGAAGCCGCTTTGTCGCCTCGTCAGCCGCTTTACATCACTCTGTTCTCCGCGCTGATCATCGTTTTCTGCTTTTTCTACACGGCCCTGGTGTTCAACAGCCGTGAAACTGCAGACAACCTGAAAAAGAGCGGAGCCTTCGTCCCAGGCATCCGCCCCGGCGACCAGACAGCGCGTTACATCGACAAGATCCTGATGCGTCTGACCCTGGCCGGTGCGATCTACATCACCCTGGTATGTTTGGTTCCAGAGTTCCTGCAAATGCGCTGGAATGTACCGTTCTACTTCGGCGGCACATCCTTGCTGATCATTGTTGTAGTAACCATGGACTTCATGGCGCAGGCCCAGGCCTATGTCATGTCCCAACAATACGACTCGCTGCTCAAGAAGGCTAACTTCAAAGGCTCGAGCCTGCCTATGCGGTAATGTGAAAATGGCAAAGGACGACGTCATTCAAATGCAGGGGCAGGTTCTTGAAAATCTGCCCAACGCAACTTTTCGCGTCAAGCTGGAAAATGGTCACGTAGTGCTCGGATACATTTCAGGCAAGATGCGTATGCACTATATCCGGATTCTGCCGGGCGACAAGGTCACTGTGGAGCTCACGCCCTATGATCTGTCCCGCGCACGAATTGTGTTCCGCTCCAAATAAGCGGCCGGTTACAGGAAACTAGGAGTCAAACCATGAAGGTAATGGCATCGGTAAAGCGGATCTGCCGCAACTGCAAAATCATTAAACGTCATGGCGTGGTGCGTGTCATCTGCACCGATCCACGTCATAAGCAGCGTCAAGGCTAATTCGCCGAAACGCAACCGATTTAACAAGGAATAACCATGGCCCGTATTGCCGGCATTAACATCCCGCCGCATCAACACGCCGAAATCGGTCTTACCGCGATTTTCGGCATTGGTCGCACCCGCGCTCGCAAGATTTGCGAAGCTTCGGGTATCGAATACTCCAAGAAAGTCAAGGATCTGACCGACGCAGAGCTCGAGCGCATCCGTGAACAGATCGGCCAGTTCACCGTCGAAGGTGACCTGCGTCGTGAAGTCCAGCTCTCGATCAAGCGTCTGGCTGACTTGGGAACTTACCGCGGCATGCGCCACCGCCGCGGTCTGCCGGTGCGCGGCCAACGTACTCGCACCAACGCCCGTACCCGTAAAGGTCCGCGTCGTGCCGCCGCGTCCCTGAAGAAATAATCGAGGAATAGAAGATGGCCAAAGCTTCTAGCAGCGCTTCTCGCGCACGCAAGAAAGTCAAAAAGAGCGTGTCGGACGGTATCGCACACGTCCACGCTTCTTTCAACAACACGATCATCACGATCACTGACCGTCAGGGCAATGCTTTGTCCTGGGCTACGTCGGGTGGCGCGGGCTTCAAGGGCTCGCGCAAATCCACGCCGTTCGCCGCGCAGGTTGCCGCTGAAACAGCCGGCCGCACTGCCATGGAATACGGCATCAAAAATCTGGAAGTTCGCATCAAGGGCCCCGGCCCAGGCCGTGAATCGTCTGTGCGCGCTCTGAATGCTCTGGGTATCAAGATCACCAGCATTGCAGACATCACGCCGATTCCACATAACGGCTGCCGTCCGCCCAAGCGTCGTCGCATCTAAGGGGAAGCTACGTGGCTCGTTATATTGGACCAAAATGCAAACTCTCGCGCCGCGAGGGTACCGATCTGTTTCTGAAGAGCGCCCGCCGCTCGCTCGATTCCAAGTGCAAGCTGGAATCGCGTCCTGGTCAGCACGGCCGCACCTCCGGTGCCCGCACGTCTGACTTCGGCCTGCAGCTGCGCGAAAAGCAAAAGCTCAAGCGCATGTACGGCGTGCTGGAAAAGCAGTTCCGCAAGTACTACGTCGAAGCCGACCGCCGTCGTGGCAACACCGGTGAAACGCTGATCCAGCTGCTGGAATCCCGCCTGGACAACGTCGTCTACCGCATGGGCTTCGGCTCCACGCGTGCAGAAGCTCGCCAGCTGGTGAACCACCGCGCCATCGAAGTCAACGGTCACACCGCTGACATCGCTTCCATGCTGATCAAGGCCGGCGACGTGGTTGCCGTCCGCGAAAAGGCCAAGTCCCAGTCCCGCATCAAGGAATCCCTGGAACTGGCCTCCAGCAATGGTCTGCCGCAGTGGGTCGAAGTCGACGCCAGCAAGCTGTCCGGCGTCTTCAAGCAAGCCCCCGATCGCGCTGATGTCGCTCACGACATCAACGAATCGCTGGTTGTCGAGTTGTACTCGCGTTAATTTTTCCGCGAACAAGGCTCCAACAGTTCAGCAAAGCAAGCCCACTTCCCGATTCTTCGGCAAGTGGGCTTTGCGGTACTTCCTCGCTGGCTTAGGCCAGTTTCCGTCAGCCTTATCGGTGTAACGAGCCGAGGGTATTGAAAAGGAAATCGAATGTCTCAAGGTTTTTTGAAACCCCGTTCCATTGAAGTTGAACCCATCAGCAAGAATCACGCCAAGGTGATCATGGAGCCCTTCGAGCGCGGCTACGGCCACACGCTGGGCAACGCACTGCGTCGTATCCTGCTGTCCTCCATGACCGGCTACGCACCCACCGAAGTGCAGATCACCGGCGTGGTGCATGAATACTCCACGTTGCCCGGCGTTGGCGAAGACGTGGTCGACATTCTGCTCAACCTCAAGGGCGTGGTCTTCAAGCTGCACAGCCGTGAAGAAGTCACCCTGATCCTGCGCAAGGAAGGCGCCGGCCAGGTTCTGGCCAGCGACATCGAGCTGCCGCACGATGTCGAGATCATCAATCCCAATCATGTCATCGCCACGCTGACCGACGACGGCAAGCTGGAAATGCAGATCAAGGTCGAGCAAGGCCGCGGCTATGTGCCCGGCAACGTGCGCGCCCTGGCTGATGATCGCACCCACACCATTGGCCGCATTGTGCTGGACGCGTCCTACAGCCCCGTGCGTCGCGTGAGCTACGCGGTCGAGAACGCCCGTGTGGAACAGCGCACCGATCTGGACAAGCTGGTCCTGGACATCGAAACCAACGGCGTGATCTCGCCCGAGGAAGCCGTGCGCCAGTCCGCCCGCATCCTGATGGACCAGATCTCCGTGTTTGCCGCCCTGGAAGGCGTGGGCGATGCCTACCAAGCGCCTGTACGCGGCGCGCCGCAGATCGATCCCGTCCTGCTGCGTCCCGTAGACGATCTGGAACTGACGGTTCGTTCGGCCAACTGCCTGAAAGCCGAAAATATCTACTACATCGGCGATCTGATCCAGCGCACCGAAAACGAACTGCTCAAGACTCCGAACCTGGGCCGCAAGTCCCTGAACGAGATCAAGGAAGTTCTGGCCGCGCGTGGCCTGACTCTGGGCATGAAGCTCGAGAACTGGCCTCCACTGGGTCTGGAACGTCCCTAAGCAGTAAAAACAGGGCGATGGCGCGCCCAAAAGTGTGCTATTGTCCTGTGTTGCCCATCCGGTCCGCAGCCTTGCTGATAGAAGAACCGGGTTTACGCGTGCCGCATGTGCGGCGCGCCAATTAGATTCATTTCATTAGGAAATCATCATGCGTCACCGTCACGGTCTTCGTAAACTGAATCGTACCAGCAGCCACCGTCTGGCCATGTTCCGCAACATGTCCGTCTCCCTGCTGACCCACGAAGCCATCAAAACCACCCTGCCCAAGGCCAAAGAGCTGCGCCGCGTGGTCGAGCCCCTGATCACCCTGGCCAAGAACCCAACCGTGGCCAACCGTCGTCTGGCGTTTGCCCGTCTGCGCGATCGCGACGCCGTGACCAAGCTGTTCGACGTCATCGGCCCTCGCTTCCAAGAGCGCAACGGTGGTTACACCCGCATCCTGAAGATGGGTTTCCGTCAGGGCGACAATGCTCCCATGGCTTTCATGGAGCTGGTCGACCGTCCAGAAGCCCAGGAAGAAGCCGCCGCTGAATAAGCGCCGCTTTTTTCGGCAATGAGCTTGTAACGGGCCCTTCGGGGCCCGTTTTTTTATGGCTTTAATTACTCCAAGTAATTGCCATATAAGGGTTTTTACTAAGGGCCACAGGACGAAACATTTTACAATTCAAATAAGTGCAGGCATTCGATAAAGCCTGCACTTCTCGGATAGTGAGCGTCTGCCGGCCTTCCTAAAATCTGCTCCATGCCGGGCCCGCCAGCGTGGCGGCCTGCATCAGGACAATGACTATCGGGAGACCTGCCATGGCACAGAACACATTGCTCACACACGACAAATTCCTGCTCGGCACCTTCGCCACCAATTGCGGCGGCGGCATGACGGTGTCCACCTTGCCCGACCGCTGGCAGGCCACCTGGGAAAACAACCTGAAGCTTGGCCGTCTGCTGGATGAGGCCGGCATCGATTTCATGCTGCCCATCGCCCGCTGGATCGGCTACGGCGGCCAGACCGATTTCCATGGCTATGTGCTGGAAACCGTGACCTGGGCGACGGCATTGCTGGCCAATACGCGCAATATCAGCGTGTTCGCCACGGTCCATACGGTCGCCAATCATCCCGTCGTGCTGGCCAAGCAGATCGCCACCATGGCCCAGATGAGCGGCAACCGCGTGGGCCTGAACATCGTGGCAGGCTGGAACAAGCCCGAGTACGACGCCCTGGGCCTGGACCTGCCCGACGATCACGAAACCCGCTATGGTTATGCCCAGGAATGGTTCGACCTGATCAAGAAGATCTGGCACCACGAAGACCGCTTCGACTGGAACGGGCAGTATTTCAAGGCCAAGGGCGTCTATGGCAATCCGCGCCCCGAGTTCGATCCGCCCATCTTCAATGCGGCCGGATCGGGGCAGGGCCGCGAGTTCGCCAGCCGCAACGCCAATTTCTTGTTCACGCCGGCCATGGAGCTGGATCGCTCGGCCAAGGAAGTGGCCGAGCTCAAGGCCCAGGGCCGGGCGCAGGGCCGCAAGGTGGACGTCATGACCTTCTCGCATGTGGTCTGCCGTCCGACCGAGGCCGAGGCCAAGGCTGAATGGCAGCGCATCCTGGACAACACCGATGAAGGCGCCGTGGACAATCTGATGCGCCTGCAGTTCGCCCACGCGCATTCCTTCCCGCATGAACTGCTGGCCCAGATCCGCGAGCGCATGGCGGCCGGCCATGGCGGCTTCCCGCTGGTGGGCACGCCCGAGCAGGTGGCCGACGGCCTTTGCGCCCTGCACCGGGCGGGCTTCCGGGGAACAACCCTGTCGTTTGTCGACTATGTGCAAGAGTTTCCGTACTTCCGTGATACTGTGCTGCCCTTGCTCCGGCAGCGCGGCATCCGTTGACCACGCGCCTGTGTGCAGGCCTTGCCTTGAACGGCGAGGCCGCGCCGGGCTGGATCGATACGGCGCGAAGGCGCCACTGAATCGCGGCGGGCAAGCTCCGGTCCTGGGCCGGAGCTTGCGTGCCTGGAACAGATAAGGTGAATCATGCCTGTTGAATTGGCTCCTCCCATACAGATTGAAGAAGCGCTGCGCACTCCCGTCGTCTCGGCGGAGCAGTTCAAGCAGGCCATGCGTCACCTGGGCGGCACCGCCAACGTCATCACCGTGGAACATGAGGGCCGGCGCAGTGGTTTGACCGCCACCTCGGTGACGTCGGTGGCGGCCGACCCGGCGGAAGTGCTGGTGTGCGTCAACCAGAGCTCCTCGTCCTGGCCGCTGCTGCGCGACAGCGGTCTGTTCGGCGTCAATATCCTGGGCGCCGAGCAGGCGGGCCTGGCGCTGCAGTTCGCCGGTTTCAAAGGCGAGCAGGGCGAGGCGCGCTATGCGGGCCATGACTGGCTGCGCACCGAGCATGGCGTCTGGCTGGCGCGCCAGGCCCCGGCCGCGCTGGCCTGCCAGGTCGTGGAGATCGTCGAGCGCCACAGTCACGCCCTGGTGCTGGGCCGGGTGCTGCAGGTGCACCACGCCGAGCAAGTCCAGGACTCGCCGCTGCTGTACTGGCAGGGCCGTTTCGGTCGCTTCCAGGACCAGTAGGCATATCGGCTCAGGTCCGTCCGCACGGTTTTGCCTGCTTGCCGGCAGGGCCTAGGGATAGTCTCGATGTTGCGCTGCGCAAGGCTGTGCCAAGATGGGCACGGCCTTTTTTTCGCCCATCGCTTCGCTCATGACCTCTTTACTGAAACGCTATGCCCAGCTGCATTCGCAGGATGTGGAGCGCGTTCAGCAGCATATCTCCCAGGTGTTCTGCCCGCACAGATTGACGCTGGCCGAAGGCCGCCGCGGCCTGGATGCGCGCCTGTTCCTGCGCCAGGGACAGGACGTGGCCTACGGACGCCTGCGCTATGGGGCGCAGGTGCGCATCGAGCCCCAGCCCCTGGACGATTTCTATCTGCTGCAGATACCGCTGTGCGGCCAGGAGCAGATACAGACGGCGCACGGCCGCTTCGCCTCGACTTCTCGTCTGGCGTCCATCATCAGCCCGACGCAGCCCTTCAGCATGGAACACAGCCTGGAGGCCGACAAGCTGTTCGTGCGCATAGGCCGCCGGGGACTGGAGCGCCATTACCGCGATTATTTCGGCCAGGAGCCGCGCGGCGCGCTGGAATTCCAGCCTTCCATTCCGCTGGACGAACCGGGCGGCGCCAGCTTGCGCCGCCTTCTGGACTGGCAGTTCGCGGAGGTGTCGGAGGGCGCGTTGTTCGACCAGCCCCGCCAGGTGCGCCAGTTCGAGCAGACGCTGGCCTACGCCCTGTTCGAACTGCACGCCCACAACCAGGCCGGGCATCGCGCCGAGGCGGCGCTGCCGCATGTGCTGAGGCGCGCCCTGGAATTCATGCAGGGCCATGCGGGCCAGGCGATCGGCATCGTCGACATCGCGCAGGCGGCGGGAGTCAGCGTGCGCAGCCTGTACGCGGGCTTCCGGGACCATCTGGGCGTCTCGCCCATGGCGCGCCTCAAGCAGATGCGGCTGGAGGCGGCGCGCAGCCAACTGCTGCAGGGCGGCGCATCCGTCACGGACGTGGCGCTGGCCTGCGGTTTCACGCACCTGGGTCAATTCTCCGCCGACTATCGGCGCTGTTACGGCGAACGCCCCTCCGATACCCTGGCCGGCCGACGCGCTGCGGGCCGGGCCAGCTGAACGCCACGAGTGCGCGCTACACTAGGGGCTCTCGCTTAGGAGCTCGCATGTCCGACACCCCCGCTTCCCCGGAACACGATCTGTCCCTGTCTCTGGCCGGCCTGGAGCCGCAGCATGTCGTGCTGGCGCAGACCACCGTGCCCGACCTGATGCTGGCCAAGTACATGGCGCATCAACTGGTCGAGGATGGAATCGTCGCCTGCGCGAACCTTGCGCCGATCGGCTTGTCCATGTACATGTGGCAAGGAGAGCTGCAGGGCGATGAGGAAATCACCCTGACTTTCAAGACCACAGTCGCCCGGCTTCCGGAACTGGCAGATCGCCTGCGTGCCCAGCACCCTTACGACCTGCCGGAATTGATCGTCCTTCCGGTGGCCGGTGGTTTCACGGCATATCTGGATTGGGTGCGCGCGCAGACGCGCGCGGCCTGATCCGTTTGTGCATGCCTTCAAGATCCGGGACCGATTCGTGTCGTTGTTGCTGAACCAGACCCCTCGCCAATTGCCCGCGCCGCGTCTTGGCGCCGTGTTTTTCCTTCTTCTGTTCGTGCTGGCCGGCTGGCTGGCCGCCTGGTCGCCGCAGGCCCGGGCCGAGGAAGAGTTCCTGGACCCCGAGCAGGCCTTCGTCCTGACCGCCGCCATGAGCGCGCCGGACCAGCTCGATGTGCACTTCCAGATCGCGCCCGGCTATTACATGTATCGCAAGCGCTTCGAGTTCACGAGCGCGGACCCCTCCCATCTGGGCGCGCCACAGCTGCCGGACGGCGAGAAAGTCTATGACCCCAATTTCGATGAAGTCATGGAGGTCTATCGCCAGTCGGTGACGGTGCGCGTGCCCATCCTGGCCGACAGCTCGGCCGGCGGCGAGCTGCAGGTGGACGTGGTCAGCCAGGGCTGCGCGGACGCCGGCCTGTGCTATTCGCCGTCGACCCAGACCCTGACATTGATTCCGACCGCGCAGGGCTTCGAGGTCGCGGGCCCGTTCGGGGTGCTCAGCGTTCCCCCGCCCGGCCAGCCCGCCAGCCAGGCGTCCGCCGCCAGCGCCCAGCCTTCGGCCGGCGGCGTGGCCTCGGCCCTGAATCTGAGCGACGTGGGCCTGGCGGACTACCTGAAGCAGGCCGGCTGGGGCCAGGTGGTGCTGCTCAGCTTCGTGTTCGGCCTGTTGCTGTCGTTCACGCCCTGCGTGCTGCCCATGGTGCCCATCCTGCTGTCCATCATCGCGGGGCGGCGCGAAACGGCGTCCTCGCGCTGGCACGGGCTGGCCATGGCGTTCGCCTTCGTGCTGGGCCTGTCCCTGGTCTATACGCTGCTGGGCGTGGCCGCGGGGCTGGTGGGCGCGGGCCTGGCCGCCTGGCTCCAGAAGCCCTGGGTGCTGGGCCTGTTCGCACTCATCCTGGTGGTGCTGGCCCTGTCCATGCTGGACGTCTTCACTTTCCAGGCGCCTTCTGGTCTGCAGAGCCGCCTGAACGACAAGGTCAACCGCCTGCCCGGCGGACGTTTCGGCGGGGTTTTCCTGATGGGCATGCTGTCCGCGCTGATCGTCGGCCCCTGCGTGGCCGCGCCGCTGGCCGGCGTGCTGCTGTTCATCTCCCAGACGGGCGACGTCGTGCTGGGCGGCTCGGCGCTGTTCGCCCTGGCCTGGGGTTCGGGCGTGCTGCTGCTGGCGGTGGGCGCAGGGTCCGGGCGTCTGCTGCCCAAGGCCGGCGCCTGGATGAACAGCGTCAAGACGGCGTTTGGCGTCCTGCTGCTGGCCACGGCATGGTGGATGGTCTCGCCCCTGATGGTTTCTTCCGTTGCCGTGCTGGGCTGGATCGTGCTGGCCCTGTGGGCCGCGGCCTTGCTGGGCGCCTTCGGGCGCGGCGCCGCGCCGCTGACGGCCTGGTCGGCCTTGCGCCAGGGCCTGGGCGTCCTGCTGGCCGGCTGGGCGGCGCTGATGCTGATCAGCGTGGCGCTGGGCCGCCCCAGCGTGATCCGGCCGCTGGACGGGTTGAAGAACGCGGGCGTGGCCGCGCCGGCTGCCGGCAAGGTCGAATTCCAGCGGATCAAGACCTTGGCGGAGCTGGAGCAGCGCCTGGCCCAGGCCACGCGGCCCGTCATGCTGGATTTCTATGCCGACTGGTGCGTGTCCTGCATCGAAATGGAGAACTTCACCTTCAGCGACCCGGCGGTGGCGCAGCGCATGGCGCAGTTCGAGCTGCTGCAGGCCGACGTCACGGCCAACAACGCCGACGATCGGGCGCTGCTCAAGCAGTTCCGCCTGTTCGGCCCTCCCGGCATCATGTTCTTCGACTCCAAGGGCCAGTACCTGGACGCCCATCGCGTCATCGGCTTCCAGGACGCGCAGCGCTTTGGCAAGGTGCTGGACCAGGTGTTGGCCGCCGGCTAGGCGCGCCGCGTCCGGGCGCAACAAAAAACGCAGCCCGGGAGCTGCGTTTTTTTTTGTCCGCCACGTGCGGATCAGGCGTTCTGCTGGCGCAGCAGCGTGGCCGCCTCGATGGCGAAATAGGTCAGGATGCCGTCGCCGCCGGCGCGCTTGAAGGCCAGCAGGGACTCCATCATGACCTTGTCGTGATCCAGCCAGCCGTTCTGGGCGGCGGCCTTGATCATCGCGTATTCGCCGCTGACCTGGTAGGCGTAGGTGGGCATGCCGAATGCGTCCTTCACGTCGCGCAGGATGTCCAGATAAGGCAGGCCGGGCTTGACCATGACCATGTCCGCGCCTTCACGGATGTCGGCGGCCACTTCGCGCAGGGCTTCGTTGCGGTTGGCCGGGTCCATCTGGTAGGTGTTCTTGTTGGAACGCCCCAGGTTGGCGGCCGAGCCCACGGCGTCGCGGAACGGGCCGTAAAAGGCGCTGGCGTACTTGGCCGAATAGGCCATGATGCGCGTGTGGATGAACTGGTCCTGGTCCAGGGCGGCGCGGATGGAGCCGATGCGCCCGTCCATCATGTCGCTGGGCGCCACGATGTCCACGCCGCATCGGGCCTGCGACAGCGCCTGGCGGATCAGCATGTCCACCGTGGCTTCGTTCAGGATGTGGCCCTGCTCGTCCAGGATGCCGTCCTGGCCGTGGCTGGTGTAGGGGTCCAGGGCCACGTCGGTCAGCACGCCCAGCTCGGGGAAGCGCTGCTTGAGCATGCCCACCACGCGCGGGATCAGGCCGTCCGGGTTGGCCGCTTCGGCGCCGTCGGGCGTCTTCAGGGACGGGTCGATGGAGGGGAACAGCGACAGGACGGGAATGCCCAGCTCCAGGCAGCGTTCGGCCACGCGCAAGAGCTCGTCCGGGGAATAGCGCATCACGCCGGGCATGGAGCCGACCTGTTCCTGGACTTTTTCGCCCTCGCGCACGAAGACGGGGTAGATCAGGTCGTCGGTGGACAGGCGGTTCTCGCGCACCAGCCGGCGCGAGAATTCGTCGCGGCGGTTGCGGCGCAGGCGGGTATTGGGAAAGTCAGTGGGGGGGAGAAAACGAGTCATGGAACGACCTTCGGAGAAATCCAGTTTTCGATGTGTTCGGTCGCTTCTTGCAGGCCGATCCGATCGGTGGAAGAAAAGGGCAGGGCTTGCAGGGCGCCGATTTCCTTGAGCTGGCGGCGCACCTCGGCCACTGCCTTGACGCGCTGGCCGTAAGGCAGCTTGTCCGCCTTGGTCAGCAGCGCGAGCACGGGCTTGCCGGTGGGTGCGATCCACCGGGCCAGGCGATGATCCAGTTCGGTGACGCCGCGACGGATGTCGATGAGCAGCACGATGCCGGCGATGGAGGGGCGCGACACCAGGTAGCCGCCCAGCACGTCCGACCAGTCCTGGCGCTCGCGCCGGGCCACCGCGGCAAAGCCGTAGCCGGGCAGGTCGACCAGATGGCCCAGGTAGTCGCCGGGGCTGAGCGGATCGGGAATGCCGAACAGATTGATGAGGCGGGTGCGGCCCGGCGTCTTACTGGAGAAGGCCAGCTTGCGCTGATTGGTCAGCACATTGATCGCGGAGGATTTGCCCGCATTGGAGCGCCCCACGAAGCAGACCTCCGGAGGGCCCGGAGGGGGCAGCTGATCGATTTGAGCAGCTGAAATCGTGAACTGAGCGCGGTGCAGTATCGACATGGTTGCAGCGTAATTCCATATTGGTTCAGCGCCTATTGTATAATCTGTCGATTTGAAACAGTAACGTCGTGTACACCCCCGATCTTACCGGCGGTCTACGGCGGGTTTTGCGGGGCGCATGCGGCACCCCGATTGAATCGCGATTGTCGAGGTCCTAATGAAGCGTATGCTTTCCCGAATCGTTGTCGCAAGCAGCCTGACGATGGCTTGCTCTGTGGTTTTTACCGCTAACGTGGCAAATGCAGCTGGTCTGCCCAAACCCGATGCCGCCAAGGGCGAGCAGCTCTACCTCAAGGGGGAGATGTCGCGCGGCGTGCTGGCCTGTGTGTCCTGTCACGGGGATGCGGGCAACAGCACCATCCCGGCGAATCCGTCGCTGGCGCATCAGCCCTACGAATACCTCGTCAAGCAGCTGCATGACTTCCGCGCCAAGGATGAGAAGTCCGTGCCGACCCGTCGCGGCCCTGATGGCGCCAATACCCTGATGACCGCCATCGCCGGCGGCATGACCGAAGACGAAATTCGCGACGTCGCCTTCTACCTCTCCACCCAGTCCGTGGATTGGGACAAGGCCGCCAACGCCACCAAGGAAGACACCATGGAGCGCGGCCAGAAGATCTGGCGCGGCGGCCTGCCCGAGCGCGGCGTGGCTGCCTGCGCCGCCTGCCACTCGCCCGACGGCGCCGGCATGCCCGGCCAGTTCCCGCGCCTGGCCGGCCAGCACGCTTCCTACATCGCCGAGCAGCTCAAGCTGTTCCGCAGCGGCGATCGCGCCAACGGCCCGATGATGCACGACATCGCCGACCGCATGTCCGACGCCGACATAGCGGCGGTAGCCGATTTCGCAGCAGGCCTGCGTTAATAGCCAAAGGGGGCCGACGGCCCCTTTTTTTGACGCCGGGAGCATGTCTCCCGGCCGTCCCCCGGTCCTGCCCAGGTTCCGGGAGGGAGCCGCAGCCCTCTGACCGCAACGGCGCGCCCGCTTGCCGGTCCTGCATCGGGTACTGGCGTTTGCCTTTTGTCATGTGGGGAACCTTTGCCCGCTTCGCGCATCCAACGTCAGGATGTCTCCGGTGACCACGCGCTTTCGCATCAGTTTCGCCGTCCACGGCGAGGTTGAGCGAGGCGGCATGGATACGGCGCCGCAAGCGCCCCTGTATCGTGGCGAAGCAACTCCGGCCGCATGGCCGGGGCTTCTTCAATCCGCCCACTTCTTAAGATAGACGTTTGTGAAAAAAGTATCTTCCACGCGCCGTTTTGCCGCTGATTTCTTCGAGTTGCTGGGTTCGATGCGTTTTGCCATCAGCCTGCTGATGTTCATCTGCGTCGCCAGCCTGATCGGCACGGTGCTGGCGCAGAACCAGCCGGCCAATACCTATATTGACCAATTCGGGCCCTACTGGTTCGAGCTGTTCGACCATTTTTCCATCTGGTCCGTCTACAACAGCGGCTGGTTCCTGGTCATCATGGCCTTTCTGGTGGTCTCCACCACCTTGTGCGTTTTACGCAACGCCCCGAAGATGGTCCGCGACATGCGCGCCTTCAAGGAGCATGTGCGCGGCGGCAGCCTGAAGGCCTTTCCGCATCGGGTGGAGCTGAACAGCGCCGGCGCGCCAGAGCACAGCCGCGAACAGGTGCAGGGCTGGCTGCAGGCTCATGGCTATGCGGTGCGGGTAAGGCGCGACGAGGACGGCAGCATGATGGTGGCGGCCAAGAAGGGCAGCGCCAACAAGCTGGGCTACATCTTCGCCCACCTGGCCATCGTGGTCATCTGCGTGGGCGGGCTGCTGGACAGCGAACTGCCGGTGCGCCTGCAGGTCTGGCTGGGCGGCAAACAGCCCATCACCGAAAACATGCTGATCTCCCAGGTGCCCGATTCGGGCCGCCTGGCATTGGGCAATCCCAGTTTCCGCGCCAATATGCTGGTGCCCGAGGGCGCGCGCACAGCCTCGGCCGTGATCAATTCCGGCGAAGGCGTGCTGGTCCAGCCCCTGCCTTTCGCGCTGCAGCTCAAGCGCTTCCTGGTCGAATACTATTCCACGGGCATGCCCAGCAGCTTCAAGAGCGAAGTGGAGGTCACCGACCCGGCCACCGGGGAAACCTTCGAGCGCACCATCCAGGTCAACGAACCGCTGCGCTACAAGGGCGTCACGGTCTACCAGTCGGGCTTTGACGACGGCGGCAGCCGCCTGACCCTGGCCGGCTATCCACTGGCCGGCTCCAGCAGCAAGCCCTTCGAATTGAAGGGCACCGTGGGCGAGAAAGCCGTCATCACGGCCCAGGAAAGTCCCGACGCCCAGCCCCTGACCGTGCAGTTCACCGAATTGCGGCCCATCAACGTGGAGAATCTGTCCGAGGGCGATCCCCAGCCCAAGGCCATGATCGAGCACGTGGCCGCCGTGACCGGCAGCGCCGCCAACAGCAGGAACGAACACCTGAAGAATGTCGGCCCCAGCGTCAGCTACCGCATCATCGACCAGCAAGGGCAGGCGCGCGAGTTCGTCAACTACATGATGCCCGTGGAGCTGGACGGCACGCTGGTCTTTCTGGCCGGGATGCGCAATTCCCCTGCTGAATCCTTCCGCTACGTGCGCCTGCCGGCCGATGCCAACCGCTCCCTGAAGGAGTTCATGGACGTGCGCGCCGCCACCCAGGATCCGGCCATGGTGGAGAAGGCTGCCGAACGTTTCGCGCAGCGGAACTCTTCCTCGCCCGAACAGAAGGAGCTGATGCTGGCCGCCGCCCGGACCTCGCTCCAGGCCTTTACGCGCGCGGGTTTTGACGGCATCATTGGTCGTGTGCCCGAGGCGGAACGCGAACGCATTCTCAGCTTCGCCGTTCCCATGATCCAGCTCACGCTCACCGAATTGCGCGACCTGGTGCGGCAGCAGCAAGGCTTGCCCGAACTGGATTACAGCCAGGAAAACAACGAGGCCAACCGCTGGATCCAGTCCGCGGTTCTGGCTTTCGCCAATCTTCCCAACTATCCCGCTCCGGTCATGCTGACGCTGGACAGTTTCGAGCAGGTGCAGGCCAGTGTCTTCCAGGTGGCGCGCAGCCCCGGCATGTACACGGTATACCTGGGGTGTCTGTTTCTCATCATTGGCGTGTTCTCGATGTTCTACATCCGGGACCGTCGCGTGTGGGTCTGGATACGTCCGCACGAGCAGGGCAGCAGCCTGATGGCTGCAATGACGTCGCAACGTCGCAACTTGGACTTCAACCTCGAATTTGACCGCCTCCAGGAGGCGTTCAAGCGGCTCTCTGTCTGACAAGGTGTAGCTATGGCGCAGACTCTCTCCTCGGCCACCCCGACCATGTGGCACGACAACATCGCCTCCAGCGGCGATCGCCGCGGCATCCGCGGTCGTCCCGACTGGACCGACCTACTTTATTTCGTCCTGCTGGCGGCGGGCGCGGCCTACGCGCTCAATACCTACAGCGACAGCATGGACTACTACGAAAAGATCATCCTGGTGGGCTTCGTGCCGTTCGTCGCCTGGCTGGGCTGGCTCTGGCGCCCCCTGCGCACCATCACCGTGGCCTGCGGCCTGACGGCCCTGCTGGCCATCTGGCTCTACAGTACGGGCGGCGGCCTCATCAACGGGGACATCCAGAAGGCCGATTCCGTCTTTCTGCTCAAGTACCTGCTGTCGTCCCAGTCCGCCATCCTCTGGATGTGCGCCCTGTTCGTCCTGGCCACGGTGCTGTACTGGGTGGGTTTCTTCAGCGACACGGCCGCCTGGATGGGTTCGGGCCTGACCTGGGCGGCTGTCTACGCCGGCACCACGGGGCTGCTGGTGCGCTGGCGCGAGGGCCATCTGCTCGGTCCGGACATCGGCCACATCCCGGTCAGCAACCTGTACGAAGTCTTCGTGCTGCTGGCCTTGATCACCGCGCTGTTCTACCTGTACTACGAGCGCCGCTACAACACGCGCGCCCTGGGCGGCTTCGTGCTGCTGGCCATCAGCTCGCTGGTCATCTTCCTGCTGTGGTATTCCTTCGCGCGCGACGCGCACCAGATCCAGCCCCTGGTGCCCGCCCTGAAAAGCTGGTGGATGAAGCTGCACGTGCCGGCCAACTTCATCGGCTACGGCACCTTCTCGCTGGCCGCCATGGTGGGCTTTGCCTACCTGGTCAAGGAAAACGGCGAAACCCGCTCGCGCGGCAAGCTGGTCCCCTTGTTCGTGCTGGGCGCCATCCTCTGTGCCGAGCCCATGATCTTCGGCTCGCGTGAACTGTCCCTGACCTGGATGCTGTATTTCGGCCTGGGCAGCATCATCGTGGGCACCATTCTGTATTTCCGCGGTCCGATCTCGCGCAAGCTGCCTGCGCTGGAGGTGCTGGACGACATCATGTATCGCGCCATCGCCGTGGGCTTTGCCTTCTTCACCGTGGCGACCGTGCTGGGCGCGCTGTGGGCCGCCGACGCCTGGGGCACATATTGGCAATGGGACCCCAAGGAAACCTGGGCTCTGATCGTCTGGCTGAACTACGCCGCCTGGCTGCACATGCGCCTGCTCAAGGGCCTGCGCGGCACCATGGCCGCCTATTGGGCGCTGGCCGGCCTGCTGATCACCAGCTTCGCCTTCCTGGGCGTGAACATGTTCCTGTCGGGCTTGCACTCCTATGGCGCCTTGTAGGCCGGCTAGGCATTGTGCAAGAAAAAACCCGCAACTTCAGTTGCGGGTTTTTTTTGTTTCACGATGACTCCAGTACCGCAATTCGCTGGGCTACGCCAAGGCTCGATAGAGCAGGTTTATCAATCACTTAGGCGAGTTCAACATATGCCGGGGCTTTCCGAAACTTGTCCCAGCTTCCCCTCGCGTGGCTCCTATGCGGCTCTTGGAAGCCAAGCTTTCCGAGGAGTCATCATGGCGAAGATCAAGCTCACCAAGTCCGCAGTCGATGCGGCACAATCTCAAGACAAGGCCATCGAACTGCGGGATACCGTGGTGCCTGGCTTCCTGTGCAAGATCACCCCGGCGGGCCGCAAGCCCGCCCTGGGCCAATACGGGGAACTAACCGTCGATCAGGCACGCACGATGGCGCAGGAGCGGCTGGCCGAAGTACGCAAGGGCGGCGACCCCAGCGCGGCCAAGAACGCCGCCCACAAGGTATCGATCATGAAGGAGTATGGCCACACCTTCATGGAGAACTACTCCAAGCAGCGCAGCAAGCCCGGCACGCAGCGTGGCTATCAGGGCGTGATTGACCGCTGCATCATCCCGATCATGGGCCGGATGAAGGTGCAGGACGTGAAGCGCCCGGACCTGGCTGCGCTGATGAAGAAGCTGGCCTACAAACAGGCCGAGGCCAACCGCACCTTCGGCGTGCTGCGCAAGATGTTCAACCCGGCCGAAGTGTGGGGACTGCGCCCTGACGGCACGAATTCGTGCCGCCACGTTCCGATGTACCCGCCGGACAAGGAAACCCGGCTCATCGTAGACGATGAACTGGCGCGGATCTTCCGTCACCTGAAGCATCTGGAGGCGAAAGGGCTGGAGAACTATGTCATCCCGCTGGCGATTCGCCTGCAATTCGAGCTTGCGGCCCGCCGCTCCGAAATTTGCCCTTTGGAGCGGGACCGGGTTGATCTGGAGAAGCGCCGCGTCGTCTGGCCTGACAGCAAGACCGGCGGTATTTCCAAGCCCATGAGCGAGGAAGCCTATCGGTTGCTTTCGACGGCACCGCGCCGGGAAGGCTGCCCCTACGTCCTGCCGTCGCCCAATGATCCGACTCGGCACATGACCCACGGCGAACACTATGGCGGCTGGACGCGCGTGCTCAAGGTCGCTGGCGTGCCGCACGTCGGCACGCACGACATCCGACACAGGGCGACGATCGACATTGCCAACTCAGGCGTGCCAACCAAGGTGGGCATTAAGCTCACAGGCCATGAGACCGTGGCGATGTTTATGCACTATGTTCATACCGAGGACAAGCCGGTGCGGGATGCGGCCGAACTGGTGGCGAATCGGCGGCTGGCGATCACCGGGGCATCCCGTTCTATGGAGGTGACAGCATGACAAGGAAGACGCCCGTGGCAACGCGGAAACCTGCTGCCCTACCGGCTGGCTATGCCGGCATCCACAGCGGCATCGTGGAACTGCTGGATGCGGCGCGCTGGGCAGCGGCGCGCAGCGTCAATGCGCTGATGACGGCCAGCTATTGGGAGATTGGCCGTCGGATCGTCGAAGCCGAGCAGAAAGGCAGGCGGCGGGCCGGTTACGGCGAGCAATTGATGATGCGGTTGTCTGCCGATCTGACGGCTCGATTCGGGCGCGGCTTTGGCGTAAACAACCTGGAGAGCATGCGGCGTTTCTTCCTTGCATACCCCCAGCCCGAGATTTCCCAGACACTGTCTGGGAAATTGGGAAATGAGTCGCTTGTCGAGAAATCCCAGACAGTGTCTCGGAAATTCGACCTCTCCGAACTGTCCCAAGTCTTCACTCTGCCATGGTCGGCCTATGTCCGGCTGCTGTCGGTCAAGGATGATCATGCCCGTCGGTTCTACGAGGCCGAGGCGCTGCGCGGTGGCTGGAGCGTGCGCCAGCTCGATCGGCAGATCAGTAGCCAGTTCTATGAACGCACGGCCTTGTCCAAAGACAAGGCAGCGATGCTGGTCAAGGGTTCGGTGCCCAAAGCCGAGGATGTCGTCACGCCCAATGACGCGATCAAAGACCCGTATGTGCTGGAGTTCCTCGACCTGAAGGATCAGTATTCGGAATCCGATCTGGAAGCGGCCTTGATCCAGCGCTTGGAAGACTTCCTGCTGGAGCTGGGGGAAGGCTTCACCTTCATCGGAAGGCAGCGGCGCTTGCGCATCGACCAGACCTGGTATCGGGTCGATCTGTTGTTCTTCCATCGCAAGCTGCGCTGCCTGGTCATCATCGATCTGAAGCTGGGCAGCCTGACCCATGCCGATGTGGGGCAGATGCACATGTACTGCAACTATGCCAAGGAGCATTGGGCCTACCCGGGCGAGAACCCGCCGGTGGGTCTGATTCTGTGCGCTGACAAGGGCCATGCCCTGGCGCGGTATGCGCTGGATGGCTTGCCGAACAAGGTGATGGCGGCGAACTATCGGACGGTGCTGCCGGAGGCCGAGTTGCTACAAAAGGAACTGGAGAACACGCGGCGTCTACTCGAATCTCGCGGAGCGCTGCCCCCAAAGGATGCCAATCCATAGTCGTGCGTTCCGGCGTTTCGCCGTTGGGCTCTCTGGCTAGCGCCGCGCGCTTCGTGTCGAATCACAGCCATGCGGCGCTGATTCTTAGCCCCCGATGTTACGATCCCGCAAAGCGGCTAGAAGTAGAGCTAAACCAGTGTCCCGTATAGTTTTTCTATCACCAAGCTGTTTTCATTAAAAGCTTGACGCCGGACTTTTTTTACCTCCAAACCGGGCTCAGAGCGTCGGCGAATGCTTCTGCTGGGATTCCAGCAGGAACTGGCGGGCGGGCGCGTCCTTGACCAGGTCGGTGATGGCGGTGGCCTTGAGCAGCTCGGCCGGCGTGCAGGCGCGCGAGACGATGAAGCCCTGCACGTAGTCCACGCCGAGCTCCTGCAGGGCCTGCAGGGTGGGCACGTCCTCCACCCATTCGGCGATGCTGATCATGCCCAGGTTGCGCGCCAGCTCCACGATGGTGCGCACGATGGCCACGTTGGTTTCCTTGTTCAGCATGTCGCAGATCAGGGCGCCGTCGATCTTGATGGCGTCGGCGGGCAGTTCGCGCAGGTAGGAGAAGGAGGTGTAGCCGGCGCCGAAATCGTCCAGGGCGATGCGCACGCCTGTCTGCTGCAGGCGGCGCATGAAATGGCGGGTGTGCTCCAGGTCGTCCAGGGCCACGCCCTCGGTGATCTCCACGCACAGCTTGCGCGCCAGGTGCTCGTAGCGCGCCAGGATGTCGAAGAACCACTGGATGAATTTGTCATCGTTCAGCGACACGCCGCTCAGGTTGATGTTCACCAGCTGGGTGCGCGCCAGTTGCTGCTCGTGCTTGGACATCCATTCCAGCGTGGCCGAGAACACCCACTTGTCGATGATGGTGATGGTGCCGCTTTCCTCGGCCGAGGAAATGATGCGGCCGGTCGGGATCAACTGGCCGGACGAGTCGCGCACGCGCAGCAGCACTTCGAAATTCAGGCTGTCGATGGGACGGCGCAAGGACACGATGGGCTGCATTTCCAGGTACAGGCCGCGCGAGGAGCCGCCTTCCAGCTGTTCGAACAGGCGCAATTCTTCCGCATGTTCCTGCAGGGCATTGGAGTCCTGGTCGTAGATGATCATGTCCTGGTGCTGGCGGCGCGCTTCGCGGGCGGCGCGGCTGGCGGCCGAGATGGCTTCCTGCGGCGCCATGCCGGGCGCCACCTCCACCAGGCCCAGCGTGCTGCGCAGGTTGAAGCTGCGGTTGCCGGCCATCAGGGGGCTTTTGTTCAAGGCCTCGATGACTTCGTTGGCCAGTGCGCGGGCCTGTTCGGGGTCGCTGTCCTCGAAAATGATCACGAATTCGTCGCTGCCGATGCGGCCTATCTTCTCGCCAGCCTGCAGCACGGCCTCCAGCTGCTCGCAGACCTTCAGCAGCAGGGCGTCGCCCGAGGAATGGCCAAAGGTGCCGTTGACGTACTTGATGTGGTTCAGGTCCAGATAGGCCAGCAGGCAGGGCTTGTCCTCGGCGCTGCGGGCGAGCGCCTCGTCCAGGGCTTTCTCGATGCCTCGCTGGTTCAGCACATTGGTGACCGGATCGTTGTCGGCCATCAGGCGCAGCTGGCGCAAGGTTTCGGCGCGCGCCGTGACGTCCTGCAGCGACCCTTCGATGTGCTGGTTGACAATGGCCACGCGCAGGGCGAACTGGCAGGGGCCGATGTGGGTATCATGCCGGGCGACGGTCACGTCCTGGCTGGCCTGGGTGCTCTGGGCCACGGCCTTCCAGTCCTGCTCGGGAAAGAAATCCGTCCAGTGCACCGGCGGACCGGAGGGGTCGAACTGGATGCCCAGCATCTCGGCCAGCACCGGGCTCATGCGGTGAAAGGCGCCCGATTCGCCCAGCGTGAACATGCCGATGGGCGTCAGGGTGTAGTGGGCCATCAGTTCGTTGCGGGCGCGCAGGGCTTCGCTGCGGTCTTCGCGCAGACGCTCGCCGATGGCCAGGGCGACCATCAGGTTGGAGAGCAGCAGCGTGATCACGCCATTGAAGTTTTCCACGAAGCTGGAGCGTCCGAACGCGGCCAGGAAGATGGCGGAGATCAGCACGCACAAGGCCATGCTGAGCAGCACCAGCTGCCAGAGCATGATGCGCGAGCGGGCCTGCAGCAGGATGGACAGCAGCACCCATCCGGCGCAGCACAGGGCGTAGATGGCGCTGAACCACATCAGGGGCTGGAACAGGTCCGTGGGCAGCAGCACGGAGGCCAGCAGCAGGACCAGGCCCAGCAGGCCTGCCGAGCTGAGCCAGCGCTGCTGAATCATCGAATGAATGGACGGCTTGAGCAGCAGGGTGAACAGCGAGTAGCTGAGCAGGAAATAGCAGGCGATGGTCACCTGGCGCAGCGGCGGCATGACGGCGGCCGGCAGGGTGTGCCCCAGCCACTGCATGTCCCAGCCCATGGCCATGGAGCCCAGGCGCAGGTTGCCGACCAGCCAGACCGACAGCAGCAGGTAGATCCATTCACGATTGGTGGCGGCCAGCACCAGCATGAACAGCGACATGGTCAGCAGTCCGCCTTCCAGCAGGCCTATGCCGCGCGTGTAGCGGATGGAGGAATGCTTGATGTCGTCTGCGGCCCAGAGCTCCACCTGCAGCACGCCGGGGCGGTCCACTTCGAGGCGGCACAGGATGGAGGCGGGGTCGGCGGACGCGCCCAGATCCACGGTGTAGCCCTGGACGGGGGAGCGCAGGGCCTGGGTGGACAGGCTGTGGTCATTGACGGTCAGCGTTTGCAAGTCGTTCGTGCGCCAACAGGCCAGCATGTTGAACTGCGATGCGGGGAAATGCAGGACATGCTCGTTGCCGTCGTCCTTGGAGGGCAGGTCCAGCAGCAGCCAGTGCGGCTCGTCCAGTTGCAGCTGGCGCTGCAGGGGGCTGGCCGTCAGGCGGCTGATCAGGTCCGGGTCGGGCGCGGCCTGGCCGCTGGCCAGGGCATGGAAGTTCAGGGGCTGGCCCGAAGGCGAAGGGTAGCGGTTGGGCAGGAAGATCAGGGCCCAGAGCGTGAGCAGGATCAGGAACAGAGGGATGACGTAAAAGCTCAGCCCGCGAATCAGGCGTTCGCTGGTCGATGTGACAGGTTCTAGGCTGTCGATCTGTATTCCTGAAACGGTCATGATGGCGATACAGCCTCCAGCGCTTACCATCGAACTGCCCGGCCCCCGACAGTGGAGTTTGCGCTTGTCCGTTCGGGACGCGCCGGGCCTGGGCCGACATGCACGGTGGTGACATCTCGGCCCGCAAGATCATCCGTTTAACGGTTTGCGCGCTGAGTTCTTTAAGGCTGAATGGTCGGAACCTCCAGCCCTGCCGTCATTCAAGGCAGCAAACGTTCGGAGGCAAACAGACTTTCCAGGCTTTCACGCGGGCGGATGACGTGGACCTGCTCGCCATCGACCAGAACTTCCGCCGCCCGCGGGCGGGTATTGTACTGGCTGGCCATGGTGAATGCGTAGGCGCCGGCCGACATGATGGCCAGCAGGTCCCCTTGGCGCAGTTCCAACTGCCGGTCGCGCGCCAGCCAGTCGCCGCTTTCGCAGATGGGGCCCACCAGGTCGTAGCGGGGCGTGTCTGCGGTCACGGCGCGCGGCTGGACGGCTTCCACGCTGTGCCAGGCTTCGTACAGGGTGGGGCGGATCAGGTCGTTCATGGCGGCGTCGATGATGGCGAAGTTCTTGGTTTCGCCATGCTTGAGGTATTCCACGCGCGTCAGCAGCACGCCGGCGTTGCCCACCATGGAGCGGCCGGGCTCCAGCACGATTTCCAGTTCGCCCAGGCCATGGGCGTCCAGCGCCGCGTAGACCTTGCTGAGCAGGTCGGTGGGCGTGACCAGGGTTTCGTCGGTGTAGCGGATGCCCAGGCCGCCGCCCAGGTCCAGGTGGTGCAATTCCACGCCCTGGTCCTTCAGTGCCAGGATCAGCTTGATCAGCTTGTCCAGGGCGTCCAGGTAGGGGCTGACCTCGGTGATCTGCGAGCCGATATGGCAATCCACGCCCACGATGCGCAGGCTGGGCAGCTCCTGGGCGCGTGCGTAGATGCGGGGCGCCTGCTCGATGGGCACGCCGAACTTGTTGTCTTTCAGGCCGGTGGAGATGTAGGGATGGGTGCGGGCGTCCACGTCCGGATTGACGCGCAGCGAGACGGGCGCCTTCAGGTTCAGGCGGGCAGCCACCTCGGCGACGCGCTCCAGCTCGGCTTCGGATTCGATGTTGAAGCATTTGACGCCGGCGGCCAGGGCGGCTTCGATTTCCCAGACCTGCTTGCCCACGCCGGAAAACACGATTTTGCCGGGATCTCCGCCGGCGGCGATGACGCGCGCCAGCTCACCGCCCGAGACGATGTCAAAGCCTGTGCCCAGGCGTGCGAACTCCTGCAGCACGGCCAGGTTGGAGTTGGCTTTCATGCCATAGCACACCAGCAGCTTGCGGCCTTCGCCGGCGACGCGGTAGGACTCCCAGGCGTCGCGCAGGGCCTGGCGGGAGTACACATACAGCGGCGTGCCGAACTCCTCGGCCAGGCGGGTCAGGGGAACCTGCTCGGCGTGCAGCGTATCGTTCTGGAATTGGAAGTGAGGTGCAACGGTCATGATGTCGTCAAATAACAGGGGTTGAGCGATCAACGCGGAGAAACTAACGAGGCGCCGTGTCGGCGGCCGGCGGCTCTTCGGCGGGCGGGTGGTAAAGCGGGCCTTTGTAGCCGCAGGCGCTGAGCACGGCGCTCAGCGCCAGCAGGGCCAGAAGGCGGGATGGGCGGGCCATTTTCATGATGTTTTCCAGCAAGGGCGGGCAAAGGAGACCATTATGCCATCGGCCCGGCCAAAGCAAAAAAACGCCGGCGATCGCCGGCGTGTGGGTGAAGGGGGTCAGAACGGCACGAACTGGTTGTTGTTGCCGCCGCCCGCGTTCTGCTCGGGAGCGATCTGGCGCAGCAGGTCGCCGATGCCGTCGCTGCCGTCCTGTTGCAGGCTGCTGTCGCTGGGAGCGGGCAGTCCGACGCGGGCGATGGCCTGACCGGGCGGGAATTCGTTGAAATAGAAGTCCCCGTTGGTCTTGGTGAGGCCGCTGGGCATGGGGCCGGGCGGCACGATGGGCTTGTCCTTCAGGGCCGTGCGCATGTAGTTGATCCAGATGGGCATGGCCGCGCCGCCGCCGGTCTCGCCCGATCCCAGGCTGCGCGGCTGGTCGAACCCCATCCAGGCGATGCCGACCAGATCGGGCGTGAAGCCGGCGAACCAGGCGTCCTGCGAGTCGTTGGTGGTGCCGGTCTTGCCGCCGATGTCGGTGCGCTTGAGTTCGCGCGAGGCGCGCGCGCCGGTGCCGTAGGTGGCCACGCCGCGCAGCAGGTCGTTCATGACATAGGCCGTGCGCGGGTCGATCGCCCGGGCCGCGGCGTCGCCCGCCACCACGGGCTTGGCGCGCATGATGACCTTGCCGGTGCTGTCGGTGACGTGATCGATCAGGTAGGGCACGGTGCGGTAGCCACCGTTGGCGAACACCGAGTAGGCGCCGGCCATCTGCAGCGGGGTGACGCTGCCCGCGCCCAGCGCCAGCGGCAGCACGGCCGGCTGGCGCGCCTTGTCGAAGCCGAAGCGGGTGATGTATTCCTGCACGTACTTGGGACCGACCGCCTGCATGATACGGATGGACACCATATTCTTGGACTTGTACAAACCCTGGCGCATGGTCAGCATGGGTTCGTAGGTGCGGCCGTAGTTCTTGGGCGCCCAGGGCTTGGAGCCGGTCTGTGCGGCGGTCAGCACGAAGGGTTCGTCCGAGATCTGGGTGGAGGGCGTCAGGCCCCGCTCCAGCGAAGAAGCGTAGATGAAGGGCTTGAAGGCCGAGCCGGGCTGGCGCCAGGCCTGGGTCACGCGGTTGAACTTGCCGTCCGAGAAGTGGAAGCCGCCGACCATGGCCTGGATGGCGCCGTCCTGCGGACGCACCGACACGAAGGCCGCCTGCACGGCGGGCATGTTGATCACTTCCCAGTAGTCGTTGTTCTGGAACAGGTAGACCACCGAGCCGCGCTGGATGCGCACGTCCGCCTTGGCGTTCTGGACCAGGCCGCGCGCCACGATCTTCAGGGCGCGCTTGTCGGTGACGTCGATGATTTCCTGGGCCGTGCGGGCCACGCGGATGCGGTCCGGACCGGCTTCCAGCACCACGCCGGTGAGCAGATCGCCCGTGTCGGGATACTTGTCCTGTACTTCGTCCAGGATGGCGTCCAGGCGGGTGTGGTCGTTTTCAATGCCGGCCGGCAGGTCCACCTGGCCTTGCGGGCCGGTGTAGGGCGCGCGCCGGGTGTAGTCCAGGATGCCGTTGCGCACGGCGCGGTAGGCGGCTTCCTGGTCGGTGGAGTTGATCGTGGTGTAGATGTTGAAGCCGCGCGAATAAACGTTGTCCTGGTAGACGCCGTAAAGCAGTTGGCGCGCCAGTTCGGCGGCGTATTCGCCATGGATGGCGTAGCCGCCGGCGGGCGTACCCACGGCCGACTTCACCTCGATCTCCTGGGCCATCGCATCCTGGTATTCCTGCTCGGTGATGTAGCCCAGGGAGCGCATGCGGCCCAGCACGTAGGCCTGGCGCGTCTTGGCGCGTTCGAAGTTGGCGATGGGGTTGAAGCGCGAGGGCGCCTTGGGGATGCCGGCCAGCATGGCGGCCTCGGCCGTGGTGACCTCGGCCAGAGGCTTGCCCAGGTAGGTGCGCGAGGCGGCCGCAAAGCCAAAGGCGCGGTGACCCAGGTAGATCTGGTTCATGTACAGGTCCAGGATCTGGTCCTTGGTCAGGGTGGCCTCGATCTTGAAGGTCAGCAACAGTTCGTAGAACTTGCGGGTGTAGGTCTTTTCCGAGGACAGGTAGAAATTGCGCGCCACCTGCATGGTGATGGTGCTGGCGCCCTGCGTCTTGGACATGTGGGTCAGGTTGGCCAGGGCCGCGCGGCCCACGCCCATCCAGTCGATGCCGCCATGCTGGTAGAAGCGGTCGTCCTCGGCGGCCAGGATGGCCGATTTCATGACGTCGGGGATTTCGTCAAAGCGCAGCACGTTGCGGCGTTCTTCGCCGAACTCGCCGATCAGGACCTTGTCCGCCGTGTAGATGCGCAGCGGCACCCGCGGACGATAATCGATCATGGCGCTCAGATCGGGCAGATTGGGCCAGGCCAGCGCCAGAGCGAGCGAACCGAGCAGGGCTGCGCACAGGCCGAGTCCGCCGACGAAGACCGCCGTCTTGATGATGAAGCGGGCCAGCCAGGAACCGGAGGAGTGCTCGGGCTTGGAATTGGGGGAGTGGGCAGAAGAACTCATTGGGGCTGATTTTAAAGTCCAAACGGGGCTGGACTTGGCCTTGCGCCTGGCATCAATGTAACAAAATAATTCTGGACAGCGGACTGTGCTTCGTGTGGGCTAATGGGATAATACACAAATGAACCACTCTTTACCCGCAGACTGATGCCTGTAGAACATCCTAGCCCTTTATCAGACACCGAGCTGCTCGAATTACAACAGGCTGGCTCGCGGCCCGTCATCCTGGTCGGCATGATGGGTGCGGGCAAGACCACCATAGGCCGCCAGCTGGCGCGGGAGCTGAAGCGCGAATTCCTGGACCTGGATCACGAACTGGAAGCGCGCAGCGGCGTGCGGGTCGCCACCATCTTTGAGTTCGAAGGCGAAGAAGGGTTCCGCAAACGCGAATCGGCCGTGCTGGACATCTGCTCGCGCCTGCCCGGAATCGTGCTGGCCACGGGGGGCGGGGCGATCCTGTCCGAGGCCAATCGCCAGATCATCAAGGATCGCGGTATCGTAGTGTATCTGCGCGCCAGCGTGGACGAGCTCTTTCGCCGCGTGGCGCGCGACCGCAACCGGCCGCTGCTGCAGACGGCCGATCCGCGCGCCCGCATCCAGGAGCTCCTGCAGCGGCGCGAACCCCTGTATGAAGAAGTGGCCGACGTGCACTTCGAGACCGGCTCCGCGCCCGTCCACCATGCCGTGCGCCAACTGTTGACCCTCCTGAAAGAACGAGGTTGCTGAATGACCGTAGTGCATGTAGCCGTGGAAGGCGGCGACTATCCCATCCATATCGCTGCAGGCCGCCTGCAGCGGCTGGCCGACAGCGTGCCGGCCAACGCCACGGCGGTGGCAATTGTTACAAATCCGACCGTCGCGGCCCTCTACCTGGAGCCGGCCCGGCGCGCCCTGGAGGCCGCCGGCAAGCCCGTGCACGTGGTGGAGCTGCCCGACGGCGAGGCCTACAAGAACTGGGAATCCCTGAACCTGATCTTCGATGCGCTGCTGGGCAGCCGCCTGGACCGCAAGGCGCTCATCGTCGCCCTGGGCGGCGGAGTCATCGGCGACATGGCCGGTTTTGCGGCCGCCTGCTTCATGCGCGGGGTGCGCTTCCTGCAGGTGCCCACCACGCTGCTGGCGCAGGTGGATTCCTCGGTGGGCGGCAAGACCGCCATCAATCACCCCCTGGGCAAGAACATGGTGGGCGCCTTCTACCAGCCCATCGCCGTGGAGGTGGATACCCGGGTGCTCAAGACCCTGCCCGCCCGCGAGATTTCCGCCGGGCTGGCCGAGGTCATCAAGTACGGCATGATCTACGACCGCGATTTCTTCGACTGGTGCGAGGCCCGCATCGACGGCATGCGCGCCCTGCAGGAGGACGACATCGTCCACGCCATCCGGCGCTCCTGCGAGGTCAAGGCCGAGGTCGTCTCGCAGGACGAGCGCGAATCGGGCCTGCGCGCCATCCTCAACTTCGGCCACACCTTCGGCCATGCCATCGAATCGGGCATGGGCTACGGACAGTGGCTGCACGGCGAGGCCGTGGGCTGCGGCATGATCATGGCGGCCGAGCTGTCCGCGCTGGTCTGCGGCCTACCCGCCCAGGACGTGGCCCGCATCCGCGCCCTGGTCCGGGCCAGCGGCTGCCCCACCGATCCGCCGCACTGGTCGGCCGAACGCTGGCTGGAGCTGATGCAGGTGGACAAGAAGAACGAAGGCGGCCAGCTGCGCTTCGTGTTGCTGGACCGCCTGGGCCATGCGGTGGTCCAGGCGGTGGATCCCAATGTGGTGCGCCAGGCGCTGGCGCGCTTCGATCCGGCGGTGCAGGAGTAAACGCCATGCTGACGCTTGCCGCTTATGCCTGTCATCCTGAACAGTCCCGCGGCCGGCGTCACCCGGAAGCCCCGCCGCAGGGCCGCAACGCCTTCCAGCGGGACCGGGACCGCATCATCCACTGCAACGCCTTCCGCCTGCTGGAATACAAGACCCAGGTCTTCATCAACCACGAAGGGGATCTGTTCCGCACGCGCCTGACCCATAGCCTGGAAGTGGCCCAGCTGGCGCGCGCCATCGCCCGCAACCTGGGCCTGCACGAAGACCTCATCGAGGCCATCTCCCTGGCGCACGACCTGGGCCACACGCCTTTCGGCCATGCCGGCCAGGACGAACTGAACGCCTGCATGCAGGAGCTGGCGCCCGAGGCGGGCGGCTTCGAGCACAATCTGCAGAGCCTGCGGGTGGTGGACGAACTGGAAGAGCGCTATGCCGCCTTCAACGGCCTGAACCTGTGCTTCGAGACGCGCGAAGGGATACTCAAGCATTGTTCGGTCAAGCACGCCCGCGAGCTGGGCGACGTGGGCCGGCGCTTCCTGGAGCGCAGCCAGCCCTCGCTGGAGGCCCAGATGGCCAATCTGGCCGACGAGATCGCCTACAACAATCACGATATCGATGACGGCCTGCGCTCGGGCCTGATCAGCCTGGAGCAATTGCTGGAGCTGCGCCTGTTCCGCGACCATTACGATCAGGTGCAGGCGCGCTACCCGGGCCTGGACGGCCAGCGCCTGGTGGCTGAAATCATACGAGGCATGATCAACACCCTGGTGGTGGACCTGACCGAGACCACGCAGGCCAGGCTGGACGAGCACAAGCCCGACAGCGCGGACGCCATTCGCGCCCTGCCGCGCCTGGCGGGGTTTTCGCCCGAGCTGCGTGCGCAGGCCGACGAGCTCAAGCGCTTCCTGCACGCGAACCTGTATCGCCATTACCGGGTGGTGCGCATGATGGGCAAGGCCCGGCGCATCGTGCGCGAGCTGTTCCAGGCTTTCCTGGATGACCCGCGCCTGCTGGCGGCCGAGCACCGGCGCGAGGATCCCGTGGCGCAGGCGCGCGCCATCGCCGACTATATCGCGGGCATGACGGACCGCCACGCGATCCGCGAGCACGACGCCCTGTTCAAGATGTAGCAGGGCGTCTTCAAGTGGGCTTTTTCGCCTTGGCGCCAGGCCTGCGGCCGGGCTAGTCGTGGCGCTGCAGCAGTGGTTTCAGGTAGCGGCCGGTGTGGCTTTGCGCACAGGCCGCCACGGACTCGGGCGTGCCTTGCGCCACGATCCGGCCGCCGCCGCTGCCGCCTTCGGGGCCCATGTCCACCACCCAGTCGGCCGTCTTGATCACGTCCAGGTTGTGCTCGATGACCACCACCGTGTTGCCCGACTCCACCAGCTTGTCCAGCACGCCCAGCAGCACCGCGATGTCGTGGAAGTGCAGGCCGGTGGTGGGTTCGTCCAATATGTACAGGGTGCGGCCCGTGCTGCGCTTGGACAGCTCCAGCGACAGCTTGACGCGCTGGGCCTCGCCGCCGGACAGGGTGGTGGCGCTCTGGCCCAGGCGGATGTAGGACAGGCCCACGTCCATCAGGGTGGACAGCTTGCGCGCCACGATGGGCACGGCGTCGAAATACTCCATGGCCTGGGCCACGGTCATGTCCAGCACTTCGCTGATGTTGCGTCCGCGATAGCGTATGTCCAGTGTTTCGCGGTTGTAGCGCCGCCCCTGGCAGACGTCGCAGGGCACGTACACGTCCGGCAGGAAGTGCATCTCCACCTTGACCACGCCGTCGCCCTGGCAGGCCTCGCAGCGCCCGCCCTTGACGTTGAAGGAGAAGCGTCCCGGGTCGTAGCCGCGCAGGCGCGCCTCGGGCACGCCGGCGAACAGTTCGCGGATGGCCGTGAACATGCCGGTGTAGGTGGCCGGGTTGCTGCGCGGCGTGCGGCCGATCGGCGTCTGGTCCACATTGATGATCTTGTCGAAATGCTCCAGTCCGTCCAGGCGGTCGTAGGGAGCGGGCTCGGCATGGGCGCGGTGCAGGATGCGCGAGACGGCCGTGGCCAGGGTGTCGTTGATCAGGGTGGACTTGCCCGAGCCCGACACGCCGGTGATGCAGACCAGGCGCCCCGACGGGATGGCCAGGTCCACGGATTTCAGGTTGTTGCCCGCAGCCCCGTACAGGCGCAGCCAGTCCAGCGAGTCGTCCACCGGACGGCGCTGCGGCACGGCGATCCGGCGCGCGCCCGACAGGTACTGGCCGGTCAGCGAGTCCGGATTGGCCGCCAGTTCGCGCGGCGAGCCCTGCGCGGTGATCTGGCCGCCGTGCTCGCCCGCGCCCGGGCCCATGTCGATGACATAATCGGCCGTGCGTATCATGTCCTCGTCGTGCTCGACCACGATGACGCTGTTGCCCAGGTCGCGCAGGTGCTGCAGGGTCTGGATGAGCTTGTCGTTGTCGCGCTGGTGCAGGCCGATGGAAGGCTCGTCCAGCACGTACATGACGCCGGTCAGGCCCGAGCCTATCTGGCTGGCCAGGCGGATGCGCTGGGCCTCGCCGCCGGAAATGGTGTCGGCGCTGCGGTCCAGCGACAGGTAGTTCAGCCCCACGTTGTTCAGGAATTCCAGGCGCGCGCGGATCTCGCGCACGATGCGGTCGGCGATGTCCTTCTTGGCGCCGGACAGCTCCAGCCGCTCGAACCAGTGCAGGCAATCGGACAGGGCCAGGGCCTCGACCTCGTAGATGGCCAGGCCCTTGGGCTGGCCGCCGGCCGCCGGCGTGCCGGGGGCGGGGTCGTCGCCGATGCGCACATTGCGCGCTTCCAGGCGCAGCCGCGCGCCGTGGCAGGACGGGCAGACCTGGGTTCGGCGCAGCTTGCTCAATTCCTCGCGCACGGCGGCCGAGTCGGTTTCTGCCCAGCGGCGCTGCAGATTGGGGATCACGCCCTCGAAGGCGTGCGTCTTGACCGTGGTGCGGCCCTTCTCGTTCAGGTACAGGAAGGAGATTTGTTCTTCGCCCGAGCCGTACAGCACTTTGCGCCGCACGTCCTCGGGCAAGGATTCGAAGGGCGCATCCATGTCGAAGTGGTAATGCGCGGCCAGGCTGGTCAGCAGGGTGTAGGTGAAGGCGTTGCGCCGGTCCCAGCCGGAGATGGCGCCGCCGGCCAGGCTCAGCTCGGGAAAGGCGACCACGCGGTCGGGGTCGAACACGTCCACTTGGCCCAGACCGCTGCAGTCGGGGCAGGCGCCGGCCGGATTGTTGAAGCTGAACAGGCGCGGTTCCAGCTCGGGCAGGGCGTAGCTGCAGACCGGACAGGCGTAGCGGCTGGAATACGGCTGTTCATGGCCGCTGTCCAGGTTGACGACCAGGCAGCGGCCGTCTGTCAGCGACAGGGCCGTCTCCAGGCTCTCGGCCAGGCGTTGCTGGCTGTCGGGGCGCACGCGCAGGCGGTCCACCACCAGGTCCAGGTCATGGGGCTGCGCCGCGTCCAGGGCGGGCACGTCCTCCATGCCGTAGGTCTGGCCGTCGATGCGCACGCGCACGAAGCCCTGGGCCTGCAGGCCCGCCAGTTCCGTGCGCAGGTCGCCCTTCAGGCCCCGGTGCAGGGGGGCGAGCACGGCGATGCGGCACTCCGGCTCCCATTGCAGGACCTGGTCCACCATCTGGCTCACGCTCTGCGCCTGCAGCGGCAGGCCGTGCTCGGGACAATAGGGCGTGCCGACGCGGGCGTACAATAGACGCAGGTAATCGTGGATCTCCGTGGTGGTGCCCACGGTGGAGCGGGGATTGTGGCCCGCCGCCTTCTGCTCGATGGCGATGGCCGGCGAGAGCCCTTCGATCAGGTCCACGTCCGGCTTGTCCATGAGCTGCAGGAACTGCCGCGCATAGGCCGACAGGCTTTCGACGTAGCGCCGCTGGCCTTCGGCATAAAGCGTGTCGAAGGCCAGCGACGATTTTCCGGAACCCGACAGCCCCGTCAGGACCACCAACTGACGACGCGGCAGGTCCACGGAGACATTCTTCAGGTTGTGCGTGCGGGCACCGCGGATGCGTATGGCTTCCATCAGCTTTATTTAAGGTCAGTCAAAAGGCAACTTGCTACTATAGCGCGTTGCGTCGGGTTTTATATGATCGGGCTGCGGGCCTTTCCGGCAGCCTTGTTGTGGCAGAGTATTGAATGAGTACACACCAAACCATGAATGCGGCGGGGGCGCGTCCGGCGCGTCTCAGCCTGACTCAGGGCGAGCGCAAGGCAAGCATGCTGCTCGCCCTGTTGTTTGCCTGCCGGATGCTGGGCCTGTTCCTGCTCACGCCGGTGTTCGCCGTGGCCGCGCAGGCGTTGCCCGGCGGCAACGATGCGGCGCGCGTGGGCCTGGCGCTGGGCGCCTACGGCCTGACCCAGGCCGTGCTGCAGATCCCGCTGGGCATGGCCTCGGACCGTTATGGGCGGCGTCCGGTCATCGTCGCGGGCATGGTGCTGTTCGTCATCGGCGGGGTCATCTGCGCCCTGGCCAAGAGCGTGGACTGGGTTACGGCGGGCCGTTGCATCCAGGGTCTGGGCGCGGTGTCGGCCGCCATCTCGGCCTGGGTGGCCGATTCGACCCGGCCGGAGGTGCGTACCCGCGCCATGGCCATGGTGGGCGGCTCCATCGGCATTTCCTTTGCCGTGTCGCTGGTGCTCTCGCCCGTGCTGGTGGGCCAGTTCGGCCTGTCGGGCCTGTTCTGGGCCATCAGCCTGCTGGGCTTCGTGTGCCTGCTGATCGCCGCCTTCGTCGTGCCCGCCGCGCCCAAGGCGCCGGTTTCCGCGGTCAAGGTCACGGCCGGACAGGTGCTGCGCCATGCCGACCTGTTGCGCCTGAACTTCGGCGTGTTCTGCCTGCACTTCATATTGATGTCGCTGTTCATCGTGGTCCCGGGCGTGCTCGCCGCCCTGGGCGGCTATGGCACCCAGGATCTGTGGAAGGTCTACCTGCCCGTCATCCTGGCCTCCTTCGTGCTGATGGTGCCGGCCGTGTTCTATACGGAAACCCGCAAGCGCCACAAGCAGGCGCTGGAGCTGGCCGTGCTGGCGCTGATCGTGGTGCTGGCCCTGATGCCCTGGGCGAGCGCATCGCTCGCCCCCATGGTGGCCGCGCTGGTGCTGTTCTTCATTGGCTTCAACATTCTGGAGGCCTTGCAGCCTTCGCTGGTGTCGCGCGTCGCTCCGCCTGAATACAAGGGGCTGGCGCTGGGCTTCTACAACACGTCGCAGTCGCTGGGGGTTTTCGGCGGGGGCCTGGCGGGCGGCCTGCTGGCGTCCCACGGGCAGGTGCAATGGGTCTTGTGGACCGGCGCGGGCCTGGCCTTGCTGTGGCTGCTGACGGCGCGCGGTTTCAAGGACAAGTACTGAGATCGTGGGCGGGCAAGGGGCTGCGGGCGGACCGTTTTGTCCTGTCCCTGGCTCAGCCAGGTGTGTTCATCAAGCACCGAATCCACGATAATAAGGCTTGCTTTGCGCCCTCGCGCCGGCCTTGTCATGGACGACGAGGCCCGGCCAAGCCAGATGGATGCGATGCGTATCGCGTTCCAGCATCATGGCGAAGAAGCCCCGGCCGCAGGGCGGGGCTTCTTCATATCGAAATTTTGACTACAGGATTTTTTTCATGGCATCGGTAAATAAAGTCATTCTGGTCGGCAACCTCGGCCGTGATCCGGAAGTGCGCTACAGCGCAGAAGGTTCGGCCATCTGCAATATTTCCATTGCCACGACTTCCCAATGGAAGGATCGCACCTCGGGCGAGCGCCGGGAGGAAACCGAGTGGCACCGCGTCGTGTTCTACAACCGCCTGGCCGAGATCGCCGGCGAATACCTGCGCAAGGGCCGCTCCGTCTACGTGGAAGGCCGCCTGCGCACCCGCAAGTGGACCGGCCAGGACGGCCAGGAGCGCTACACCACTGAAATTATCGCCGAACAGATGCAGATGCTGGGCGGCCGCGACGGCGGCGAGATGGGCGGCGGTAGCATGGGTGGCGGCGACTACGGCAGCAGCGCCCCGGCTCCGCAGCGCGCTCCGCGCCAGGCTCCCCAACAGCAGCAACAGGCTCCGCGCAACAATCCGCCCATGTCGGATAATCTGGCGGACATGGACGACGACATTCCATTCTGACCACGCTTTTCGTGCTGTCCAGGCCCCCGCCCCGCGGGGGTTTTGCATTTTGGGCGGCCTGTTTGTCGATCCGGTTCACCACAAGGCGGTGCAATGGCAATATGCTATGCCTTTGACACGCCGGGCCACGCTATGGCCGAGGCCGACTGCAAGGCGGTTGCGCCCGGCCTGTTCCATGTCGACCGCATCGTTCAGCCCCGGGACTGCGCATGCGCCAGGAGCGATCCAGAATGACGACTGAACCTACTGTGAAAGGCCCTGCTTCCTATTTTCCGTCTATCGAGAAGAAATACGGCCAGCCCATCAGCCATTGGCTGGCGATACTGGATGGCTTGCAGGAGATGAAGCATATGGAGCAGGTGGCCGTGCTCAAGTCCGAGCATGGGATGGGCCACGGCCATGCCAACGCCCTGGTCGCTTATCACCGGGCGCGGAACGGGGCATAGAAGACAGGGTCCCAAGGGCCCTGATCCTGGTCAGAACGCCGCTCTCTGGGTGCGCCGCAGCGTCAGCAGTCCCGCAGCCGTCAGGGCGGCGAACAGGGCGCCGGCGGCGAAGGTGCCTTGGAAACCCACCGTGTCCCAAAGTGCACCGGCGATGACGCTGGCCAGCAGCAGGGCCATCCCGGTCAGCAGATGGAACATGCCGAAGGCCGTGCCGCGCAGCTGCGCGGGGGCGCTGTCGGCGATCAGCACGTTGAACAGGCCCTGGGTGAAGCCCATGTGCAGGCCCCACAGGGCCACGCCCAGGCCCAGGCCCGTCAGGCCGGGAACGAAGGCCAGCACCAGGTCCGCCGCGACGAGCAGGGCGACGCCGATCAGCAGCAGGTCCATCTTGCGCATGCGGTCGGACAGCACGCCGGCCGGGTAGGCCGACAGAGAAAAAGCCACGCTCATGACCACCAGGACGGCTGGCGCCCACATCGGCGCCAGTCCGGTCGACTCGGCCCGCAGGATCAGGAAAGCCTCGCTGAAGCGCGCCAGCGTGAAGGCCAGGCCTATGACCACCACCCACCAGTATCCGGAACCCAGACGGGCCAGTTCGCCGCGGCTCAAAGGCAGCTTGCGCGGACGCGAGGCGGCGGGCAGCTTGGGCTCGCGCACGCAGAATGCCAGTATCGCCACCGCGGCGAAGGCCGGCAGCACGGCGAACCAGAAGACCAGCTGGTAGTTGTCCGCGGTCCACCACATCAGGCCTATGGCCAGCAGCGGTCCTGTGAAGGCGCCGACGGTATCCAGGGTCTGGCGCAGGCCGTAGGCGGCGCCGCGCAGCTCGGGCGGCGTGACGTCCGCCACCAGGGCATCGCGCGGCGCGCCGCGTATGCCCTTGCCGATGCGGTCCACGAAACGCGCGCCCACCAGCCAGTCCAGCGTCCCCGCGAGCGGGAACACGGGCTTGGTCAGCGCGGCCAGCCCGTAGCCGATGACGGCCAGCAGCTTGCGCTTGCCGAAGCGGTCGCTTATCGCCCCGGAAAAGACTTTCATGATGGATGCGGTGGCTTCCGCGATGCCTTCGATCAGGCCCACGGCCAGCACCGAGGTGCCGAGCACCGCCACCATGTACATGGGCAGCAGGGCATGGATCATTTCGGAAGAAATGTCCATGAACATGGAGACGAAGCCCAGCGCCCAGACACTGCGGGGCACGGCTCCGCGCCTGGGCTGCGCGGGGTCCGGGGAGGCGGCCTGGGGGTCAGCGGTTTTCGTCATGGGCGTCGTATACCAGTTGGGCATAGTGATCGAGCAGCGCCTTGCAGTCGCGCAGGCGCTCCTGTGCGGCGGCCGCGAGCGGCGCGTCGTAGAAGTCCAGCTTGCGGATCTTCTCGTACCAGTTCTCCAGCTTCTTCAGGTCTGTTTCTTCCTCGTCCAGCTCGGCGTAGGTGAATTTCTGAATGGAGATCTCCTTGGCGATCTCGGCCTCGAAGCCCTGGCAGCGGCCCAGCAGCTCCCGGTACTGGTCATCACGGTCCGCCTTGAAGCGGGCGATGACTTTTTCTTCCTGCTGATGGTCCAGCGCGATGGTCTCCAGCAGCACGCATTCGCCTTCCATATTGGCGATGTCGTTCTCCAGCACCTTGAGCCGGCGCACGTGCTCGTCCGTCTTGGGCAGCAGGCAGACGCCGTTCTGCAGGTAGACGGCGCCCAGGCTCTTCAGGCGTCGCCACAAGGCCAGACGTTTGGAACTGGGTTCCGCGGGCACCTTATAGGTGAGCAGCAGCCATTTCAGTGAATCCATGATTTATCTTTGGAAGTAACGGTCGTTTCATATTAAAGGATACGAAGCACATTGGAAAGCAGAATCAGAAAGAGCATTCTTCCAGTAGGGCCCATCGGCCGCCTCGGGAATCGGGTTCATCCGTGTATCCAAGTGTTCGTCCTTGTATCTGAAATCGGCCTGTTCCCGAACTGCCCGACGGCCGAAGGCGAGGGATCGCTGTTCGGCCGCCAAGCCGCATGCCTACTGGTTTTCCCTGATTCGTAAGGGAGCGAATCGATGAGGATGTGCTTGCGTAAAAGCAGGGGCGGCACGCCTGTGCTTGCGTCTGGCCGCGCTTTCCAAGCCCGGTAGCAGTCGTTACCATGGTGACACCTATCCACGTTGTTCAGGTTCGCGCACGATCGGCTCTTTCGGGCATCCGTGCCGGTTTCAGACTCAGGCGTAGGTAAGGGTCGGCCGTCTCCGGCTGGTTCTTGGCTGTGTTTGAAGCCAGGGTGTTCGTCCCGGTTGGTGCACGATGAAGCGCCGCGCTTCGCGGCGGGAATCAATACGGAGGAATACAATGAGCAATCAGAAGGCTATCCCGAGCAATCATGGTCCCATCGACGTGGCAGCCATCCGCGCTGCGGCCAAGCAATTCGTCGATGACGGCGCGGTGGCGTCCGGCTATCAGGGCAACCGCGAAGAAATCATCCAGATGCTCAACGATGCGCTCGCGACGGAACTGGTCTGTGTGATGCGCTACAAGCGCCACTATTTCACCGCCACCGGCCTCATGAACGAACCGATCAAGGCCGAGTTTCTGGAGCATGCCAACCAGGAGGCCGAGCATGCCGACCGTATTGCCGAGCGCATCGTGCAGCTGAACGGCGAGCCGGATTTCAATCCCAGGACGCTGGTCGAGCGCAGCCACGCTGAATACGACGACAGCGGCGACATCAAGTCCATGATCCGCGCCAACCTGATCGCCGAGCGCATCGCCATCGAGTCCTATCGTCAGATGATCGAGCGCATTGGCGACAGCGATCCCACCACCCGCCAGATGCTGATCGAGATCATGGCCGTGGAGGAAGAGCACGCGGACGACATGAGCGATCTGCTGGATCTGTAAGGCGTCCCGGATGATGAGCCGGCCAGCGTTGCGCTGGCCGTTTTTTTTTGTTGGTTCTTCGAGGAGTTCCGGGGATTCCTCCGTGTTTGGCGAGCCGTTTGGGCCAATCGAAAAGAACCTCGGGTTCTCGCGAGGCAGGCCGTGGCGGGCCGGCTTGGCTGGGTCCTTCGCCCGCGCTGCGCGCGGGTTCCCTGGTCAGGATACCGGGGCGGGCGGGTCGTGAACTCGGAGCGCGGTTCGTCCCCCGTACATGGACGCCCCTGGTTTGCCAAGCGCTCACTGCATGCCGGCAGGACGATTCAGATTGCACCCGTACATTCGGATTTCATGGGCCGCGTACCGCGGCTATCCCTGGTGGGTTCTGCTGGCTGGTGCCTCAATCGGACGAACGCACTCGTAGTGCCTGGGGGACGTCGGGCTTGACCAACCACGGTCTGACCTGTCTTGCCATCATGTCGTGCTCGCCTGAGCAATCGAAGGGGAGACTCCTTGCACGCGTTTGACGCCGGGTGGCCGGGGACCGCCCCGGCTACGCGCCCTTGGGCGTGTAGCCGGGACGGAACGAGCGCTCATTGGCCAGCAAGGCCCAGACGATGCGGGCATTCTTGTTGGCCAGCG
>JAFACG010000021.1 GCA_023425645.1 Pseudomonadota bacterium
CCAGTCCCACCTTGGCCTTAAACTCGGCGCTGTGCACCCTGCGCTTTTTACCTTCACTCATTCGCTACCATCCTTTCGCGGACGACAGCTTAAACCCCCGTCTCAAATTTGGGGTCCACTATAAGGCTGTAGATGGTGGCGCTTTCCGGCCTGTCGGCAAAGGCATTGCGCATAGTGGCAAAAGTGCCTACGAGCACTGCTCGAGGAAAGACCGCCGCAACAACTAGCTAATAAAGTTGTTGCGGCTTAGCGATCCGTGGACGGGCCCGCTCCCATGCGCTTATCCTTAAAAATTCCGTTAATTTGCAAAGTCTATGGCGCCTAGCGCATCGGATGCTAAAGGCAGGAAGGGAACGAAGTCAGGCCTAAACCATTTTGCCATACGGCGTATTGCTCCACCGTGCCACCAAAAAAAGCAACTTGTCAACGGACATTTTTCATGGCCGACGCGCGCGCCGCGGCACGGGCACGGCGCCCCATACACGGCTCCACACCCGCCGTCTCGACGTTCAAGCCATTTACTGTTTGGATTTCAAATAATTTTTCCGCGTACAGCAAACACGACATCAAACTGCAACAAACCCTGGAAGCCGCAACGGCCGCGGCTTGCGGAGGAACGCTGCCGGGCCGCCTCGGTCTGAACCCATAAAACACAATCCAATCATTGGCGGATTTGCCCTTCTGTTAACGGGGCAGTCATACGCCCTTCCTACACTGCCTGCGTCCTGATCCGATGCCGACTGGGCAGCCCGCCCCACGCACAGTCCGGCCCTCTTTTTCCTTCTTTCAGAACGAGTGGCTGTATGTCCTTACCTGCACTTCCCCCCTTGCCCGGGCGCCGCTTGCGCCAGGCCTGTCTGTCCCTGTCCGCCGTGCTGCTGTTGAGCGCCTGCGGCAGCGGTTCCACCGGCAGCGATGCGTCCGCCGGCCCCGGCCAGCCCGAGCAGCCGACGCCCGAACCGGGCGGCAAGCCGCAAGCCCTGGGCGGCGCCAAGGCCCTGGTCGTCAGCATCGACGGGCTGACCTACGAAGCCTTGCAACAGGCCCGCCGCGAAGCCCGCCATCCCGCGCTCGCCTCCCTGACGGTGGCGCCCGTGCAGACGGGCGGTTACGTGGGCACGGCCAGCGAACAACGCACCCTGCCCGTACCCGGCTGGGCCTCGCTGCTGACCGGCACCTGGGCCGACCAGCACGGCCTGCGCGGCGTCGGCGCCGAAGTGCCGACCCTGGAAGCGCCCACCCTGTTCGCCCTGGCCGCCGAACCCCAGACCGCCGCGGCGGCCGTCAGCACCGGCGACTACCGCCGCCTGCTGCAAGCGGACATCCAGGCCGGACGCGTGATCGAAGCGGCCAACTGCACGGATTCCGACCCTTGCGTGGCCGAGCAGGCGCGCGACTATCTGCAGCAGGGCAAGTCCCTGGTCCTGGCCCAGCTGCAGGCGCCGGCCCGCGCCGCCGCCGAGCACGGCCTGGGCAGCGAAGCCTACGGGAAAGCCGTGGAGCAATCGCTCGTCGCCCTGGACCAGCTGGCCGCCCTGATCGAGACGCGCCGCCAGGCCGAATCCAGCGAGGATTGGCTGCTGATCGTCACCACCGGCTACGGACTGGATGAATTCGGCGGCACCACCGGCTCGCAATTCAACCGCAACAAGACCAGCTTCATCGCCGTCAACAAGGCGCTGCCCTCGCTGCCCGCCGTGGACGGCGTCGTAGCCCCGGACGCCGACATGAATGCGCTGGGCGCCGTGATCGACATCGCCCCCACCGTGCTCGCCCACCTGGGCGCCCTGGGTCCGGACTACCGCTTCCGCGGCACGGGCCTGCAGGCGGCCACCAGCATCCGGGGCCTGGGCTACGAAAAACCGGCCGACAAGAACATCGTGACCCTGAACTGGACCCTGCAGGGCGACACCGACCAGGAGGTGCGCGTGCTGCGCGACGGCCAGCTGGTGGCCACGCTGCCGGCCGGCGCCACCCGGTATGACGACACCCTGCCGGTCTCCGACACGGCGCAGGTCTACTCCTTCCGCTACAGCGTGCAATCGGGCAAGGCCGCCTCCGCCATGCAGGTGCAGGCCGGCTACAAGCCGCCGCCCAAGCTGGCCGCCACCCTGAAGGACGGCCTGGTCAGCTACTACCCCATGACTTCACTGCCCCTGGCGGACGGCAAGGGCGGCAGCACGCTGCAGCCTTCGGCCGCCGGCGTGCCGGCCGGCGCCCTGATCGCCGCCGACTTCCTGGACCCCGCCGCCCCCACGGGCGCGCTGCGCATCCTGGGCGCCAATGCCGACGCCAACGGCCAGCGCGGCTATGCGCTGACCCTGAGCCGCGACGTGTTCTCGCTGCCCAGCGTGCCGCAGTTCACCCTGGGCTTCTGGTTCCGCACGCCGCCCAGCTGCTCCAGCTACGGCTACGGCGCCGCCATGATGGCCAACAAGAACTACGACTCGGGCAACAACCCCGGCTTTGCGCTGGGCCTGTTCAATTCCGGCGGCTGCGACATCCGCTTCAACACCGGCTACGGCGGCGGCCGCAATGAAAGCCAGGGCTACCGCGTCACCCCCAACCAATGGGCCTACGTGGCCGTGGTCATCGACAAGACCGGCCAGGTCATGCGCGGCCACGTCTTCGATCCCGCGCTGGGCGCGCAATTCAGCTCCGTGGCGCTGGAGACCCGCAGCATCCAGGCGCTGGGCGGCACGGGCGCCGGCAAGCTGGGCGTCAACGAGGACGTGACCGGCCAGTACTATAAGCGCTGGAACCCCGGCTTCGACGTGAACATGGACTTCGGCGAACTGGCCATCTGGGAGCGCGCCCTGAGCACGGACGAGCTCACCAGCATCTACGAGTCCCGCAAACCCCTCTCCAGCCTGCAACCCTGATTTCCGACCAAGGACCTTCCATGAACGACACGATCGGTTCCGTCTCCCGCGCACGCCTCAAGCGCGCCGCGGCCCTGATGATGCTGTGCGGCCTGCTGGCCGCCTGCGACGGCGGCGGCTCGACCGGCTCCGTCCCCGAAAACCCCGGCCAGCCCGGCAATCCCGAGACGACGCCCGTCCCCGAGACTCCCAAACAGTTGAAATGCGCCCCTTGACCGCACCACGAGACCAGCAACAATGACTTCACGCCGCACCTTCCTACGCAACGTCACCGGCGCCGGCCTGGCGGCCGGCTCCCTGGCCGCCTTTCCGCCCAGCATCCGCAAGGCCTTGGCCATTCCCGCCAACAACAAGACCGGCACCATCAAGGACGTCGAGCACATCGTCGTCCTGATGCAGGAGAACCGATCCTTCGACCATTACTTCGGCACTCTGAAAGGAGTGCGCGGCTTTGGCGACCGCTTCACCATCCCCCTGCCCAACGGCCGCAACGTCTGGCAGCAGAACGTCAGCAGCACGGAAACCGTGCTGCCCTACCACCTGGACAGCACCAAGGGCAATGCCCAGCGCGTCAACGGCACGCCGCACGCCTGGGTGGACGGCCAGCAGGCCTGGGGCCATGGCCGCATGGCCTTCTGGCCCAAGTACAAGCAGCGCCACTCCATGGGCTATTACCGCGAAGCGGAAGTGCCGTTCCAGTTCGCCATGGCCAACGCCTTCACCCTGTGCGACGCCTACCACTGCTCCATGCACACGGGCACCAACTCCAACCGCATGTTCCTGTGGACCGGCACGAACGGCCCCACCGGCACGGGCGAGTGCACGGTCAACAATGCCTGGGACAGCCTGGGCAGCTCGGCGCTGGGCTACGAATGGAAGACCTACCCCGAGCGCCTGGAGGAGGCCGGCATCAGCTGGAAGGTCTACCAGAACCTGCCCGACAACTTCACCGACAATTCGCTGGCCGGCTTCAAGCAGTATCGTCGTGCCAATGAACAATCCGGCAAACCCGCCAACACCCCTTACGAACCGTCGGATGATGTCGGCAATCCGCTCTACAAGGGCATTGCCAACACCATGCCCGACGGCGGCTTCTTCGAGCAGTTGCGCAAGGATGTGATGGAAGGCAATCTGCCGCAGATCTCCTGGGTGGTGGCCCCGGCGACCTACTCCGAGCACCCCGGCCCGTCCAGCCCCGTTCAGGGCGCCTGGTACACCCAGGAACTGCTGGACGCGCTGACCGCCAATCCGGAGGTCTGGAGCAAGACCGTGCTGCTGGTGAACTTCGACGAGAACGACGGCTTCTTCGACCATGTGCCCTCGCCCTCGGCGCCGTCCATCGATCCGGCCACCGGCAGGCCCGCGGGCAAGACCACGCTGAGCGACGAGCAGATCGCCTTCGAATACTACAACTACCCCAGCCCGCGCGGCCTGAGCGGCCAGCCGCCCCGCGACGGCAAGGTCTTCGGTCCCGGCGTGCGCGTGCCCATGTATGTGATCTCGCCCTGGAGCCGCGGCGGCTGGGTCAACTCGCAAGTCTTCGACCACACCTCCGTGATCCGCTTCATGGAAGCGCGCTTCGGCGTGATGGAGCCCAACATCAGCCCCTACCGCCGCGCCGTGTGCGGGGACCTGACCAGCGCCTTCAACTTCGCCCGCCCCAACGACGAGCCCCTGCCCACGCTCAAGGGCCGCCGCAGCCGCCAGGAAGCCGACGCGATCCGCAGCGCCCAGGAGCGCCTGGCGCAAGTGCCGCAACCCGTGGACAACCAGCGCATCCCCGTGCAGCAGACCGGCGTGCGCCCCTCGCGCGCCCTGCCCTACGAACTGCACGTCAGCGCCCGCTGCGACAGCAGCAAGGGCGTGCAGCTGCTGTTCTCCAACACCGGACAGGCGGCGGCCGTCTTCCATGTCTACGACAAGCTGAACCTGGACCGCATCCCGCGCCGCTACATGGTCGAGCCCGGCCAGATCCTGGACGACGTCTGGGACGCGCAGGCTGACAACCTGGGCCACTACGACCTGTGGGTGCTGGGCCCCAACGGCTTTCACCGCCACTTCCGCGGCGATGTCAGCGTGCTGGGCCAGCCCGAACAGGCGCGCCCCGAGATCCGGGTCTGCTACGAAATCACGCAGGGCGACGTCTACCTGGAACTGATGAACGGCGGCCAGTCCGACTGCACCTTCACGATCCAGTCCATGGCCTACCGCGAGGACGGCCCCTGGGAAGTCACCGTGCAGGCCGGCCAGCAGGCCAAGCAGTCCTGGGCCCTGTCCTCCAGCAGCCACTGGTATGACTTCGTGGTGCGCAGCAGCAGCGACCCCAGCTACTACCGGCGCTTTGCAGGCCGCGTGGAATCGGGCGCGCACGGCGTCAGCGATCCCGCCCTGGGCATCCCGGCCTATTTGTAAACCATTGATGTGATCGTCCGCGCCTGGCGCGGACTTCCCCCGAAGCGCAAGCCCACCTTGCCTTCGGGGATTTTTTTGGCTTCTTGTCTCCTGCGGGACCCGATGCGCCCCATGGCGATGCGGCCGTCTTGGGCGCATAATGGCTGGGCCTTCATTCCCGGAGCGCCCCATGGATCTTCCAGCCGCCCTGCAGCCCGAATCCGACGAAGCCGCACTGGTCCGGCGCGCCGCGCAGCGCGATGCGCAAGCCCTGCGCCAGATCATGGAAACCCACAACCGGCGGCTCTTCCGGCTGGCCTGCGCCATCGTCCGCGACCCGGACAACGCCCGGGACGTGGTCCAGGAAACCTATCTGCTGGCCTTCAGCCACCTGGATACCTTCCGCGGCGACAGCACGCTGTCCACCTGGCTGTGCCGCATCGCCATCCGCCAGGCCCTGGGACTGAAGCGCCGACAGAACCGCCAGATCCTGGACGAGGACGGCGCCCAGTCCCTGCCCGATCCCGATCCCGGTCCTGAACAAGCCCTGGCCCAGCGCCAAGTGCTCGAAAATATCGAACGCGCCATCCTCGCCCTGCCCCAGGCCTATCGCCTGGTGGTCATGGCGCGCGCCGTGGAAGGACTGAGCGTGGAGGAGACCGCGCTGCTGCTGGAAATACGTCCCGAAGCCGTCAAGACGCGCCTGCATCGGGCGCGCCGCATGCTGGTGCTGGCTTTGCGGGAACAGGACGCGCCCAGGCTGCTGGAGACCTTTCCCTTCGACGGAGCCCGTTGCCGCGCGCTGATCCAGGCAGTGCTGGCGCGGCTCGGGGTAAACCCCGAGCGCTGACCCGTAACCTTGCCTGCGCCCGCGCCATCCAATGGGCGTCCACAGGCCATTCGCTCCGAAGGCCTGGATTTCCCACCGGAGGCTGTCATGCTGATACGCACCACTCTCGCCGCCCTGCTCATGGGCGCGCTTGGCTTGGTCCTGCCTGTTCACGCAGCGGAAAAACTCACCGATCCCCAGATCGCCCACATCGCCTACACGGCCGGCGACCTGGACGTGCAGGCGGCGCGCCAGGCGCTGGACAAGACGCGCAATCCCGACGTGCGCGAATTCGCGCAGACCATGGAACGGGACCACCTGGCCGTCAACCAGCAGGCCTTGGCGCTGCTCAAGGAACTGGGCGTCACCGCGCAGGACAACCCCACCAGTCAGGCGCTGGCCAAGGAGGCCGCCGATCAGAGGGCCGCCCTGGGCAAGCTGGATGGCGCCGCTTTCGACAAGGCCTACGTCCAGAACGAAGTGGCCTACCACAAGCAGGTGAACGCCGCGCTGGAGAGCACGCTCATTCCCGGCGCGCACAACCCCAAGCTCAAGAGCCTGCTTGAAACCGGCCTGAAACTGTTCCAGGGCCACCAGCAACATGCCGAGCACCTGGCAGGCAAACTCTAGGCTGAACAGACATGGATACCGTTCGCCTTTGCCGCCTGCTGGCCGGCGCGCTGCTGGCGGCAGCCGGCCAGCAGGCCCTGGCCGATACGCATGAAATCACGATTTCCAAGCTGACCTTCACGCCCGCCGTCGTCCAGGCGCGCGTGGGCGACACCGTGGTGTGGCGCAACCAGGACGTGATCGACCACACCGCCACGGTCGCCGGCCTCTGGGACGTGGTGATCCCCGCGGGCAAGTCGGCCCGCCTCGTGCTAGAAAAGACAGGAGACCAGACCTACTACTGCCGCTATCACCCCAACATGACCGCGCGCCTGACCGTCGTCGCGGCGCCATGATCCCGCCCGCTCCGGCAAAGCAGCGGCACGCCGCCTGTCCTACTGCACCAGCTGGTTCATCTCGATGATGGGCAGCATCACGGCGAGCACGATCATCAGCACCAGCCCGCCCATCAGGAGGATCAGCAAGGGCTCCAGCAAGGCTGTCATGGCCAGGGCGCGGCGCTCCAGCTCCGCGGACAGCGTGGCGGCCGCACGGTCCAGCATGGGCGCCAGCTCGCCGGTTTTCTCGCCGCTGGCGACCAGCTGGACCAGCAAGGGAGGAAACAAGGCGCTGCGTTGCAAGGCGGCGGCCAGCGGCAGACCCTCGCGCACGCGGGCGGCCGCCTTGGACACCGCCGCGCGCAGGGCCAGATTGGACAGTGTGCGTCCCGCCGCCTCCAAGGCGGTCAGCAGCGCCACATTGCTGCCCGCCAGGATGGCCAGCGTCGCCGCGAAACGGGCCGTGTCCACGCCCAGCAGATAGGCGCCCAGCACGGGCACGCGCAACAGGCGCCGGTGCAGGGCCAGCCGCACGGGCGGGCGGCGCAGCAGGACGGCGGCCAGGAAGGCCGCTCCCAGCAGCAACAGCAAGGCGGCGCCGCCCCAGTCGCGCACTGCCTCGCTGGCCGCGATCATGATGCGCGTCAGCAGGGGCAACTGCTGCCTGGCCTGGGTGAAGGCGCCCACCACCTGCGGCACCACGTAGCTGAGCAGGAACACCACCATGGCGGCGGAAATCAGGCTGACGATGGCCGGATAGATGAAGGCCGTCAGCACCTTGCCGCGCAGGGCGCCGCTATCCTCGATGAATGCGGCCAGCCGGTCCAGCACCTGCTCCAGCTCGCCGGACTGCTCGCCGGCGCGCACCAGGGCCCGATAAATGTCCGGAAAGTCGCGCGGGTGGTTGGCCAGGGCGTCGCTCAGGCTTTGCCCGGCGCGGATGTCCGAGCGCAGGGCGGCCAGCAGTTGCGCCACGGGCCGGCGCGCGGCCTGCTCCATGACCACGCCCAGGCTGGCCTCCAATGACAGGCCCGCGGCCACCAGGCTGGCCAGCTGACGGGTCAGCCAGGACAGCTCGCTGCGGCGCAGGCCGGCGCTGCGCGTCCGGGCGGCGGCGCGCGAGCGGCCGGGCTTCAAGGAGACCGTCAACAGGCCGCGCGCCAGCAGTTGCTGGCGCGCCAGGCGCTCGCTGTCGGCCTCCAGCACGCCGCGCTCGCTGCGCCCGGCCTGGTCCACCGCTTCATACTGATAGGTTCCCATCCGTCCGGCCTCCTTTCATGGCGCCTAAAGCTCGCGGGTCACGCGCAAGACCTCTTCCGGGGTGCTCAAGCCCTGCCGCACCCAGCGCTCGGCGTCCTCGCGCAGATTGCGCATGCCGGCCTGGCGCGCCGCCTGGCGCAGCGCATGCTCGGCCCCCGCCTCTGAAAGCAGTTGCTGGGCGCGTTCGTCCACCCGGTACAGTTCATGGATGCCCGTGCGCCCCTGGTAGCCGGTATGGCCGCATTGTTCGCAGCCGCCGTCGCGCGCGCGGAACAGGCCGCCCCCGGCCGCTTCCCGGCAGTGCAGGCACAACTTGCGGATCAATCGCTGCGCCAGCACGCCGCGCAAGGTCGAGGCCAGCAGGAAAGGCTCCACGCCCATGTCCGCCAGGCGGGTGGCGGCCGAGACGGCGTCGTTGGTATGCAGCGTCGCCAGCACCAGGTGTCCCGTCAGGGAGGCCTGCACCGCGATCTGGGCGGTCTCCAGGTCGCGTATCTCGCCTATCATGATGATGTCCGGATCCTGGCGCAGGATGGCGCGCAGGGCGCGCGCGAACGTCAGATCGATGCGCGGGTTGACCTGCGTCTGGCCCACGCCCGGCAGATCGTATTCAATCGGATCCTCCACGGTCAGCACATTGCTGCGCGCGGTGTCCACCCTGCCCAGGGCGGCGTACAAGGTCGTGGTCTTGCCGCTGCCTGTCGGACCGGTGACCAGCACGATGCCGTGCGGCTGATGGATCAATTCGTCAAGCTGCGCCAGGATGTCCGGCGCCATGCCCAGGCGCTCCAGCTCCAGCCGGCCCGCGGACTTGTCCAGCAGGCGCATCACGGCCCGTTCGCCGTGCCCGGTGGGCAGGATGGACACGCGCAGGTCCAGCGCGCGCCCGCCCACCTTCAAGGCGATGCGGCCGTCCTGCGGCAGGCGCTTTTCGGCAATGTCCAGGCTGGCCATGATCTTGATGCGCGAGACCAGCGCGCCGTGCAGGGCGCGGCGCGGGCTGACGATGTCGCGCAGGCGGCCGTCCACCCGGTAGCGCACGACGGAATGCGTCTCGTAGGGCTCCAGGTGGATGTCGCTGGCGCCGTCGCGCACGGCCTGCGTGAACAGCGCGTTGATCATGCGGATCACCGGCGCGTCGTCCTGGTTCTCCAGCAGGTCGGTCACCTCCGGCAGCTCCTGCATCAGCCGGTCCAGGTCCACTTCGCTGGCGGCGGCGTCCACCACGCTGGCGGCATCATCGCCCTGCGCATAGTTGGCATCGATCAGCGTGTCCAGCTCCAGGTCCGGCACGCGCTGCTCATCCAGCTCCGGATAGCGCCGCCGCAGCTCGGTCAAGGCCCAGTCGGGCGTGCGCTCGCTGACGGCGATGCGCCAGGCCCCGTCCTGGCGCACCAGCACCGCGCGCTGCTGGCGCGCCCAGGAATAAGGCAGCCGGTTCACGATGACTCCCGAAGGTCCATGACACCGGCCTTACCCTGGCCTGCGGCCTGCGGCAGCACCACGTGGCCGGCATCCTGGCTGAACCAGGTGGAACGGTCGGGCAGGCCCGCCTGCACGGCGCGCATGTAGTTGTAGCGGTCCAGCGACAGGCTCTGGCTGTCCTGAGCGTTGCGCACGATGTGCGGGCGCAGGAACACCATCAGGTTGGTCTTGGTGCGCTTGCGCTTTTCATACTTGAAAAGATTGCCGATCAGCGGCACATCGCCTAGCAGGGGCACAGCTTGCGTACCGTCTTCGATGGAGTCTTCCAGCAGGCCGCCCAGCACGATGATCTGCCCGTCGTCCACCAGCACATTGGTGCTCAGCGCGCGCTTGCGGGTCACGGGCGTGTTGCCGGACACGGAGAACGCCGTGTCTATGCTGCTCACCTCCTGGTACAGCGCCAGCTTGACGGTGCCGCCTTCGGAGATCTGCGGCCGCACCTTCAGGGTCAGGCCCACGTCCTCGCGCTCGATGGTCTGGAAGGGATTGCTCGCACCATCGCCCGACGTGGTGTATTGCCCGGTCACGAAGGGCACGGTGCGCCCCACCATGATGCTGGCCTCCTCGTTGTCCAGCGTCATCAGATTGGGCGTGGACAGGATGTTGGTGCCGCCCTGGCGCTGCAGCGCGCGCGCCAGCACCCCCAGGTTGACGATCTGCTGGCCCAGCACGTTGACCGTGCCCTTGACCACGCCCAGGCTCAGGCCCGCGGCCAGCGAATCCAGCGTGGTGACGCCCTTGGGATTCACGCCGCTGCCGCCCAGATTGGCCCCGCCCACGAAGCCCGAGCCGCCGTCGGCGATGTGCCCGCCTCCCGTCATCCACTGAATGCCGAACTCCGCGGCGTTCTCGGCGTTGACCTCCACGATCAGGCTCTCGACCAGCACCTGCGCGCGCCGCTGGTCCAGCTGGTCGATGACCTCGCGCAGGCTGCGGTACACCGGATCGGGCGCGGAGATGATGAGCGTATTGGTGGAGGGGTCGGCCTGCACGGTCGCGCCGCCCGCGCTGAACGCCACGGTGCCGCTTGCGGCCGGAGAGCCCAAGGCCGGTTCCGCAGGCGCGGCCCCCTGGGCGACGGGCAGCGTTGCCGCCGTCCTGCCCGCGTCCTTGGCCGTCGGGGCCGGCTTGGCGGCGCCCGCCGCCGGAGCGCCCGCTTGCCCGGTCAGGGCGGCGCGCAGCACCTCGGCCAGTTGCACGGCCTGGGCGTTGCGCAGATAGACCACATGCAGATTGCCCTTGCGGCTGTCCGGGCTGTCGATGCGGCGGATCAGGTCGCGCGCCAGGTCCAGGCGCGCCGGGCTGCCGGCCCGCACCAGGACCGAATTGCTGCGCGGATCGGCCACCACGGTGATGCGCTGGGCAAGGTCGTTGCCGGGCGTATCCAGCATCTGCGACGCCAGGGCCGCCACGTCCAGCGCCACGCCGTAGTCAATCGGAATGATGTCCGTATTCAGTCCGGCCGGCGTGTCTATGCCCGCGATCACCTGGGCGATGCGGTCCAGGTTGTCACCATAGTCCGTCACCACCAGCGTGTTGTTGGCCGGGTAGGCATTGATGGGATTGTTGGGGGAGATCATGGGCCGCAGCACCGGCACCAGCGCCGAAGCGTTCTCGTAGCGCAGGGCGAAGACGCGGGTCTCCAGCTCGCCGCTGCCGCTGGCGCCGCTGCGCACCGCCCCGCCCTGCTGGCGCGCCTCGGCCTCGGGCACGACGCGGCTGACCTTGCCGGTGCGCAGCACGGCAAAACCCTGCATGCGCAGCGCCGAGAGCAGCATCTCGTAGGCCGTACGGGCATCGACGGGCACTTCGGAGACCAGCGTCAACTGGCCCTTGACGCGCGGATCCACGATGAAATTCTGCTGGGTGAACCGGGCCAGCGCGGCCACCACGCTGTCCAGTTCCGCTTCCACGAAGTTCAGGGTGATGTCTTCGCCGTCGGGGAACTCGGCCGCCGGCGGCGCTTCCAGCTGCGCGGTTCCCCCTCCGACGCGCTGGACCGGACGCCGGCCGATGGGGCCGGCCGATTGCGCCACGCCGCTGAAGCGCGGATCCTCGACTGCCTGCCCGATGGGCTCCTTGCTCACGGAGGCGAACAGGGAAGAAGGATCGGGCCCGGCCTGTCGGTCCTGGCCCGTGGTGGCGCAGGCGCCCAGCAGCAACAGGGCTCCCAGGCTCAGCGCAAAGCGGGGGCGCACGCCCGGACGGCGGAAAGACGAAATGGTCATGATGAACTCTGTTTATTCCTGTGTCGTAGTCGTTGTGGCAATGCGCCAGTGCGTCACGCCCTGGCTTTGAGGTCCCAGGACAGCCAGCAATTCCGTGAAGCGGCCGTCGTCCGCGCGCGCCGGCCTGGCCTTGCCGTCGAAGCGCAGGCCCCCCGTCGTCCACTGTCCCTGACCCGCCAGCGTCAGGTCGCCGGACAGGGTGCGCAGGGACAGCTGCAAGCCGCTGCCCTGGCGGCTGACCGCCAACTGGTAATGGCCCAGTTCGGCATCGCCGGAAAGAGCGGAACGGGCGGCGCGCCAGTCCAGCTCCAGCACGGCGCCCGTCGCCGAACCCAGCGCCTGGCTGGGCCAGCGCAGGCTCAGCTCGCCCAGCGGCTGCACTGTCTGCAATAAAGGATGCAAGCGGCCCAGCACCGAGGCGGGCAGGTTCAAGGTCTGCCCCGACAGGCTCCAGCCTTGCAAGCCGGCCTGCACACGCACCGGCTGCTCCAGCCAGACATGGCCAAGCTCCAGCTGCGGCCAGGGCGCCAGCCGCCACTGCCAGCTCAAAGGGCCTGGGATGGTCCGGGCCAGACGGCCCGATCCCACGCTGAGCAGCCCCTGGCCCGAGGCCAGGCTGCCGTGCGCGCTGACCAGCCGCAGCAAGGCCTGCTCGGGCTGCCAGGCCAGCAGCAGGCGGGCCGGCAGCAAGGGAACCGCCGCCGCCATGACCAGCGCCAGGATCAGCGCCACCCCCAGCACTCGTCCGACGGCCCTCATGAGGATGCCCCTGCGCGCAGTTCGATGCGCCCGTCCAGCAGCCCGGGCCTTTCACGGCTGTCCACCACCGAACGAGTCAGTTCCAGCGCCTGCACCTCCAGCCCCAGCAGGCGCGGATAGCGCAACAGCCAATCCATCAGGGCGGCGGCAGGGGCCGACTGGCAGGCCACCACGCGTGTCTGTTCAGCCTGCACGCGGCACTGCGTTCCCAGGACCTGCAAGCTGCGCTCCAGCGCCTTGTCCTGCCCCTGCTCGACGGGCCTCTGACCGGCCTGTTGCTCCAGCACGCGGATCTGGTCCAGCACGGCCTGCAGTTCTGCCTGTTCGTATTGCAGGCGCGGCAGCTCTTTGCGGGCCTGCGCCATGTCCCGCCATGCGGGTCGCAACAGCAACATCCACAGGGCCAGCGCGGCCGTCGCCCCGGCCAGCATCAGCAAGGCCCTCTGCTCGCGGCGGCTCAGTTGACGCCAACGCTGCACCGCTTCCGCGGCCCTGGCCTGCGCGGCCTGCCGCCATGCCGGCCACCGGCGGTCAATCCAGTTCATGGCTGTCCTCCCGCCCCGGGCGCTTTCCTCATGCGCAGCTGCAACTCGCGAGGCGAGTCACCCGCCTGCCATTGCAGTTCCGAATCCGCTGCCGCTGGCTCCAGAGCCGCGTCCGAAGCCAGAACCAGGCCCAGCGCGCCATCCTTGAAGTTCAGCGCCCGCACCCGTCCTTCCAGGGAAGGCCATTGAGCCGCCGCGCCCAGCAGCAGCCGATCGAACAAAGTCGGCGCCCCGCCCTGCTCGCCCAGCAAGGCGTCGCGATGCTGGCGGGCCTGGACCAGCGGCGCGACCACCACGGGCAATTGCGGCAGGGCCTGGCGCAGGGATTGCTCCATCTGCGTCCGGGCGCTCCGGACCTCCTGCCGCAGGCTGCGCGCCTGCTGCTGCCAGACCAGCGCCCAGGCCAGCACGGCGGCCAGTCCCCACAGGGCCAGGCGCACAAAAACCGCCTGTCCTCCCTGGGCGGCCATGTCCGGCATCAGCAAGGAACAGTCGGACACCAGCACCGCGTCGCCCTGGCCGGCGCGATCCTGGGCATGACGCTCGGACCAGGCATAGACGCCGCTCACGGACAGGCCCGCCGCCCGCGCCTGCTCGCCCAGGGCCAGCAAGTGTGCGCGCTCCGCCCAGGCGACGTCCGCCAGCCCGGTTTCCAGGCGCCGGCCGCAGGCGACCCGGACCTGCTCCAGGGGACTCAGGCACAACGGTTCGACAGCGCTGTTCACGACCGCGGTCCGGCGCGCGGCGCTGACTGCCGGGATGCGGATCTGCGTAGCCGTCGCCAGGTCCGGCGGCAGAATCAGCTCGACCGCGCGCGCCAGACCTTGCTCCCTCAGTTCCTCCAGCGCGGCGCGTCCGCGGCGCAGCACCTGCCCGCGCCGGTCCCGCAGGACGAAGTCCAGCACGGGAGCGCCCGCCAGGCCCGAGGGCGAATCCAGATAGAGGCGTAACACGTTCTTCATCAATCAACGAATCCAGACAATGCGGCTGCGATCGGGAGCCCGGTGTATCAGGGCCTGCGTCGCTACCCGGCTGTGGTCGAGCCGCAGCTCGCCGCTCAATAGAAACCATTCGCTGCGCACCGCCAGCGCCGCGCCCGCCAGCGGCTGCTGACGCTGCAGACGCGCGAGCACATCAGCCGTATCGCGAAACCAGCCGCCCCGGTCGCGCTGCGCCAGCAGGCTGCGCCACTCCGCCAGGCTGACCTCGGGCTGCAGGGCCGCTAGGACCGGCGCGCTGGCCGTGTTCATGTTCACGGCCACGGCCTGCGGCAGAAACGTCAGGTATGGCGCCAGCCGCGCAGCCTGCTCCTGGTCGCCCGGCAGGAAATCCGCCACATGGCGCGGCCAGGGCCCCTGACCGGACTGAGCCTGCGCCAGTTGCCGCGCCATCGGCAGCGCCAGCCCTTCGGCTTGCCGCAGGCTGCGCAACAATTGCTCCAAGGCCTGCACGGCCGTGGGCTGGATGCGACCCTGGAGGGCCAGCCCGGCCAGGTTGAACTTGCCCTGCTCGTCCTCGATGCGCCCCGAGAAATACGCCGCGCGCGATTTGTCCGGAGTTTCCACTTTCAACTCTTGCAAGGGCTGGGCCCACAGACCGCCCGCCTGCGTGACGGCCGAACGCTGCGCATCCAGCCTCAACACCAGCAGGCCCCAGTCCAAGGCGCCGCGCAGCAGCCAGCTGGCCTGCAGATGATCGCGCTCGCTGGCCAGCTGCACGGCCAATGAACTTTGCCGCTGCACGATGGCCATGGTCGCCAGCGATACCGCCATGACCACCACAAGCGCGTTGATCACAGCCATCCCGGCCTGGCGCGCCACGCTCATGGCAGCATCACCACTTTGCGGTAGGGGTGCTCGTCGTCTCCAAGACGCAAGGACAACTCGATGCCGGTCGCCGCCGCGCCGACCTCCTGAGGCCAGGGCCAGCTCTGCCAGCCTCGGGCGGGTATCCAGATCCTCAGGCTCCAGGCGCTGACCGGCTCCAGCACGTCGAACAAGGGGCCCGGTTCAGGCAGCGGATAGGCGAGACCGCCCAGTCCCGCCGCGCGTTGCAGGCGGCCGTCCTGAAGATGCCACTGGATCTGCTGCGTGCCCGCGCCTTGATCGGCGCGGCGCTCGATCAGCAACATCGCAGGCCCCTGGCCCTCGGCCTGCCAGCGTATGCTGGCGGGCAGCGCGGCCACCGCTCCGCCTTCGGATTGCGCCGGGGCCTGCACATGCTGCTCCAGGTCCCGCGCCATCTGGGACAGGGCATTGAACAGGGCGTGGGTCCGGGCCGCCTGCGCGCCCAGCTGCTCGTCGGCGCGCAAGACGGCATCCAGGCCGCGCCAGGACATGACGCTGATCAGGGCGAGAATGGTCAAGGCGACCATCATCTCCACCAGCGTGAACCCATGCTGCACGGCGGGCCTCATGGCAGGGACGCCAGCGTGGCGTGCAGTTCGGCCAGGACGGGCCCTTCGGGCAGGAAGGCCTGCACGGTCACCTGGCGGAAATGGCGATTGGCCGTGGCCTGCACCGTCTGCCGGCATTGCAGGGACAGTTCCCCCTGACGACAGGGCACGGTGGACTGGCCCGGTTCGGGGAACAGCCGGCGCAGGCGCATCTCCGCCAGGACGGCGTCCGCCGCCAGCAAGGCGGCGCTGCGCTGCTGCATGGCCTGGCTGCCGGATGCGCTCAGCCCCAGGGCGCGCAGACCCGCCGTCAGCGCCACGGCGACGATGGCCAGGGCGATCAGCACTTCCACCAGCGTCATGCCGCGCTCGCTCATGGCTGCACCGCGAAGCGGCCGTTGACGTCGCTGCGCACATGAAGCACCTGGCGCCCATCGTCCAGCTCGAGCCGGCGCGGCGCCGACAGCCATTCATTGACGAACAGCCAAGGCCCGGCGGGCTCCATGCGTACTCTCAAGGCCTGGGCGCTCCAGCGGCGCTCCGGGAACAGCTGTGCAAAACGGTCGCGGTCCCGCGCGGCGCCTTCCTGCGCCCCCGGCGTCGCGACCGCTGCGGCGTGCAGGCGGAAACGGTAGCCTTGCACATCCGCCGTCCAGGACACGGCGTGCCCGCTCTCGCGTACATAGGCCTGCGCCTGGGCCAATCGCAGGACAAGCTGCCGGGCATCGCCCTGCACGCCCTCGGCCCGGTCCAGGACCAGCACGCTCAGGCCGGCCGTGCTGACAATGCCCACGATCAGCAGCACCACCAGGGTTTCGATCAGGGAGAATCCCCGCTGCACGGCATCAGTCCCAATTGCCTATGTCCGCATCGGTCCCTTCGCCTCCCGGCCGGCCGTCCGCCCCCAGCGAGAACACATCGATCTCGCCGCGTACGCCGGGCTGCAGGTACTGGTACGGATTGCCCCAGGGGTCCTGAGGCAGGCGGTCCATGTAGGGACGCCAGTTGCGGGGTTCCGGAGGCTGGGCGGGCCGTTCATGCAGGGCGGCCAACCCCTGCGCCGTGGATGGATAGCGGCCGTTGTCCAGCCGGTACAGTTTCAGGGCCTGCGTCAGGGCCGCGATGTCCTGGCGGGCGGCCACGATGCGGGCCTGATCGGGCCTGTCCATCAGGCTGGGCACCACGAGCGCGGCCATGATGCCCATGATGACCACGACCACCATGACCTCGATCAGCGAAAAGCCCTTCTGGGGATGGGGCCGGCACGGCGGCGCGGACGGCCTGCCTTCTTTCTGTTGTAGTGTGTAAATTCGAAACATGAATTATGCAGACGAAGTAAAAAACCCGGCGGGCTTGTCATACGGGCTTCATGGGCCACGCTCAAAATAGCTGCGGCATGGGCAGCCGACTGCGGCTGCCTGCCGAACCTCGATGGAACGCAGTCTAGATGGGTATTATTTCCGCCATATTTCCGTCATATCTGTGGGTGCGCCTGTGCCAGGCCGGCATCGCGCTTGCCCTGGGCGCACTCGCCCTCGATCTCTGGCTGCCGGCCGGCCCGCCCATCCCCCCCCTGCTCAACGATACGCCCACCGAGCGCCAGGGTACGCAGGCGCTCGCCTCGTGGTTCGGCGGCGCCACGGCGCTGCCGGAGCTGCGCCTGCATGGCATGATCACCAGCGCCGGCAGCGGCGCCGCCTTGCTCGGCATCAACCAGCAGCCGGTCCGCGCCTATCGCCAGGGGCAGGAGCTGGCGCCGGGCGTGGTGCTGCATTCCCTGCAGCGCGATCACATCACCGTCACCGTGGACGGTGTTCCACAGTCCGTGGCGACCGAACGGCGCGCGCCGCCGGCCGGCGACGGCATCCGGCGCCGGCCGCGGCCCTGAGCGCCGTCTGATCGGAGTATCATTGCCGACTGGTTCCGTCCTTCATCCCCTCCGGCATGACCGCTTCACTCCGCCACTGGCTTTCCTGCCTGCGCCCCAGATCGCTGGCCATTCCCCGCACCGAAATGCTGCGCGCCACCCTGGGCGCCACGCTGGGCGTGCTCATCACTTCCTGGCTCAGCCTGTCCTTCGCCAATTATGCGGAGGCCCACCACTGGCTGGTGGCCTCGCTGGGCGCCAGCGCCCTGCTGATCTTCCTGGTGCCCACCAGCCCTCTGGCCCAGCCCTGGAACATTCTGGCCGGCAACCTGGTCGGCGCGCTGACCGGCATCACCTGCGCCTTCCTGCTGCCTCATCCCATCACCTCCATCTCCGTGGCCGTGTGCGTGGCCATGCTGCTGATGCTGGCGCTGCGCTCCGTACATCCGCCCAGCATCGCCATGGCCGTGTTCCCGGCGCTGAACGGCATCCAGGACTACCATTTCGCCGTCTTCCCGGTGCTTTTCGATTCCTGCGTGCTGGTGCTGCTGGGCATGATCTACAACCGCCTGACCGGCGTGCCCTACCCGCCCTCGCTGAAGATCCATGCGCCGCCCTCCCACACGACGCCGCGCTTCATCGACCAGGACTACGACGCCGCCCTGAGCCACTACAACCAGACCCTGAACATCAGCCACGACGACCTGGAAAAACTGGTCGGCTTCGTGCACCAGTCCGCCTTTCGCCGCAACCTGGGCACCCGGCGCTGCGCCACGCTGATGAACGCCTCGCCCGTCACCTCCCAGGCCGACATGCCGCTGCAGCAGGCCTGGGACCTGATGCGCGAACGCAACATCAAGGCCCTGCCCGTGCTGGACCAGGACGGACACGTCATCGGCATCCTGACCCTGTCGGACTTCCTGAGGCGCGCCGGACTGGACAAGCCCGACACCCTGCGCCAGCGGCTGCGCCACTTCCTGGCTCCTCGACAGCGCCCGGCCCCCACCGTGGCCGACGTCATGACCACGCCGGTCGCCACGGCGAACCAGAACATGTCGGTGGCCGACCTCATCCCCCTGTTCAGCCAGGGCCGCCACCGCCACATGCCCATCGTGGACGACGAGCACCGCCTGGCGGGCATGATCACCCAGTCCGACCTGATGCTGGACCTGTACCGCATCCTGCAGCCGCCGGTGCGTTGACATTTTGCACAGCCCCAAAAAAACCGCCCCGAAGGGCGGTTTTTCATGGGCTTGCCGATGGACTATTCCGTTTTCAGGACGCCGCGGCGCAACTGGTCGCGTTCGATGGATTCGAACAGCGCCTTGAAGTTGCCTTCGCCAAAGCCGTCGTCGCCCTTGCGCTGGATGAATTCGAAGAACACCGGCCCGAGCAGGGTCTCGGAGAAGATCTGCAGCAGCAGGCGGCGCTGGCCGCCTTCGGAGGTGCCGTCCAGCAGGATGCCGCGGCTTTGCAGCTCGGCGGTCGGCTCGCCATGGCCGGGCAGGCGGCCTTCCAGCATTTCATAGTAGGTCGCGGGCGGCGCCGTCATGAAGCGCATGCCCAACGCCTTAAGCCTGTCCCAGGTGCCGATCAGATCGTCCGTCAGGAAGGCCACGTGCTGGATGCCTTCGCCGTTGAACTGCATCAGGAACTCTTCGATCTGGCCCGCGCCCTTGGAGGATTCCTCGTTCAGCGGAATGCGGATCTTGCCGTCGGGCGCGGTCATGGCCTTGGAGGTCAGGCCCGTGTACTCGCCTTTGATGTCGAAGTAGCGGATCTCGCGGAAATTGAACAGGCGTTCGTAGAACTGGGCCCAATAGGCCATGCGGCCGCGGTAGACATTGTGCGTCAGATGGTCGATGTACTTCAGGCCCGCGCCCTCGGGGTGGCGGTCCACGCCGTCCAGGTAGACGAAATCGATGTCGTAGATGGAGCTGCCTTCGCCATAGCGGTCGATCAGGTACAGGGGCGCGCCGCCTATGCCCTTGATGGCGGGCAGGCGCAGTTCCATGGGGCCGGTGGGAATGTCCACGGGCTGGGCGCCCAGCTCCAGGGCGCGCTCGTAGGCCTTGTGGGCGTCGCGCACGCGAAAGGCCATGCCGCAGGCCGAAGGACCGTGCTCGGCGGCAAAATAAGCGGCGTGGCTCTTGGGCTCTTCGTTCAGTATCAGGTTGATCTCGCCCTGGCGGTAGAGCGAGACTTTCTTGGAGCGGTGCACCGCTACTTTGGTGAACCCCATCATCGCGAATACGGGTTCCAGGACGCCGGGCGTGGGGGCGGCGAATTCAATGAATTCAAACCCCATCAGACCCATGGGGTTGTCGAACAGATCAGTCATGTGAGACTCCAACTGCTTGGGCTATGTGAAAAAACGCGGACGCTTGGGTCAGGCTTTTTCGGGAGGCGCGCAGGACACTCCCCGCACACTGCGCGCCAGGTGATCGCCGAACAACAATTGAAACCCCAGAACTCTCATGGGCTCTGCTCCAGATGGCAGGAGGGCGGAATGCGCTCCCGATGCCGATTCTCATTATGACTGCCAAACCACGTCCGGCGCCATAGAGCATTACCCTAGCGCAGAAGCGCCTAGCCCAGCCTGGCCAGCACCAGCGGCAAGGCGGACGCCAGCATGGCCACGCCCGAGAGCGTCAGCAGGCTCAGGACGATGATGCGAAATGCCTGCTGGCTGATCCCCACGTACAGGCGCGCGCCGGCCAGCACCGGCAGCACCACGGCCAGCACGACCACGGCGATGGCCGGCAGCATGCCGGGCTGTATGGAAGACGTGGCCAGGTAGGCCAGCAGGGTCACCGACAGGGTTGCCAGGTTGAAGTTCTGGATCACGGCGCGCTGCTCGTCCTTGGGCAGCCCCGTCATGGTGGTCCACAGCGTCGGGACCACACCCGTGAAGCCACCCAGGCCGCCCATCACCCCGCCGGCCAGGCCCGCCAGGCCGTCGACCGCGCGGCTGCGCACCGAGACCTGCCCCAGGCGGCCCGAGACCAGCATGATGGGGCACCAGATCACCATCAGCGCGCCCAGGAACACCTTGAAGAGCTGGGCGTCGAGCATGGGCAGCAGCCACGTCCCCAGGGGCACGCCCAGCACCCCGCCCGCCAGGAACGGCATCAGCGTTCCCCAGTACGAAGCCCGGCGGCGGGTCAGCGCGGCCAGCATCTGGCCCGTCCAGGCGCCGCAGACCGCCAGGGCCGCGGCCAGCTGCGGCTCCAGGAACCACGCCCAGAACGACATGGCCACCAGGCCGAAGGCAAAGCCCGACAGGCCCTGCACGAACCCGGCCAGCACGGCGCCGACCGCCACCACACCATAAAAGGACTCCATCTGTGCCGCTCCCCCATCGCCAGCAATGCCAAACCTTACCATGCCCGCACGTTTGCGCCAGGCATAAAAAAAGCCTCCCGTCAGGAGGCATTTTCAGGCCGACACGGAAAAGATCCGGGCTTGTCCACCTCGGCGCCTGCATGCGCCTCGGATTCGCCAGGCGCAGAACAGTCAGCAGTGACTGTTCTGCGTCCGGGCTCATCCACGCAAGGCCTGTTTCAGACTGGATCAGCAGCGCGCAGGTCTCGCGGCTGGATCAGCAACTCGGCGCGCAGCGCTTCGTTCAGTTCCTCGGCGCCCATCAGGCCGCGCTTGAGCACGACGTCGCGGATATTGGTGCCGGTGTTGAAGGCCTCGGCCGCCACGGAGGTCGCCGCCTTGTAGCCGATGAACGGATTCAGGGCCGTCACCAGGGAGATCGAACGCTCGATGTTGACTTCCAGGCATTCGCGGTTGGCGGTGATGCCGACCACGCAGAACTTGGTCAGCGTATCGCAGGCATTGGTCAGCAAGGACATGCTGCGGAACAGGGAGTGCGCGATCACGGGCTCGAAGGCATTGAGCTGCAGCTGGCCGGCTTCGGCCGCCATGGTCACCGTCATGTCGGCGCCGATCACTTCGAAGGCCACCTGGTTCACCACTTCCGGAATCACGGGATTGACCTTGCCGGGCATGATGGAGGAGCCGGCCTGTACGGCGGGCAGGTGGATTTCGCCCATGCCGGCGCGCGGGCCGCTCGAGAGCAGGCGCAGGTCGTTGCACAGCTTGGACAGTTTGACGGCCGTGCGCTTGAGCACGCCGGACAGGTGCAGGAAGCCGCCGCAATCCTGGGTCGCCTCGATCAGGTCGCCTGCCACCCGCAGCTCCACGCCGGAAATATCGGACAGGTAGGAGACGGCCAGCGCAGCGTAGTCGGGGTGCGCCGTGATGCCGGTGCCGATGGCCGTGCCGCCCAGGTTCACGTCGCACATCAGCTTGCGCGACTCTTTCAGGCGCACGATGTCTTCATTGATCATGGTGGCGAACGCCTTGAACTCCTGGCCCAGGGTCATGGGCACGGCGTCCTGCAGCTGCGTGCGGCCGATCTTCATGTAGGAGGAAAATTCCTCGGACTTGGCCAGGAAGGCGTCGCGCAGGCGCTCCATGGCTGCGAAGAGAGGGTCCAGCGAGCGGTAGGCCGCGACGTGCAGGGCCGTGGGGTAGACGTCGTTGGTGCTTTGCGCCATGTTCACGTCTTCGTTCGGATGCAGGTACTGATATTCGCCGCGCTTGTGGCCCATGCTCTCCAGCGCGAGGTTGCAGATCACCTCGTTGGCGTTCATGTTGGTGGAAGTGCCCGCGCCGCCCTGGATCATGTCGACCACGAAATGCTCGTGCAAGGCGCCGTCGGCCACGGCCCGGCAGGCGGTCACGATGGCGTTGTGCTTCTCTTCGCTGAGCAGCCCCAGTTTGAAGTTGGCCTGGGCGGCGGCCTGCTTGACCATGGCCAGGGCTTTAATCAGTTCCGGGTAGGTAGAAATCGGCGTACCGGTAATGTGGAAATTCTCCTTGGCGCGCAAGGTGTGAACACCATAATAGACTTCGTCGGGGACTTCACGGTCACCCAGTAAATCATGTTCGATACGGAACTGACTCATAATTCCTTCGTTTCCTTAATAACGATAGCAAAGTTTTTCTGACACGCTTCATGTCCGGACCCGGCGTTCAAGCGAACCAAAGCCCTGCCATTTCTTGCGAACTTGGCAGGGGCTCGGGGACATGCTGGCAAATACCGCAAGGAACCTTCGGAAAATGCTTATATCCTGTTCCTGAAAGCAAAGGCCCGTCAAAAACGGGCCACTTTGCAATCTGCTGCGCGGAATGAATGGTCCAACCGCCTTGTTTGAAGGCATCGTCGAGCTCGGGAAGCGCTGTAACCATTGTAAACGCCGGACGCAGGACCGCCAGGCCGTTTGCCGTTTTTCTTGCACAAAGAGGGGCTTGCACGCGCCTGCCTGACGGCGGCGCATCCGGCCGCGCCCCTGTACATGGGCGTCCCGCCGCCTGTCCCTCATCCCGCGCAGCCCCGTCCGGCGTTGCGTGATTGCATCACTCTTCAGGCCCGCGCACCTGGACAAACGCGCCTGCAAGCGAAAACCTGGCTGGCGCAAGGCCCGCGGCGCCTGCGCCAAAGCGGCGGCGCGGCGCTTGCGCCTCCCTACAGCCGCTTACGAAATCCCCTTATCCATTCCGATACAAAACCTAAACCGTCGGCGCTTAAAAAAACAGGTTTTATTTTACTAAATGAAAATTTTACATCAATAAAAGATGTTTAAATCAGAAAAAATGAAATTCAAAAACAAGAAAAAAAATCCACAACAAAAGCAGCCGCACAGGAATAAACGAAAACAATCCGCGCGTCGCCCGGTTTTGTTGTTCTTTTCCAGGACGTTTACTGATTCAACCGCGACCTACTGAATTGGCACGGCACTATGAACCTACTTGAACTGAAATACCAGACCATCCTGGCTGAAACCCAACGTCAGGCGCATCCCAAGGCTCAGGATGTGGAGCTTTGCCTGCGCATACTTTCATTGGCCTCGAGCATCAACCGGGCCTCCAGCGCCTTGCTGAATGACTTCGGCCTGTCCGAAGGCCGCCTGATCCTGCTGTTCCTGCTCAGCCGCCATCCCGACGGGCTGAGTCCAGCGCTGCTGGCCGAGCAGGCCGGCGTGACCCGGGCCACCATCACTGGGCTGCTCGACGGCCTGGAACAACAACAATTGTTGATTCGTCAGAACAACAGCGCCGATCGTCGCGTACTGACCGTCAAATTGACTGAAGCGGGACAGGAATTGTGCGATCATTTACTGCCTTACTATACGGAATGGCTTTCCGGCGTCTTTACCTACTTACCAGAAGAGCTGCGCCAACGCCTGTCCAGTCTGCTGTCCGAGGCTCTACAGGGCAACGTCCTCGAGGACAAAACTGACAAACCATTCATCCATGACCCACACACCAGCGCGCAAAGGAGCTACCCGGCTTAGGGATATTTCCCCGTCCCTGCTGCAAACCCTCAATGCAGGCCAGGTGCCCAGCGCGACCCTTGTCGAGGCGCTCGCCATCGATCACGCCGTACTGGCCCGGCATGCCTTGCCCGACCTTTCGCCCCATTCGCTGACCGCCGCGCTCAAGGCCCAGCAGCTGGGCATACTGCAGCGCATGAAGCAGATGGCGAACGTGCTGCTGGCGCAATACGGGCAAGGCATCACCGCCTATCTGCAGACCCACGTGTCCGATACCGTGCGCGGCTGGGCATGCTTCATCATCGCCGAGCTGCCGGCGCTCTCGCTGCGCGAAAGACTGGACAAAATAGCCCCACTGGCCAACGACGAACATTTCGGCGTGCGGGAATGGTCCTGGCTGGCCTTGCGCCCCTACGTCGTTGCCGCGCCATCCCTGGCGGTGGAGCAGTTGCGCGACTGGAGCCTGTCTCCGTCCGAGCGGCTGCGGCGCTTCAGCTGCGAAATCCTCAGGCCGCGCGGCGTCTGGTGCCCGCACATCGCCGACTTCAAGATCAATCCGGCGGCGGCGCTGCCCATCCTGGAAGCCCTGCGCAACGACAGCTCCATCTATGTCCAGGACTCCGTGGCCAACTGGCTCAACGACGCCGCCAAATCCCAGCCTGAATGGGTGCGCGCGCTCTGCCAGAGCTGGGCCCAGGAAACCGTGCCCGAGCACGCCCGCGCCGCCTTGCGCGTCTTGCAGCGCGCCCAGCGCAAGCTGGTCCACTGAGCCGGCCATGGATGAAGCAGTCATCCGGGCCATGCGGAAATGGCCGGACGTGCCGGCAGTCAGCGGCTGGCTGTCCCTGGATCATGCGGGACGCTGGCGCCACCACCCTCGAGGCGATGCATTGCAGCATCCGCCGACCTCGGGCGAACTGATCACGCACGCCGGACTGCTCGACTTCCTGAACCGCAACTATCAGGCCGACGAACAGGGACGCTGGTACGTCCAGAACGGCCCCCAGAAAGTATTCGTGCGCCTGGACGGCGCCCCCCTCGTCCTGCATCTGGCGCCCGACGGCGCGCATCTCCAGGATCAGGCCGGGCAGCTGGTCGAGCAGGTGCTGGCGTGGTACCTGAGCGCACAAGGCTCGCTGTATCTCCAGACGCAGCGCGGCCCGGCCCTGCTGGCCGGCCGCGACCTGCCTGCCCTGGCGGATCAATTGCACGACGGCCGGGGCCGGGGGCTGGGCGACCTGGACACAGGCCGGCCGCAGCGCAGCGAGGGCTGGCGCACGTCCGCCTATCCGTCGCCCCGCCCCCTTGTCATCTGGTCCGCAGCCGTGTCCCCCGCGCGGGAATTGGCGTATATTGCATTCCCAGAGACAGATCCCATTTGAACCGTCCACCGAACTGTTTGCATGACCCAGCCTTCCGCCTCCTTTTATTTCCCCGCGCCGCGCGCCCAGAATTTCTGCAGTCAATGCGGAGCCAAGCTGTCCCGCCTCATCCCGCCCGATGACAACCGCATGCGCGATGTCTGCGAACACTGCGGCGCCGTGCACTACCAGAATCCGCGCAACGTAGTCGGCATCGTGCCCATGTGGGGCGAGGATCAGGTTCTGCTGTGCCGCCGCGCCATCGAACCGCGCTACAACACCTGGACCCTGCCCGCCGGATTCATGGAGCTGGGCGAAACCCTGGCGCAGGGCGCCCTGCGCGAAATGGGCGAGGAAGCCGGCGCGCAGGTCGAGCCTGGATCGCTTTTCACGGTCATCAGCGTGCCGCACGCCGAGCAGGTGCACGTGTATTTCCTGGCCACGGTCACCAGCGAGGTCCTGGACCCCGGTCCCGAGACCCTGGAGGCGCGCTTCTTCCACCTGGACGAGATCCCCTGGGACAATCTGGCCTTTCGCACCGTCTCGGCCACCTTGCAGCGTTACGTGCAGGATCGTCGCGCGGGCCGCTTCCAGATCCACGAATTCGACATCGCGCAACGCGAACACAACCGGCCATGACGCTCGTCTGGGTCGCCCCGGACCAGGCCCTGCCCAGCCCCGCGCAGGCCACGCCTGAAGGGCTGGTCGCCGCCGGACTGGACCTGAGCGTGCCCCGCCTTCTGGAAGCCTACAGCCAGGGCATGTTTCCCTGGTACAGCCCGGGCGACCCCGTGCTGTGGTGGTGTCCCGACCCGCGCATGGTCCTCGATGTCCGGGAATTCCGCGTCTCGCGCTCGCTGGCCAAGAAGCTGCGCCAGATCCGTCGCCGCCAGCACGAACCCGACGCTCCCGTCGCCGTCACTTGCAACCAGGCCTTCGACCAGGTGATCGCTCATTGCGCCGCGTTGCGAGCCAAGGCCGGCACCTGGATCAGCGCCGAGATCCGGCAGGTCTACGGGGCCCTGCACCGCGCCGGCCACGCCCACAGCATCGAGACCTGGATGGACGGCCAGCTGGCCGGCGGCCTGTACGGCGTCAGCCTGGGCCGCTTCTTCTTTGGCGAATCCATGTTCGCGCTGCGCACGGACGCCAGCAAGGTCGCCCTGGCCCATCTGGTGGACTTCCTGCAGGGCGCCGGCGTGCGCCATATCGACTGCCAGCAGGAAACCCGGCACCTGGCCAGCCTGGGCGCCCGTCCCGTGCCCCGGGACGATTTTCTGAACGCCCTGGCCCGGGCGCTGCCCGAAACGCCGCCCGCCTGGCCGCAGGGTCGCATGCGCCTGCGGGAAGAGCCCGCTTGCTAGCTCAACGCGGGCGTCCCATAATGGATCTGTCACGCATGGTAGATCCGCATGAGCCACCCCAAAGCCCCCAGTCCCCAGACGCTGCAGTTTTACTCCACCGCCAGTTACGGATGCAGTTATCTGCCTGACCACCAGGCCCGCTCGCTGGTTGCCGCGCCCTCCCACCTGATCAACGACAAGGTGTATTCCAAACTGGTCCAGCAGGGGTTCCGGCGCAGCGGCACCTTCACCTATCGCCCTTATTGCGACCAATGCCAGGCCTGCCAGCCCCTGCGCTGCGACGCACTGCATTTCCATCCGGACCGCACGCAGCGCCGCACCCTCAAGCGGCACGGCACGCTGCAGGCCCGGGTTCTGCCCCTGCACTGGAACGCCGATCACTACGAGCTGTACCGGCGCTATCAGTCCAGCCGGCACCCCGGCGCCGGCATGGACGAAGACAACCAGTCCCAATACGCGCAGTTCCTGCTGGCCAGCCACGTCAGTTCCCGCCTGGTCGAATTCCGCGATCCGGACGGCGTGCTGAAGATCGTTTCCGTCATCGATCTGCTGCAGGACGGGCTGTCGGCCGTCTACACCTTCTTCGATCCGGACGATGCGGGCAGCCTGGGCACCTACGCCATCCTCTGGCAGCTGGAATACTGCCGCCAGGAATCCCTGCCCTGGCTGTATTTGGGCTACTGGATCGAAGAAAGCCGTAAAATGACGTACAAAACCCGCTTTCGCCCCTACCAGCTGCTCGTCAACGGCCGCTGGGAATGGCCGGCCTAACGTCCTTCTCATCTGCCCGCATGTCCGCCTTATTCAGCCTCTATCCTCTGGCTCGACGGGTGCTGTTCAGCCTGGATGCCGAACACGCCCACGAACTGACGCTCAAATCCCTGCATTGTGCTCACAGCACCCCGCTGCTGGGCTCGCTCCTGAAAGACCTGCCCGCCAAGCCGCTGACACTGATGGGGCTGACCTTGCGCAACCCCGTGGGCCTGGCGGCCGGCCTGGACAAGAACGGCGCTCACATCGATGCGCTGGGCGCATTGGGTTTCGGCTTCGTGGAAGTGGGCACCGTCACGCCCAAGCCCCAGCCCGGCAACCCCAAGCCGCGCCTGTTCCGCCTGCCCGGCTCCAATGCCCTGATCAACCGCTTCGGCTTCAACAACCACGGCCTGGACACTTTCATCCAGAACGTGCGCAGCAGCCGCTACCGTTCCCAGGGCGGCATCCTGGGCCTGAATATCGGCAAGAACGCCACCACCCCCATCGAGCAGGCCCAGGACGACTACCTGACCTGCCTGCGCGCCGTCTATCCCCATGCCGACTACGTGACGGTCAACATTTCCTCGCCCAACACCAAGAATCTGCGCGCCCTGCAGGGCCAGGACGAGCTGGCCCGCCTGCTGGGCGCGCTGCAAGACTTGCGCAGGCAACTGGCCGACGAGCACGGCCGCTATGTGCCCATCGTGGTCAAGATCGCGCCCGACCTGGACCAGGACCAGATCGACGCCGTCGCCGACACGGTTCCCGGCCAGGGGCTGGATGGCATCATCGCCACCAACACCACGCTGTCCCGCGAGGCGGTGCAGGGCCAGCCCCATGCGCAGGAACAAGGCGGGCTATCGGGCCCTCCTGTGCACGAACTGTCCCTGAAGGTCATTTCCCGCCTGCGTGAACGGCTGGGGCCCGATTTCCCCATCATCGGCGTGGGCGGCATCGAATCAGGCCGTCAGGCCCAGGAGAAAATACAGGCCGGCGCCCAGGCCGTGCAGTTGTACACCGGCCTGATCTACAAAGGCCCGGCGCTCATTTCGGAGTGCGTGCGCGCCCTGTAAAACCTCATGCGCATGCGGGCCCTCCGGCGTGCGCCCGCCCGCGGCGACAAAAAAAGCCAGCTCGATGAGCTGGCTTTTTCCATCCTGGCCCGAAGGCCGGACGGCATGGCTTAGTTGGCGTTGGCGCCGCGGCGGTTGCCGGCGGCAGGGGCGGCTGCGGCGGCAGCCGAAGCGGCGGCTTCAACCGACTTGCTGCCGGCTTCGCTGACCTGGGCAGCCGCTTTCAGGCTGGCGTTGGTGGCGGCCTGGATGTTGTTGTCGGCGGCGTCGACGGCCTGACGGGCTGCCTTGACCACGGTTTCGGCGGCATTGGATGCCGTGGCGAAGGAGGTCTTGAGCAGGGCCACGGCGCTTTCCGTGCCGGTAGGCGCGTTCTTGGCCAGTTGATCGATGGTTTCGGTGACGTGCTGCTGGCCCTGGGCAATCTGGGACTCGGCGATGCGGGACAGGTTCAGCTGGACGTTGGAGAAGATGTCGTACACGCTCTTGCCGTACTGCAGGGCTTTTTCGGCATTGGGCTGCACCACGCTTTGCGTCAGGGCGACCACGTCCTGCACGTCCTTCACGTTGATGGCCTGCTGGGACTTGCTGGCGGCGTCTTCCAGGGAAGAGCGCAGTATGCTCAGGTTCAGGTCGATCAGCTTTTCAAAGCCTTGGAACAGCTGTCCTTGCACGGCGAACAGATTGTCCAGGGTTGCTTTTTGGGTTTCCAGTACGTTTTGTGGAATTGCGCTCATGATGTTTTCCTCGGTGGTGCGCCGCCGTGGATCAGGCTGGCGCTAAGTTTGGAGACAGGAAATAGCAGACTTCGGTCTAAGAAGGCCCGGCCCATTCACTGCTACACAAGGCAAACCTTCCATGTTGCACCGCAACAATTTCAATGTAAAACCAATTCAGATCAATGTCAATGAAAATTGCTGCGTCGCAACATAATAATGCTCATAAGGGCTTTCTTATTTGAGTATACGCAGCCCAGATGACAGGAAAAAGACAACAGAACAAGCACTTAAGCCGGACCGGCCGCCATTCTAGTGCTGTCCGTCGTACCCCAGCGTCTCGGAGATCTTGGCCGCCGTGGACATCAGGATGGGGATCCATTCGTCGTGCATGCGCTCGGCCGGCGCGGACAGGGACAGGCCGGCCAGCAGCTTGCCGGTGTCGTCGTAGACGCCGGCCGCGATGCAGCGCACGCCCATCTCCAGTTCTTCGTTGTCGCGCGCATAGCCGTGACGGCGCACCTGCGCCAGTTCGCGCTCCAGCGTATCGAGCTGGGTGATGCTGTTGCGGGTCGCACCGGCCAGGCCGGTGCGCATGACGTAGGCGCGCACCTGCCGCGGCTCCCAGGAAGCCAGAAACAGTTTGCCGGTTGAAGTCAGATGCAGCGGCGCATGGCCGCCGATGGCGCGCACCACCTGCATGCCCGAGCTTTCGCTCCAGGATCGCTCCACATAGACGATCTCGTCGCCCTGCTGCAGCGACAGATTGACGGTCTGCCCGGTCAGCTTGTGAAGTTCGCGCATGGGTTCCAGCGAGGCCGCGCGCACATTCAGCCGCCCCTTGACCAGCGAGCCCAGTTCCAGCAGGCGCATGCCCAGCCTGTATAGGCCGCTGTCCACGCGTTCCACGTAGCGGCCCACCACCAGATCATTCAGGATGCGGTGGGTGGTGGATGTGTGCAGGCCGGTGGCCGCAGCCAGGTTCTTCAGTGCAACGGGCTCGGACTGCTTGGCCAGCTCGTCCAGAAGAATCATGGCGCGCTCCAGCACCTGGATGGACATCTGGTTTCCGTTGGCGGCGGAAGCGCTTTGGGTCGTAGAAGAGCTTGTTGTCATTATTGGTAGGGATCTTTGATGCGGTGCAACAATTCCCATAATATGGAACGGAGTCCGACTTGGCAAGCCCTATTTTTGCATGGGCGTCAGACTTCCGCCTAGATCCAGAACCTGCTGCCTGAGGTAGTCCAGCGCCTGGGTCGCCTGGTCCGGATCGCCCTTGACGCCCAGGTCGATGTACGGCTGGCCGCCCGTCTCGCCCACGCTGGGCAGGCTGAAGGCCTTGACGCCCGGCCATTGCAGCTCCAGATGCTCCAGGGCCGGCGTGATGCGCGACTCGGGCAGGTTGAAGGCCAGAAAGGAGTGTTCCACGCGCTGTACCTGGTGGTGCAGCGACTGGTAGCGCGTGTCCAGCGTCCATTCCATCATGGGCCAGGCCATGACCGGGAAACCGGGCATGAAGGTGTGATTGTTGATGAAAAACCCCGGGATCTTGTTGTACGGATTGGGGACGATGTCCGCGCCCACGGGGAACACGCCCATTTGCAGGCGCTGCTGGTTCTCGGGCAGCGTCATGTCGGCGCTGCCTTGCCCATTGCGCTCATTGTCGGCGCAGCGCTCGGCGATCAGCAGCGCCGCCTCGGGATGCAAGCGCAACTCCACGCCCAGCGCCTTTGCCGCCGCCTGGCGGGTCTGGTCATCCGGAGTGGCGCCTATGCCGCCGCAGCAAAAGACGATGTCCGGGGTGGCGAAGCTGCGCTTGAGCACGGCGGCAATATCGTCCAGGTCGTCGGAAACGATCTCGGCGCCGTTCAGTTGCAGGCCGCGCTGCGACAGCAATTCGATCAGCTTGGAAAAATGCTTGTCCTGGCGACGACCCGACAGGATTTCGTCACCTATGATGATCAAACGGACTTTCTGTTGGCCTTTATTGCTCATGGTCGATGACGGGATGCGAAGCGGTTGACACGGCCTGGCGGCGCAGGCGCCGCAGGTTCTCCAGGGAAAAATGGGCGAATACCAGCGCCGAAAACACCGGCAGCACCAGCCAGGCGGGCGGCAGCAGATTCAGCAGGGCGAAGATCAGGCCGATCAGCCAGTATTGCCGATTCAGGCCGCTCCACAACAGGCGGCGTTCACGCACGTCCGCGTGTTCGACCAGCGAGTCCACCTTCAGGATGCGGGTCAGGGCGAACACCCACCAGAGCACGGGCAGGATCAGGGCAAAGGGCGGAAAGATCCACAAAGGCAGCGTCACCAGCCAGCCGACCACGAACAGCACGCCCACCCACACGCTGTTCCAGACGCTGTAGACCGTGGCGTTGTGGCCGTGCTTGAGCACGTCCGAATAATCCTTCTGCTGCAGGTGCCCCAGCACCAGCGGCATGACCAGCACCGCCGCGATCACCAGCCCGACGGCGCCGGCCAGGGGCAGGAGAATGCCGATGGCCAGCAGCGGCACCAGATACAGCTTGATGGAGAACAGGCCCAGGCCGATCAGCCACTGGTCCACGCTTTCGAAGGCATTCCAATCGCTCAGGACCTGTGTCAGCCAGCCCTGTATAGGCGTCCAGAGCAGCCAGGTCAGCAGGACCAGGCCCAGCAGCATGATGGCGAACGGCATGACCAGGGCCAGCAGCATGCGCGGCTGCAGTTGCGACACCAATGCTCGCTTGAAGGCGGTGGACACGCTGAACCAGCCTCCCGAAATGGCCGGCGCGGTCGAAAAGGAAGAAGAATCGGACATAAGGCTCCTGCTGGGCAAGATGAAGAACGCCGGCCTTGCGGCCGGAGCTTCTTCGCCACGATATGGGGCGCTCAGGGCGCCGCATCGGTGCAGGCCCGCTCGACCCCGCCGCGAGCGGCGAGGCTGGCGCGAAGGCATGCAGCCGATTACCCGGTTATCATAGACATAGTCACTTCGCTTTGTCTGTATGAAATTATGGCCCTGTTCAACGCCCACCTCGAACTGCCGGCGCTGGCCCGGCATTTGCAAGAGCACCCCGACGCCCTGCTGGTCGCCTGTTTCTGCGCCGACTGGTGCAAGACCTGCAAGCAGTACCAGCCCGCCTTCGAGGCCCTGGCCGCGCAATGGCCCCAGGCCTGCCTGGTCTGGATCGACATCGAGGAACAGCCCGAGCTGCTGGGCGATGAGGACATCGAGGGCTTCCCCACCCTGCAGGTCCAGAATGAAAATGGGACCGTGTTCTACGGTCCCATGCTGCCCCACATCGAGCATCTGGAGCGGCTGCTGCGCAGCGTGTCGGCGCAAAGCGCCACTGTGCCGGGCGGCCCCGGCGATCTGCGCGCCTTAGTAGCGGCCGCCGCCTAGCAGCACGCCCACCGAACGCTTGCGCGGCGCATTGCTGCGCACGGCGGCGGCGGGCTTGGCCGGCGCGGCGGTGGAAGGTTCGTAAGGCTTCAGGAAGAACTCGTCCACCGGCGGCGTGCTGGGCTGGTAGGAACGGCGCTCGCCGTGCTCATGGCGGCCATTGCGGCTGCCCGCCGAAGCCGAAGGCAGTTCCAGGCGGCCGCGCGGCACGGCCGAGCCGATCAGCTTCTCGATATCCTGCAGCAGGTTCTCCTCGTCGGGCGACATCAGGGCGATGGCTTCGCCCGAGGCGCCGGCGCGGCCGGTGCGGCCGATGCGGTGCACATAGTCTTCCGCATTGTAGGGCAGGTCGAAATTGATCACGCAGGGCACGCCGGCCACGTCCAGGCCGCGGGCGGCCACGTCGGTGGCCACCAGCACGTCCACCTTGCCGCCCTTGAAGGCGTCCAGCACCTTCATGCGCTCCAGCTGGCTCTTGTTGCCGTGGATGGATTCGGCGCGTATGCCTTCGCGCTCCAGGTAGCGGGCCAGCTGGCCGGCGCCGATCTTGGTGTTGGAAAAGACGATGGTCTGCGTCAGCTTCTTGGTCTTGACCAGGTGCACCACGGCGCGACGCTTGTCGTCCGCGGGCATGGGGTAGATCAGTTGCGTGACCGTGGAGGCGGTCGCGTTGCGGGCGGCCACCTCGAGCTCCACGGGCTCGTTCAGGAAGGAGCGCGCCAGCTTGCGGATTTCCTTGCTGAACGTGGCCGAGAACAGCAGGCCCTGGCGATTCTTGGGCAGCAGGCTGACGATGCGATCCAGGTCGGGCAGAAAGCCCATGTCCAGCATGCGGTCGGCCTCGTCCAGCACCAGGATGCCCACCTGGCTCAGGTTGACGGTGCGCTGCTCGATGTGGTCGAGCAGGCGGCCCGGCGTGGCGATCACGATTTCCACGCCCCGGCGCAGCGCTTCCTTCTGGGGACCGATGTCCACGCCGCCGAACACCACCGCGGAACGCAGCGGCACGGACTTGCTGTAGAGCGCAATGCTTTCGGCGACCTGGTCGGCCAGTTCGCGGGTCGGCGTCAGCACCAGGGCGCGCACGGGGTGGCGCGCCGGCGAGGCGCTGGTGTTGGCATGAGCCATCAGCCGGTTCAGGATGGGCAGCGAGAATGCCGCGGTCTTGCCGGTGCCGGTCTGGGCGGCGCCCATGACATCACGTCCGGCCAACACCACGGGAATGGCTTCCGCCTGGATCGGCGTGGGCTTGGAGTATCCCGCGTCCAGCACGGCGCTCAGGATTCCAGGGTGCAGACCGAAATCAGCAAAAGTAACGGTATCGGAGGTCGAAGAAGTTTTATCTGTCATGTACGCAAAAATTCGGCTTGCTCATGATTGGCAAGCATTTGTAACAGCCCTATTTTAGCTTATGCCCGTCGGTCCAACAGAGGAAAGCGGGCATGAACCATCGGATTTGTGGCGTCAGGCCACGACGGCGCGAATCAGCCAGAAAGCCAGCATGCCGGCCACGATGACCCATACGGCGTTGCGGGTACGGATGAACACCAGCACGGCGACCAGGCTGGCCAGCGCTTTGATATCCAATCGGGGAGTGTCGCCGGGCGCCCAGGGCAGAAGCTCCGGCACGATGATCGCCACCAGGGCGGCCACCGGAGCATAGCGCAAGGCGCGCCGCATACGCTCGGTCAGGGGCAGCAGGTCGCCGAACATGAAATAGCCGGTACGGGTCAGCAGGCTGCACAACACCAGCAGGGCGATCGCACCCAAAACGTACCAATCATACTGCCAATCGCTCATCGCCGTGCGTCCCTGTGCCGTTGCAGTTGTTCTGCCGCCACGCCCGCGAGCACTCCGCCGAGCACCGCGGCCACCAGCCCCAGGCGCAGGGGCAGCAGCTGGCCGACCCAGGCAATGGCTCCGGCCGTCAGCAAGCAGGCCCACATGGGCCGGTTGTTGACCAGCGGGATCAGCAGCGCAAGAAGGGCCAGGATGGCCGCGAACTCCAGCGACCACGAGGTAGGCACATAGGCGCTGAGCACGATGCCCGCCAGCGAGGCGAGCTGCCAGCTCACCCAGCCCGGCAGGATGATGCCCAGGTAATACCACAGATGCTCGCGCGAACCTCGTTCCTTGGCGTCGCCGTAGCGCGACATGAACAGCACGAACACCATGTCGCTGGTGATGTAGCCCAGCCCCAGGCGCCGCTTCCAGTCCAGGTGGCGGAAAAACGGCTGCAGCGCGGCGCCGAAGATGATGAAGCGGATGTTGACGATGAAGCCCGCCGCGAAGATCAGCCACAGGGGCGCGTGCGACTCGATCAGCGGCAGGGCCGTCAGCTGGGCGGAGCCGGCGTAGACCAGCAAGGTCATCAAGGTGGCTTCCAGGCCGCTCAGGCCCGACTTGACCATGGCCACGCCGGTCACGAAGCCCCAGACCACCGTGGCGATCAGGGCCGGAATGAAATCGATGAATCCTTCGCGCATGTTGACGCGGTCCTGGGGACCGGGCAACAGGCGGGATATTTTCGTGAAGGCCTGCACGCCCCCTCCTGATGCGGGATGTCCGCGCGGCCCGGGCCGCTGCGGCTATTTTGCTTATGGTTCGTTATTTTAGGAGTAAAACCGCCGCTGGCGGCGCCCGGGACCCCAAATTGTCCCCCGGCCGCTCCATGGCGGGCGCAGGCCACGGCTGCTGCACATCGGCCTGTGTCGTCCTTTGGCACGTGTTCACGAAAAACACGCGCCGTCTTGGTACAATCTTCAGATTGTGCACCCGGGAAACGGCGGCGCCAGGCGTGCCTGCCGTCCGCCGTGCCCCTACCTTGTCTATCCGTTGGTCTATCGTTTTTCAGGAACCCTATGAGCGCCGCTATCGAACCCAAAAAAGCAGAGCACGAACTGATCATGGTCGGAGCCGCCGACCTGCCCGTGCACTGCCCTGGTCCCAAGGCACCGCTTTGGAGCATGCATCCGCGCGTGTACATCGATATCAGCAAGACCGGCGAAGCCGCCTGCCCCTACTGCGGCGCCCGCTACCGCCTGAAAGAAGGCGAGAAAGTCCACGGCCACTGATCCATCCGGTTGCATCGTTGGACCCCGCCCCCTCCTTCACTCCGCCCCTGACGGCACGGGCCAGGCGCCCGTCGTCGGGCGCGCGCACCTGCGGCGGCGCCTGAACATGAGCGCTCGCCTGGATACCAGCACCTGCCCCCTGCCCGCCTGGCTGCCGGGCGGACACCTGCAGACCATACACGGCGCGTTCTTCGCCCGCCATCACCACATCGCCTTCGTGCGCCAGCGCCTGGATACGCCGGACGGCGACTTCCTGGACCTGGACTGGACCGGACCCGGACTGTTCGCCGACAAGCTGGCCAGCGGCGCCACGGCCCATGCCGACGCCCATCTGTCGCGCACCGCCGCGCGGCGCTGGCTGCAGCCCGAAGACTGGGCCAGCCTGCCCTCCAGCGCGGATACCCACGCTCTCGTCCTGTTCCACGGCCTGGAAGGCAGCAGCCGCAGCCACTACATCCAGGCCATCGCCCAGTATTTCCGGGCGCGCGGCTGGGTCGTGGTGGTCGCCCACTTCCGGGGCTGCTCGGGTTTTCCCAATCGCATGGCTCGCGCCTACTACTCGGGAGACTCGGAGGAGGTCAGCTTCATTCTGGACTCGGTGCGCAGCCACCTGCCCAATGCGCGCTGGCACGCGGCCGGCACGTCGCTGGGCGGCAACGCCATGCTCAAGTTCCTGGGAGAAGCGGGCGACAAGGCGGGCTGGCTGCAGGCCTGCGCGTCCATTTCCGTGCCGCTGGACCTGGTGACCTGCGGCCGTTACCTGTCCGAATCACGCATGGGGCGCTGGTTCTATTCGCCCTACTTCCTGAAGACCATGCGCACCAAGCTGCAGGACAAGGCGCGCCGCTTTCCGGGCCTGATCGATACCGTGCGCCTGGCCCAGGCGCGCACGCTGCGCGAATTCGACGACATCTACACCGCCCCCATGCACGGCTTTCGCAATGCGCTGGACTACTGGACCCGCGCTTCCAGCAAGCCGCTACTGCCCGACATCCGGGTGCCCACGCTGGTGCTCAACGCCCGCAATGACCCTTTCGTGCCGCAGTCCTGCCTGCCCGGCGTGCAGGACTGCTCGGACTCCATCCTGCTGCATCAGCCCGCCGAAGGCGGGCATGTGGGTTTCACCACGGGCCGTTTTCCCGGCAATATGGGCTGGCTGCCCGCCCGGCTGGCCCGTTTTTTCGAAACGCGCGGCTAGGTCCGATCAGGAGCGGAAACGCTCCAGCAGCGCCCTTTCATTCTCGACCCGTTCACGCAATTGCCGGATCTGCGTATCCAGTTCCGATTGCTGGTAGAAGTCCGTGGTCAGGTTGCGCGCCTGCTGCAGCTGTTCCACCGCGGTAGGCAGCGCGCCCACCAGCTGGTAGTACTCCGCCATGGCGCGGCGCGCCTTGACCCCGTCGCCCAGGCGATCATAGGTCTGCGCCAGCAGCTGGTGCAGGCGCGGCACGTCGGGCCATTGCTCGATGAGCTGCAGCAGGAAACGCTGCGCCTGCTCGTTCTGGCCCGCCTGCTGCAACACCTGCACATAGGCCAGGGCCGCACCCTGGCTTTGCGGCCAGCGCTTCCATGCTTGCTGGGCCCGGGCCTGGGCGGCCTGGCGATCGCCCGCCGCGATCTCCACGCTGACCGCCAGGGTGTCCAGCTCCGGGGCCTGGTAGCGCCCCTGCCCGCCTGCCTGGGCCAGCAAGGCCCGGGCCTGATCGTAATCCTGCCGCCCCATGGCGATGTAGGCCAGGCCATACAGGGCGGCAGACCGCTCGATGCCGTCCTGCTCCTGCCTCGCGCTGCTCTGCAGGCTCTGCTCCACCTCGCGCAGGGCCTGGCCCGCGCCGGCCTGCATGATCATCAGCTTGGCGCGCACATACCAGAACGATGGCGAGTCCTGATACCCCGAGGCGGGCACGCCGCGGACCCGGTTCTGAATGTCGGACTCGCGCTGCTGGGACAGTGGGTGAGTGCTGGCGTACTCGTTCGCGCTGGCGCTCTCGTTCAGGCGCGAGGCCGAGGCCAGGCGCTGGAACATGCGCACCATGCCCTGCGGTTCGTAGCCGGCCTTGGTCAGCATCTCAAAACCGACCCGATCGGCTTCCTGCTCGGCCTGGCGCGAGAACCCCAGTTGCCGATCCACGGCGGCGGCCTGCCCGAAGGCGGCCGCCCCCATGGCCAGGTCCCCGCTGCCCGCCAGCGCGCCCAGCAAGGCGCCGGCCAGGGCGGCGATCATCAGGTGATTGCTCTGGGCGCTCTGGGTGATGCCGCGCGCCACATGACGCTGGGCGACGTGCGCGATTTCGTGCGCCAGCACGGAGGCCAGCTCCGACTCGGACTGCGACGCGGTGATCAGCCCGCTGTGGATGCCGATGTAGCCGCCCGGCAGGGCGAATGCGTTGATGCTGCTGTCGCGCAAGGCGAAGACGGTGACCGGCTGCGCCATGGCCGGCCCATGGCGCGCCAGCTTGCGCCCCATGTCCGTCAGGTATTGGTTGATGTCGGAATCGGCTACGTAGTCCGGCGAGCGGCGCCCCTGCTCCATGATGGCATTGCCCAGCGTCCGTTCCAGGGAGGGCGACAATTCCGCGCCGGAAGCGGCCCCCATCGAGGGGATGCCCATGGGCTGGGACTGCGCGGGCGCGGCCAGGCAGGCGGCCAGCAGCAGCGCCAGACCCGTGCGCGCCAGAGGTAAAACAGGTTTGAACAACATTCGAACTCCCAACAGGGTCAACTGGCGGCCGCCGACGCGGTCGCGGCGCGGCGACGAGGTTCGGGCAGGCGGTGGCGTGCGGACAGGCGCATCAGCGTGCCCAGAGCATAGAGCAGGCCGAAGACTTCGACCAATCCCGCCAGCACCCACATGATCAGGCCGCCCATGACCTGGTCGGCCACGGCGTCCATGCCCGGGATGGCCCGGCCGCAGAGGTCAAAAATGGGGTAAAGGTCGTATTCGGTGAAGGTGATGATGGCGCCCACGACCATTTGCGGCACCATGGTGATGACAGGCGACAGGATGCGCCCGCCCACGGACAGCCGGGCCGGCGGAGAAGGCCGGCGATCCAGGATGAGGTTCCAGTACAGAATGCCGCTGATGACCACCGACCAGTTCATGAGCCGATACAGGCGCCAGTCCAGCATGGAATAGAACTGCACCACGGGCAGCATCCACACCAGCACCAGGAACACGAACAGGAAGGCCACCAGCACGGGATTGGTCAGCACGGCCTGCACCCGACGACCGGATGGACGGCGCAGCCAGTCCGCCAGGCGGCGGCGCCAGGCCAGGGGCAGGCCCGCGCGCAAGGTCTGGCCCGGATAGGCTCCCATCAGGAACAGCGGGCCCAGGTGATGCAGGATCAGGTGCTGGGCCCGATGGATGAAGAACATGCGCTCGGCGTAGTAATCCAGCCGGGTGTGCAGTGACAGGTACAGCAGGATCAGGCCGACCCAGAAAAAACATTGGCGCAGCCGGTTGGGCCGGTGCACGCGCAGCCCCCTGACGTACAGCACGATGACCAGCAGAAAGGTCGCCAGCAGTACGGGAGAGAACTCCCAGGGGGTCAGCCAGTCTATCAGGGTCATGAATGCGCAATCCGGAAAACCAGTTGCAACTTAGTTTATAGCAATACGCTCGCGGCCTGCCCACCTGACGTTCAGCACGCCCGGGTAATCACGGATGAGCCGTGCGCGCTGCATCAGCTCGGCCCGCAGCTCAGGCGGGCAGGTCAGGGTGACGCAGGCCTGGGCGGTATCGTGGGTGTCGGAGTGATCGACTTCCAGATTGGCCACCCGTATGCCGGCGGTGTTCAGGTCGGAGTAGATACGGCGCCGCACCTGGGCAAGGTCGCCGCGCGGGCAGACCACCGTCAGGCGGGACACGGAAAGGTTGTTGCGCGCACGGGCCGTGGAGGCCTGGATTCCGGCGCGACGCAGAAAGAGATCAAAAATACGCATGCATTCCTCCTCTTGCGCATGAGACATGCGGCATATCAGGATGCGGAAGCCTGAAGGCCTCCTAAGGACGGAATGGCGGGATTTCGGGCGGCGCAGAAAAGCCGCCGGAGAAAAGCCACGCCCTGAATTTTCCAGGACGCGGCAAGCTGTGCATGAATCAGCGGGCCTGGACGCGCCTGGACGTCAACATGTCGAAAACCATTCGACTGGGACTGTCGCCGGGGTCGGAATTCACCACACAGCTCCTATGAAATGAAAGAACCCATATTGTAGCGTAGGCAAGCCTTCTCCACAAGGGAAAACCCCAGGCGGAAAGTTTGTAAGCCTTTGTTTTACAACAGCCTTGCCGGTGGCGCCATTCGCGTTTTTTTCGTGAACAGATTCTAGTAGACCCAGGAGTCCAGCCAACCCAGGTGGCGATACAGGGCCAGGACGATGATGGCCAGCCAATACAGACTGATGTTGACGAAGGCGACGGCCCCGGCGATGGCGGTGAGGACGCTGGGCCAGCCATGGCTGTTCCGCCCCCCGCCATGCGGGTTGTAGACGGCGTCAAAGCGCGCCGGATCGCGCAAGGCCAGGATCACCGCTTCCAGGATGCCGGCCGTCACCGGCACGATGAGCAGATGCACGAAGATATTGTCCCACCAGGTATCGGCGACCAGGACTCCGGCCGCCATCAGCATCGTGTAGGCCAGCGGCAGCCACCACAGCCGCCGCCCCAGGTACAGCCCGTGCGCTCCCAGGGAGCCGAAAAACAGGGCCAGCAAGGCGGCCAGGGTCTTGTTGCGAAAGCGCGAAGCCTGTTCGAGACGCAGTTTCTGTGGGGACATGGGCAAAATCCGAGCCGGGGCCTGGGCGGCCGTTGCGCAAGACCGCCGTGTCCCGCGGGGCCTTCCCCTGCGGGCCGTCGCGGCGGTCGCCTTCCCGTACAATACTCGAATTGCTCCACCGTCGTCACGAGGTCCCCATGAACGCCACCGACTTTGATATCGCCATCTGCGGCGCCGGCCCCGTCGGAGCCGCCCTGGCGCTGCTGCTGGCCAGCCAGCACTCCGATCCCTCCCGGATCGCCGTCCTGGGCAAGAACTTCAATCTCGCGGCCACGGACCATGCGCAGGGCGACCCGCGCACCCTGGCGCTGAACCACGGCAGTCGCCGCCTCATCCTTAACCAGCTCAGGGCCTGGCCCAGCCGGGCCGCCCTCATGCGCACCGTGCATGTATCCCAGCAGGGCCGGCTGGGGCGCTGCCTGATCCAGACCGACGAGCTCGGGGTGCCCGACCTGGGCGCCGTGGTGCACTACGACGATCTGCTCTGGAGCCTGCACGCCCGCCTGCGCGACAGCGGCGTGTCGCTGGTGCCGGCCCAGGCCGCCCAGGCGCGCCCGGCTCCCGGGCGCATGCTGGTGCAGCACGACGCCGGCCAGTCCTCCGCCCTGCTGGCCGTCCAGTGCGACGGCGCCCGCCCCGCCGGCGTACGCCGGGAATACGGCCAGCACGCCCTGCTGACCACCGTGCGCGCCGGCCGGCCGCAGGAAGGCTGGGCCTACGAACGCTTCACCGCCAATGGCCCCCTGGCCGCCCTGCCCCATCCCGACGCTCCCGACCTGTACGGCATCGTCTGGTGCAATTCGCCCGAACGCAGCCAGATGCTGGCCGAATTGCCGGCCGCCGATTTCCAGTCCGCGCTGATGCAGGCCTTTGGAGAACGCCTGGGCGTGCTGGAACCGGTCTCGGCGCGCCATATGTTCCCCCTGGCCTTCCATGCCGGCCCCAGCCGGCTGGCCGAACGCCTGCTGGCAGTAGGCAACGCCGCCCAGACCCTGCATCCGGTGGCCGGCCAGGGCCTGAACCTGGGACTGCGCGATGTGGCGCAATTGGCACAAAGCCTGGCCGCCTGGCAGGCCGACTGCCGCCAGAATCCCGATCCTTTCCTGGCCCGCTACGCCCGGCTGCGGCGCCCCGACCGCTGGCTGACCGCCGCCATCACCGATACCCTGCCGCGCCTGTTCGCCACTCGCAATCCGCTGGTCCAACACGCCTGCGGACTGGGGCTGCTGGCCATGGACACCCTGCCCCTGGCGCGCAAACCCTTCGCGCGCCAGCTCCTGCAGGGCCTGCGAGCCTAGCCCGCCCCGCGGGAAGGTGCCAGGACCAGGAGCGCCGCCTGCTGACCAAGCTCATGCAAAGTCTTCTCCCACAGAGCAGGGCGGGAAGGTTAAAATCCCCTAAATGCGCATTGGTTCCTGGACCCTTCCCAATCCCATCTTCATCGCCCCCATGGCTGGCGTCACGGATCGACCCTACCGTCGGCTGTGCAAGGCTCTGGGTGCGGGCTACGCGGTATCCGAAATGGCCGCCAGCAACAAGCGCCTGTGGGACAGCGTCAAGACCTCGCGCCGCCTGAACCACGACGGCGAAATCGACCCTGTGGCGGTCCAGATCGCCGGCTCCGACCCCGAAATGATGGCCGAGGCCGCCGTCTTCAACATAGGCAAGGGCGCCCGCATCATCGACATCAACATGGGCTGCCCCGCCAAGAAGGTGTGCAATGTCGCCTCCGGCTCGGCCCTGCTGCGCGACGAAGCCAGAGTGGTCGACATCCTGGAACACGTTGTCAAGGCATGTACTCCCCACCAGGTTCCGGTTACACTCAAGACCCGTACCGGCTGGGACGCGCAATCGCGCAATGCTGTGCGTATCGCCCGGCTGGCCGAAGACATCGGCATCGCCGCTCTCACCCTGCACGGCCGCACTCGCTGCGACTTCTACCAGGGCCAGGCCGAATACGACACCATACGCGAAGTCAAGAACAGCATCTCTATTCCGGTCATTGCCAATGGGGATATCGATAGTCCCGAAAAGGCCAAATTCGTACTAGAGTACACCGGAGCGGATGCCGTCATGGTAGGTCGGGCGGCCCAGGGACGACCCTGGATCTTCCGGGAAATCCTGCATTACCTCGAACACGGCACGCACCGCGCTGCCCCCACGTTCGGGGAACTGCGCGACTGCATGGTCGAGCACCTGGAAGATCATTACGCCTTCTATGGGCAGCACACTGGTGTACGTACTGCCCGCAAGCATATTGGCTGGTATCTGTCCGGCATGCCCGATGCCGAACGCTGGCTGGGACGCATCAACCGCATTGAATGCTGCACCGAACAACTGCAGACCATAAAACTATGGTTCGACGAATGCGACCTCGACCAGCCTTACCAGGGATAGGGCGTCGCAAGCAGCTCTTTTGTATTTAAGCAACGTATACCTTCAGAAAAAAATGTCTACGACCAACCCACTCGAACAGTCCGTACGTGAGCGCCTGGAACGCTATTTCGCCGACCTGGGCGACTCCGAGCCACGCGACATGCTGTCGATGGTCATCTCCTGCGTGGAACGGCCCGTTTTGCAGGTTGCCCTGGAAAAATCCGCCGGCAACCAGTCCAAGGCCGCGGAAATGCTGGGCATCACGCGCAGCACGCTGCGCAAGAAGCTCAGCGCCCACAACCTGCAACCCTGATTCCTAACCCTCAAGCCTCACCTTCCATGAAAATCCAGACAGCTCTTCTTTCTGTCTCCGACAAAACCGGTATTGTCGAATTCGCCCAGGCGCTGGCCCAGCGCGGCGTGCGCCTCTTGTCCACCGGCGGCACCGCCAAGCTGCTGGCGCAAGCCGGCCTGAACGTCACCGAAGTGGCCCAGCACACCGGCTCGCCCGAGATCCTGGACGGCCGCGTTAAGACGCTGCATCCCAAGATCCACGGCGGCCTGCTGGCCCGCCGCGACAGCGCCGAACACCTGAAGACCATTGAAGAGCACGGCATCGATCGCATCGATCTGCTGGTCGTCAACCTCTATCCGTTCCGCGAGACCATCGCCAAGCCCGGCTGCACCTTTGCCGACGCCGTCGAGAACATCGACATCGGCGGTCCCGCCATGCTGCGCGCCGCCGCCAAGAATCACGGCACGCCGGAAGGCGGCGTGTGCGTGGTCATAGACCCGGCCGACTACGAGCGCGTGCTGGCCGACATCGACGGCCCCGCCGGCCACCCCTCCTACGGCCTGCGCCTGGAGCTGGCCGCCAAAGTCTACGCCCACACGGCTTCCTACGACGGCGCCATCGCCGCCTACCTCACCAGCCTGGCGCAGGCCGAGCCCGCCCAGGAAAGCGCCCCCGAGCGCGCCGAATGGCCGCGCGTGCTGACCATCCAGGTCCAGCAGCAGCAAACCCTGCGCTACGGCGAGAACCCGCACCAGTCCGCCGCCTTCTACGCGGATGCGCAGATCGGCGCCGGCCTGCTGGGCCGCTACCGCCAGCTGCAGGGCAAGGAGCTGTCCTACAACAACATCGCCGACGCGGACGCCGCCTGGGAATGCGTGCGCAGCTTCGATGCCGGCGCCTGCGTGATCGTCAAGCACGCCAATCCCTGCGGCGTGGCCCTGGGCGAAACCGCCGAGCAGGCCTACCGCAAGGCATTCCAGACCGATCCCACCTCCGCCTTCGGCGGCATCATCGCCTTCAACCGTGAAGTGGACGAAGCCGCGGCCCAGGCCATCAGCAGCCAGTTCGTGGAAGTGCTGCTGGCGCCCTCCTACACCCAGGGTGCCCTGGACGTGTTCGCCGCCAAGAAGAACGTGCGCGTGCTGACCGTGGACGCGGGCGACGCCCACAACGCCTTCGACGTCAAGCGCGTGGGCGGCGGCTGGCTGGTCCAGACGCCCGACACCTTCCGCGACAATGTCCAGGCCTTCAAGGTCGTGACCCAGGTGCAGCCCACCGCCCAGCAGATGCAGGACCTGCTGTTCGCCTGGAACGTGGCCAAGTACGTCAAGTCCAACGCCATCGTTTTCTGCGGCCAGGGCATGACGCTGGGCGTGGGCGCCGGCCAGATGAGCCGCGTGGATTCCGCCCGCATCGCCTCCATCAAGGCCGAGAACGCCGGCCTGTCCCTGGCGGGATCCGCCGTGGCCTCGGACGCCTTCTTCCCGTTCCGCGACGGCCTGGACGTGGTAGCCGAAGCCGGCGCGACCTGCGTGATCCAGCCCGGCGGCAGCGTGCGCGACGATGAAGTCATCGCCGCCGCCAACGAGCGCGGCATCGCCATGGTCCTGACCGGCACGCGCCACTTCCGTCACTGACATGCGCATCCTGGGCATAGACCCTGGCCTGCGACGCACCGGTTTCGGCGTGATCGACGCCCAGGGGCCCAGGTTGAACTACGTCTCGAGCGGGACCATCGTGGTCCCGGCCGACCTCCCCCTGGCGCAGCGGCTCAAGCTCATCCTGACCCACATCGCGGAAGTCATCGAACAGAGCAGGCCGGACACCTCCGCCATCGAGAAAGTCTTCGTCAACAGCAATCCCGCCTCCACCCTGCTGCTGGGCCAGGCCCGCGGCGCGGCTTTGTGCGCCCTGGCCGTGGGCGGCCTGGACGTGCACGAATACACGGCCCTGCAGATCAAGAAAACCGTGGCGGGCAACGGCCATGCCGCCAAGGAGCAGATCCAGCTCATGGTGCAGCGTCTGCTGCAGCTCAACGGCCTGCCGGCGCCGGACTCGGCCGACGCCCTGGCCTGCGCCATCAGCCATGCACACCATGCCAGCGTGCTGGCGGGCCTGCAGAAGAGCGGCGTGCTGGCCGCCGGTCCGCGCCGCCGCATCCGCGCCGGCAGGGTATTGGGCTAGGGCCCGCCGTCACCCCCTGAACCAGAGGTATTTCCATGATAGGACGCATCCGCGGAACCCTGATCGAAAAACAACCGCCCACCATCTGCGTGGATGTGGGCGGCGTGGGCTACGAGATCGACGTGCCCATGAGCACGCTCTACCAGATGCCCGAGCTGGGCGCGCAGGTCAGCCTGTTCACGCACCTGGCCATCCGCGAGGACGCCCACGTGCTGTTCGGCTTTTCCAGCCTGTCCGAACGCAGCACCTTCCGCGCCCTGATCAAGGTCACGGGCATCGGCGCGCGCACGGCCCTGGCCCTGCTCTCGGGCATGAGCGCGGACGAGCTGGCCGACGCCGTCACCCGCCAGGAAAGCGGCCGCCTGGTCAAGATTCCGGGCATAGGCAAGAAGACCGCCGAACGATTGCTGCTGGAGCTGCGCGGCAAGCTGGGCGCGGACCTGGGCGGCAGCGCCGTGAGCGGCGCCGCCCCCAGCAGCCGCGACGATGTGCTGCATGCCCTGGAAGCGCTGGGCTATTCCAGCAAGGAAGCCGCCGTCGCGGTCAAGGCTTTGCCCGAAGGCATCGACGTGTCCGAAGGCATCAGGCAGGCGCTCAAATCGCTCTCGCGCGGCTGAAGCGAATCGGCCCGACGCAGGCGGGCCGCAACAGCTCTCCTGCCCGGGCGCTCAAGCCAGCAGACGGCCCAGTGCGCCCACGTCCACGTTGCCGCCGCTGATCACCACACCTACCCGCCGCCCCTGCAGATTGGCCTGCCGCATCACGGCAGCCGCTCCCAGACAGCCGGTCGGCTCCGCCACGATCTTCATGCGCTCGGCAAAGAAACGCAACGCGTCCACCAGTTCCGGATCGGTGGCGGTGACGATGTCGGCCACGTGCCGGCGGATGATGTCAAACGTGATGGGCGCCAGGGCCTGGGTCAGGGCCCCGTCCGCGATCGAGGACGGCGGCGCGATCTTGACGATCTCCCCGCGGCGCAAGGACTGCTGGGCGTCATTGCCGGCCTGGGGCTCGACGCCATACACCTTGCAGTCCGGAGCCATCGCATGCGCGGCCAGCAGGCAGCCCGACAACAGGCCGCCGCCGCCCAGCGGCACGTACAGTTCCTGCAGGTCGGGCACGTCCTCCAGGAGTTCGCGCGCCGCCGTGCCCTGCCCGGCGATGACGTCGGCATGGCCGAAAGGCGGAATCAGCGTCAAACCCTCACGCTCCACCAGCTCCTGGGCGATCTGCGCCCGGTCCTGCGTCAGGCGGTCGTACTCCACCACGTTGGCGCCATAGCCGCGCGTGGCCGCCAGCTTGGCGGCGGGCGCATCGGAATTCATGATGATGGTGGCCGGCATGCCCAACAAGCGAGCGGCCAGCGCCACGGCCTGGGCATGGTTTCCGGAAGAAAAGGCCACCACGCCGGCGCGGCGCTGCTCGGGCGAGAGACTGGCCAGCGCGTTATAGCCGCCGCGGAACTTGAAGGCGCCGATGCGCTGGAAATTCTCGCACTTGAAATAGACTTCGCCGTTCAGGCGCTGGTTCAAGGTGGAGGACGTCAGCACCGGCGTGCGGTGGGCCACGGGCTTGAGGCGCTGCGCCGCCGCCAGGACATCGTCAAAGGTCGGCATGGTAGAGGACATGGGTAAAATCTCTTCTGGGGACATCGACCCTTCATTATGCGGGAACAGCACGGCTCGCGCCTAGCCTTGCCGGCCAGGGAATCGCGGCGGGAGCGCGCGGGTATTCATTCGTCCCGGCCTATGTCCGGCCAGGGTCCGCATGGTGTACCATACTGTATATTCAATCAGCCTGAACACCATGGCCATTCACTCCGATTCGCTCTCCAGTCTGCCGTCCGAGCAGCGCATCATCACGCCCAAGGCCCTGTCGCCCAACGAGGAATCCATCGAACGCGCCCTGCGCCCCAAGATGCTGGACGACTACGTGGGCCAGGCCCGCGCACGCGAGCAGCTGGAAATCTTCATCGCCGCCGCCCGCCAGCGCCGCGAGGCCCTGGACCATGTGCTGCTGTTCGGCCCGCCCGGACTGGGCAAGACCACGCTGGCGCACATCATCGCCCACGAAATGGGCGTGAACCTGCGCCAGACCTCCGGTCCCGTGCTGGAGCGTCCAGGCGACCTCGCCGCCCTGCTCACCAACCTGGAACCCAACGACGTTCTGTTCATCGACGAAATCCACCGGCTATCGCCCGTGGTGGAAGAAATCCTCTACCCGGCGCTGGAGGATTTCCAGATCGACATCCTGATCGGCGAAGGGCCGGCCGCGCGCAGCGTCAAGCTGGACCTGCAACCTTTCACCCTGGTGGGCGCCACCACGCGCGCCGGCATGCTCACCAATCCCTTGCGCGACCGCTTCGGCATCGTGTCGCGGCTGGAATTCTACGGCGTGGACGATCTGGCCCGCATCGTGGCGCGCAGCGCCGGCCTGCTCAATGTGTCCACCACCGACGACGGCACCTACGAGATCGCCCGCCGCTCGCGCGGCACGCCGCGCATCGCCAATCGCCTGCTGCGGCGCGTGCGCGACTACGCCGAAGTCAAGACCGGCGGCGTCATCCACACTGAATGCGCGCAGGCGGCGCTGGCCATGCTGGAAGTCGATCCCCAAGGCCTGGACCTGATGGACCGCAAGCTGCTGGAGGCCATCGTGCACAAGTTCGACGGCGGCCCTGTCGGCGTGGACAGCCTGGCGGCCGCCATCGGCGAAGAACGCGACACCATCGAAGACGTCATCGAGCCCTACCTGATCCAGCACGGATTCCTGCAGCGCACGCCGCGCGGCCGCACCGCCACGCTGAACACCTGGCGGCACCTGGGCCTGACGCCGCCGCGCAACAGCGGCCCTCAGGATCTGTTCGACCCCGCCTGAACCTTCAACGACGAGCCCAGGGCCGAAATACCAGGCCCAGGGTGATCGACATGGACACGCCCGCCGCCAGCAGCAAGGCCAGGGGCCAGGCCATCTGCTCCACTGACAGCGCCAGCACGGTGCAGAAACCCGCCAGGCTGGTCGTGCCCAGCAGGGCCGAGCGCAAGGTGGCGATCACGCTGCCCGCCCCCATCTTCTGATGTATCGTCACCGCCACCACGGTATAACCGATGGGAAAAGCCAGCAGCAGGCCCGAACCGCTGGCGCCCAGCCACTGGCTGGCCGTGGTTACGAACGCCACCAGCACGCCTGCCAGCGCCCCGCGCAACAGCAACAAGCCCCAACCCGCCTTGCCTTTGGCCGCGGTGGCCGCCGACGCGGCCCCGCGCCCCAGGCGCACGCAGCCCGCCGTAACCAGCACAAACACCGCCAGGCCCAGCCAGGGTTGCGCAGGCAGGAAGGCCAGCAGCGCCGCCGAAGCCAGCCAGACCAGCACGGCGCAAGCCAGCGTGCGCCAGGGCGTCAAGGTACGCGCCGCCAGGATGTAGGCCAGCACGAACAGTTGCGTGGCGCACAATGAATACAGCGCATAGGATGCGGCCTGATGCACGAAGGCCGCCGGAAACTGCGCCGCCAGAAAATAGAACCCGGGCCCCAGCACCATGGGCAAGCCGGCCAGCGCTCCGCCGATCAAGGGGCCGAAGGCGCCCACCGACCAAGACACCATTACCACCACCAAGGCCGTGGCTGTCATTCTGATGAGCAGCGCAGGCCACGAAATATCCGCAAATAAGGTATCCAGCATGCTGTATCCGTAGGAGAAACCGCTCCGTGATACGGAAAAAGAAGGCGCGCGGCATGCCGCGCGCCTGCAATTTCCGCTGCACGGAAACGATCAGGCCACCACGCTCCAATCCAGCGATTGACCGGCGGCCAGCGGCACCAGCGGATCACCGGCCATATCGACGGAATCGGGAATGGCGAACTGGCCGCGCTTGAGGGTCAGGCTGCCTTCGTTTACAGGCAAGCCATAGAAAGCCGGTCCATTCAGGCTGGAGAACGCCTCCAGCTTGTCCAGGCGGCCCACCTGATCAAAGGCGGTGGCGTACAGCTCCATGGCGTGCAGGGCCGTATAGCAGCCGGCGCAGCCACAGGCCTGTTCCTTGCGGCTGCGTGCATGAGGGGCGCTGTCCGTACCCAGGAAGAAGCGGCCGCTGTCGCTGGTCGCGGCTTTCAGCAAGGCCTGACGATGGGTTTCCCGCTTCAATACGGGCAGGCAGTACCAATGCGGCTGCAGGCCGCCCTGGAACAAGGCGTTGCGGTTGTACAGCAGGTGGTGCGCGGTAATGGTGGCGGCAACCGGGCCTTCGGCCTGGCTGACGTAGGCTGCGCCATCGGCCGTGGTCAGATGCTCGAACACCACTTTCAATTCGGGGAAGGCCTTGCGCATCGGGATCATGACGCGCTCGATGAACACGGCTTCGCGATCGAACAGGTCCACGGCGGGATCGGTGACCTCGCCGTGCATCAGCAAGGGCATGCCTACTTCCTGCATGACTTCCAGGACCTTGCTGCACTTGCCCAGCAGGTCGGTCACGCCGGCATCCGAATTGGTGGTGGCGCCGGCCGGATACAGCTTGACCCCGTGCACCTTGCCGCTGTCGCGGGCGCGGCGCATCTCGTCGGGGTCGGTGTTGTCGGTCAGGTACAGCGTCATCAGGGGCTCGAACCCTGAATGCACGCCCGTCTTTTGCAAAGCGGCCAGGATACGTTCGCGATAGGCCAAGGCCAGCGCCGTGGTGGTGACCGGCGGGGTCAGGTTCGGCATGATGATGGCGCGGCCAAACTGCGCGGCAGTGTGGCCTACGACGGATTCCAGCACCGCGCCATCGCGCAGATGCAGATGCCAGTCGTCGGGACGGCGAATTACAAGGGTATCCACGGTAGGGCTCATAACTAGGCTCAAAAACGGGCGATCCCGTCCTGCCGGCAGCGCCAAACAGGGCGGGCGGCGCTGGCGCACCGCCGGGACTCGCCTTTTGGGTATCGAATCCATCATTATGCTACAGGCATCCGCCATACGCATGCCTTGTCCCTTCACGCCGAGGCCCGGCCGGCGCTCGACGCCGCCAGCAAAATCCGCCGCGCCTGTCCAGCCGGGGAAAATCCCCTCGCAGCCCCGGTTGCCTTAGGAAACAAATGGCTTGGATTTCCTGGAAGGATCACGGTATGCTGACAGCGGAGTCGTGCCCAGTCGCATATCCTGTCCTTTCAACTCATTCCTCAGGAGTTCTGTTCATGGCCAGCACTGAAAAAAAGCCTGCTGCTCGCAAACCCAATGCAGCCTTCATGAAGCCCCTCACTCCTAGCCCCACCCTGGCTGCCGTGATCGGTCCCGGCGCGCTGCCTCGTACCGAAGTCACCAAGAAGATCTGGGACTACATCAAAAAGCACAATCTCCAGGATCCCGCGAACCGCCGCAACATCAATGCCGATGCCAAGCTGCGTCCGCTGTTCGGCAAGGACCAGGTGTCCATGTTCGAACTGACCAAGCTGGTCAGCGCCCATCTCAAGTGAGCCGGCGGGTGCGTCGGCACCTCGCGCAGTATCAGGCCGCGCCGCTGGGACCAGCCGCGGCCTTTTTTCTTGCCCGCGCCCGCACGCCGTTCTTCGAGCCCGCGCGGCCATCAGGCCCGCATCTATGCCATGAGCCATTCCCTTTCCATCTGCTGGCTGCGCCGCGACCTGCGCCTGCAAGACAATGCCGCCCTGCACCACGCCCTGCGCAGCGGCCGTCCGGTTGCCTGTGTGTTCGTCTTCGACACGAGCATCCTGGAACCGCTGCCCGCCGATGATCTGCGGGTCGCCTTCATACGCGAGAGCCTGCTGCAGGTACAACAGGAGCTGCGCCGCCTGGGCAGCGACCTGGTCACGGCCCAGGGCGATCCCCGGCGCATCTTGCCCAAGCTGGCACAGGACCTGCAGGCCCGGGCCGTCTACGCAAATGAAGATTACGAACCGGCTGCCCGGGAACGAGACGCCGCCGTGGCCCAGGCGCTGGCCGCCCAAGGCCGGACGCTGCACCTGTACAAGGATCAGGTCATCTTCGCACGCGACGAGCTTCTGACCCGGCAGGGCGGCCCCTATACCGTCTTCACGCCCTACAAACGGGCCTGGCTGGAGCGTATGGGCGCACAAGACGTGCAGCCCCACGATACGCAGCAGGGCGCCTGGGCGCGCCTGCCGGCGCAGGATCTGCCCAGCCTTGCCGAGCTGGGGTTTGAGCCGGGACTGGAAAAGAAACTGCTCAACCCGCCCGGCATGGCCGGCGCACAGCAGATGTTCAAGCAGTTCGAGCCCCGGCTGCACGCCTATGCCAGCCAGCGCGACTTTCCCGCCAAGCGCGGCGTATCCTACCTGTCGCCGCATCTGCGCTTCGGCACGCTGTCCGTGCGCCAGGCCGTGGCGCTGGCTTGGCCAAGCGACTCCCAGGGCGCCGCGACGTGGCTGAGCGAACTGATCTGGCGCGAGTTCTATCAGCAGTTTCTCTGGCATCATCCGGACAGCGCCACCCGAAGCTTCAAGCCTGCCTACCGCGACCTGTCCTATCCAAACCGGGAAGACTGGTTCCAGACCTGGTGCGAGGGCCGCACAGGCTATCCCATCGTGGATGCCGCCATGCGTCAGCTGAATCAGACAGGCTATATGCACAACCGCCTGCGCATGATCACCGCATCCTTTCTGGTGAAGGATTTGCTGATAGACTGGAGGTGGGGCGAACAATACTTTTCGCGCAAGCTGCTCGATTACGACATGGCGTCCAATGTGGGCGGCTGGCAGTGGGCGGCGTCAACGGGGTGCGATGCGCAGCCCTATTTCCGCATCTTCAATCCCGTCACCCAGTCCCGCAAGTTCGACCCCGACGGAGACTTTATCCGGCGCTACGTGCCTGAACTGGCCCGGCTCGATGCCAAGGCCATTCATGCCCCCTGGCAGGCCAGGCAACTGCCGCTTGATTTCGCGCTCGGCCGGGATTATCCCTTCCCTGTCGTGGATCACGATGTCCAGCGGCCCCTGGCCCTGGCCTTGTTCCAGGTAGCGTCCCCGCAAGACAAGACAGATACGGACAGTCAATGAGGATCATCATGTCGGACAACGCGACAACCCTGAACCCACCCCACACTATCTTGGCCCTGCTTCAACATCTGCAGCTTGCTCAACCCCATGCCCAGATCGCCGTGCTGCACTTCACGGATGACGAAGCCGCCATCGGCCTGGCCCGCAAAGGGGTTCCCGTGCACATCGAGCCATTCCCCGAACTGACCTTGACGCAGCTCCTGGCCACCTGCTTCGCCGGTCCCGGCACCACGGCGCTCCAGTTGGAACAAGCCATCGAAGTGGTGGAAGACGCCCTCATGCCGGCGCGGCTGGACTTGCGCCAGTTCCAGGTATTCGCCTCCGGACCGCAAGCCGGCCGGCTCATGCAATGGATCAAGGACGTGACGGGCAATGACAACCACGCCTTGAGCATCGAGAATCTGGAAACCGTTTTCAACATCTATGCGGACGCCACCGTGGGCGCCTCGTCCACGGCCAAAGCCGCTGGGTCAGCTTCGGGGCCGTCCCCGCTGGACGACAAATCGCTCGGCGCTTATCTTCTGTTGCTGCGCGAATGCCTGCACCACCTGCACGTCTCGCAAATCCAGTTGCTCTGCGACTGAGCTCTCCGGACACGGCAGGCAGCCTCTTCCGGACAAGAAAAAAGGTGTTCTAGCGAACACCTTTTTTGTCAGGACGACTGCCCTGTGAGAGCCAGTGCGTGCGATCAGTAATCCTGTCCCAATGCCTGGCCGCCCGCCAAGGCCAGCCAGCCCTTGATCAAGCGGTGGATGATCCACACCAGGGCGACCAAGCCTGTCACCCAGCCAATGAAAACCGCCGTGAGCAAGGCGCTGAGCACCACCCAGAGCAGCCCCCACCAAAAGGTCTTGATGATCCAATCCAGATGGCTGGCGTAAATGGTTCCGGAGGCGTCACCCCGCTTGACGTAAGCCAGGATGACTGCGGCCACCGCCGCCGCTCCGAAAAGGCCCGCACTGATCATGGCCAGGGAAAACAGGGCATAACAGATATGCGCTATCTTGCGCAGCGGCAGGCCAGGTTCGAGTTCGGGATTGACGGGCTGGTTCATTCGGTTCTCCTGAATCAAGCATTGACGACAACAGTACCAAACCATTTTACCCGTTCTTGCTGAGCTGGCATCGTCTGTAACAACCTGCAAGCTCAGCCTCCCTGGACGGGCAGGACCATGCCCTGCTTGATGCAGGTCAACGGGACGGATCGGGAGAGCCCGCCCGGATGGGCGGGCAAGGCGTTTGGGGTGCCGCGGGCCGCGGCTCTGGGCCCGGCCCCGGCGCGCTTCGAAAGCGTGGGCGCTGTGTTGGGGCGCGCGTAAAAAGCAAAACCCCCGCAAGGGTGACTTGCGGGGGTTTTGGCGGATAAGAGCTTGACGATGACCTACTTTCACAGAC